>JBGALY010000012.1:0-154244 GCA_044223435.1 Nakamurella sp.
CACGGCCACGACGACCCCAACTCCACCCTGCCCTACGCCTCCTCGCTGTGCGGCGCCTGCTACGACGTGTGCCCGGTCAAGATCCCCATCCCCGACCTGCTGGTCGAACTGCGCGGCCGCGCCGTCGACGCCGACCGCGGCCGGACGATCCCGGGCGGGTGGGACGCCGCGATGAAGGCCGCCGCCTGGGTGATGAGCAACCCCACCCGGTTCCGCACCGTCGAAAAGGGCCTGGCCGCCGGGCGACTCGTCGCCGGACCGGACAGGAAGATCAAACACCTGCCCTTCCCCGGATCCGCCTGGACCCGCACCAAGGACCTGCCCGCACCCCCCAAACAGACGTTCCGGCAATGGTGGAAGGACACCCACCCGACCACCGACCAGACAGGAGACCCGGCATGAGCAGCCGCGACGCCGTGCTGGGCCGCATCCGCGCCGCCCTGACCGCCGATACCGGGGCACCGCCGCCCATTCCCCGCGACTACATCCGCACCGGCGCCCACCCGCCGGGCAGCGGCCCCGCCATCGAACTGATGGTCGACCGGCTCGTCGACTACAAGGCCCAGGTGCACGAGGTGTCACCGGCCGAACTCGGCGACGCGATCGACACCGCCCTGACCGGGCAACGATCCGTCGTCGTCGCCCCCGACCTGAACCCCGACCTGACCGCGGCCGCCGGCCGCACCGGCCGGACCGTCACCACCGACGGCCACCCCACCGTGCTCACCCCGAACGAGCTGGACCGGATCGACGCCGTCCTGACCACCGCCACCGTCGCCATCGCCCTGTCCGGCACCATCACCCTCGACGGCGGCCCCGGCCAAGGACGCCGCGCCATCACCCTGGTCCCCGACTTCCACCTCGTCGTCCTGCACGCCCACCAAATCGTGCACACCGTCCCCGAAGCCATCACCCGCCTCGACCCGATCAAACCACTCACCATGATCGCCGGGCCCTCCGCCACCAGCGACATCGAACTCGAACGCGTCGAAGGAGTGCACGGCCCCCGAACCCTGTCCGTGCTCATCGTGCGCTGAAGCCGGCCGACCCGCGCACCGCTTCCGCGCACGATCTCGACAATCGCTTGAGGTCAACCGGTCCCGATTCATTCGACGCTGATCGCGGCCGGCTCGGCCCCGTCCGCCGGGATCGTCCCCCCGCCGGCGGAAACCGCCCGGCAAATCCCGCGACCCCCCATCGACCGAATACCCAGGATGGACCAATATGGTGATGACAAGGTGCGAAACAGCCGTTCTTGCACCGGCCCCCTTGCCACGAACGGAACGCTCTCACTCACCCGCCAAGCCGACCGGGCAGGTCCGCCAGTCCCGCACCGTGATGGACCGGCCCGCTCAACTTCCGGTGCCCGTCTCCGAGGAATGGAATTGGCAGTTGGCGGCCACCTGTCGTGGCATGGAGGTGGAGTTGTTCTTTCACCCCGCTCGGGAACGACGCGGGCAGAAGCAACGACGCATCGACCAGGCCAAGGCGATCTGCAATGACTGCCCCGTCCTGGAGGAATGTCGCCGTTACGCCCTGCAAACTCGGGAGCCTTACGGGATCTGGGGCGGCCTGTCCGAAGAGGAACGGGCAGCCATCCTGGGAGTAGGTAACTTGCGGTACCCGGCGCCGGCTGGTCGAAAGCACATCACGCCGGGAGCAATACCGGTGCCGGCGTCTTCGTTCCTCGACCGGTCGACGACTGCGAGTACGGCCTGAGTGCAGTGGTCAGCGCCGAACCGTGTCGATGACTCGGTCCGGCGACCGAGCGAGACGGTTCGGTGTCCACCGTGTGCCGTGGTCAGCATTCGACGATGTTGACCGGGATGACGTGCAGGGCCAGCCCACCGCGGGCGGTCTCCTTGTACTTCACGCTCATGTCCGCCCCGGTCTCCCGCATCGTCTTGATCGCCTTGTCCAGCGAGACGTGGTGCTGCCCGTCGCCCAGGATGGCCATCCGCGCGGCGGTCACCGCCTTGACCGAGGCGACCGCGTTGCGTTCGATGCACGGGATCTGCACCAACCCGCCCACCGGATCGCAGGTCAGGCCGAGGTTGTGCTCGATGCCGATCTCCGCGGCGTTCTCCACGTGCTCGGGGGTGCCGCCCAGCACCTCGGCCAACCCGCCGGCCGCCATGGAGCAGGCCGAGCCGACCTCGCCCTGGCAGCCGACCTCCGCGCCGGAGATGGAGGCGCCCTCCTTGAACAGGATGCCGATGGCCGCCGCGGCCAGCAGGAACCGGACCACCCCGTCGGCCTGCTCCACCTCGGACGGGCCGGCGACGAACCGGGTCCAGTAGTGCAGCACGGCCGGCACGATGCCGGCCGCGCCGTTGGTCGGCGCGGTCACCACGCGGCCGCCGGCGGCGTTCTCCTCGTTGACCGCCAGCGCGAACAGTGTGATCCACTCCATCGCGTGCAAGGGGTCGGCCGACTCACCGGCCCCCATCAGCTGCTCGTGCAGGGTGTGCGCGCGGCGGCGCACCTTCAGGCCACCGGGCAGGACGCCGGTTTCCCGGACGCCGTTCTCCACGCATTCCCGCATCACCGCCCAGATCTGCAGTAGCCCGGCCCGGACCTCCTCCTCGCTGCGCAGCACCAGCTCGTTCTGCAGCATCACCCAGCTGATCGATCGGCCGGTGGCCCGGGTGTGGGCCAGCAGCTCGGCGCCGGTGCGGAACGGGTACGGCACCGGCGTCGCGTCGGCGACGACCGCCGGCCGGCCGGCCTCGTCCTCGCCCAGGACGAACCCGCCGCCGACCGAGAAGTACGTCCGGACCAGCAGCGACGAGCCGTCGGCGGCGTCGGCGAACAGCCGCATGCCGTTGGTGTGGAAGTCCAGGCGCTTGCGCCGATGCAGCACGATGTCGGTGTCCGGATCGAACTCCAGCACCGAACCCGTGGGCAGCCGCAGCGTGCGGCCGTCGTAGACGGCCTGCACCGCGGACCCGGTCGCCCGGGGGTCGACCGTCTCCGGTGCGTAGCCCAGCAGACCGAGAATGACCGCCTTCACCGTGCCGTGCCCATGCCCGGTGGCGCCGAGCGAGCCGAACAGCTCCACCCGCACCCGGGCCGGATCGGTCCCGGTCGCGGCCAGTTCGTCGGTGAACATCAGCGCGGCCCGCATCGGCCCGACCGTGTGCGAGCTGGACGGGCCGATCCCGACGCTGAACAAATCGAAAACGCTGATCATGACGACATTCTCCTCGGACCGGTCGGGACCTGGCAGGGGCGGTTACGGGCGGGCGGCGGGGATCGGGAATCAGGGACCGGCGGCTCGGGGACCGCCGGCCGGGGCGCGGCCGGCCGCGGCCGGCTCGGCGCGGCGGGCCGGGTACCGCAACGACTCCCGGCCGAGCCGCGCGGCGCGCTCCTCCTCGGACAGGCCACCCCAGATGCCGTACGGCTCGGGGGCGGCGAGGGCATGCGCCAGGCACGATCGGATCACCGGGCAACTCTGGCAGACCGCCCGGGCCGCGGCGACCCGCCGGCGGCGGCCGCGGGCCCGCTCGTTCGGCGGGTGGAAGAACACGTCGCTGTCCATCCCCCGGCAGGCCGCGTCGGCCTGCCAGTCCCAGTGGTCGGTGAGCGGCGCCGGCAGCCCGCACTCCTCCCCCGCCGCGACGCCGGTCATGGTCAGCCGACGGCCGTGGTCGTCGGGCCGTCGCCCCCGGCCGTCGATGCCGACGCGTGCTCGGACCGCTCGGCGGCCAGCGCCATGACCCGCTTGCGGACCAGGAACCAGCCGCCGACCAGCATCGGGATGACCAGCAGGAACAGTCCGCAGGTGGCGGTGCCGACCGGGTAGTCCAGCGCGATCAGCACGAGGATGCCGACCAGGAACAGCGCGGTGAGCAGGCCGGTGTACGGCGCGCCGAACATCTTGAACGACGGCCGCTGCAGCTTGCCCTGCCGCGCCCACTGCCACAGCCGCAGCTGGCAGGCGACGATGGCCATCCAGGCGGCGATCAGGCACAGCGAGCAGACGTTGAGCACGATCTCGAAGGCCTGCTCGGGGACGACGGCGTTGAGCCCGACGCCCAGCAGGGCGACCACGCCGGTGAGCAGGATGCCGCCGAACGGAACACCGGACTTGGTCATCCGCCCGGTCCAGCGGGGGGCGCTGCCGGCCGCGGCCAGCGAGTGCACGATGCGCCCGGTGGAGTACATGCCGGCGTTGAGCGAGGACAGCGCGGCGGTCAGCACAACCAGGTTCATGATCGCGTCGACGCCCTGGACGCCGATGGAGCCGAAGAAAGTGACGAACGGGCTCTCGCCGGCCTGGTAGGCGGTGTACGGCAGCAGGAGCGAGAGCAGCAGCACCGAGCCGACGTAGAAGATGGCGATCCGGAAGATGACCGCGTTGATGGTGCGCGGCATGACCTTCTCGGGGTTCTTGGTCTCACCGGCGGCGGTGCCGACGAGTTCGATCGAGCCGTAGGCGAAAACCACGCCCTGGGTGACGATCAGCAGCGGCAGGATCCCGTTGGGGAACCAGCCTCCGTTGTCGGAAATGAGACTGAAGCCGGGATCATGGCCTTCGAGTGGGGTGCCGAAGATGACGAAGTAGGTGCCGATGAGCAGGAAGGCGACGAGCGCGACGACCTTGATCAGCGCGAACCAGAACTCCATCTCACCGAACACCTTGACCGAGATCAGGTTCATGCCGACGACCAGGATCAGCGCCAGCAGCGCCCACAACCATTGGGGCACCGCCCCCATGGCCGCGATGTACTTCTTGAAGAAGTTCATGTAGAGCGCGACGGCCGTGGTGTCGACGACGGCGATGACCGCCCAGTTCAACCAGTAGAGCCAGCCGACGGCGAAAGCGGCTTTCTCACCGAAGAACTCGCGGGCGTAGGAAACGAACGAACCCGACGACGGGCGGTGCAGGATCAGCTCGCCCAGCGCCCGCATGATCAGGAAGGCGAAGAACCCGCACACGGCGTAGACCAGGACCAGGCCGGGGCCGGCGGCGTGCAGCCGGCCGCCGGCGCCCAGGAACAGGCCGGTGCCGATCGCGCCGCCGATGCCGATCATCTGGATCTGCCGCTTGGACAGACTCTTGTGGTAGCCGGCGTTCTCGGCGATGAACTCTTCCTTCAGGACCGGGTCGTCCGGTCCGGGATGGTTGACGTGCTGGCTGACGGTGCGGGCTTCTTCGGCCGCGGACTGGGGCATCGGAGCGCCTTTCGGGGTGAGGCCCGGCCCGGACCGGGCAGGGCAGCGCACAGGGGCAGGAGGGGACGGAATGCAGGGGTGAAACGGGGAACCGGACGGGCGAGCCGGCGTCAGCCCTCGTCGCGGGCGGGTTCGGCCGGGCGGGACCGGCCGAACCGGACCGGGGCGGACCAGGCGGGTGGGGCGGGCAGCCGCCACCCCTGATGGTGGGACAGCAGGGTCAGTCCGGCCCCGACCCCGGTGGCGACCAGCAGGCCGACGGTGACCTGACCGGAGACGTGGAACAGCACCACCGTCGCTGCGGCCAGCAGCGCCGGGGTGACGTACAGGGTGTTGCCGCCGAAGACGGCCGGCACCTGACGCAGCAGCACGTCGCGGACGACCCCACCGCCGGCCGCCGTGATCGCCCCCAGGGCGATGGCGGCGGGCCATTCCAGGCCCAGGCTCAGCGCTTTCTGCGCGCCGGCCGCGGCCCAGCAGCCCAGGGCCAGCGCGTCGAGCACCGGGAACGAGCGTTCCCAGGCCCGGCCGCGGATCGGCACCAGGAAGGCGACCGCGGCGCCGACCAGCGCGGTGAGCACGTAGGTGTGGTCGACCAGGGCGACCGGAGTGCCCTTCTGCAGCAGGATGTCGCGGATGATGCCGCCGCCGAGGCCGGACACCACGGCCAGCACCGCGAAGCCGACCAGGTCGAACCCGCGGGCCCGGGCCAGCGCCCCGCCGAGCAGGGCGTTGGCCAGCACCCCGGACAGGTCGGTGACCCGCAGGACGTGCATCGCCGCGTCGTTCATCGCCTCGCCGTTCGGGTGTCTGCAGGGTTCGGTGGGTTCGGTGGGGTTCGGGGCCCCGAGGGAGGTCAGGCGGCCAGGTCGCGCGCGGCGACGAAGGCCGCGACGCACCGGTCGATCTGCTCGGGGGTGTGCGCGGCCGACAGCTGCACCCGGATGCGGGCTGCACCCCGCGGCACCACCGGGAAGCTGAACGCGGTGACATAGATGCCCTGGCGCTGCATCTCGTCGGCGATCCGGGCGGTCAGCGCGGCGTCACCGAACATGACCGGGACGATCGGGTGCTCGCCGGGCAGCAGGTCGAAGCCGCGCGCGGCCATCCCGGCGCGGAACTGGGCCGCGTTCTCCTGCAGCCGCTTGCGCAGCTCGTTGGAGCCGGCCACCAGATCCAGCGCGGCCAGCGTGCCGGCGACCATGGCCGGGGCCAGGGTGTTGGAGAACAGGTACGGCCGGGCCCGCTGCCGCAGCAGCTCGACGATCTCGCCGTGCGCGGCGACGTAGCCGCCGGAGGCGCCGCCCAGGGCCTTGCCGAACGTGCCGGTGTAGATGTCGATCCGGCCCTCGACGCCGCACAGTTCGGGGGTGCCCCGGCCGTTCTCGCCGACGAAGCCGACGGCGTGCGAGTCGTCGACGAAGACCAGCGCGTCGTACCGCTCGGCCAGGTCGCAGATCTGCGCCAGCGGCGCGATGTACCCGTCCATCGAGAAGACGCCATCGGTGACCACGATCCGGAACCGGGCATCCTGCGCGGCGCGCAGCTGCTCCTCCAGGTCGGCCATGTCGCGGTTGCGGTAGCGCAGCCGGCGGGCTTTGGACAACCGGATGCCGTCGATGATCGAGGCGTGGTTCAGCGCATCGGAGATGATGGCATCCTCGGCCCCGAAAAGGGTTTCGAAGACGCCGCCGTTGGCGTCGAAACAGGACGGGAACAGGATGGCCTCCTGGGTGCCCAGGAAGCCGGCCAGCCGGCGTTCCAGCTCCCGGTGCTGCGTCTGAGTGCCGCAGATGAAGCGGACGCTGGCCAGCCCGTAGCCCCACTCGTCGAGTGAGGCCCGGGCGGCGGACAGCAGCCGGGGGTCGTCGGCCAGGCCGAGGTAGTTGTTGGCGCAGAAGTTCAGCACCGATTGACCG
This sequence comes from Nakamurella sp., assembly GCA_044223435.1. Lineage (GTDB taxonomy): Bacteria > Actinomycetota > Actinomycetes > Mycobacteriales > Nakamurellaceae > Nakamurella. Next base: position 7,101 of record JBGALY010000012.1, read on the forward strand.
TCGGCGACGATCTCGGTGCCCTGCGGGCCGGCGATCGGCCGCTCCCGCTTGGTCAGGCCGGCCTCACGGATGCCGTCGAGCTCGGCGGTGATGTGCTGCTGCAGTGCTCCGTACATGGGTCAGACCTCCGACCAGTCGAGGACGATCTTGCCGGTGCCGGCGGCGGCCGCGGCGGCGAATCCCTGCTCCCAGTCGCGGGCCGGGATGCGGTGGGTGATGACCGAGGTGATCGCTTCCCGCAGCGCCGGGCTGGACTGGATCATGGCGCCCATGGCGTTCCACGTCTCGTACATCTCGCGTCCGTAGATGCCCTTGAGGGTGAGCATGTGCGTGACGACCTTGGCCCAGTCGATCGCGAACGGCTGGGCGGGCAGGCCGAGAATGGCCACCCGGCCACCGTGGTTGAGGTTCTCGATCATCGACTGCAGCGCGGCCGGCGCGCCGCTCATCTCGAAGCCGACGTCGAAGCCCTCGCGCATGCCCAGCGAGCGTTGCGCGTCCGAGATCGGCTGGTGGGCAACGTCGATCACCTCGTCGGCGCCCATCTTGCGGGCCAGGTCCAACCGCGTTGCGCTCACGTCGGTCGCGACGACGAACCGGGCGCCCGCGTGCCGGGCGACGGCAATGGCCATCAACCCGATCGGCCCGCACCCGCTGACCAGGACGTCCTCGCCGACCAGGGGGAAGGACAAGGCGGTGTGCACGGCGTTGCCGAAGGGATCGAAAATGGCCCCGAGGTCGGGATCGATGTGCGCGTGGTGCACCCAGACGTTGCTCGCCGGGACGGCGACGTACTCGGCGAACGCACCGTCGCGCTGGACGCCGACGCTGATCGTGCGGATGCACATGTGCCCCCGCCCGGCCCGGCAGTTGCGGCAGGAGCCGCAGACGATGTGGCCCTCGCCGGAGACCCGGTCGCCGACGGCGACATCGCTCACGTCGGAACCGATCTCGACGATCTCGCCGAAGAATTCGTGGCCAGGGATCAGGGGGGCGTTGACCATCGAATCGGCCCAGTCGTCCCAACGTTGGATGTGCAGGTCGGTGCCGCAGATGCCGGTGCGCAAGACCCGGACGATGACGTCGCCGGGTCCGGCAGTGGGGTCGGGACGCTCGGTCAGCTCGAACCCCGGAGCCCGTTCGGCTTTGAACAGTGCCTTCATGCGGACAAGTAGATGGCCCGGTAACCATGAAGAGCAACCAGCTCTTTCTTCGTCATTGCTTTAGTACATGCTTCACCGATAGGTTTCCCACATGGAAGTGCATCAGCTGCAGATCCTGCGTGAACTCGGCGCTCTGGGCAGCGTTTCGGCGGTCGCCAAGGTGCTGAACGTCTCCCCTTCGGCGGTCTCCCAGCACCTGACCGCGCTGCAACGCAGCATCGGCACGCCCCTCACGTGCAAGCGTGGCCGGACGCTGGCGCTGACCGATGCCGGTCAGGTGCTGGCCGACGCGGGTGCCGAGGTGATCGACGCGATGGCGGCCGCTCGCACCGCGGTGGAGAACTTCGAACAGTCGGCCGGCGGAACCGTCTCGGTCAGCGGCTTCCACAGCGCCGGGCAGTCCCTGTTCGGCCTGCTGCTGCAGGAACTGGCCCGGCTACCGACGGCCCCCGACATCCGGCTGACCGACGAGGACGTGCCCCGGCAGGACTTTCCCGGGCTGACCGCCCGGTACGACCTGGTGATCGCCCACCGGCTGGACTACAGCCCGGCCTGGCCGGCGGCGGGCCTGCGCACCATCACGCTCGTCCGGGAGCCGCTGGACGTGGCCCTACCGGTCGACCATCCGCTGGCCGGCTGCGCGGAACTCACCGCCGAACAGGTGGCCGGCGAGCGCTGGGTCACCACCCGCGGCGGCTACTCCCCCGACGACCTGCTCGACGCGATCGCCGCGGTGGCCAGCCGGCAGCTGACCGTGGTCCACCGGATCAACGACTACGGCACGTTGAACTCGATCGTCGCCGCCGGCCACGCCATCGGGTTGGTCCCCCGCTACACCTCGCCGCTGGCCCCGGCGGGCACCATCGTGCTCCGTCCGCTGGCCGGAATCGGCGCCAGCCGCACCATCGACCTGCTCACCCGCCCGGAGAACCTGCGGCGCCGTTCGGTGCGAGTGGTCGCGCAGGCGCTGAACCGGGTGGTGGCCCGGATCATTCGGGAGCGGCAGTGATGTCCGACCGGCTACCAACGAACCGACCGCCTCGACCGCTTCAGCGAGCGCATTCAGATCACGGGCGCCTCCTCCGTCCCGAGGTGACCGAGGCATCACCCCGGCACTCTACGGGCGCCAAGTTCAGCTAGGTTCCTGCCTGGTTGGTATGTTCGAATCTGATCTTTTACGTGCAAGAACACGTGGCGCACGATCGTTCTGTGAGGTAGCATCGATCGCATGTCATCGATCGTCGAGGCCGCCGCTGCGTTCGTCGCGGCCTTGGCCGCGGCGGGCCTGGACGAGTTGACCGACGCGGAGCGGATCGATGAGCTGACCGCGTTGGAGCGGGTGAAGTCGGCGGCGTTCGCCCGGCAGGCGCGGGTGACGGACGCGTTCGCCGGGTCGCAGCGGGCCCGGTTGATGGCGGCGGGTGCGAAGTCGGCCGAGATCAGCCGGTCGGTGTGCGGTCAGGTCGGGTTGGCCCGGCGGGACAGTGCGCACAAGGGGAACCGGCATGTCGGGTTGGCCCGCACCCTGGTGCACGAGATGCCCGGGGTGCTGGCCGTGCTGGCGGCCGGTGACGCCAGTGAGTGGCGGGCCACGATCATTGCCCGGGAATCCGCGCACCTGCCGGTGCAGCAGCGCGCCGAGGTCGATCAGGCGATCGCCGGCGAGCTGGCCGGGTGGGGTGATGCCCGCACCGAGCGGGAGGCGCGGGCGTGGGCGCAGCGTCTGGACCCGTACGGTGCGGCCGAGCGGGCGGCGAAGGCGGCGGTGGACCGGCGGGTGAGCATCCGGTCGGCGCCGGACTGCATGACGTACCTGACCGCGTTGCTGCCGGTCAAGGACGGGTGCGCGGTGTTCGGGGAGTTGCATCGCACCGCGATGACCGGTGCGGTCGACGTGGACGAGCACCGGTCGAAGGGGCAGATCATGGCCGACACAGCGCTGGATTCGCGCCCTCGCAAGCTCGGGTCGACGAGCGTGCGCCGCGTGCTCACCCCCGCAGACGGGGCACCCCAGGTACCCGGGGTGCAGGTGCACCTGGTGATGGATTCGCGCCCTCGCAAGCTCGGGTCGACGAGCGTGCGCCGCGTGCTCACCCCCGCAGACGGGGCACCCCAGGTACCCGGGGTGCAGGTGCACCTGGTGATGCCGACCGGACCCTGGCCGACGCCGACGACGAACCCGCCCACCTCATCGGAGCCGGGCCGATCCCGGCGCCGCTCGCCCGGGACCTGGTCCGCGCGGATGAGAAGACCAGGGTGTGGGTGCGGCGGTTGTTCACCGACCCGGTCAGCGGTGAACTGGCCGGGACGGACGCCCGCCGGCGGGACTTCCCGGCCGCGGCGCGGATGTTCCTGACGGTGCGGGATCAGGTGTGCCGCACGCCGTGGTGTGGGTCGCCGATCCGGCACGCCGACCACGCCCTGGCGGTAGCGAGGGGCGGGGTCACCGACCTGCGCAACGGCCACGGTCGCTGCACCCGATGCAACCTGACCAAGGATCTGCGGGGTTGGGCCACCCAGGTGCGGGACGGCACCATCACCACCACCACCCCGACCGGGCACCGATATCGCAGCCGGTCACCGAACCCACCAGTCTCCGCACCCTGGTCATCGACCGCGCCGCCCTGGATGCCGACCTCGACGTCCCGGTCTCAGGGACGGACTGCCTCGCCGCCCTGGATCCCCGTCGTCGAATTCGACCTCCAATGGCCCGGCTCGGGCACCAGCGGATAGCAGAGGTCAGCCGCGGACGACGGCAGTCAGCGCGTCCACGATCGCGGCGGTGCCGGCCTCGTTGAACAGCAGCGTGTAGTGGTTGGTGTCGGCCACTTCTCGGACATCCAGCGCCGGGAACTCGGCGGCCCACCGGGCTACCCAGGGCGCCGGGAACAGCCCCGGTTCCTCATTGAGCAGGCCGCGCGGCGCGCGCAGGAACGGCGTGCCCGGCGGGAGCGCGGCCAGGCCGGGCAAGAGCCAGTCCTCGCCGTCCTGCTGTGCACGGGAGTCGGCCGCCATGGCCTCGAACGAGGTGGCCGGGCGGTAGTTCCCGGGCTCACCGACCAGGTCGTAATCGATGTAGTCGGTGGTCGCGTCGGTCCATTCGGTGAACGCGGGGTGGGCCCGGAAGAAGTCGCGGTAGGCCTCGTGATCGGCGAACGTCATCGTCAGCCGGCGCTGGACCGGGCCCAGAATCGCCGCGGTCACCTCGTCCGGCGCCAGGCCCTCCGGGATCGGCAGCGGCAACCCGCCGTCGACCAGCACCACCCCGGCGACCCGGTCCCGGTGCCGGTGCACCGTGGCCACGGTGACGAAGCCGCCCATCGAGTGCCCCATGACGATCGCCGACGGTACGTTCAGGTGGTCCAGCACCCGGGCGAGATCGTCGGCGTGACCGGTGATCCCGAACGGGCCGGGCAGCTCGTTGGACCGGCCGCGGCCGCGCAGGTCGGGAGCGATAATCCGGACGTCGGACAGCCGCCGGGCCACCGACAACCACGACCGGTGTGACGCGGTAATGCCGTGCACCGCGAGCACGGTCGGTGCATCCTCGGCGGCGGATTCCGGCTCCCAGATGCCGACCCGGAGGTCTCCACCCCGGACGGGGACATCGACAGTGCGGTAGCGAGCAGCCATCCCGCGATCATGCCGCAGCCCCCACCGGCCCGACCCACCCGGGGAACAATCGGCTGCATCACGGTCCTGGTGGGGGCACCGCCGTCATCGGCACATCCAGCAGCGGCGACTGACCCGCGGTGAAGGCCTGCCCGGTCAGCGCACCCTGGTATTGCGTCGCCCCGACGGTCTGGGTGGCGGTGATCGTGTAAGTGCCGGGGTCGATGTCGGCGAAGACGACCGGGCCGGTCGCCGGGGTGGGCTTGGGTGAGCCGCCCGCGGCCGGGGTCAGCGTGATGGTGGCGCCCGCCGATGCCGCCCCGGCGATCGACGCGGTCACGCCGAGGGTGACGGCGGTGTACGGCATCGTGACCGTCGGGGTGTGGGTGGGGGACGGGTCGATGCCGGTGGTCGAGCCGGCCCCGAACGGGGCGCTGGCCGCGGCCGCCAGCGTGTACGAGCCCGCCCCCACGGTCAGCAGCGGCCCGGTGCCGGCGCTCGCGCCGGCCGGGATGCTCACCGAATCCGACCACACCGTCGACCCCGCGAGGGTGAGGGTCAGCGGGACCGGCCGGGCGGTGGTGTCCGGCGGCCGGCGGTCGACGCTGGCCAGCGTGGCCCCGGGCCGCAGGGTGAACCCGGTGAACGCCACCGGGTTCGGACCGGCCCGGGTCACGGTCACCCCGGTCAGGTCGGGGATCAGCATGGTCGGGTTCGTCGTCGACCGGACCGAGAACGTCCAACCGCCGCCCGGGGTGACACACAGCACCCCGGCGACGGGGGTCACGGTCTGGCCGCCCCGGGTCGCGGTGACCGGGACACCGGTCTGTGCGGTCCCGTCCACCGTCACGGTCGGGCGGACCCCGACGCCGGGAGACAGCAGGTTGACCGGAATGGCGACGGCCGGGGTGGTCCCGGTGGCGGGGACGGTGAAGGTGCCGGTCGCCGGGTCGGCGGTGTAGGTGCCGGCGGTGATGGACCAGGAGTACGAACCCGCCGGCACCAGCGCGGTGACCGTCGCGGTGCCGGAGTTACCGGTGCCCGGCGTGATCGTCGCCGGCAGGTTCTGGGTGCTGCCGCCGCCCTGGGTGAGGGCCAGGGTGACCGACGTCGGCGGGTCGGAGCACTCGTCGGGCCACGTTGCCGTCATCGTCATCGCCGCCTGCCGGACGTCCCGCGCAAAGCTCAGCGGCGGGGCGGTCGGCACGGTGTTCGGCGGCAGCGCCGGCGTTCCCCGGGGCGGTTGGTCGGCCAGGAACGGGTCGGTGGTGACCGCACCGAACGGCGAGTTGGCCGGTGTGACGACCAGGCTCCAGGTGCCGGTGGGCAGCTGGGTGGTACTGACGGTGCCGTCGGCCGCAACGGTGAGACCGGTGAGCGCGGTGTTCGCCGGCGGGGCGCAGGACGGCGGATCCCCGCCGGTGGCGGGCTGCAGGCTGGCCGCCGCGCCGGTCAGGTTCGCCCCGGCGGTCGAGGTCACCGTGATCGTCACCGTCCGCAGGGTACGGGTCACCTGGAGCACGGCCGTCCGCGGCACGAGCGAGGCGTTGACCGTCAGCGCCGGCCCGATCACCCGGTCGTACCCGCAGGCGTCGACCATGATCCGGTAGGTGCCGTCCGGCAGGTCGGTGAAGGTGAACGTGCCGCCAGCATCCGTGATGTCGGGTGGGACATCCACGCCCCGAACGTCTTTGGCGACCTGGGTGACGTCGTCATTCTGCCGGAGGGTGACCTCGGCGCCGGCGATGGGCACACCACCGGGTCCGAGCACCACGCCGGTCTGGTTGCTGGACCGGCGGGCCAGGTTGAGTTGCAACGGCTGCGGATCGACCCCCGGGGAGACCAGGGCCTGAACGGAGACAGGTTGGTAGATGCTCCCGGTCGCCGGGGTGAAGGACACCGAATAAACACCCGGCTTGGTGTTCCCCAAGCTGATCACCTGGTTGGCGATGGTGATATTCGGCTGAGCGGGTGTGCACGACGTCGCGTTGTCGGTGGCCAGCACGCAGGTGCGGGTGGCGGTGTCGCCCACCATGCGGACGGTACCGGCCGGCAACACGGCGGTACCGGCGTCGAGCATGCTCAGGTTGACCGTGACCGGCTGCAGCTGAAGGACGAACTGCAGCGAGAACGTCAGGCTGCCGGCCCCGATCGTCACATTCTGCGGATCGGCGGCGTACCCGGTCAGGCTCACGCTGACCCGATACTCGCCGAACGCCAATCCCTCCCGGGTCAGGTTTCCGATGATCTGGGCTGTCCCGTCGGTTCCGGTGATCACCGTCCAGGGGTCGCCGCCGGCCAGCGGGGTGGCGGTGACCGTCACCGAGGGCAGCGTGCTCGCCGGTCCGTTCGAATTGGCCTGCAACGTGGACACATTGATCCGACCGAGTTGGGTGAGGGTGACAGTGCAGGATGTCGGTCCCGGAGCAAAGGAGAGCCTCGCCGGATTGCCCGACCAGCAACTGATCGTGTTCGACGGGTTCGGCGTTGCGTTGGTCTGGAAACCCGGTGCGCGAACAGTGATCTGGTAGGTGTTGTCCAAGGATGAGAGCGGCGGCAGCGTCACCTGGATCCGGCCGCTTACGTTCTGGGTGTTCAGCGGGCCGATGCTACCGATCGAGCCGCCCGTCAACAGCACCGTCGCGCCGGTCGGCAGGTTCGGCCCGTTGCTGCCGACGATGATCGTCGGGGTCGACAGCTGGGTCAGCGCCAGCGTAGGAAGCGCGCACGTCTCGGTACCCAGAGTCGGCGCGGCGCAGCTGAAGGTGATGGGGGTGCTCTCGAAGCCGGGGAGCGACACCGCCACGCTGTAGTCGCCCGGGGTCACGATATTCAGCGGAGCCCCGGTCTCCTGCCACTGCAGGCCGGTCCCGTTCCCGGTGAGCGACAGCTTGATCGGCGGCAGATTCTGGTTCAGCGGAGTGACCGCGAAAGTCGCACTGGCGATGGAGGCACCGGTCGGCAGGACGGTGACGCTGCCCGTGAAGGTCGGATTGCGGACCAGCCGGAGGCGCGGGTCGGCGACCGATGTCGGGTCGGTCGGATTGGCGACGTAGCTGCAGGCCGCGCCGAGCGGGCAGCTGATAGCGGCGCCCTTGGCCGGCAACGAGGTGAAGCCTTGCAGGACGGCCTGAACGGAATAGGGTCCGGGCGAGAGCAGATTCGTGCCGGTAACCGCGGAGTCGGTCCATTGCAGCGTGCCCACCGACGTTTCCACCACGCCGACCTGGCCGGAGCCGGGCGGCTTCGACAACAACGAGAGCACCGCCGTCGACCTCGCTGCGCCCGCGGGCAGGGTCAACAATCCCAGGTTGGTGGCCGGAGATGGCTTGGGTAGCACCGTGGTGGCACTCGCGGGGATCGTGAAGACGTCCGTTCCCTCGATGCTGATCTGGGCCACTAGGCTCGCCTGCGTCTTGTCGGTGGCATCGACCTGTACCGAGCTGATCGGCCGCGCCACGAAGTAGCCGGTGCTGGCCGGTCTGATTGATCGGGTGTCGTTGATCGTGGTCGGGCAGGCGCCGGGTGGTGCTACCGGATCAGTGCTTTCGACCGGGGTAATAGCGATGCAGCCGTTGGCGTCGGTCACCAGGGTCGCGGTGCCCTGGACCGGTTGCAGGTCCTGGTAGCCGACGATGCCGGTAACCGAAATCGTAGCTCCGACCACCGGCACGGCATTCGAAATGCCATCCGTGGTCAGGACCCTCGCGGTGATGACGCCGAGCGGCTTGATGATGGCCAGGCTCGCGACGATCGTGTGGTTCAACTGAACCACTTGGTCGTTGACTTCAGCGCTGGCCCCGTCCTTGGACGCCTGCACCCGATAGGACCCAGAGGGCAAGGTGGTCAGCAGCGCGGCACCGTTGGCATCCGAGGTCCCGGTGGCCACGACGGTCGAGCCCTGGACGGCCTGGACGATGGCACCGGTGACGAACACCAGTTCGCCGGTCTTCGGGTCGGGTTGCCGGACCGTCACCGAAATCCGGCCGAGACGGTCCAGCACCGGGTCGTAGCGGCCGTCGCTGCCCAGCTCGATGGTCAGGCTGAACGGCGCCGGTTCGATGTACTCCGGGTCGGTGGGCAGCACGACGACGGTGTAGCCGCCGTGGGTGAGGCCGCGCACCTGGTAGGTGCCGTCCTCCTGGATCAGCCCGCAGCGGATCGACGGGTCGTTGCCCACCGTGCAGTTGACCCCGCCCGGGTCGGGCACGCAGCCGGCCGACCGGTCCGGCGGTTTCACCCCGGACGCGACGACGGCCACGCAGGTCGGCGGGGTCGGGGTGCCGACCCGGGTGGTCAACCGGCCGGTGATCATGCTCAGCGGCACCAGGCTGACCGGCGCGGCGGACATCGTCACACCCTGCGGCACCTGGACCGACACGTCGCCCGGTTCGTAGCCGGGGGCGGTGATCGTCACCGTGTACAGGCCGGGCACCAGACCGGGGTGATCGGGATCGTCGGGCGCCGGCAGGATGTAGTTCTCGCCCGGGTTCGCCTGCGACGTCACGATCTGCGGCGGCAGGTTCGGGTCGATCCGGCCGGTGTTCGGGTCGATCGCCGGCACGCTCACGGACGCGGTGATGATGCACGGCACGGTCGGGTCGATCGCGCGGTCGCAGGTGATGTCGCCGCCGGTGCGCGAGTCGGTCACCCGGCCCTGGATGTGCGCGGTCGCCGGCAGCTCGGTGTCCGCCGAACTGAGCAGGGTCAGGTCGGCGGTCGCCTGACCGGCCGCGGCCACCTCCACCGTGACCGACGACGAGATCCGGCCGAACATTGATCCGGTCAGCACGTACACGCCCGGGGCCACCCCGGTGAACCGGTACGAGCCCGGCGGGTCTGACGTTGTCATCGTCTTGGTCGAGCCGGCCGGACCGGTCAGGGTCAGTCCGGCGCCGATCAGCCCGCCCTCGGCCGGCTGGTCGCCGGTGGCCGGGTTCCCGGAGACGGTGCCGCTGACCACCCCGTCGGCCCGGATCATCGAGACGTTCACCTCGACCGAGCCGACACCCTCGGCGAGCGAGACCTGACGCACCTGATCGGAATAGCCGGCCCCGGACACGGTCAGCGTGTAGTCGCCCGGGGTGGGCAGGTCGGGCAGCGTGTACGTGCCGACCGGCCCGGACGTGACGGTGGTGGCCGTCCGGGTGGTGGTGACGTCGCCGGACTGCCCGGTGATGGACACCTGCAGCCCACCGAGCCCGCCGAGCTGGCCCAGCAGGTCCTCGCCGGACACCAGGCCGGTCACCTGGGCGGCGCCGGTCGGCAGGCTCAGATCGGCGGTCGCCGTGCCGCCCGCGCCCAGCGTGACCAGGGTGGACGACGTGCCGAAGCCCTGCGCGGCGGCCGACACCAGGTAGGTGCCGGGGGTGGACAGCCCGGTGACGCTCCACGACCCGGGGGTGCCCTCGGCCCCGGGCGACACCGACGATGTCTGCACCGACACGTGGCCGTCGGTGATGGTCACGGTCGCGGCGCCGATCGGCCCGTCCGGCCCGGTCACCGTCCCGGACATCGCACCGTTGCCGGCGATCAGCTCGATCCGCATCGGGTCGGCGCCGATCAGCGTCGCGCCGTTGACCACGAACCGCTGCGTCTGGTAGCCGGCCCGCGCCATCGTCAGGAGATAGAACCCTTGCGGCCGCACCCCGGCGATCGCCCAGGTGCCGTCGTCGTTCGTCGTCGTGGTGATGGTCGGCGGCTCGTCCGCGGTGGCCACCCGCAGCGCCGACGCGGGCACCTTGCCGATGATGCTGCGGGCCGCCCGCAGCCCGGACGCGGTCTGCTCGTCGGTGCCCGGGGCCGGTTCGGCGCCTTGCTCGGCGGCCTGGGTGAGTCCCGTCGGGCTGAGTACGACGGTCACCCCGCCCGGGTCCGGACCGGTCACCAGGCCGCGCAGCGCGACCTCGTTCGGGGTGGCGCCGACGCTGCCCTGTTCGGCGTTGGTGTCGGTGCCGGTCTCGCCGCCGCCGGGAGTGGCCGGGTTGCCACCGGCGCCACCCGCGCCCGCTTCGCCGCCGCTGGTGTCACCGGTGTCGGTCCCGACGCCGCCCGTCCCACCGTCAGTCGCACCGCCGCCGGCCGAACCGGAATCGGGCGCACCGGAATCCGGCGAACCGCCACCCGAACCGTCGCCGGTCGCGCCGGTCGCGCCGGAATCACCGCCGGTCGTGCCGGAATCACCGCCGGTCGTGCCGGAATCACCGCCGGTCGTGCCGGAATCACCGCCGGTCGCGCCGCCCGGCGACGCCCCGGCCGACCCGGCGCCGGCGTCCGCGGGCGTCGTGCCGGACGGCTGGTCCGGCGCCGCGCCACCCGCCTGGGTGTCCTGGGTCTGCGTGGTGAAGTACGACGACACCCGTGGGATCGCCACCACCGCCAGCCCGGCCCACAGGGCGACGACCGCGACCAGCACCAGGGCGCGGACCAGCGCACCGCGGAACACCGGCCGGGCCCGCACGGTGCCGGTGACCACCACCGGGGCTCCCTGGCCCCGCGCGGCGACCGCGTAGCTGTGCGTCTGCACCGTCCCGAACACCCGCGGCCGGCGGACCTTGACCTTCCCGCGAACGGTGACCGTGCGGCCGGCCGGGACGCCGACCGGTCCCGGTTGGAACTGCGCGGTCAGCCCGGCGGGCACCGTGGGTTCCAGGACCAGTTCGCGGTCGGTCAGCGACGGGTTGGTGATGGTCAGCTGCACCCGCCGGCCGAAGACGGCGGTGACCTGGGGTGGATCCAGGTCCAGCACGGTGGGCTCGCGGCCCCCGATGATCAGGGTTGATTCGGCGCTCGCGGACTGCGGGTCACCGCGACCGAGCGGGTCGGCGGCGACGGCCACCACGACGAACGGGTACCGCGCCCCCAGCGCGCTGGGGCCGGGCCTCAGCTCGAAGGCGACCGTCCGGGATTCGCCCGGCGGCAGCGGTCCGACGAGCACCGGCGGCGGCGTCCATTCGGCGTCCAGGCCGCGCACGGCGACCGTGAGGGTCACCGGGCGCGGACCGGTGTGCCACACCGTTGCCTCGACGGTCACCGGGCCGCCGGCGCTGGCCGCGATGACCGGGGCGAGCGTGACCTGCGGGCCGGGAGGGGGTGTGGCGTTCATGGTCCGGTCACCGTCCCGGTGCCGGCCGGCTGCTGGTCGGGCGGGGTCGAGGCCACGGCCGCGGGGGCGGGCGCCGACGTGGGGGCGGCGCTCACTGCGGTCTGCCCGACGGTGATGTTCAGGTCGGCGGCCTGGCTGGCGGCGAGCACGATCGTCGCCGATCCGATCGCCCCCTGGGCCGGGCTGCGGACCTCCAGCACGTAGGCCTGCGGTGCGTCGACGTCGGCGAAGGTGTAGCGGCCGGTGGCGTCGGTGGTGGCGCTCTGACTGACCTGGGCCGGGTACTCGGACGCCTTGAACAGGTTGACCTCGAGACCGGGTTGCGGGCCGGCCTGCCGATCGATGACCAGCCCGGTGATCGACGCCGGCGGGATGAGCAACGGGTTCTGCACCAGCGACTGGCCGGCGGCGACGGTGACGATGACGCTGGTCGGGCTGGTGCCGCGGCGGCTGACCGACAACGTGTAGGTGCCGGGCACCACGCCCCCGACCTTGTACGCGCCGACCGCCGAAGGCGGTTCGGACGCGCTCGTGACGGCGTACGTGTCGGCCCCTGAGGTCAGGGTGACGGTGGCCTCCCCGGCCGGCGCCGTGCTGCCGTCGGCGGATCGCTGGCTGACCACGCCGGAGATCTGGGCGAACGCCGACGTCATCGCCACGTCGATGGTGGACGAACCGGAGGTCGGCGTGCCGGTGGCGTCCAGGTTGACCGCGACGGTCTGCGACTGCAGGTCCTCCCGGCTCAACGTCACCGTGTACGCGCCGGGGATGGGCAGGCCGGCGATCGTCCACGCGCCAGGGGTCCCGGCGGACTGGGTGATCGTGGTGACCTTGGTGGCGCCGCTGCTCACGCTGACGGTCACCCCGGCGGCCGGCGCGTTGCCCGGCAGCGTGGTCACCGATCCGGACAGCGAGCCGGCCGACCGGGCCAGCGTGAGCTGGACGCCGGTGAGCTTCTGCCCGTCGGTCAGCGCGACCGAGGTGGTCTGCGTGGTGAAGCCGGGCGAGGTCACCGTCACCGTGTACGTCGCCGGGGTGACCAGCCCGCGGACCGTGAACCCGCCGACCTGCCCTTCGGTGAGCGACACCGTCTCCACGGTGCTGGTGCCGCTGGTCGCGGTGATGACCGCCCCGCCGAGCGGCCCGTCCGGGCCGGTGACCGTTCCGCTGATCAGCCCGTCCCCGGTGCGCAATCGCAGTTGGATGTCACCGCGCACCTCGCCGCCGGACAGGTCGATGCGCTGGGTGTCGGTGGCGAACCCGGGTTTGCTCAGCACCAAGTCGTACACCGCCGGGGACGGCACGTCGGACAGGTCGAACTGCCCGTTCGACCCGATCGGCACCGTGGTGAGCACCGCCCCGGCCGGAGCCCCGGCCGGCGGCGCCTCGGCGGCGGTCGCCGCGGCGACGCTCGGGTCGCTGGGCAGCAGTTCGACCGGCACCTGCACGGTCAGCACCGCGCCGGCCACGTCGTCGCCGGCGACCTGACCGGACACCGTGGCCGGCAGTCCACCGAGGTTGACGTCCAGATCGGTGATCTGCTGCCCGACCTGCACCGTCACCTCGGTCGCGTCGGCGGCGCTCAGTGCGTTCGGATACCAGATCTCGGTGAACCCGGCGCCGCGGACCCGGAACGTGTAGCTGCCGGCGGGCAGGTTGTCGATGCTCCACCTGCCATCGTCGCCGGTCGCCGTGTTGGTGATCGGGGTGGTGACGTCCTGAGCGGTGAACAGCTCGACCGATACCCCGGCGATCGGTTGGGCGTTGAGCAGTTGCAGTACCGATCCGCCGAGGGTGGAGGTTCCGGACGGGGTGCCGGAGTTGCGCGCGGCGGCGACCTGGATCGCCAGGTCCCGATCCGCGGCCGACTGCCCGACGAGCGCGGAGAGCGCGATGGTGATGACCGTGGCGAACACGGTGGCGGCGAGCAGCAACGACAGCAACGACAACAGCCCCCGGGACAGCCGGGGTTTTTGCAGCAGGGTGCCGGTGGCGACCGGCTCCGGCGGAGGATCCGGGACGTCACCCGGGCCCGATCCACCCCCGGGGCCGGCGGCGGGGATGGCCAGCTCCGTCGGCAGCTTCGGCGCGGTCAGCGGCGGGATCTTGGGCGCCTGGACCGCCGGCAGGGCCGGCGCCTTGACCCCGGGAATCTTCGGCCCGGCCGGGATCTTCGGCGCCGCCGGGACCTTCGGCGCCGCCGGCAACCCGCCGCCCGGCGGACCACCCGGCAGCGGGGCCTTGGGTAGCTTGACCTTCCTGGGCAGGAGTTCGGTGGGCAACCAGCCCCGCCGCCGGCGCGGCTGGGGGGGCGCCGTCCCCGGCGGCACCAGGAGCACACCGAACGCCCGCACCACCGGCTGACCGAACCACCGTCGCGGCCCGGCCGCCCGCAGGTCCGCGATCGCCTGATCGCCGGGCGCCAGGGTGACCACCGGAGGGTCGAACTCGAACCACATCGCGTCCTCGGCGTCGCGGCCGGCGAGTTCGCTCGTCACGGTCGTGTTGCCGGTGTTGTGCAGCAACACCCCGAACATGCCGTGGCCGCCGCCGACCACCGTCATCGGGGTCAACTCGACGCCGAGTTCCTCGGCCGCCGGCACCAGCAGCTCGAGCTCATTGATCGCGATGTCGTGCGGCGGGGTGAGCTCGCGGACCTGGACGGCCATCCGCCGTTCGCCGGCGGCGACCCCGGTCGGCACCGCGACGGTGGCGGCGACCGTCCGCGACTCGTCCGGGAACAGGGACAGGCTGTCCGCCTGCAGGTTCACCCAGGACGGGTCGGCCCCGAGGACACGCAGCTGGTACCCGCCGATCAGGGTGCCCGTGTTGTGCACGGTGATCAGCACCTCGACGGTTCCCTCGGGGCCGATCTCGATCCGGTCGGGCGTGACGAACACGCGCATGGTCAGCCCCCCGCCCCGGGGACCTTGCCCGGGTCGTCGGGCAGCGTGAAGTCGGCGGTCGACTGGCCGCCCGCGGCCACGGTGACCAGCGTCGTCCGCGGCAGCGTCGTCGGGCCTTGGGCGGTCAGGGTGTAGTCACCCACCGGCAGGCCGGCGATGACGTAGCTGCCGGCGGCCGACCCGGCCGACGCCGACGACGAGGTGACCGGCCAGGTGCGCTTGCCGTCGGTGGCGGTCACCGTGGCCCCGGAGATCGGTGCCCCGGAGGGGTCGCGGACCGTCCCGGAGATCCGCCCCAGCGAATCGCTCATCGTCACGGTCAGCGGGGCGCCGCCCGGCGACACCGGGACGGTGGTGTCCGCGAACCCGGGCTTGGTGAACGTCACGGTCAACGAGCCGCCGGCCGGCAGCCCGCCGACCGTGAACGCGCCCACGGCGCCGGCGGTCAGGGTGCTGGACGTCGGCGGGTTCGCCATGCCGCCGACGGTGATGGTGGCACCGCCGACGCCGTTGCCGGCGACGTCGATCAGTTGCCCGGTGATCTGACCGGTGCCGGAGGCGAGGGTGACGGCCAGGTCGGTCCGCTGCTGCCCCGGTCCGAGGTCGATGACCTCGGTGGTCGAGCCGAAGCCCGGACCGCCGATGGTCAGCACATAGGTGGCCGGGGTGGGCAGGTTGCCCAGCACGAACCGGCCGACGTCGCCGGTGGTCGGGGTGCCGGAGGTGATGGTGGTGCCGCCGACGGTGGTGCTGACGGTGATCCCGCCGACCGGGGCGCCGCCCGCCGACACCACGCCGGAGATCACCCCGGGACCGGCGGTCAGCAGGACCGCCGGCTGCAGGCGTTCCCCGCCGGCGTTGACCCGGGTGCTGATGACGGTGGGCTGGTAGCCCTCCGCGGCGAAGCTGAGCTGGTACTCGGCCGGCGCGGGCAGGTCGGGCAGGGTGTACCCGTTGCTTCCGTCCGTCGTGGTGGCAGCGATGTCCTGGCCGGCCCGCGGCCCGGCAACCGCCCGGACCGTGACCGCGGTGGTGACCGGCTGCAAGATCTCACCGGGGTCCACGGTGCCGGTGATGGTCGCGGGTCGGCCCGTGATGATGACGTTGATTCCGGGGGTGACCTCGGCGGACGCCGCGGCGACCGGAGTGGCCGCGGCCTGGTCGGGAGTGCCGGGATAGAAGACCGGGTCGAACCCGTCCGCGCTGAAGCGCAGCAGGTAGCCGCCCGGGAACAGCCCGGCGACCTGGAACGAGCCGTCCGCCTGGGTGGCCGCGGAACTGGCCGTGTCGAGGGTGCCGTCGGCGCGGACCCGGAGCGCCTCGACCTGGATCCGGCCGACCGGCCCGCCGTCGCTGGCGGCGACGACGGTGCCGGCGATGGTGCCGCCCAGCCCGGACGGCAGGCTGCCGTCCTTGGGCAGCGCGCCGGCCGGTGCGTTCGTGTCGGCCTGCCGGTCGGTGGCCGCCTGCAGCGCGATGTCGGTCGGGAAGAAGGAGGCCGGGGCCGATTTGGTCACCGGGTCGCTGGCGAACACCTGCCGCAGGCCGAACAGGAAGATGGCGGCCCAGACCGCGATGATCGCCAGCAGGATGAAGGCGGTCAGCATTCCCCGGGTGATCCACGGCCGTTGCCGCAGGATCAGCGGCTGGGTCTGCGCCGGCAGTTCCGCCTCCGACGCCGGCGGGGCGTCCGGCGACGCCGGTTCGGCCCCAGGGGGCGGAGCCGCGACCGGGACGCCGGCCTCGTCCAGCCGGCGGAGCTGATCGAGCTCGGCGTCCGCCTGGGCGGCCCCGGCGTCGGTCGGCACGGCGGTCGCCGTCACCGTGATCGGCCGGTCGATCTCCGACCCGAAGATCATCCGCGGGCCGCGCGCCTCGACGAGCACCTCGCCGCTGCGGCCGGCGTCCAGCACCAGCCGTTCCGGCATCACCCGGGGCGTCACCGCCCGCTCGGGGTCGGCGGCGGCCAGGCTGACGGTCAGGGGCACGTTGCCCGAATTCGTCACCGTGAGCACGAAGCGGCCGGTGCGGTGCGCGCGGACCACCTCGGGGCGGACGGCCAGCCGGAAGTCCGGCCGGGTCGGTACCAGCAGGTCCAGGTCGACGTACTCGGCCGGCACCTCGTCCTGGCGGGAGAAGACCTCGACGGTCAGCGGGTGCCGGCCCGCCGGGTAGGCCGTCGGCAGTTCCAGGCTGACCGTCAGCCGGCCGGCCGACTCGGGGAACAGCGCCAGCACGGGCGGATGGGTGGTGACGTGACCGCCGTCCAGCCCGATCACCCGGGCGGTGATGCCGTCGATCACCCGACCGGTGTTGACGACGTCGACGTCGACGTCCGCGGTCGAGCCCGGGGCCAGGTCGACCAGCGTGGCGCCGGCGGTGACGCGCACCGCTCAGCCCCGCCCGGCGGTCGGGCGACCGGGCTGGTCGGCCGCCGCCCCGGGCTGCGGCATGCGGTCGACCAGCGCCTGGATCCGCTCCACCCGCGGCGGCAGGTCGGCGAACGCCGGGGAGTCCGCGGCGCTGGTCACGACCAGCTCGAAGGACGGCTTGATCGCGCCGCCGACCGTCGTCCACACGTCCTTCGCGCGGCTGTTGTCGTACGGCTCGACGTTCATCTGCACACCCGACGGCAGGGGGATCGCCAGGTGTTCCGGGGGCAGCGCGGTGGTCTGCAACAGGCAGGCCAGGGCATCGCCCAGGAGTTGGTGCTCGTCCCGGACGACACCGGCCCAGGCCGAGACCAGGTAATGCAGCTCCAGCATCGGGATCGGCCGGCGGCGCTGCGCCCGACCGTTCAGCTCGCGGTCGGCAGGGGGCCGGGGCTGCTGCTCCGAGCGCCCGATGCCGAACAGAAAAAGGTTCACGGTGATCCGGCTCAGCTGTGCCGACCAGGTGCCGGACGGCGGGTCGAACGACACGTCGCCGACCGCCTCGGGCAGCGGTAGTTCGGCACGCAGGAACGCCTCGAGCCCGCTGTCGATGGTCGGGACGATCATGCTCGACCGCGATCGGGAGGCCGGGGCGGTGGGGTGGTCGGCTCCGGCCGGGACGGCCCGTCGATCGGTCGCGGCGGGTGAGTCGTCATCGGGCCCCCCGGAACTCGATCCAGCTGTCGCGGGCGCACCGGCCGGTGGCGCTGGGGTGGACAGCGGGCACGCCGGTGGCAGGTGACGGTTCCGAGCCCACCACCGGGGCCCGGCGACGGCATCGGGCGATCGCCCTATGTTCGGCGGAGCGGGCGGTCCGAGCCCGGTGCGCTGATCTTTCCGTCATGAAACCGGTCATATCCGGCGCGAATCCGACGCTTGGATCAGCGCGGCGGGGCGGTTGGCGCGGCGGGCGGTTGGCGCGGCGGGCGGTTGGCGCCCGGGCTCAGCGGCTCAGTTCGGCCGGGACCCGGCGACCCAGCTTGGTGTACTCGGCGACGGCCGCGGCCAGCACGTGCCGCATCCCCGGGAGCACACCCTCGATCGCCGCGTCGTAGCCCGCCGCGACCACGACGTTGCGGATGTCACCGCCGGCCAGTTCGACGACGGCGCCCAGCAGGTCCGCGTCGACCGGGTCGCCGGGGTCGATCGGACCGAGCCGGGCCAGGTGCGTGTGCCACAACCGCCGGCGGGTCGCCTCGTCCGGATCGGGGAAGTGCACGATGAAGCTCAACCGGCGGCTGAAGGCCGGGTCGAGGCTGCCACGCAGGTTCGTCGTCAGGATGGTGATGCCGTCGAACTGCTCCATCCGCTGCAGCAGGTAGGCGACCTCCTGGTTGGCGTACCGATCGTGGGCGTCCTTGACCTCCGAGCGGCGGCCGAACAGCGCCTCGGCCTCGTCGAAGAACAGCAGCACGTTCAGGCTCTCGGCCTGATGGAAAACCTTCTCCAGGTTCTTCTGGGTCTGTCCGATGTACTTGTCGACGACTGCCGCCAGATCGACCCGCAACACGTCGATGCCCAGTTCGGCCGCGACCACGTGGGCGGCGAGGGTCTTGCCGGTGCCCGGGCTTCCGCTGAACAGCGCTGTGATGCCGCCGCCGCTGCCCGCACCGGCCACGATGAGCCCGCGGGCGATGAGCTCGTCCCGGTGCCGGGCCCACCCGATCAATCGCGCGACGGCGCGGTCGGCCCCGGCCGGCAGCACCAGATCGGCCAGCCCCACCCCGCTGTCCGGAGCGGCGCTGCCGGTGAGCTGCCGAGCGACCCGGCGCACCAGTTCGGCGGTCACCGGCACGCCGGCGGTCGCCGCCAGCCGGGACGAGGTGCGGGCCAACTGGTCGACCAGGTCGGGCGAGAGCCGCAGGCCGGCCAGCGCCCCCGGCGGCGGCGGCGTGCCGCTGATCGCGGACCACAGCTGCACGCACTCGTCGGGGCCGAGCCGCGGCGCCGGGAGCAGGTAGGGATGGGCGTGGATCGACCAGTGGCGGTCCCAGGGGGCCGACCCGACGGCGATCACCGGGACCGGCGGGTCGATCAGCGCGAGCGGCATGGTCGACGGCCCGGCCGGACCGTGCCCGGCGTCCGGCTCGCCCGCGGACACCAGCCGCTCGGCGCCGTCCAGGACCAGGCACCGGTTGGTCAGCGCGGCCTCCCGGACCGCGTCCCGCACGAATCCGTCGGCTCCGGTCGCAGCACCGGCCGGCACCGCCAGGCACAGGCTGCCGACGCCCAGTCCGGTCAGCGCCCCGGCGACCATCGGCAGGCCGGCAGTGCCCGGCGGCGAGTGGATCCAGACGAAGGACGCACCGATCTCCAGCGCCCGGGTCAGCTCATCGGCCCCGGGCAGCGTCAACGGCACCGGGTCGATGACCAGCTGCTCGAACCGGCGGTCGGGGTGCCGCGCACCGGCCAGGTGAGTGACCACCCGGTCGGGACAACGGATCTCCCGGCTCAGCCACGGGCCTGCGGCCCCCACGTCCAGCAACCCCTGGGCCGGCAGCCGGGCACCACCGGCGAACCGGGCGCGACCGGGGCCGGACAGGGTGGGCACGCCCAGTAACTCCAGGGCCAGGCCGATACTCGGATGGGCGGGGGCCGAGCCACCGCGCAGCAACCCGTAGGCCAGCGCGATGTTGGCGTCCAGGTCGGCCGCGGCGGCCAGCAGCAGCAGGTCGCGGTCGACCTCGTCGAGGCCGTACAGACCCGTCAAGGCCGCCAGGCGGTCGGGTTCCCGGTCGACCGGGGCGACCGTGGCGTAGTCCTGCTCGATGACCGCGATCGTCGCGTCGAGCCGGGAACGGCCGGCCGGATCGGCGGCCGCCCGTCGATCGGCGGCGGCCGACAGCCATTTCGCGACGTCGACCAAGCGACCGATCACAGCACCCCCAACCGGCGGCCGTCCGGTCTCATCCTGCGCCCGGCGGGCCGCGGCAGCATCGGGCACGCGCCCTACCCGAGAACCCTGCCCGCGCGGATCATCAACGCCTGCGCGGCTGAACTGACGCCGGATGTGACGGCTGGGGCGGAAGTTGACCACTTCATCGGCGCGGCTGTCCAGGGTCGGAGACGCTTCCGCGGAAACGCCGAAGCGGGGCGGACCGGCCCGGGCCGCCCCGCCTCAGGGGTACTTCGGTGTCGCCCGCAGGCGACGAGCGCGTCAGCGCACGGTCACTTGACGGTGGCCTTGGCGCCGGCCTCTTCGAGCTTGGCCTTGGCCGCCTCGGCGGCCTCCTTGGGGGCCTTCTCCAGGATCGCCTTCGGCGCGGAGTCGACCAGGTCCTTGGCTTCCTTCAGGCCCAGCCCGGAGACGAGCTCGCGGACGGCCTTGATGACCTGGACCTTCTTCTCGCCGGCCGACTCCAGAATGACGTCGAACTCGTCCTGCTCCTCGGCGGCCTCGGCCGGGGCGGCCGCGCCGCCACCACCGACGGCGGCCACGGCGACCGGCGCCGCGGCGGTCACGCCGAAGGTCTCCTCGAACTGCTTGACGAACTCCGACAGCTCCAGGAGGGTCAGCTCCTTGAACGCGTCCAGCAACTCGTCGGTGCTCAGCTTCGCCATGGTGGCGTCCTTTCTCTTTCCACGCCCGATCCGTCGCAACGGCGGCCCGGGCGGTCGTTCTCGATGTGGTGCCGATCGGTGATCCGACCGGTTGGTACTGGTCGGATCAGGCCGAAGCCGTTTCCTCTTGGGCATCGACGGCGGTCCCGGATGCGGCTTCCACCGACTCCGTCACGCCGAGATCGGTCGATCCGGCAGCGTCGCTGCCGTCCGCCTTCTTCTCCTGCAGCGCGGCCAGCAGCTGCGCGGTCTTGGTCGGCAGCGCGTTGAGCACAACGGCCGCCTTGGTGAGGGTGCCCACCATCGCACCGGCGAGCTTGGCCAGCAGGACCTCGCGGGAGTCGAGGTCGGCCAGCTTGGTGACCTCGGCGGCCTCCAGCGGGCGCCCGTCCAGCAGGCCACCCTTGATCACCAGCAGCGGGTGCGCCTTGGCGAAGTCGCGCAGCGCCTTGGCCGCGTCGACCGGCTCGCCGCTGACGAACGCAACTGCGGTCGGGCCGGCGAACATGTCGTCCAGACCCTCGACGCCGGCGTCCGCGGCGGCCCGCTTCACCAGCGTGTTCTTGGCGACCGTGTAGGCGGTGTCACTGCCCAGGGACCGGCGCAGCTCGGTGAGCTGGGCCATCGTCAGGCCGCGGTACTCGGTGATCACCGCCGCGTTCGCGGTGCGGAACTTCTCGGTGATCTGCGCAACCGTCGCGACCTTGTCGGCCTTTGCCATGCGTCGCCTCCTTCCTCACATCTGAGGCCGGGTCGCCCCGGCAACGTGCGTACCGGCGGGGATGCCGGCACCTGCCAACCGTTGGCCGTCGGGCAGGCTCCGGAAACGACGAACGCCCCGGCACAGTGGCACGGGGCGTGGAAAAGGCAACCGGCAGCGGTCGCACTTGCAACTACCTCGTCCCCCTGCGTGGGCCGTCCCGATGGTTCAGGACCTTCACCCGCGCACGCGGGAGCCGACGGTCTTCGGTGGATCGTGATCCACGATACGCGAGGGCCGTCCCGGCGTCCAAATCGTGCACGCGGCCGACCCTCAAACGCACTGCGCGCCCGGCCGATCGGCCGGGCGCGCAGGGTGAGCGACGAGCTGGGTCAGCCCTCGACCTCGAGCAGGTTGCGGGTCACGCTTGGGTCGACCGGGATTCCCGGGCCCATCGTGGTGGAGAACCAGACCTTCTTCAGGTACTTGCCCTTGGCCGCGGACGGCTTGGCCCGCAGCACCTCGTCCAGGGCGGCAGCGTAATTCTCGACCAACTTCTCGGTCGGGAACGACACCTTGCCGATCACCAGGTGCAGGTTGGCGGCCTTGTCGACCCGGTAGTTGATCTTGCCGCCCTTGATGTCGGCGACGGCCTTGGTGACGTCGGGGGTGACCGTGCCGGTCTTCGGGTTCGGCATCAGACCACGCGGGCCCAGGATGCGGGCGATCCGGCCGACCTTGGCCATCTGATCCGGGGTCGCGATGGCGGCGTCGAAGTCCAGCCAGCCACCCTGGATGCGGGCGATCAGGTCGTCCGACCCGACCGCGTCCGCACCGGCGGCCTCGGCCTCGGCGGCCTTGTCGCCGACCGCGAAGACGATCACCCGGGCGGTCTTGCCGGTGCCGTTGGGCAGGTTGACGGTGCCACGCACCATCTGGTCGGCCTTCCGGGGGTCGACCCCGAGCCGCATGGCCACCTCGACGGTGGCGTCCATCTTCGACGGGGACGTGGTCTTCGCCAACTCCGCGGCCTCCAGCGGGGAGTACAGGCGAGTCCGGTCCACCTTGTCGAAGGCCTCACGGTATGCCTTGCTGCGCTTCATTTCTGCTCCTGTGTGGGTCGTTCAGGGGTGTGGTCAGCGGGCCGCGCAGGCCCTGCCACGTGGTGCGGGAACGTCGATCAGTCGGTGACGGTGATGCCCATCGACTTGGCAGTGCCGGCGATGATCTTCGCGGCGGCGTCCACGTCGTTGGCGTTCAGGTCGACCTGCTTGAGGGTGGCGATCTCCCGGACCTGGGCCGCGGTCACCGAGGCGACCTTGGTCTTGTTGGGGGTGCCGGAGCCCTTCTCCACGCCGGCCGCCTTCAGCAGCAGCCGCGCCGCGGGCGGGGTCTTGAGCTTGAAGTCGAACGACCGGTCCTCGTAGATGGAGATCTCGACCGGGACGACGTCACCGCGCTGCTGCTCGGTGGCGGCGTTGTAGGCCTTGCAGAACTCCATGATGTTGACGCCGTGCTGGCCCAGGGCCGGGCCGACCGGCGGGGCCGGGTTGGCCATGCCGGCCTTGATCTGCAGCTTGACGATCGCTGCGAGCTTCTTCTTCTTCGGAGGCATTGCTTTTCCTTCTGCTTGTCCTTCTGTGCGGATCCGGGCCCGGAGTCGAGCCCGGAAATCTTCGATCAGATCTTGGAGACCTGCGTGAACCCGAGCTCCACCGGCGTCTCCCGGCCGAAGATGGAGACCAGCACCTTGAGCTTCTGGGCGTCGGCGTTGACCTCGTTGATGGTCGCCGGCAGGGTTGCGAACGGCCCGTCCATGACGGTGACCGACTCGCCGACCGAGAAGTCGACCTCGGTGCGCACCGGCGCCGAACCCGGAGTGCTGGCCACGCTGGCCGGCTTGCGCGGGGCGGCCGGGGTGAGGATCTTGACGACCTCGTCGATGGTCAACGCGGACGGCTTCTGCGCGGTTGCCCCCACGAAGCCGGTGACGCCGGGAGTGTTGCGCACGGCGCTCCACGACTGGTCGGTCAGGTCCATCCGGACCAGGATGTATCCGGGGTAGACCTTGCGCTGCACCTGCTTGCGCTGGCCGTTCTTGATCTCGGTGACCTCTTCGGTCGGGACCTCGATCTGGAAGATGTAGTCCTCCATGTCCAGCGACTTGATGCGGGTCTCGAGGTTGGTCTTGACCTTGTTCTCGTAGCCTGCGTACGAGTGCACGACGTACCACTCGCCGGCGGCCCGCTTGAGCGCCGACCGCAGCGCCTCCGCGGGGTCCTCGTCCTCGACCGGGGCCTGCTCGGCGAGATCTTCGACCTCGTCGACCACGACCAGCTCGTCGGCGATGACCTCGTCGCCGTCCGTGACGAGGACCTCGACCGCTTCGATCTCATCGACCTCGGCGTCGGCAGCCTCGTCCTGCTCGGCCTCGTCCTGGGCGGCCTCGTCCTGGGCGGCCTCGGCCAGCTCGTCGATGGCCTGCTCGATCTCGGCCGTCTCGGCCTCGATGTCGTGGTCGAACCCGTCATCGCTGGCCGACACGGAGGCGATGATCGTCTCGTCTCCGTCGGTCAGCACGACGTCATGGAGCGGCTCGCCGCCGGGGTACTCGACGTCACTGGACACGATGGATGCTCACTTCCTGAATTCATCACTCGTTGGGGAACACGCTCCCGGGCCGGTCGGGTCCGACCGGTCAGCCGAAGACGGCGAACACGCCCTTGGCGAACAGCAGGTCGAGGACTCCGACCAGCGCCACCATGAACGCCACGAACACGATCACCACGATGGTGTAGGTGACCATCTGGTTGCGCGTGGGCCAGATGACCTTGCGCAACTCGGCGACGACCTCGCGGAGGAAGCGACCGAGCCGGGCGATCGGGTTCGGCTTCTTGACGACCGTGGTCGATGTCCGTTTCGGGGTCGCCGCACCCTTCTTCTCCGACGTGCCGGACCGGGCTGCCGCCCGCCGGGCCGCTGCCCTGGCCGATCCTGGTGATGCCGGGGTGGTCAGCGCGGACCCGCTCTCGGCGTCTCCGGCCTCGGGGTCACCGGGTTCGTCGTCTCCGGGCTCGTTCTCGTCGACCGGCTCGCGGACACCCTCCGACTTGGACAGCGAGGGCGCCTTGCGCGGCCTGTCCCGACCGGCCGGCGCGTCGGCCGAGGCCTTGGTCGCGTCACCCGACGGGTCGTCGCCGGACGCTGATCCGCCCGCCGACACCCCGTCGTGTTCGTCGCTCACTGTCTACGTCCTTCACCTGTGCTGGACCCGGCGCATCGCTGCTCCGGGTCGTTCGATGGTGCTGCAGGGGCGACAGGACTTGAACCTGCAACCTGCGGTTTTGGAGACCGCTGCTCTGCCAGTTGAGCTACGCCCCTTTGGTCACGACCGTCACCGGCCGATCGCCATCAGAACCCCTTTCACAAACCCGGGATGTGCCCGTCCAACCCGACGAACGGGCAAGCGGGAGCACACCCCGGCTGTCAAGTGTAAGGCACGCCGCGCCCGGGCGGTGCCCACCGCCCGACGCTACCCGCCTGCCCGTGTTTCGCACTGCGTGCCACGATGAAGCCATGAGCATTCAGCCGCCCGAATCCCCTTCGCCGACGCACCCCCGGATCTCCGCGCGCATTGGCGGCATCGCCGAATCCGCGACGCTGGCCGTGGACGCGAAGGCGAAGGCCCTCAAGGCGGCGGGCCGCCCGGTCATCGGCTTCGGTGCCGGCGAACCCGACTTCCCGACTCCCGACTACATCGTGCAGGCGGCCATCGCGGCCTGCTCGGTCCCGGCGAATCACCGGTACACGCCGGCCGCGGGCCTGCCGGCGCTGCGCGAGGCGGTTGCGGTGAAGACCGGGCGTGATTCCGGTCTGGCGGTGGGCGCCGCCGACGTGCTGATCACCAACGGCGGCAAGCAGGCCGTTTACCAGGCGTTCGCCACGCTGCTGGACCCGGGCGACGAGGTGCTGCTGCCGGCGCCGTACTGGACCACCTACCCGGAGGCGATCGCGTTGGCCGGTGGGGTGGCCGTGCCCGTGGTCGCCGACGAGTCCGCCGGCTACCTGGTCACCATCGACCAGCTGGAGGCCGCGCTGACCCCACGGACGAAGGTGCTGCTGTTCTGCTCGCCGTCCAACCCGACCGGCGCCATCTACCCGCCGGAGCAGGTGGCCGCCATCGGCCGGTGGGCGGCGGAGCATGGCCTGTGGGTGATCACCGACGAGATCTACGAGCACCTGG
The DNA here is from genome assembly GCA_044223435.1 of Nakamurella sp. Classification (GTDB taxonomy): domain Bacteria; phylum Actinomycetota; class Actinomycetes; order Mycobacteriales; family Nakamurellaceae; genus Nakamurella. The sequence goes on from JBGALY010000012.1 coordinate 32,823, forward strand.
TCTATGGGGATGCGGTGCACGCGTCGATGCCGGTGGTGGCCCCGGAGATCGCCGACCGGTGCATCGTGGTGAACGGGGTGGCCAAAACCTACGCGATGACCGGCTGGCGGGTCGGCTGGATGATCGGCCCGCGGGACGCGATCAAGGCCGCGACCAACCTGCAGTCGCACCTGACGTCCAACGTCTGCAACGTCGCCCAGCAGGCCGCCCTGACCGCCGTGAGTGGGCCGCTGGACGCCGTCGAGCAGATGCGCGAGGCATTCGACCGCCGCCGGCAGTTGATCGTCGGGCTGCTCGACGCGATCCCCCACGTCTCCTGCCCGGAGCCGTTGGGGGCCTTCTACGTCTACCCGTCGGTCACCGGGTTGATCGGCAAGTCGTTCGACGGGGTCCGCCCGGCGTCGTCCGGCGAGCTGGCCGCGCTGATCCTGGATCGCGCCGAGGTGGCCGTGGTGCCGGGCGAGGCGTTCGGCACGCCCGGGTACTTCCGCCTGTCGTACGCCCTGTCCGACGACGACCTCGTCACCGGGGTGACCCGGATGGGCGAGTTCCTGTCCACCGCCACGGACTGAGCACGATTCGAGGGGCCACTTCCGGTCGCTCCCGGCGCCCGGGAACGACCGGAAGTGGTCCCTCGATGCACAATCGCGGGCGCGCGCCGGTCAGCGCAGGGCGACGGTGGCCCGGGCCCCACCCAGCACGGTCTGCCCGTTGAACTTCGCGGTGACATCGACCTGAGCCGTACGTGCGTCGGCGTCCAGCGACCGGATGGCCCCGGTGAAGTCGATGGTGGCGCCCTCGGCGTCGTCGGGCACGTAGACGGGCCGGGTGAAGCGGGTGCCGAACTCGAGCACCGCACCCGGATCGCCGACCCAGTTCGTGACCACTCGGCCGGCCAGGGCCATGGTGAGCATGCCGTGGGCCAGGATGCCCGGAAGCCCGACCGCGGCCGCGGTCGACTCGCTCCAGTGGATGCGGTTGAAGTCGCTGGACGCACCTGCGTAACGAACCAGCCGCGCACGGTCGACGGTCATGGTGAGCGGGGCGAGCTCGTCGCCGACCGACACCGATTCGAACTGCGGGACCATGCTCATGCCTCCGGCCCCCGGACGACCAGCGTGCCGTGCACGGTCAGCACCGGTTCGCCGTTCGGGTCGGCCACCTCTGTGCGCAAACCCAGGAACTCGTTGCCCTTGACCATCCGGGAGCTGTCGACGAAGAAGGTGCAGAAGAGCTCGTCACCGGCCACGACGGGGCGACGGAAGACGAAGCGCTGATCCCCGTGCACGACCCGGGAGTAGTCCAGGCCCAGCGCGGGGTTGAACAGCACCTCGTCCTGGGCGCGGGTGATGATGGCCACGCCGAACGTCGGCGGCGCGACGAGGTCCGCGTGGCCGGCCCGCCGGGCGGCGTCCCGGTCGTGGTAGAGCGGGTTGTCGTCGCCGATGGCGGTGGCGAAGTCGCGGATCTTCTCCACGCCCACGACGTAGGACACCGGGTACGGGAAGGGCTTTCCGATGAAGGAAGGATCGACGGGCACGGGTGGCGACCTAGATCAGCGGGTTTCCTTGTGCTTGCGGTGCACGCCGCAGTTGGGGCAGAACTTCTTGATCTCCAGCCGATCCGGGTCGTTCCGCCGGTTCTTGCGGGTGATGTAGTTCCGGTGCTTGCACTCCTCGCACGCCAAGGTGATCTTGGGGCGAACGTCGGTGGCGGCCACGGGTGACTCTCTCTCGTTGCAGGTGCTGTGTTCAGCGGGCGGCCCGCTGCCGGGCTTCCCGACCACCCCGGCCCGGGGTGGTCCGTGCTGGTCACGTAGCGGTGGCCGGACTTGAACCGGCGACACAGCGATTATGAGCCGCTTGCTCTGCCAGCTGAGCTACACCGCCGCGCGCGGGCCGGAAGACCCGCAGAAGCAAACGACGCGGGCCGCGGGTTTGTTCCGCTGCCAGCGCCGCTGTTCCGAGCCCCTTTACGGAATCGAACCGTAGACCTTCTCCTTACCATGGAGACGCTCTGCCGACTGAGCTAAAGGGGCGGGCACTGCGCACTGCTTGATCATTGCCGTGTTGACTTTCCACTCCCGGGTGTCCCCGGGGAGCCCGGATCACTTTACAGCACGGCGCCGGGTGCTTCGAACCGGCAGGTCAGCTCATCATGCGCAGGACGTGTGTCGTCGACGCGGGGTCGTAGATGCTCACGGTGCGAGATTGCAGCCAGGCCTCGAACCGGTCCAACGGCATCGGCCGGGAGATCAGGAACCCCTGGGCCTCGTCGCACGCCATCTCGCGCAGCGCGTCCCGGGCCGCTTCCTCCTCGACGCCCTCGGCGACCACCCGCAGCCCGAGCGAGTGGCCCAGGTCGACGATGGCCCGCACGATGGCCAGGTCCGACAGGTCGGTGCCCATGCCCTGCACGAACGATCGATCGATCTTGATCTCGTCGATGGGCAGCCGGCGCAGGTAGGCCAGCGACGAGTAGCCGGTCCCGAAGTCGTCGACCGAGAGCCGGATGCCCATTGCATGCAGTTCCCGGAGCACGGGCAGCGAGTGCTCCGGGTCGGTCATCACGTTCGACTCGGTGATCTCGAAGGTCAGCAGGTGCGCCGGAACCTGGTGCCGGCGCAGGGCGGCGGCCACCGTCGCCGGGAAGTTCTCGGCCAGCAGGTTGTGCACCGACAGGTTGACCGACGCGGCGATGTGCACCCCGGCGCTGCGCCACTGCCACAACTGGGCCAGCACGCTGTCCAGCACATGCTCCAGCAGGATGTCGATCGATCCGGTGGCCTCGATGGCCTCGACGAACTCCGCGGGTGAGACGAGCCCGAACTCCGGATGCATCCAGCGCACCAGCGCCTCGACCCCGACGAGCTCCCGGTGGCCCAGGTCGACCTTGGGCTGATAGTGGACGATGATCCGGCCCTGCTCGACCGCCTGGCGGAACTGGGTGACGAGCTGGAAGCGTCGCCGGTAGACCTCACCCATGCTCGGCCGGTAGATCTGGATCGACTCGGGCCTGGCCTTGGCCGCCAGCATCGCCATCTCCGCGCGCTGTAGCAGCGTGCTCGGCTCCACCGCGTTGTCGGCTCCGACCCCACCCGGCGTGAAGGCGATCCCGACCGCGCATTGCGGGTCCACCTCGATGCCGTCGATGGAGTAGCCCACGCCGACGGCCGCCAGGATCCGCCCCCCGAGCGCGGTGAGTTCGGCCTCCGGCAGCGGGTCGGCGAGGACCGCGAACCGATCGGCCTCGATCCGGGCGACGGGCCGATCGGGCCCGACGAGACCGACCAGCCGATCACCGGCCATCCGCAGCAACTGCTCGCCGCGGTCGTGCCCCAAGGCGTTGTTCACCTGGGACAACACGTCGAGTTCGACCAGCAGGATCGCCGCCCCGCGGGCCCCGGCCTGCATTTCCTGACCGGTGACGATCAGCCCGACGCGGTTGCGCAGCCCGGTGATCGCGTCGTGGTAGGCCTCGTGCCGCAGCGACTCGAGCAGCCGGAGGTTGTCCAGCGCGGTGGCCACATGCCCACCGAGCGTTTCCAGCACGCGAAGGTCGTCGTCCCGGAAACGGTCCCACCGGCTGAGCCGGTCCCGCAGCTCGAGGTAACCGCGGTCCCGATCGCCGGACCGGAGCGGGACGACCAGAACGTCCCAGGCCTGCCGATCCGCCAACGCGGCCAGGACGGTGGGGTCCATGGTGCGATCGGTGGACACCCGCACCCGACCCTTGGTCCGGGCCTCGACGAGCAGCGGGTCGGTCTCGCGCAGCGAACGCTCGGTCCGCACGCCATCCGGACCGACCGCGAGGGTCGCCAGTTCGCCGGTGCCCTCGTCCAGGCGGAGCACCGCGACCTCGGCGTTGAACTGGTCGCGGACCTGCTCCAGCACGGCCCGCCACCCCTCGATGGCCGGACCGACCGCCGCGACCCGACGGACGAAGCTGTACATCCTGGTCAGGTCGGCGTGCTGGCGCAGGAACACGAAGTAGGTGCGGTACAGCACCGCCAGCACGGCCGCGAGGGCCACGCAGAGCCAGGGCCCGAACGGCCCCGCCATCCAGACCGTGTAGCCGACCAGGGCAAAGGTGACGATGGCCAGCGCGGAGATCATCGATCGGACGATGACCTTGCCCAACGGCTCGGCCGGCCCCAGCAGCCGGTACGTCATGCCGACCGCGATCGCGGACAGCAGCGCCCCGGCCAGGACCCCGAGCGCGACCGCCAGGTATTCCACGCCCACCCCGGAGACGGACGGTGGCGAGCCGGTGATGGCGACGACGACGAAGGCGGCCGCGCCGGTCTCGGCGGCGATGAAGGACAGGTTGACCGCGATGTTGCGCCAGCTGTCCCGGCGGAACAGGAACACCAGGGCGCCGGCGGCGAGGTGCGTGACACCCACGGTCCAGGCCGGCAGGAGCAACAGGCCCAGCACCATCGGCAGCTCGGATCCGCTGACCAGCAGGGTCTCCCGGCGCACCTCGATGTGCAGTGGGAACAGCTCACCGGCCAGGAAGGCGACCAGCAGGACGAGCATGCCGAGCAGCAGGTAGTCGGGCTCGACGGCACTCGCGGAGATCCGCAGCACCGGAACCCACAGCGCGGCGGCGGCCACGGAAACCAGCAGGGCCACGATCGGGAAGACCTGCGACGCGGAGTAGGTGCGCCGCGGCTCGTCCGCCGGGCGGAGGTCCGCCGCCATGGGCACCCCTTCCTCCACTGTGTGGCGCATGATCGGCGGACGCGCCCGGGGGCCGGGCACCGATCGGGACGGACTGACGCGGAGAAATTCAGATCTTCCCGCTGGATTATGGCAGCCCGTGCTGATTTCCGACGCGATGGGTGGATGGGTTCACACTGATGGAGCAGTCTGCGCCTGCGCAGTCAACGTAACGGACCCCACACAGCGGGCCCGCCAGGGGTCAGCCAGGCACGAACCGCCCGAATCGGAACCATTCGATCGGCCCGGAACGAGTCAGCGGGCCCCCTCGGACGAGGGAACCCGCTGATCGTGGTGCCGGTGGCAGGTGAGGGATTCGAACCCCCGTAGGCAATGCCGGCTGATTTACAGTCAGCTCCCTTTGGCCGCTCGGGCAACCTGCCGTTGGCCCGTCGATCCGGGCCCGGCACAGCGTACCGGGCCACCGCGGATGAACCGAATCGAGCTCGTCGCGCCCCGGCTCGGGCGCCGGACGGGACCGGCATGGGTGTTGGATGGTGAGCCGGGTCGCACCGGCGCGGGCCGGCGCGCGGCGGAGCAGGAATGTCACGGCAAGCAAAGGAGTCAGGTCATGGCGGACGCCTCGTTCGACATCGTCAGCAAGGTCGACCATCAGGAGGCGGACAACGCCCTGAACCAGGCGGCCAAGGAACTGGCCCAGCGCTTCGATTTCCGCGGCACCGATACCACCATCGTCTGGGCCGGGGATGAGGGCGTGACGATCACCTCGAGCACCGAGGAGCGCTGCAAGGCGGCGATCGAGGTGTTCAAGGACAAGCTGGTGAAGCGGGGCATCTCGCTGCGCGCCTTCGACGTCGGCGACCCGACCGCGTCGGGCAAGACCTACAAGGTGACCGGCAAGATCGTCCAGGGCATCGCCTCGGACAAGGCCAAGGCGATCGCCAAGCGGATCAAGGACGAGGGTCCCAAGGGTGTGCAGGCCCAGATCCAGGGCGATCAGCTGCGGGTGTCGGGCAAGAAGCGCGACGACCTGCAGGCGGTCATTGCGCTGCTGAAGAACGCGGATCTGGACATCGCGCTTCAGTTCACCAACTACAGGTAACCGCTGCGCCGACGGTGCGCACCGGTCGGGGGACTGCGCCGGCGCGCACCGATGACCGATCATGATCGCAGCGGTGCCGGCGTCGTCGGGTAGGGGGCCCAGGTGACCAGACCTCTGGAGCGGGAGGGCGTCGAATCCGACCTGCCGCCGGTCCGCATCGTGACGGCCGAGCCGGCGGCACCACCGGGCCAAGGACCGGCCCTTCCCGGGTTGGTCCAGCCCGCCGAGTACCGGGTGGTCGATGCCGAGACCGGTCAGCCCGTGCCCGAATTGACCGCCGAGGGCATGGTGGGCATGCTCCCCCGCGCTGTGCAGCGGGCCGTGGCGGCCCTGCCGCCGCCTCGGCAGCGCCTCCTGGCCGACCTTCCGCCGGCCGCCTTGCTGCAACTGGTGAACCTGCCGGAAGCGACCCAGTTGGCGCTGATCGACCTGCTCGCCGGACGCCATCTGGGCGCCCCGGCCCCGGTGACCGGCACCCCGGGCGCGATGGTGCCGACGGGATCAGCGCCGGACCCAGCGCCGACCGGACTACCCCCCGGACTGCTGGACCTGCTGCTCGGCCGAGGGTCTGCGCTGGACCGGATGAGGGGTGGCCTGGGCGGGTCCGTCGGGGCGCTGACCGTGGCCACCCCGCGCCCGCCGGACCTGTCCCCGGAGGGCCGGCAGCGCCGTCGCGAGGCGTTCGGTGCGCACCTGGCCACCGCCTACGAACGTCCGGTGCCGTCCGGCGCGCGGGTGACGGCGTCGCCGGCGGTGACCGGGGTCGCCACCAACCACCTGCAGAAGATCGCCGAGCGCCAGGAGGCGGCACGGGAGAGCGAGTGGGCGCAGGAGTCCGCCCGCATGTACGGGCAGCGGGCCGCCCAGGCCAGCCAGGCCGAGCACGTCGAGAAGCTCGGGAAGGCCAAGACCGCGCTCGACGACGCCGAGGCGGCGGCCAAGAAGGCCCACACCAGCCAGAATCGCAAGGCCGCCCGGGCGACCGTCACCTCGGCCACCGCGGCGCACAAGCTGATCGCCGACAACCCGCCGGACCTGGCCGCGATCGCTGCCGCCGAATCGGGACTGTGGCGGGCCGATCTGGCCGCGTTGCGCACCGGGGGCATGTCCCGGGACCAGATCGACGACCTCACCGAGACGATCGCCCCGGAACGGCTGCACGAGATTCTGACCGTGCACCCGTCGGCGATGATCGCGCGGCTGGGCCGGTACCTGACGCCCGACCAGGTGGACGAGCTCATCGACGCCGCCGCGGACAAGGCCCTGCCGCCCGCGCTGACCGACCCCGTCGTCGCCGGCCTGCCGCCGCTGTTCGCCGCCGGCGCGACGAGCGGTCGGCTGATGGCGGCCCTGCGCGGGCTGGCCGGGCAGTTCGCCACCCTCCTCGGCGCGACCCCGGCGTCCTGCGTGCGGCTGATCTCGGTCGGCAGCCTGCCCAAACTGTCCGCGATGCTGGCCGGCGGCCGGGTCGCGCAGCTCGATGCGCTGACCCCGCTGCTCACCGCGGTGCAGGTGACCCGGCTGATGGACGCCGCCGACACCCCGGCGACGCTGGCCACGCTCGGCGGGTCCGGCGCCGGTCCGCTCGCCGACCTGGTCACCGCGACACCGGCGGCCACCCTGCCGACCTGGTGCCGGGCGCCGGTGCTCACCGACACCGTGCAGCTCCTGGCGCACGTCGCGCTGCCCACCTGCCTGCCGATCCTGCCGGTGCTCGCGAGAGACGGGGTCGGCCCGGTCCAGCTGCTCGCCGCACTCGTCGCAGGGGCGAACGTCAACCGGCTGTGCCAGGCGGTGACCGACGCGCAGGCTCTGCTCACCGACGCCGGCCACGCCCTGACCTATTTCCGGACCAATCCTGGGAACACCGTCCAGGACTTCCACGACGCCGTGGCCGGACCCGCCGCTCAGGCCGCGAGCCGCGCGCCCGTCCGGAACGGCACCGGCCACACCGCCGACGGGACGCCCTACACCCGGTGGACGCACCACGCCGTTTTGAACTGTCGCACCCTGCACATGCTGCTCGATGAGGGGTACGCCCGGATCCGCTACATCGACACCTTCGAGACCAAGACCGAGGCGGTCAACGGCGGAGACACCGAGGAATACGAGATCGACACCTGGGACGGCGCGGCGTGGGCGACGCTGTGGGTGGTCCATCTGCACCGCAAGCGGGGCGACAACAAGCTCAAGGCCCCGTCCGCGATGCACCTCAAGCGCGAAAAGCAGCGCAAGCTCAAGGATGTCGACCGGTTCCCGATCGACACCGACATGGCCCAACGCTGCCGGGTGACGAACACCAGCTGATCCGGCTCGTCCCCTCTGGTCAGGCATCGACCAGTTCGGCCAGCACGGCGACGGGCCCGTTTCCGGCAGGGCCATCTCGATCAGCAACCGGTGGTCGCGCACGTACCGGTCGACCTCGGTCTCCCGGTCGACGAACAAGATCCGGGTCATGTTCTCCAGGTAGACCAGGTCCGGGGCGCCGGTGGCGGCGGATTCCAGAATGGAGAATCACCCGGCGCTGACGGGCGGGACGCCGGCGGCGATGGGCAGCACCCGGATCCGCACCGACGGCCGGTGGGTGGCGTCCATCAGATGGGCGAGCTGATCCCGCCGGACCGGTCGGCGTCGGGGTCCGGCCGCCCGATTCGCTTTCCGGTCCCGCGCGGAACTACCGTGAGCCGGGCGAAGGATCGGAGCGTACCGCGTGCAGCAGGAGTCGGGCTCGGGGCCGCCCGCCGGACCCGTCGAGGCCACGGCGGCCGCGCCGCCGGACGGCGCGCGGGCCACCCCGCCGACTCCCGTCAGCCCGCGCGGCCTGCTGTACGGGCTGATCGCCTACGGCCTGTGGGGCATGTTTCCCCTCTACTTCCCGCTGCTGGAACCGGCGGGCGCCGTTGAGATCCTGGCTCAGCGGATGGTCTGGTCGCTGATCGTCTCGTCGCTCATCCTGACCGTCGTCCGCGGCTGGCGGGCGATCGTCGGCATGCCGGCGCGGGTGTGGCTGCTGGTCGTCGCGGCGGCCGTCCTCATCTCGGTCAACTGGGGCATCTATATCTGGGCAGTCAATAACGGTCGCGTCGTCGAGGCCGCCCTCGGGTACTTCATCAACCCGCTGGTCAGCGTCCTGCTGGGGGTGCTGCTGTTCCGGGAGCGGCTGCGCATGGGCCAGTGGGCCGCGGTCGGCCTGGGCGTCGCGTCCGTGCTGGTGCTCGCCGTCGCCGGAGGCGCATTCCCCTGGGTGGCGCTCACCCTGGCGATGTCGTTCGGCTTCTACGGGCTGGTCAAGAAGGTCATTCCGCTGACGCCGACCGCCTCGCTGACCGCCGAGGGGCTCGTGCAGTTCGTTCCGGCCGTGGGCTATCTCGTGGCGATCGGCGTGCTGGGGACGTCGACGTTCGCCTCCCTCGGGCCCGGGCATGCCCTGCTGATGGCCTCATCGGGGCTGGTCACCTGCGTGCCGTTGCTGGCCTTCGCGGCCGCTGCCCAATCACTGCCGCTGTCCGTGCTGGGGCTGCTGCAGTACCTCACCCCGGTCATCCAGTTCCTGATCGGCGTGTTCTGGTTCGGCGAACCGATGCCCGCCTACCGCTGGGTCGGTTTCGCGCTCGTGTGGCTGGCGCTGATCGTGTTCACTGCCGACGCCCTCCGGCAAGCCCGCCGCGCCGCCGTCGCCCGGCGCGCCTGAACCACCCACCAATCCCCCACCCCGAGGTCTACGAATCCCGGCCGGACCGGGATTTCCGAACGAGGGGAGACGACGATGCGGCGCACCACCATGGCCGGCGCGGGAGCAGTGGTGTGCGCGCTGGGGGTGCTTCTCGCCGCGCCCACCGCCGCGTCGGCCGCGTCGGCGTCGTCGGCGGAGGCCGCGGCCGCGGCGGACGAGCAGAGCCGGTCGTACCAGGCCGCGCTCGACCCGGTCACGGCGAACAAGGTCACCGGCAACGGTGCTTCCTGGATCACCGTGACCGGCACCACCGCCGAGGTGAAGATCCAGGTCAACGGGCTGCTGGACGGGGTGCCCCACGCGCAGCACATCCACGTCGGCGCCCTCGGCCAGTGCCCGAGCGCCCCGCAGCAGCACAACGGGTCACCGTCCATCACCGTCGCCGACGGCGCCCCGCTCTACGGCGGCATCGGCACGTCGTTGACGGTCGACGGTCCGACCTCGGCCGACCACGGCCTGGACGTCACGCACTTCCCGCAGACGGGCTCGTACACCTACAGCCGAACGATCGAACTCGACCCGAATGTCGTGGCCAACCTGGCGCGCGGCACGGCCGTGCTGGTCGTCCACGGCATCGACTACAACGGCAACGGCGCGTACGACGACGTTCTGGGCGCCAGCGAGCTCGACCCGGGCCTGCCCGCGGAGGCCACCGACCCGGCCCTGTGCGGGACGTTCGCGCCGATGCAGATGGCCGCCGTGCCCGACGGCGCGGCCGACACCGGCGGCGGGTCGACCGCGACGGCCGGATCCGCCACCGATGCAGTCGCCGCCGGCATCGCCGGCGCCGCGGTGGGCGGGCTGCTGATCGGCGGGCTCGCCCGCGCCCGGGTCCGCCGCGCGCAGGGTTGACGTGCGGGTCCGGTCCGGATCCGGATGGGCGATGACCATCGGGACGATCCTGCTGGTGGCCGGGTGCGCCGGGCCCCGGGACGAGCCGCCGACCGCGGCCACGCTCCCACCACTGGCGGCACCGGCCCCGGCCGCCGGCGCCTCCCCCGGCACCGGTGCACCGGCCGCGTCGACGGCCGGATCAGCGACTGCGGCCCCCTCCGTCCCGGCGAACCCACCGGCGGCAACGGCGCCGGCGACGCTGCCGGCCTCCGCACCGCGCGAGCTGTCGGTGCCGGCCATCGGGGTCGACAGCTCGCTGGTCGAACTCGGGCGCAACCCGGACGGCACGGTCGAGGTGCCCTCGCTGGACGACCCCGACGCCACACCCGGCTGGTATCGGGATTCGCCCACGCCCGGCACGCCCGGGCCGGCGATCATCCTCGGTCATGTCGACTCGCGCCGGTTCGGGCCGGGCGTCTTCTATCACCTGGCCGACCTGCAACCCGGCGATGCGGTGGAGGTGACCCGCGCCGACGGCATCGTCGCCCGATTCGCCGTCGATGAGGTCCGGCAGGTCACCAAACGCGACTTCCCCACCCTGGAGGTGTACGGCAACCTCGACCACGCGGGCCTGCGACTGATCACCTGCGGCGGCGAATTCGACCCCGACGCCGGCAGTTACGAATCGAACATCATCGTGTTCGCATCGATGGTCGGGACCGGGTGACCTTCGAGGCCGGCCGGTCAGTTCCCGGCCGACCCGGATCCGAAGGCGGAGGACGGCCAGCCGAAGCCGGGATCCCCGGGCCCGAGCGTCGACACGACCGCCGCGCCGGGAGGGTCGACCGGCGGGGCAAGGGTGGGCGGTGTCGACACGGTCGGAGAATCCGTCATCGTCGCCGCCGGGCCGACCACCGTCACCGCCGGGCCGACCACCGTCGTCGCCGGTGACGTCAGCGGTAGCTGCCCGGGAGCCGGTTCCGCCGGAGCCGAGATGCTGCCGATCAGCAGCACGACCCCCAGTCCGGCGGCTGCGGCCGCGCCGAGCGCCGCGGCCAGCAGCGCCGGCCACCGGCGACGGCGATCCGGTCGTTCGTCGAGCACCCGGCCGACCTGCCGCCAGCGAGGACCGGCTCGGTGGCCCGTCACACCGGTCTCCGAACCGGCTGCGGCGCGGAAACCGGGCGCGACCCCGGAGCCAGGGGCGGGCCCGGAACCGAGAGTGACGGCCGACGCCTCGACTTCGACGGTCGGGTGGATCGGACGGTCTGGCCGGGCCGGGGCCGCGGCATTCCCGGCTGGACGACCCGTCGACCCGGCCCAGATCTCGGGCAACGCGGGCGGAACCGGCCGCGGCGGGTTGTCGTACACCAGGCGATGCCACCCGGTGGGCCGCTGCTCCGGTAGCGGCCCGAGTTGGCGATCACGGGCCGCGGTCGCCACCCGACGCGAGATGCCGTCCGGGCGGGGGCGCAGGGGTGCGGGTGTCCGAAACCTGTTCCGGGAACGCTCGATCGACACCTCGACTCCTTCTGTGCGCACCGGTGAGCGGTTCGAGAGATTCGGAACCGCCGGCCGAACGGATGGGCCGTCGCGGTATATTCCTTGACACGCATATACGTGGCACGGCATATTGGGCTCATGACCGCGACGTGGACCGCCCTCGCGGATCCGCACCGCCGGGCCGTGCTCGACCTGCTGCGAACCGGCGAGCGGGCGGTGGGCGAAGTGGTGGACGCCCTGCGGCTGAGCCAGCCCCAGGCGTCCAAGCACCTGCGGGTGCTCCGGGACGCCGGCCTGGTACAGGTCCGCAAGGACGCGCAGCGTCGGCTCTACCGGCTGGATCCGCGGCCGATCGCGGAGATCGACGCCTGGCTGGCGCCGTACCGCCAACGTTGGAACGAGCGCCTCGACCGGCTGGAACGACACCTGGAGGACTCATGATCGTTGACCTGGGCAGCTTCGTGCAGCACGAGGGCCGGCCCGCCGTGCGCTTCGAGCGGCAGTTCCGGGCGCCACTGGACCGGGTCTGGGCCGCCGTCACCGATCCGGAGCAGCTGCGGGCCTGGTTCCCGTCCCAGGTCCGCTACGACCCGGTGGTCGGCGGGGAGATCGCCTTCTTCGGCGATCCGAATCTCCCGGAACCGGACGAGGTCGACCGGGTTCTGGTCTGGGATCCGCCGCACCGCTTCGCGTTCGGCTGGGGCGGTGACGAGATCCACCTGGAACTTGCGGAAACCGACGACGGCTGCCGGCTGGTCCTGCTCAACGTGCTGGCGCAGAGCGATACCGCCGCACGCAACGCCACTGGGTGGCACGGTTGCCTGGCCGAACTCGCCGAGGTGGTCGGGGGCCGTCCCGGCGGCGGGCCGCACGCCCGACCGGTCGACGAATTCTGGCCCGTGTACGCCGCGCACATCGAGCGCGGCCTGCCGCACGGCGCCTGGATCCCGGACGAGGTCCTGGCAACCCGTCCCGAAGTCACCGCCGCCGACTGACCAGGTGCGCGTCAGCTCCGCCGGCTGATCCGCCCGACGACCAGCCGGTACTCGGGTGAGAGCCGCTGCGGGTCGGCCCGAGCCGCCTGCGCGATGCGGGTCGCGGCGTCGGCGAAGATCGCGTCCAGCACGCCGACCGCGTCCCGGTCCGGCCGATCGGGCAGCGCGGTCCGGAACGACGACCGCAGGAAGCCGGCCAGGAATCCGGCCTGGGCCCGGCCGTAGCCGTCGATCGCACCCGCGTCGAGGTCGGCCCGGAACGGGTCGGCCAGGGTCGCCGGGCGCAGCACGTCCAGGACCAGCACCTGACCGCCGGCGGCCGTGAAGTGGGGAACGAACGGGGCCCGGAGCTCGTCCGATGAGCGGAACCAGGTCGGGTAGGCGATGGCCGCATACTCCGTGGCGGTGATGTCGCCGCGCCCCCGGGCGGCCCGCAGCGCCTGCTCCAGGCAGTCGAACAGGGCCTCGGCGCCCATGCCGTGGTCGTCCGTCATCAGCACGTCGACCAGGACGACCGAGCCACCGGGCACCAACTCGACCGCGCGGTGCTCGAGGAAGGCCGACCAGTCGGCCGCCGACCGATCCCGGTAGGCCCGTTTCGCTTCTTCGTCCGTCGACGACTGGACGAAGAAGTGGTCGGCAACCGGGCCGGGTGACCGGCTCAGCCAGTGCAGCGCGGACGACGACCAGGCCAGGGCGAGCGTGCCCGGCGCGAACAGCCGCCCGTAGAACGAGCGGCCGACGACGGACGGGTAGACCTCCGTGGCCCCGGCCAGGTAACTGCCGGCGTCGTGCTCGATCACCTCGAACAGGGTCGCCCAGTCGTTCCCCGGCAAGTCGGTGTGCACGACGCTGATCGGCCCCGCGGTACGCGCCCGGAGCGCGGAGACGGCGGCCCGCAGCGGAGGCAGCGAGTTGTGCCCCTGCGCGCAGCCGAGATCGGCGACGATGATCGGACCGGCGACCCGGCGCTGTTCCGCGTCCGGTCCGTCGAGGGCCGCGGCCGCTCCCACCAGCAGGCCGATGCCCTCGTCGGCCGCGGCGCCCTGAGTCGCCGAATGGCGGTCGTAGAACCCACCGGTCGCCATCACCCCGAGGCGGCCGGCGACCGGCGGATCGCCGGCCGGACCGGCGCCGGCCGGTGGAGTGTCGGCCGGTGGAGTGCCAGATCCGGTCATCTCGACATGGTGACGGTTGCTGCGCGCGGCGGCGACCGCTGGCCGGCGGCGGCCGGCGACCGGTCGCCTCAACCGGCCGAGTGCCGCTCCAGGAAGGTGAGCACCTCGACCTGATCGACGCCGGGGAACACGCCGGGCGGCATGGCCGCCAGCAGGTGCGAATGCACCCGGGCGCTGGGCCAGGCCATCCCCTCCCATCGGTCGGCGAGATCGGTGGGCGGCAGCGCACAGCACGTCGGATCGGGACAGCGGGACTTGGACCGCTCGGTCGTCTCCCGGCCGCGCATCCACTTGACGTCCGCGTACGGCACCCCCACGTTGACCGAGAACAGGCCCTGCGCGGTGCGATCGACAATGGCGGTGCACCAGTACGTGCCGGACTTGGTGTCGGTGTACTGCTGGTAGGCCGACGACAGATCGGGGCGATCGAACACCACCCGCGCGGTCCAGTAGCGGCACACCCGCTGGCCCTCGATCGCCCCGGTGGCATCCATCGGGAACTGCACTCCATCGTTCTCGTAGGCCTTGTAGATCACCCCGGCCTTGCTGATCCGCATGAAGTGCACCGGCAGGTCCAGGTGCCGGGTGGCCAGGTTGGTGAACCGGTGCGCGGCGGTCTCGTAGGACACCGCGTACGCATCCCGCAGGTCCTCGATCGCGATATCCTTGGCCGCCTTGGCCTTTCGCAGCAGCGCCAGCGCACCTCGCTCCGGGATGAGCAGCGACGCGGCGAAATAGTTGATCTCCACCCGCTGCCGCAGGAACTCCGAGTAGTCCTGCGGCACTTCGTGTCCGAGCACAACATGGCCCAGCGCGTTGAGCGCCAACGAGCGCGAATCGTGCTGGCCGGCGTCGGGCTGCGGCAGGTAGATGATGCGGTTGGCCAGGTCGGTGACGGTCCGGGTGGACTGCGGCAGGTCGCCGGAATGGCGGAGCCGGAAGCCCAGGTGCCCGGCCAGCCGGTCGACCACCGACCGGGTGATCGGGCCGCCCTCGTAGCCGGTCGCGGTCAACAGATCGGCCGCGACCTTCTCGATCTCGCCGAAGTAGTTGCCCCGCCGCCGCATCTCCTCGCGCAATTCGGCGTTGGCCCGCCGGGCCTGTTCCGGGGTCGCCTGGCGCTCGGCCTGGATCCGGGCCAGCGCGCGATGCAGGCCCACCAGCGACTCCAGCGCCTCGGTCTGCAGCCGGGGGCCGGGCTTCACCGGCGGGATGTCCAGCGACTTGAACGCCGACGACCGCTGGGCGCGCTCGAGCTCGATCTCCAGGGCGGCCCGGCGGGACGGTGGGGCCACCGCGAGCAGTTCCCCCAGATTGGTGCCCAGTACCGCGGCGAGGGTGGTCAGCAACGAGAGCTTGGCCTCGCGTTTGCCGTTCTCGACCAGGGACAGCGCCGACGGGCTGACGCCGGCCGCCTCGGCCACGTCGGACAGGGTCAGGCCGGCGGCCTTGCGCAGGTGCCGCAACCGGCGGCCGATGGTCAACGGGTCCGGTCCGCCCGGTCCCTGTTCGGTCGTGATCGGCTGTGATCGACCCGGTGGTCGACCCTGTGCGGACCGTTCGCGTTGTGTTTTGACAGCGGCCGGGCCCCCCGCGCCGTTGCCGGCCGCGACCGACCTTGATCGACTCCCGGATCCGGTCCGCACCGAAAGGTGCTGGTCAACGCCACTTCCCGGGGTGGTGCGGGGCGGGGCGTGACGCGCCTCCCGCGCCCCGGCACCGGCCTTTCGGGGCCACAGGGGGTCTTGATCACTCACTCCTGCACGATAGCGGAAGAAACGCACTTCTTTACGGGCGAGTTCGGTTGAGCGCCCCCCGCCGGGCGCCGACAGTTGCCTGGTCGAGCCGATATGAACGGCGGGTAACGCGGAGCAACGCCGAGCCCACCGCATCGCGAACAGGAAGGGACGGCCAGCAATGACCGCCACGTTGGATGCCACCGCGACCGAAGGCCGCGCGGCGAACCGGAACTCGGACCAGGCCGCACTGCTGCGCCAGGAGTGGGCGGACGACGCCCGGTGGGCCGGCATCGAGCGCTCCTACACCGCCGAGGACGTCATCCGGCTGCGCGGCACCGTCCAGGAGGAGTACACCCTCGCCCGCCGGGGCGCCGAGCGGCTGTGGAACGCGCTGCAGACCAAGAAGTTCACCCGCGCCCTGGGCGCGCTGACCGGCAACCAGGCCGTGCAGATGGTCAAGGGCGGGCTGGAGGCCATCTACCTGTCCGGCTGGCAGGTCGCCGCCGACGCCAATCTGGCCGGCCAGACCTACCCGGACCAGAGCCTGTACCCGGCCAACTCGGTGCCCGCCGTGGTCCGCCGGATCAACAACGCCCTGCTGCGCGCCGACCAGATCGACCACGCCGCCGGCAAGACGGGCACCGACTACCTGGTGCCGATCGTCGCCGACGCGGAGGCCGGCTTCGGTGGCCCGCTGAACGCGTTCGAGCTGATGAAGGGCATGATCGCCAGCGGCGCCGCGGGCGTGCACTGGGAAGACCAGCTCGCGTCGGAGAAGAAGTGCGGCCACATGGGTGGCAAGGTGCTCATCCCGACCAGCCAGCACTGCCGGACCCTGAACGCCGCCCGGCTGGCCGCCGACACCTCGGGCGTCCCGAGCATCATCGTCGCCCGCACCGACGCGCTGGCCGCGGACCTGATCACCAGCGATGTGGACCCGGTCGACCAGCCGTTCCTGACCGGTGAGCGCACCTCCGAGGGTTTCTACCGGGTCCGCAGCGGCCTGGAGCCGGTGCTGGCCCGGGCCAAGCAGTACGCCCGGTTCGCCGACCTGATCTGGGTCGAGACCGGCACCCCGGACCTGGGTCTGGCCCGCGAGTTCGCCACCGAGCTGCACAAGGAGTTCCCGGGCAAGCTGCTGGCCTACAACTGCTCTCCGTCGTTCAACTGGAAGTCCAAGTTGTCCGACGCCGAGATCGCGACGTTCCAGGACGACCTGGGCGACCTGGGCTACGCCTTCCAGTTCATCACGCTGGCCGGCTTCCACGCCCTGAACCACTCGATGTTCACGCTGGCCCAGGGCTACAGCAAGACCGGCATGTCCGCCTACGTGGAGCTGCAGCAGCGCGAGTTCGCCGACGAGGCCGTCGGCTACACCGCGGTGAAGCACCAGGCCGAGGTCGGCACCGGCTACTTCGACCAGGTGGCCACCGCCCTCAACCCCGACAGCGGCACGCTGGCGCTGAAGGGGTCGACCGAAGAAGAGCAGTTCCACTGATCTAGCCTCGGTACCGGGTCGGTGCACACCCTCGCACCGGCCCGGTGCCGATTCCAACGCCGGGTCGCCGCTCCACCTCGCCGCCGGACCCAGGGCGTCAATTACCACCACACGCAGCACGTTTCCTGACAGGAGCAGTGAAGATGTTCGGACCGCCCAAGGCCCCGAAGATCAAGGGCATCATGCATCCCCGGTTCGACGAGATCCTCACCCCCGAGGCCCTCGCGTTCATCGCCAAGCTGGACGGGGCCTCGGCGGGCCGCCGCGCCGAGCTGCTGGCCGCGCGCCGCGAGCGCGGCAAGCGCATCGCCGCCGGCGAGCCGGTCGACTTCCTCGCCGAGACCGCGTCGGTCCGCGAGGACGCGGCCTGGCGGGTGGCCGCCCCGGCGCCCGGCCTGGAGGACCGTCGCTGCGAGATCACCGGTCCGACCTCCCGCAAGATGAGCATCAACGCGCTCAACTCCGGGGCCCGGGTGTGGATGGCCGACTTCGAGGACGCCACCTCGCCGAGCTGGTTCAACGTCGTCGACGGGCAGCTCAACCTGCTCGACGCGATCCGGGGCAAGCTCGAGTTCACCGACGAGAGCGGCAAGGAATACAAGGTGGGCGAGCAGACTCCCACCATCGTGGTGCGGCCGCGCGGCTGGCGGCTCTGCGAGAAGCACCTGACCATCGACGGCCGCCCGCTACCGGCCTCGCTGATCGACTTCGGGCTGTTCTTCTTCCACAACGCCCAGGCGCTGATCGATCAGGGGAAGGGTCCCTACTTCTACCTGCCGAAGCTGGAGTCGCACCTGGAGGCCCGCCTCTGGAACGACATCTTCGTGCAGGCGCAGGCGCTGCTGGGCATCCCGCAGGGCACCATCCGGGCCACCGTGCTGATCGAGACCCTGCCGGCCGCGTTCGAGATGGAGGAGATCCTCTACGAGCTGCGCGATCACTCCTCGGGGCTGAACGCCGGGCGCTGGGACTACATCTTCAGCTACATCAAGACCTTCGCCCACAACGGCCCGGAATACGTCCTGCCGGACCGCGCCAACGTCACCATGACGACGCCGATGATGCGCGCCTACACCGAACTGCTGGTCTCGACCTGCCACAAGCGGGGCGCCCATGCGATCGGCGGGATGGCCGCGTTCGTGCCCAGCAAGGCCGACCCCCAGGTCACCGAGCAGGCGCTGGCCAAGGTCAAGGCGGACAAGGAACGGGAGGCCGCCGACGGCTTCGACGGCTCCTGGGTCGCTCACCCGGGCCTGGTCGCGACCTGCACCGCGGCGTTCGACGCGGTGCTGGGTGACCGGCCGAACCAGCTCGACAAGCTGCGTCCGGACGTGCACGTGACCGCCGCCGACATCATCAACCCCGGTTCGACCCCGGGTGCGGTGACCCTGAACGGTCTGCGCACCAACATCTCGGTCGCCCTGCGGTACCTGACCGCATGGGTGTCCGAGCAGGGCGCGGTGGCCATCGACAACCTGATGGAGGACGCGGCCACCGTCGAGATCTCCCGCACCCAGGTCTGGCAGTGGCTGCATTACAAGACCAAGTTGGCCGAGGGTCTGGTGGTCACCCGCAAGCTCGTCGACGAGCTGATCGACAACGAGGTCGCCGAGCTGCACAAGCAGGCCAAGGACGAGCGGGCCCACCGGCACGTCGACGAGGCCAAGGACGTGTTCGTCGAGGCCGCCCTCGGCGACGACCTGCCCGGCTTCTTCACCCCGTACGCCTACGTCCGCTACCTGATCGCCCGGCCGCTGCAGCCGTCCGGCCCGATCGGCCCCGACGACCTGCGCATGTCCGAGCGCGTGCCGCGGGAGCACCAGCCCGCCTGAGCTCGAACGCCCGCGCGGCGACCCGGGGGCCGCGAGTGTGCAGAAACCGTCCTCATTCTCGAGAATGAGGACGGTTTCTGCACACTCGGCCGGGTGGCCGGCGTGCGGGGGTTGGGATCAGGCCGGCCCGCCGCCGGGCAGCTCGGCCGGCTGGAACTGACCCACCCACCAGCGGTCCCAGGCCGCGCGCACCCGCGCCACCTCGTCATCGGGCATGCCGTAGAAGCTCAGGATCGCCGCGGACCCGGCGACCGGCCGGTGCGGGGCCGGGGGCGCGTCGGCGACCTCCAGCAGCCCGTCGCCCCACTCAGTGACGGTGAGGCCGAACTGGTGCTCGGTGCGGAAGAACACGGTGCCGTGCAGCTGGCCCGTCGGCAGGGTCGCCTCGTAGGTGCTGCCCACCGGCTGCGCGGCGAGGCCGCCGAGCCCGAGGCGCTCCACGATCGGCCCGGGCACCCGGGGCGTGCCCGCCGTGAAGTGGGTGATCCGGACCTCGCCGGGGTGCCGCTCCAGGGCCCAGACCAGCTGGAACAGGAACGTCCGCCAGCCCTCGGTGATGTCGTCGTAGTACGCGTCCCAGTCAGGGTTGGCGCCGCGCGGGGCCCGGATGATCCGGACCCGGACCCCGCCGTCCACCTCGGTGAGGTCGAAGACGTCGCCGCCGATGGACAGCCGGGTCGGCGGCTCCTCGACCACGTCCGGGTTGAAGTAGATCGTCTGAATCTCTGCTTCGAGGGCGTCGGTGCCGTCCGGCAGGTCGTACTCCCAGCCGTGCCAGTTGCGCAGCTGCCCGGGGTCGCGCAGGGCCTGCCAGACGTCGCCGATCGGGGCCGCGACGGTGACCTCGATGATGGGTGACCCGCCGTCACCGGTCGGTCCGGACATCGGCTACCTCCTGATTGCTCCGGGCGGCCGGGTGCCCGGCCGCCAGTAGCCGGTAGGGCCGGCCGCCCGGGCTGTCGAACGTTGCGACCACCGCCGCGACGGCGCCGGCCAGGGCGTCGGTGAAGTCGTGCACCTCGCCCGGCGTGGCGAACCGGACCTCGGTCTCGAGGGTGAACGTGAGCAGCCGCTTGCCGCCTGCCTCGGCCCGGGCGGCCATCCGGCCGACGTCACGGACCACCGCCCCGGCCGTCCGGACGAGATGGTCGGCCGCGTGCCGGTCGCCGTCGTCCGGTGCGGTGGTCCCCAGCACCCCGGGGTCGACGACCAGGGCGCCGGCGACGGCGCGCAGCACCCGCTCGGCGAACCCGCGCCGCTGCCGCACCTCGACCAGCTCGAGCAGGTGCTGCGCCTCGAGCACCCGCAGGTGGTAGTTCAGCTTCTGCCGCGGGAGACCGAACTCCCGGGCCAGTTCGGCCGCCGACGCCGGCTCCCGCAACCGCTCCAGGATGCGCCGGCGCAGGTCGGGCAGGGCACACGCCACCCGCTCCGGGGTGTCCAGCAGAGCCATGGCGGCGCTCACCCACCCAGTGTCGAATAGACAAATCCATTTGTCAATTGATCGCGAGGCTCGCGCGCTCGGCGCTCGCCGAACGCCGAACGGCCCCGGCGGATCGCCGGGGCCGTTCGATGCACTCGGATGGGCCGGGTCCGGCCCGGTCGCTCAGTCCCGCGGACCCGCGAGCAACGCCTCCTCCTCGGCCAGCGGCTGCTCGGTCCCGTCCGGCCCGATCTCGGTCAGCGGGGCGACCGTCTCGCCGTCCAGGACGGCCCGCATCCGCTCCTTGTCGAGCAGGCCCTCCCAGTTCGCGACGACGAAGGTGGCGACGCAGTTGCCGAGCAGGTTCACCGACACCCGCATCGAGTCCATGATCCGGTCGGCCCCGAGCAGCAGGGCCACCGCGGCCACCGGGATCGCGCCGTGCCCGATCGCGGCCACGGTCGCGGACAGGGCCAGGAAGGACGATCCGGGGACGCCGGCCATGCCCTTGGAGGTCAGCATGAGAACCAGAACCGCGGTGATCTGCTCGCCCAGCGACAGGTCGACGCCCAGCGCCTGGGACAGGAAGAGCACGCAGATGGACAGGTACAGCGTCGCGCCGTCCAGGTTGAACGAGTACCCGGTCGGCACGACCAGGCCGGTGACGGCGCGGTTGCAGCCGGCGTTGGTCAGCTTGACCATGATCCGCGGGAGGACGACCTCGGTGGAGGCGGTGCCCAGGGCCAGGAACAGCTCGTCCTTGATGTAGACGATCATCTTCCAGAGGTTGACGCCGGCCAGCACCTTGACGATGCCGCCCAGCACCAGGATGAACAGCACCGCGGCGAGGTAGCAGCAGGCGATCAACTTGCCGTAGCTGCTGAGCGATCCGATGCCGTACTGCCCGATGATGTAGGCCATCGCGCCGAACGCGCCCAGCGGCGCCAGCTTCATGATCCAGCCGATGATGGCGAAGAAGATGTGGCTGGCCTGGTCGATCACCGAATAGAGGGTTTTCGACCGCTGGCTGAATTTGGCCATGGCCAACCCGAACAGCACCGCGAAGAACAGCACCTGCAGCAGCGCATTCTCGGCGAACGCCGAAATGATCGACGTCGGGATGATGTTCATCAGGAATTCGACGGTGTGCGGCAGCGACCCGTCGCCGGTCTTCTTGGCGATGGCGTCCGCCCCGGTCGCCAGGGTTTCCGGATTGATCTGGAAGCCGGCGCCCGGCTGCACGATGTTGCCGACGACCAAGCCGAACAGCAGCGCGAAGGTGGTGACGACCTCGAAGTAGATCAGCGCCTTGACCCCTATCCGGCCAACGGCTTTGAGATCGCCGACGTGCGCGATGCCGATCACCACGGTGAAGAAGATGATCGGCGCGATCAGCATCTTGATGAGCTTGATGAAGCCGTCGGCCAGGGGCTTGAGCGCGGCCCCGAATTCCGGCCAGAGCCAGCCGACCAGGATGCCGGCGACGATCGCCACCAGCAATTGCAGGAACAGCGACCGGTACCACCGCGGCCGGGTCTTCGGACTCGGTGCGGCGGGCGCGTTCTCGATGTCTTGAACCATGAGACCCTCCCCGGTGGATGCGGATCATCCACCGCCTGCCGGACCCTGCCAGCTTCCGGAGATGATCCGGTGACAACGTTGTAACGGCGTCGTCAACATTCCCCGTGCGCCCCGGGAAATGGCATTCGCAATTCGGATGGATACCGGATCCGGATCCGGACAGGCCGCGGATTCCGGTCACCGCGGATCCGGCGGCCGCCGGCCGATCGCCCGGCGACCCGTGGGGCGGAGGGAGCCAGGAGGCGGCGCGGTGATCCCCGTCACCGACCGATTTGGTCGGTCACCCGACCATTTCGGTCGGGAACGGTGGTACGGTCGGCCGCATGAGCCGCGCCTTCCGCCAGCAGATCGACGACGGCATCCTCGACCGGGCCGCCGGCCTGTTCGCCCGCCAGGGCTTCGCCAAGACCTCGGTGCAGGACATCGCCACCGCCGTCGGCCTGTCGAAGGCCGGCCTGCTGCATCATTTCCCGACCAAGGACGCGATCCACGAGGCCGTCCTGGCCCTGGTCGACAGCCTGGGCGAACGGCTGGCGGAGCAGATCGCGGACCTGCCGGCCGGCCCGGCGCGGGACCGGCGGGCCCTGGAGGCGGTGCTGGACATCGCCGCCGCCCACCCGGGCCTGGTCTCGTTGATGCTCTCCCCCGCGCTCCAGCCCGCGCCCGATGCCACCGGGGGTCCGGCGGACGGCCCGGCGCAGGCGGTGCTGGCGCTCTTCGGCGTCGACCCGGACGGCACCGACGTCGACCGCGAAGTGCGGGTCGTCGGCGCCCTGTCGGCCCTGGCCGTCCTGACCATCGCCGCCCACCAGCACGACAAGAGCTCGGCCTGGCGGCCATTCATTCTCCAGACCTGTTTCGACGCGCTCGGTCATCCCGGCGCCTGAACCCCACCCCCGTTCCGGACAGAAAGCAGCCCACCATGGCCCGCCTGCTCTACCGACTCGGCACCTTCGCCCACCGGCGGCGCTGGGCCGTCGTCCTCACCTGGCTGGTGATCCTGACCCTCGGGGCCGCCGGCGCCCTCACCCTGGGCGGCACGACGTCCAACACGTTCGCCATCCCCGGCCAGGAATCGACCATCGCGCTGGACCGGATCGCCCAGGAGTTCGGCGCCGGTGACAGCAACGCCAGCGCCCGGGTGGTCATCCACGCCGCCGCCGGCCAGACCCTGACCAGCCCCGAGAACGCGGCCTCGGTCGCCGGCCTGGCCGGCGAACTCGGCGCGCTGCCGGGTGTGGTCAGCGCCAGCAACCCGCTGGACCCGCAGGCGCCCGGGGTGAACGCCGACCGGACCACGGGCTACAGCACGGTGACCTACGGCGTTGCCCAGGGCGAGGTGACCGCGCAAGAACAGGACGCGCTGCTCGCCGCGGTCGCCGGCGCGAACGCGGATGGGCTGACCGTGGAGGTCACCGGGACCGCGGTGACCGACCAGGCCGCCGTTCCGGCCGGGGCGGGGGAGGCGATCGGCGTCATCCTCGCGCTGGTCATCCTGGCCCTCACCTACGGCTCGTTGGTGGTCGCCGGGATGAACCTGCTGACGGCCGGCGTCGGCGTCGGCGTCGGGGTCCTCGGCATCACCATCGTCAGCGGGTTCGTCGACCTGCAGTCCACCACCTCGGTGCTCGCGACCATGCTCGGCCTGGCCGTCGGGATCGACTACGCGCTGTTCATCATCACGCGCTACCGGCACGAGCTCCAGCGCGGCGCGGATGTGCGATCGGCCATCGGCGTCGCCGTGGGGACGGCCGG
This sequence comes from Nakamurella sp., assembly GCA_044223435.1. Lineage (GTDB taxonomy): Bacteria > Actinomycetota > Actinomycetes > Mycobacteriales > Nakamurellaceae > Nakamurella. The sequence goes on from JBGALY010000012.1 coordinate 56,678, forward strand.
ATCGGCGGTCGTGACGGCCGGGCTCACCGTCGTCATCGCGCTGGTCTTCCTGTTCGTCGCCGGCATCCCGTTCCTGACCCAGATGGGCGTCGCCGCGGCGGCCACCATCGTCGTCGCCGTGCTGGTCGCACTGACCCTGGTGCCGGCCGGGCTGAGCTTCCTCGGGCTGCGCGCGCTGCCCAGACGCCGCCGCACGGACCCGACCGCACCGGCCGACGGCCGGCACGCGACCGTCACCCCGGGCTTCCTGCAGCGCTGGGTCGGCGCCGTGACCCGGCACAAGATCGGCGCCGTGCTGGCCTGCGTGGTCACCCTCGGCATCGTCGCGATCCCGTTCTTCTCCATGCAGACCACGCTGGTCCAGACCCCGGCCGACGGCAGCACCCAGGCCCGGGCCGAGCAACTGCTCGCCGACGGCTTCGGGCCCGGCTTCAACGGACCGCTGACCATCCTGTTCGAGGGGTCCGACGCGGTTGCCGCAGCGACCTCGTCGGTGGCACCGCTGTCCGGGCTGGCCGATGTCGCGATGGTCGTCCCGCCGATGCCGAACGCCGACGGCACCGCCGCGCTGGTGACCGTCATCCCGCAGTCCGGGCCGACCAGCATGGCGACCGAGCAGCTCGTGCACGACCTGCGCGAACTGCTGCCCACCGTCACCACCGGCGTGCGGACCTCCGTCACCGGGGCCACCGCGGTGAGCGTCGACGTCGCGACGGCGCTGAACGACGCGCTCCCCATCTACCTGGCCATCGTGGTCGGCCTGGCCGTCATCCTGCTCGTGCTGGTGTTCCGCTCGATCCTGGTCCCGCTGGTCGGGGTGCTCGGCTTCCTGCTGACCGTCGGCGCCGCCCTTGGCGCGACCGTCGCGGTCTTCCAGTGGGGCTGGTTCTCCGACCTGGTCAGCCTGGACAGCGCAGGCCCGCTGATCAGCCTGACTCCGATCATCGTCATCGGCATCCTGTTCGGCCTGGCGATGGACTATCAGGTCTTCCTGGTCTCGCGGATGCACGAGGCGCACGCGCACGGCGCCGGCTTCCTGGACGCCATTCGCACGGGTTTCCGGCAGGCCGCCCCGGTGGTCGTCGCCGCGGCCGCGATCATGTTCTTCGTGTTCGCCGGCTTCGTGCCGTCCGGTGACGGGCCGATCAAGTCGATCGCGTTCGCCCTGGCCGTCGGCATCGCGGTGGACGCCTTCGTGGTCCGGATGATCCTGGTGCCGGCGGCGCTCGCCCTGCTCGGCGAGCGGGCGTGGTGGTTGCCGGCGTGGCTGTCCTGGCTCCCGACGTTGGACGTCGAGGGCGCCGGGCTGGAGCGGGCGGGCGTGTCCGGTCCGGACTCGCCGCCGACCGCCCGTGAGCTGATCGACGTCGGCGGACGCTGAGCGGGGAGATGGATCGACGCCCAGGCAGGGTACGTCGGTCCATCCCGATCATGGGCCGCCTGAACTAGTCTGACGAAGGCATTGGCTCAGTCGACCCTTATCGCCCGCTCGTCCGGAGATTCCATGCGTCTGCAACGGTTCGTCCAGCTCGCCCGCCCTTCGGCCCCGGCCGTGATCGCGTGAGCGTCAACGGCGGACGACTGCCCGACGGCGCCGAGGGCGTGCAGACCCGGCTGCTCTACGAGCTGGAGGCCGTGGTCGAGGAGAACCTGAACCGGCATCTGGCCATCGCCAAGGACTGGATGCCGCACGACTACATCCCCTGGAGCCGGGGGCGGGACTTCGCCTTTCTCGGCGGCGAGGACTGGGTGCCGCAGGATTCCCCGCTGGACCCGGTGGCCAAGACCGCGATGGTGGTCAACCTGCTCACCGAGGACAACCTGCCGTCCTATCACCGCGAGATCGCCACCCGGTTCGGTCGCGAGGGTGCCTGGGGCCAGTGGGTTGGCCGGTGGACCGCCGAGGAGGGCCGGCACGGCATCGCGCTGCGCGACTACCTGGTGGTCACCCGCGGCGTCGACCCGGTCAAGCTCGAGGCCCTGCGGATGGAGCACATGACCGCCGGGTACGACTCCGGCGAGAAGACCATGCTGCAGGCGGTCGCCTACGTCTCGTTCCAGGAGCTGGCCACCCGGGTCTCGCACCGCAATACCGGCGCGTCCACCGGCTGCCCCGTCGCCGAGCAGCTGCTCGGCCGGATCGCCCAGGACGAGAACCTGCACATGATCTTCTACCGCAACCTGGTCCAGGCCGCACTGGACCGCGCGCCGGACGAGACCATGTGCGCGATCCGCGACGAGGTGGTCGGCTTCACCATGCCGGGCGCGGGAATGACCGACTTCCAACGCAACTCCGTCACCATCGCCAAGGCCGGGATCTACGACCTGCGGCTGCACCACGACGCGGTGATCATGCCGGTGCTCAAGTACTGGAAGGTGCTGGACCGGAGCGATTTCGGACCGGCCGGCGAGCAGGCCCGGATCGAACTGGTGGATTTCCTGGCCAAGCTCGACGCGCAGGCCAGCCGGTTCGTCGAGCAGCGGGACCGGATGCTGGCCCGGGAGGCGGCCCGCGCCGGCAAGTAGCGCCGTCCGCCGCTTCGCTGATCACATCAGCATTCCGGCACCCGCGCCGCCCGGTTCGGCGCGGGATTGATCAGCGAAGGTCGCCTCACTCGGGTTCGGTCAGCACGACCGGCCCGTTGCGGGTGATGGCCACCGTGTGCTCGGTGTGCGCGGTGCGACAGCCCGTGCTGCTGCGCAACGTCCAGCCGTCGGGATCCATGACCAACCGGTCGGTGTCGGCCATCACCCACGGCTCGATCGCCAGCAGCATCCCCGGCTTGAGCTTCATCCCGCGGCCGGGTCGCCCGTTGTTGGCCACATGCGGGTCCTGGTGCATCGTGCTGCCCACCCCGTGCCCGCCGAACTCGGTATTGACCCGGTAGCCGGCGCCGGTCAGCACCGTGCCGATGGCGTACGAGATGTCACCGACGCGGTTGCCCGGCCAGGCCTGGCCGATGCCGGCGGTCAGGGCGGCGCGGGTCGCCTCGATCAGCTGCCGGTCCGCCGGGTCCACCCGCTCCCCCACGACGAAGCTGATTGCGGCGTCGGCCACCCAGCCCTGCACGCTCACCGCGAAGTCGAGCGTCAGCAGGTCGCCGTCCGCCAACCGGTAGTCGTGCGGGAGCCCGTGCAGCACGGCATCGTTGACCGAGGTGCAGATCACCTTGCCGAACGGCCCCCGGCCGAAGGAGGGTGCGTAGTCCACGTAGCAGGACACCGCGCCCTCGTCGGCGATCATCGTGCGCGCCCAGTCGTCGATCTCGAGCAGATTGGTGCCGGGCCGAACCCGTTCCCGCAGCTGCGCGAGCACCCCCCCGACGAACCGCCCGGCCGGCCGGGCCTGCTCGACCTGACGGGCACTGAGCACCTGAATCACATTCGACTCCGTCCGACCGTTCGGTATAACTATCCCGGTATTACTATACGGAGATGGTCCGGGTCCCACTCACCCCCGACGAGATCCGGCGCGGCCGGGACCTCGGCGCACTACTACGGGAGGCGCGCGGGGAGCGCACCCTGACCGACGTGGCCGTCGGCGCCGGCATTTCCCCCGAAACCTTGCGCAAGATCGAGACCGGACGCATCCCCACCCCATCCTTCACGACAGTGGCCCTGCTGGCCGCGCAGGTCGGCCTGTCGCTCGACGCGATCTGGCGCCGCGTCGAGGACGACCCGGCGGCGGTGAATCTGGGGCGAGTCGGTTGACCCCACCCCGGCCATGACGACCGGGAATGCCATCCGGCGGCACGCGCAGGCCACCTTCGGGCTGGCGCGGCTCGACCGGCAGTCGCTGGCCGCGATCGCGCGGACCGAACTGCCGCAGATCGCCCGGATCGTCATCGTTGCGGCGGTGGGTTGGCAGGCCTGCATCTGGTTGGGGGCCACCGTCCCGCCGATCTACGCCGTCCTGGTCCCGCTCGTCAGCCTGAAGGCCGACCCGTTCTCCGCCTTCAACCTGTCCTGGTCACGCCTGGTCGGCGTGCTCATCGGGCTGCTGATCGGGGTGGCGGTCACCCAGGTGGTCAGCCTGGACGTCGTGGCCGTGATCCTGGTTCTCGGCCTGTCGCTGCTCGTCGGGATGGTGGTGCGGATCGGCGGCGCCCCGAACCTGCAGATCGCGATCTCCGCCCTGCTCATCTTCACCAGCCCGGATGCCGGTGCCTACGGGTTGACCAGGTTGTGGGAGACCGGCGTCGGCACCGTGGTCACGGCCGTCCTCACGCCCTTCCTGTTCCCGGCCGATCCGCTCAAGGCCGCCCGCGGTGAACTGTCCGGCCTCGCCGGCACCCTCACCGCCGCGCTACGGGAATCGGTGGCCATCGCCGGCGCGACCGAGCTGACCACCGCCGAGCGGATGCGGCGGATGGTGACGGTGACGGAGCGGCTCGACGGTGCCGCCGCGCACACCCGAACCCTGCAGGCGCAGATCGCCAGCGCCGCGAAGTCGGCGCCGTGGAGCGTGCTGCGCCGCGGCGCACTTCGCGAGGTCGGGCGGCTCGGCGCCGCGCAGGAGCTGGCCGCGCGAACCGCGGCCAACATCCAGACCTTTGCCGACGAGGCAATCGTCTTTGCCGAACGGGAGGAATACGCCAACGACGCGCAACTGCGCCACGACGCCCTCGCCGGCCTGACCGACCCGCTGGCCGACGCGATCACCGCGGCCCTGACCGGACGGCGGTGCGACCAGGACATGGCCCGGGCCCGCTCCGCCCGGCAGGACTTCATTGCCAGCGATCACACCACCATCGCCTCGGTGATCAGGCGGCCGCTCAACCGGATCCTGGAGGACCTGGAGCGGTTCGCCTCGACGTGATGGCCGAAGCCGGGGCCGTCAGCGGGTGCGGTCGACGACGTAACCGACCAGGGACGCGAGGGCGTCCTTGGACGACGAGTCCGGCAACAACCGCAGCTCGGCGGCGGCTGCGTCCGCATAGCCAGCCAACGTCGCGCGTGCCCTGGCCATGCCCGGCGAGGCGGCCAGCAGCGCGACCGCCTCGGCCACGTCCTCCTCGGCGTGGATCGGCCCGGCGACGAGTTCGCGCAGCCGAGGATCGGCGGCCGGGTCGGCGAGCGTGTAGAGCACCGAGAGCGTCGGCACCCCCTCCCGCAGGTCGGTGCCCGGGGTCTTGCCCGAGTCGGTCGAGCAGACGTCGATGATGTCGTCCGAGATCTGGAACGCCACCCCGACGGCCCGGCCGTAGCGGCGCAGCGCGAGCACATGCTCCTCCGGCGCGCCCGAGAAGATGCCCGCGTAGCGCGCACACGTATCGATCAGCGATGCCGTCTTCTCGTCCAGCACCCGCAGGTGGTGGTCGATCGGGTCCTCGTCCGGGCTCCGTCCCACCGTCTCCCGGGTCTGCCCGGTGACCAATTCGGCGAACGTCTCGGCGATGATCCGCACCGCGTCCGGCCCCAGACCGGCGACCAGCCGCGACGCGTGGGCGAACAGGAAGTCACCGGTCAGGATCGCGATCGAGTTGTCCCAGCGGGCGTTGGCCGACTTGGCGCCGCGGCGCAGTTCCGCCTCGTCCATCACATCGTCGTGGTACAGGGTGGCCAGGTGGATGAGCTCGGTGACCGCGGCCGCGGTCACCACCTCGTCGGACTCCGGCCGTGGACCGATGCCGGCCGCGACGAGGGTGAACAGCGGCCGGAACCGCTTGCCGCCGGCGTGCATCAGGTGCGAGGCCGCCTCGGTGACGAAAGCGAACTCGCTGATCAGTTCCCGTTCGAGGAGCTCCTCGACCCGGATCAATCCGGCGGAGACGCGCTCGGCGAGGTCGGGGTCGGTGAGCCGGATACCGGCCAGCATGGTCGGGGCGTTCATCACGACCAGCCTATGTCAGGTTTCGACCGGCTCATGACGTCTCCCGACCCGGCCGGCAGCTGCGGGCGCTCACGACAACAACCTCACGACAACAAGGGGAGCGGAATGCTCAGCAGGTCCAGGACCGGACCGGGGAACAGGCCGAGCCCGAGCGTCACGATGACGGCGATCGCGATGACGATCGACGTGAGCAGGCCCGGTACGACCACGAAGGGGCCGTCCCCGGCCACACCGGCGGCCGCCGGCGCCCGCACGGTGGTCGCGGCCCCACCGGCGGCGCCCGCGGCGACACCGACCGGCTGGTCGGCCGGCACGGCCTTGGCCGGGTCGGCGAAGTACATGACCACGACGATCCGCAGGTAGAAGAACGCGGTGATGGCGGTGGCAATCATCGCCAGCACCACCCACGGCCCCAGGCCCGCCTCCATCGCGGCGGTGAACACGGACAGCTTGCCGATGAAGCCCGCGGTGAGCGGGATGCCGGCGAAGGACAGCAGGAACAGGCTCATCGACGCGGCCAGCACGGGTGACTTGCGCGCCATCCCGGCCCAGTCGGCGACATGGGAGGCTTCGCCGTCGCCCTTGCGCACGACCGTCAGGATCGCGAACGCGCCGATCGTCGCCATGCCGTAGGTCAGTAGGTAGAACATCGTCGCCGAGGCCCCGGTCTCCGACATCGAGATGACGCCGAGCAGGATGAATCCCGCGTGCGCGACGGAGGAGTACGCCAGCATCCGCTTCATATCGGTCTGCGTGATGCCGATCACCGAGCCGATCACCATCGAGGCACCGGCGATCACCGCCAGCACCGGCTGCCAGGTCCAGGTCATCGGCTCCAGGGCGACCAGGCACACCCGCAGCATCGCGGCGAACGCGGCGACCTTGGTGCAGGCGGCCATGAACGCGGTCACCGGCGTCGGCGCCCCCTGGTACACGTCCGGCGTCCACAGGTGGAACGGCCCGACGGATGCCTTGAACAGCAGGCCGACGACCACCAGGGCCAGCCCACCGAGCAGCAGCACGTCGCTGCTGTCGCCGGCCCGGGCCTGTGCGGCGACCGCCGCGAACTGGGTGGACCCGCAGTAGCCGTAGAGCATCGCCAGGCCGTAGGCGAAGATCGCCGAGGTGAAGGCGCCCAGCAGGAAGTACTTGACCGCCGCCTCCTGCGAGATGAGCCGGCGCCGCCGAGCCAGCCCGCAGAGCAGGTACAGCGGCAGCGACAGGACCTCCAGGGCGACGAACAGCGTGACCATGTCGGTGGCCGCCGGGAAGATCATCATCCCGGAGACCGCGAACAGTGCGAGCGGGAACACCTCGGTCTGCATGGGTGCGGCGGCCCGAGCGGCCACCCGATCCCGCGGCGACCCGACCTTGGCCGCGGCCTGGGTGACGAACGCACCCCCCGGCTCGGCGACCCGGTCCGCCATCAGCAGCACCGACGGCAGGGCCAGGACGAGCAGGACGCCCCACATGATGTAGGTGGCCTGATCCACCGCGACGGCGCCGCCGAACGTCACGCCGTAGTCGTCGCGGTTCGCGCCGAGCAGCGTCCAGACCAGCGCCGCGCCGACCGTGAGCAGGGCCAGCACGACCTGCACGGGGTACCGCAGCCGGCGGGGCAGGAACGCCTCGAACAGGATGCCCAGGATCGCGCCGCCGAGGGCGATCAGCACCGGGGCGGTCAGCGTGAAACTGATGTCCGGCGGGGTGATCGCGTCGACCGGCGCGGCCGCCGTGAGCGCCGTCACCGGCGCGGCGAGAGCAGACGGGACCGTCATCACTGACCGCCTCCCAGCGGCGCGTCAATGGCCGGCACCGGATCGGTGTAACCGGCATCGACCATGGTTCGTTCGGCGGTCGGATTGATCACGTCCAGCACGGGTTGCGGGTACACGCCCAGGAAGACGATGAGCAGCACCAGCGGCGTCAGCACGGTGATCTCCCGCGGCGTGAGGTCCCCGAACAGGGCCCGGATCTTCGTCCGGGTGCTGTGCCCGGCCTCGGCCACGGCGACCGGCGCCTCCGCGCCGGCCGGTGCCGCCGCCTCCCCGGTGCGGGCCGACCCGGCCGGCGCCGGCGGGGTCGGCCCGGCGGAGCCGGTGACCCCGGTGACGCCGAGGCCGGTGTCGACGTCGTCCGGACCGCGACCGCCGACCACCGCCGCGCCGCGCACCGGACCGGTCATCGTCCGCTGGAAGATCCACAGCATGTAGACCGCCGCCAGCACGATGCCGACGGTGGCGATGACCGCCCACGCCGGGTGCCGGCTGAAGGTGCCGATCAGGACCAGGAATTCGGAGATGAACGAATTGGTCCCGGGCAGGGCGACCGTGGCCAGCGCCGCGATCAGGAACATGCCGCCCAGGATCGGTGCCACCTTCCACACCCCGCCGTAGTCGCCGACCAGCTTGCTGCCGCCGCGCACGGTCAGCATGCCGACCACCAGGAACAGCAGGCCCGTCGCGATCCCGTGGTTGACCATGTACAGCGCCGCTCCGGCGATCGACTGGGTGGTGAAGGCGAAAACGCCCAGCGCGATGAATCCGAAATGCGCGATCGAGGTGAAGGTGACGAACCGCTTGAGGTCGGTCTGGCCCGCGGCGACGATCGCGCCGTAGATGATGCCCAGGACCGCCAACAAAATGATGACCCAGGCCAGCTTGCTGCTGGCCGCGGGCAGCAGCGGCAGGCAGATGCGCAGGAACCCGAAGGTGCCGACCTTGTCCAGCACGCCGACCAGCAGCGTGCCGGCGCCGACCGGGGCCTCGGTACCGGCGTCGGGCAGCCAGGTGTGCAGCGGAACCAGCGGCGCCTTGATCGCGAACGCGATGGCGAACCCGGCGAAGATCCACATCTGGGTGGACTCGGGAATCTGGTCGGCGACCGCCCGGAGCTTGATCCAGTCGAAGGTGCCCCCGTCCGGCAGGACCTGGGCCGACGCGACGTACAGGCCGATCACCGAGGCGAGCATCAACAGGCCGCCGAGCAACGAGTACAGGAAGAACTTGGTCGCCGCGTAGGCCCGGCGGACCCCGCCGAACGCGCCGATCAGGAAGTACATCGGGATCAGCATGACCTCGAACATCACGTAGAACACGAAGACGTTCGTCGCCGCGAACACGCCCACCATCGCGCCCTGCAACGCCAGCAACAGCGCGAAGTAGCCGCCGATGGTCCGGCCGGCGGGCAGCTTCTCCTCCCAGGACGCGCCCAGCACGATCGGCATCAACACCGCGATCAGCGCGATCATGGTCAGCGAGATGCCGTCCACGCCGAGCGAGAAGTTGATGTCGAAGTACGGGATCCAGGTGACCGAGAAGGTCTCCCGGAACGGCAGGTCCGCCACCGCGGTGGCGGACGTGTAGGCGATCCAGAGCGCCACCGCGACGGCCAGCTCGGCCAGCGAGAAGGCCAGCGCGGTCAGCTTCACCGTGCGAACCGGCGCGCCGGACATGGCGGCCAGCACGAGTGCGCCGACCACCGGCAGGAAGATCAGCGCGACCAGGTACCAGGAGTTCATGCCGACCTCACCAACAGCAGCATGAGCACCACGACCAGGGTGCCCGCGAACATCGACAGGGCGTAGGAGCGGACATAGCCGTTCTGCCAGTGCCGCCATCGTCCGGACAGCCCGCCGAGTGCGGCGGCGGTGCCGTTGACCAGGCCGTCCACCCCCTTGGCGTCGGCGAAGACCGACGCCCGGGACAGCCAGATGCCCGGCCGGGCGAACAGCGTCTCGTTGATGGCGTTCCCGCCGACGTCGTTGCGGGCCAGCGTGACGATGGCCGGGACCGGCATCGGCGCGGTCACCGGCACCGGCCGGCGGCCCACGAACCAGTAGGCGATGAACACCCCGACGGCGACGACGGCCAGGGTGGCGATCGTGTACAGCACGGCGGGCAACGGCGGGTGCGGTTCCTCGAACGGCCCGACCGACGGTGCGAGCCAGTTGGCCAGCCGATCGTCGATCGCGAAGAACGCACCGGCACCGACCGATCCGACGGCCAGGATGATCATCGGCACGGTCATCACCGGCGGTGCCTCGTGCGGATGGTAGTCACGGCCATCGGTGGACGTGAGCTGCTTCCACCGGGGCTCGCCGAAGAACGTCATGATCATCAGGCGGGTCATGTAGAACGCGGTGATCCCGGCGCCGATCAACGCGGCCGACCCCAGCAGGATGCCCTTGACCCCTCCCGCGGCGAACGCCGATTCGATGATCGGGTCCTTGGCGTAGAAGCCGTCGAACAGCGGGAAGCCGATGATCGCCAGGTAGCCGCAGGTCATGGTGACGAAGGTGATCGGCAGCCGGCGGGCCAGACCGCCGTAGCGGCGCATGTCCACATCGTCGTTCATCGCGTGCATGATCGACCCGGCGCCCAGGAACAGCCCGGCCTTGAAGAACCCGTGGCACAGCAGCAGCAGGATGCCCAACGCGTACACGCCGGCGCCGAGCCCGACGGCCAGGAACATGTAGCCGATCTGCGAGACGGTCGAGTAGGCCAGCACCTTCTTGATGTCGTCCTTGGCACAGCCGGCGATGCAGCCGACCAGCAGGGTGACGGCGCCGATGATGGCCACGACCAGGCTGCCGTCGGCGGTGAGGTCGTAGATGGGCGAGCAGCGGGCGATCAGATAGACGCCGGCGGTGACCATGGTCGCCGCGTGGATGAGCGCGGACACCGGGGTCGGACCCTCCATGGCGTCGGGCAACCACGCCTGGAGCGGGACCTGGCCGGACTTGCCGCACGCGCCCAGCAGCAGCAGCAGGGCGATCACGGTGACCGTGCCCGGCGACTGCTCGGCCAGCTGGTCGATGTGCGAGAACACCCCGTCGTAGGAGACGGTGCCGAGCTCCTTGAACAGCAGGAAGATGGCCAGGGCCAGGCCGACGTCGCCGACCCGGTTCATGATGAACGCCTTCTTGGCGGCGGTGGCCGCGGCGGGCCGGTCCGACCAGAAGCCGATCAGCAGGTAGGACGCCAGGCCGACGCCCTCCCACCCGGCGTACAGGCTGACGAAGGAATTGCCCAGGACCAGCAGCAGCATGGCCGCGACGAACAGGTTGAGGTAGGCGAAGAACTTGCGACGGTCGGCGTCGTGGGACATGTAGCCGATCGAGTAGATGTGGATGAGCGAACCGACGCCGGTGATCAGCAGCACGAAGGTGATCGACAACGGGTCGATCAGCAACCCGAAGTCGATGGTCAGGTTGCCGGACTGCATCCACGTGTAGACCGGCACGGTGTGCACCTGATCCGGACCGGACGGTTCGCCGATCAGGCGCAGAAAGATCAGCACGCCGATGACGAAGGACGCCAGCACGGTGGCGCAGCCGATCAGGTGCCCCACCCGGTCCAGCAGCCGCCCGCCGATCAGCAGCACGACGGCACCGGCCAGCGGGAGGGCGATGAGGAGCACGGAGGCTCCGAGCAGACCCGTCACTGTTGTCTAACTCCCGATCAGAACTTCAGCAGATTCGCGTCGTCGACCGAGGCGCTGCGCCGACTGCGGAAGATGGACATGATGATCGCCAGGCCCACGACGACCTCGGCCGCAGCGACGACCATCAGGAAGAACGCAAAGACGACGCCGTTGAGGTTGCCCCAGAGGTTCGAGAACGTGACCAGGGACAGGTTCACCGCGTTGAGCATCAGCTCGACACACATGAAGACGACGATCGCGTTCCGGCGCACCAGGAAGCCGACCGCACCGATGCCGAACAGCAGCGCGGACAGCACGAGATAGTGGTTCGGCGTCATCGCGCGCCGCCCTCGGTCGAGACGTCGTCGGCGGCGGCCCGGGGGTCGATGCCCGGCTCGATCCCGGCGTCGACGCGCTGCGGGTGTTCGGCACTCTCGATCTCGGTGAGGGTGCCACCGGTGCGAAACCGGCGAGCGACCTGCTCGCTCTCGGAGAACTCCACCAGGTCCGACACCGACCCGGGCGCGATCGAGCCGTCGGGCAGCAGCGCGGGGGTGGCGTTGGACGAGGACCGGGCGAACACCCCGGGCCCGGGCAACGGCGACATCCGGTCCGACCGCATCCGCTCGTGCACCCGCTGCCGCTGCGACTTGCGTTCGCCGGGGACCTTCTCGATGTGCGTGAGCACCATCGCCCCGGTGGCCGCGGTGATCAGCAGCGCGCTGGTCAGCTCGAACGGGAACAGGTAGTCGGTGAACAGCAACTCGGCGATCGCCCCGATCGGACCGCGCTCGGCGTAGGCGCCACTGAGCCCCACGGACGGCACCGCGCGCAGCGCTCGGAGCAGGCCGGCCACCAGCAGCACGACGAACCCGATGCCCAGGACGATCGCGATGATCCGCTGCTTGCGCAGGACCTCGAAGGTGGAATCACCCGAGTCGCGGCCGGTCAGCATCAGCACGAACAGGAACAGCATCATGATCGCGCCGGTGTAGACGATGATCTGCACGAAGCCGAGGAACTCGGCGTTCTGGTTGATGTACAGGCAACCCAGACACAGCATTGTCAGGACGAGCCAGAGCGCCGAGTGCACGGCGCTGCGCGAGAAGACCATGCCGATCGCGCCGAGCACGGCCAGCGGGGCCAGGATCCAGAACGCGATCAGCTCGGCACCCGGGTCGGTGTTCGGCGCGGAGGTGGCCGTGTCCGCCACTGTGGTGACCACCGTCTGCGCGGCCAGCTGCAGCACACTCACGATTGCCCCCGCGTCCGCACCTGGACCGCAGCGGGATGATCGGCACCCTGCGGCGCGGACACCGGCGGCTCCTGCCCGGCCTCCTGCGTCTCGGATCGGTCGGCCGCGGGACCCACACCGCCGCCGGCCGCGGCCCGCCGGACCAGTTCAGGACCCCGCGCGTAGTAGTCGTGCTCGTCGCCCAGCCGCATCGGGTGCGGCGGTTGCTCCATCCCCGGCAGCAGCGGGGCCAGCAGCATGTCCTTGGTGTAGATCAGCCGCTGCCGGTCGTCGTCGGCCAGCTCGTACTCGTTCGTCATGGTCAGCGACCGGGTCGGGCAGGCCTCGATGCACAGGCCGCAGCCGATGCAGCGCAGGTAGTTGATCTGGTAGTTCTTCCCGTACCGCTCACCCGGCGAGAATCGCTCCTCGTCGGTGTTGTCGCCGCCCTCCACGAAGATCGCGTCGGCCGGGCAGGCCCACGCGCACAGCTCACAGCCGACGCATTTCTCCAGGCCGTCCGGGTGCCGGTTGAGCTGGTGCCGGCCGTGGTACCGGGGCGCCGGCTGATCGGGCTTTTTCGGATAGTCCTCGGTGACCACCGGCTTGAACATGGTCGCGAAGGTGACACCGAAACCCTTGACGGGATCAAGAAACGACATTGCTGCCTCCCGAGTTGCTGCCTCCCGGCAGGTCGTGCCCGGCGCCGGCCGGGGTGAGTTCCGGTCCGGACGGGCCGGCCGGTCCCTGGGTGCGACGGGCACGGATCGGCGGGACCGGGACGGCCAGGTCCAGCGGGGGCACCGGGTAGGCGCCGCGGGCCTCCGGCACCACGGTCGCACCTGGTGGGGCCTCCACATCGTCCTCGGGCAGGTCGACGATCAGCTCGTTCTTCCTCGACGGCGGCCAGGCGATCGCCGCGACGATGACGATCGCCAGCGGGATGCCGACCCACAGCAACACCTGGGTCGTGCTGAAGCCTTCGGCGTTGCGCAGCACCCGCACCGAGCCGACCAGCACGATCCACACCAGCGAGACCGGGATCAGCACCTTCCAGCCGATCGCCATGAACTGGTCGTACCGGATCCGGGGCAGCGTGCCGCGCAGCCAGACGAAGACGAACATGAACGCGAGGACCTTGACGAAGAACCAGAGCATCGTCCAGTAGCCGGTGTTGGCCCAGGGCAGCATCGAGACCGGCCAGGGCGCCATCCAGCCGCCCAGGAACAGGGTCGTGGCGATGGCCGAGACGTTGATCAGGTTGATGTACTCGGCCAGGAAGAACAGGCCGAACCGCATCGAGGAGTACTCGGTGTTGAACCCACCGACCAGTTCACCTTCCGCCTCGGCCAGGTCGAACGGGGCCCGGTTGGTTTCGCCGACCATCGACACGCAGTAGACGATGAACGACACCGGCAGCAGCCAGACGTACCAGCCGGGCTCCTGCTGGGTGACGATCGCCGCGGTGGACAGCGTGCCCGCGTACAGGAACACCGCCACGAAGGAGAGCCCCATGGCCACGTCGTAGGAGATCATCTGCGCGGCCGAGCGCAGGCCGCCCAGCAGCGGGTACGTCGAGCCGGAGGCCCAGCCGCCGAGCACGATGCCGTACACCCCGACCGACGCCAGACCGAGGGCGACCAGCACGCCGACCGGCGGGTCGATCAGCTGCAGCGTGGTCTGCTCGCCGAACATGGTGACCTCGCCACCGACGGGGATGATCGAGAAGATCAGGAACGCCGGGATGGCCGAGAACGCGGGCGCCAGGATGTACACCACCTTGTCCGCCTTCGCGGGGATGATGCCCTCCTTGAAGTGCAGCTTCAACGCGTCGGCGAGCGATTGGAGCAGGCCGAACGGCCCGTTCCAGTTCGGGCCGGGGCGGTGCTGCATGCGACCGACCACGCGGCGCTCGAACCAGATGGCGAACAGCGTGAGCAGCAGCAGGATGATGAAGATCAGCAGGGCCTTGATCAGCATCAGCCACCACGGGTCGTCGGCCAGCAACGGCTCGACCGACCCGTCCGGCAACGGCTGGGGATTCACTGCGCCGCCCCTTCCGCGGAAGACTGCATCCAGTCCCGCACTGTCTCGTCCGTCAGGACGGGGTCGAGATGGACCCGGGCACCGACGGTGGCACCGAGCCGACCGCCGGTGGGTACGCCGTCGATCATCGCCGGCAGCCAGACCACGTCCGGCACCATCGGGGTGACCGCCACCGGCAGGGTGATCGAACTGGCCGGTCCGCGGACGGCAATCGGGTCGCCGTGCGCCAGACCGAGCGCATCGGCCACGGCCGGGGCGATCCGGATCACGTCCGGCTTGGCCGTACCGGCCAGGTGCGGTTCCCCGTCCATCGCGCGCCCGCCGTCCAGGTTCATCCGCCAGGTGGCCAGCCGGTAGCCGGATTCACCGGCACCGACCCGCAGCTGCGCCGGACCTCCGGCGGGCCATCCGCCGGCCTCGGGTCCGGCGGAGCCGGGCTCGAGAGCGAGCGGGCCGCCGGTCCACGCGCCCAGCCGGGCCAGCTCGCCGGCCGCCGCGGACGGGGTCTGGGTGTACAGGTCGACGTCCATCTCCACGCCGAGGGTGTCCAGGATGCGGCCCTCGTCCAGCGTGCCGACGTCGGGCAGCGCGGCATCGAACGGCCGCAGCCGTCCCTCCCAGTTCAGGTACGCCCCGGCCTTCTCCACGGCAGCGGCCACCGGGAAGACCACGTCGGCCAGTGCCGTCACCGCGCTGGCCCGCAGCTCCAGGCTGACCACGAAGCCGGCGCCGGCGATCGCGGCCAGCGCGGTGGCCGGATCCGGCAGGTCGGAGACCTCGACGCCACCGACCAGGAGGCCGGCCAGGCCGCGGGGGCCCTCGGCGACGGCCTCGTCCGCGACATCGTCGTCGACGGGCAGCGCGACGTCGGCCAGGATCCCGGAGGTGTCCCGACCCGGCGCAGCCGGAATGGCCACCCCCCAGGCCGCCTCGACCTCGGCCCGCGCCGCCGCGTCGGTCACCGGGCGGCCGCCCGGCAGCGCGGTGCCCAGGGCACCCGCGTCGAGCGCTCCGCGCTCCCCCGCCCGCCGCGGCACCCAGGCCAGTCGTGCCCCGGTCGCGTCGACCAGCGCGGCGACCGCGGTGAGCAGGCCCGGCGTCTGCGCCGCCCGCTCGCCCACCAGCACGACCGCGCCGGAGGTGCGCAGCAGCGCGCCCAGCCGGTTGCGGTCGGCGGCGTCGGCAACGCCCGCCGCGGCCAGCTCCTCCGAGCCCAGTCCGCGGAGGATGCCGACCTCGTCCCCGGGCCCGGCCGCGATCACCGTGCCGGACATCTTGGTCAGCCCGCGGGAGGCGAACGGCGCGACGGAGAATACTGGAACACCATGCCTTCGGGCGGCCTTGCGCAGCCGCAGGAACAGGCTGGCCGACTCCTCCTCGGGCTCCAGCGCCACCAGCAGCACCACCGGGGCGGTCTCCAGCGAGCCGAACGTCACCCCGCCCCGCTCCGGGGTGGTCCCGGCCACTCGCTCGGTCAGGAACCTGGCCTCCTCGGCGCTGTGCGCCCGGGCCCGGAAGTCGATGTCGTTGGTGCGCAGCGCGACCCGAGCGAACTTCGCATAGGCGTAGGCGTCGGTGACGGTCAGCCGGCCGCCGGCCAGCACGCCGACCCCGCCGTTGTCGCGGGCCTTGAGCAGCCCCGCGGCCGCCACCGACATCGCCTCGGTCCAGGACGTCGGCTCCAGCTCACCGGCGGCATTGCGGACCAACGGTCGGGTGATCCGGTCGGGCTGCCGGACGTACTCGAACGCGAACCGACCCTTGTCGCAGTTCCATTCCTCGTTGACGTCCATGTCGATCCGGGCCAACCGGCGCAGCGTCGCCCCGGCGCGGTGGTCGGTGCGCAGCGCGCAGCCGCCGGCGCAGTGCTCGCAGACCGTGCTGGTCGAGACCAGGTCGAACGGCCGGGCCCGGAACCGGTAGGCCGCCGAGGTCAGGGCGCCGACCGGGCAGATCTGGATCGTGTTGCCGGAGAAGTAGGACTGGAAGGGCTCTTCCGAGTTGATCCCGATCTGCTGGGCCGAGCCGCGTTCCAGCAGATCGATGAACTTGTCCCCGGCGATCTGGTCGGAGAACCGGGTGCACCGCTGGCACAGCACGCAGCGTTCGCGGTCGAGCAGGATCTCGGTGGAGATGGCGATGGGCTTGGTGAAGACCCGCTTCGGCTCGCGCAGCCGGGAGACGTTGGAGCCGTTGGCCATCGTCTGGTTCTGCAACGGGCACTCGCCGCCCTTGTCGCAGATCGGGCAGTCCAGCGGGTGGTTCAGCAGCAGGAACTCGAGGTTGGAGCGCTGCGCCTTCTCCGCCACCGGCGAGGTCAGCTGGGTGTTGACGACCATGCCGTCGGCCACCGTCTGCGTGCACGAGGCCTGCGGCTTGGGCATCTTGCGGCCGCCCATCTCCACCTCGACCAGGCACTGCCGGCAGGCCCCCACCGGGTCCAGCAGCGGGTGGTCGCAGAACCGCGGGATGGCCGTGCCGATCCGCTCGGCGGTCCGGATCACCAGCTCGCCCTTGGGCGCGATCACGCTCACACCGTCGATGGTCAGCCGGACGTGCCCTTCCGGAACGGGTTCGTCTCCTCCCGCCGCGGCGGCGGGGGGAACTGCTACCTGGGTCATCAGTGCGCCCCTGCCAGTTGCCGGTGATCGACGACCGGCGGCGTCCGGCCGGTCACCAGGTCCTCGAACTCGGACCGGAAGTACTTGAAGGAGGACAGGATCGGCGTCGCCGCGGCGTCACCGAGGGCGCAGAAGGACCGCCCGGCGATGTTGCCGGCGGCGTCGGCCAGGGTGTCCAGGTCCTCCAGCGTGCCGTGCCCGGTGACGACACGGCGCAGGATCTGCACCAGCCAGCCGGTGCCCTCCCGGCACGGGGTGCACTTGCCGCACGACTCGTGCTTGTAGAACTCCAGCCACTTCCAGACCGCCCACGGCACGGACACGGTCTGGTTGAAGCACATCAGCGCGGTCGTGCCGAGCATGGATCCGGCTGCGGCCACGTCGTCGAACGACAGCGGCACGTCCAGGTGCTCGGGGGTGAAGATCGGCGTGGACGACCCGCCCGGGGTGAAGAACTTCAGCGGGATGCCGTCACGCATGCCGCCGGCGCTGGCCAGCAGCTGGCGCAGGGTGGTGCCCATGGGGGCTTCGTACTGCCCGGGCCGGGTCACGTGGCCGGACAGCGAGTAGATCTTCGGTCCGGGCGACTTCTCGGTGCCCATGGACCGGTACCAGTCCGACCCGCCCATCACGATCGTCGGTACGGACGCGATGGTCTCGACGTTGTTGACCACGGTCGGGCTGGCGTACAGGCCCTCCACCGCCGGGAACGGCGGCTTGAGCCGCGGCTGGCCGCGCCGGCCCTCCAGGGAGTCCAGCAGCGCCGTCTCCTCGCCGCAGATGTAGGCGCCGGCGCCGCCGTGCACCACGATCTCCAGGTCGTACCCGGTGCCCAGGATGTTGCGCCCGAGGAAGCCGGCCGCCTTGGCCTGCCGGACCGCGTTGGCCACCCGGCGGATCGCGTGCACCGCCTCGCCCCGGATGTAGATGGCGCAGAACGGCGCGCGGATGGCGTAGCAGGTGATGATGCAGCCCTCGACCAGCGAGTGCGGGTCGGCCATCATCAGCGGGATGTCCTTGCACGTGCCCGGTTCACCCTCGTCGGCGTTGATCACCAGGTAGTGCGGCTTCGTGCCGCCCTTGGGCAGGAACGACCACTTCAGGCCCGTCGGGAAGCCCGCGCCGCCCCGGCCGCGCAGGCCCGAGTTCTTCACGAGCTCGATCAACCGGTCCGGCTCGACGGTCAGGGCGGTGCGCACCGCCTGGTAGCCGTCGAGCTGACGGTAGGTGCCGATGTCCCACGACCGGGGGGAGGCCCACCGGCGGGTGAGCACCGGGGTCAGCGGCGCGGTGGCGTCTGGGGTCTGGGTCACCGGGACCTCACTTCTTCTCCGGCAGCGGTGGGAACACGACGGTCTCGGGCATGACGGGCGCCCGCTGGCCGGTCTGCTCGGCCAGCACCGCGCCGCGCAGGGTGGGCTCGGACGCGGTCGGCGCCTCCACCCGATCCGCCAGATCCGGGAAGATACCGGCGATCTCGAGCTCGGTGGACCGGAAGTCGGTCAGCGGCGCGCCGCGGGTGGGGTGCGGCTTGCGGCCCTGCTGCAGCTCGTTCACCAGATCCAGGGCGCTGTCCGGGGTCTGGTTGTCGAAGTACTCGTAGTTGACGGTCAGCACCGGGGCGAAGTCGCAGGCGGCCAGGCACTCGGCGTGCTCCAGCGTGATCGACCCCGTGGTACCGGGCTCACCGGCCGTCTCCTCGTGCCCGATCCCGCCCAGCCGGCGGGACAGGGTGGCGTAGATGGCGTCCCCACCCAGGGCCGCGCACAGCGCGTTGGTGCAGACCGACACCAGGTGCTCGCCGCACGGGGTGCGCTTGTACATGGTGTAGAACGTGGCGACCGCCGAGACCTCGGCCTCGGTCAGCCCCAGCTGCGCCGCGCAGAACTCGATGCCCGGCTGGGACACGCAACCCTCCACCGACTGCACCAGGTGCAGCAGCGGGAGCAGCGCCGACCGGGACACCGGGTAGCGGGCGATCAGCTCGGCCGCCCGCTCGTGGGTCAGCGCGTCGAAGACGACGCCGGTGTCCAGGAAGACCGGGACACCGATCCTGCGGTTGGTCTCGCTCATCCCCGCCCCACTCCCTTCGTCCCGGTCATCGGTCGACCCCGCCCATGACGGGATCGATGGAGGCGACGGCCGCGACGACGTCGGCGATCATCGACCCCTCGGACATGGCCGGCATCGCCTGCAGGTTGACGAACCCGGGGTCGCGCAGGTGGACCCGCCACGGCCGGGTGCCGCCGCTGGAGACGACGTGGCAGCCCAGCTCGCCGCGGGGGTTCTCGATGCCGACGTAGGCCTGGCCGGCCGGTACGTGGAAGCCCTCGGTCACCAGCTTGAAGTGGTGGATCAGCGACTCCATCGACTGGCCCATGATCTTGCGGATGTACTCCAGGGAGTTGCCCATGCCGTCCGAACCGATCGACAGCTGCGCCGGCCACCCGATCTTCGGGTCGCCGACCATCACCGGCCCGGGCTCGCGCAGCCGCTCGTTGCACTGCTTCATGATCTTGAGCGACTCGTGGATCTCGGCCAGCCGCAACAGGAACCGGGCGTAGCAGTCGGCCTCGGACAGCACCGGGACCTCGAAGTCGTAGGTCTCGTACCCGCAGTACGGCATCGTCTTGCGCAGGTCCCAGGGCAGCCCTGCCGAACGCAGGATCGGGCCGGTGATCCCCAGCTGCATGCAGCCCTCGAGCGGCAGGTAGCCGACACCGACGGTGCGCGCCTTCCAGATCGGCTGGCCGGTCAGCAGCTTGTCGTACTCCGGCAGCCGCTGGTCCATGATCGTGATGAAGGCGTCGATCCGCTCCCGGGCGTTCTCCGGCAGATCCTGCGCGACCCCGCCCGGCCGGATGAACGCCATGTTCATCCGCAGGCCGGTCAGGAACTCCATCAGGTGCAGGCCCTCTTCGCGCTCGCGGAAGCCGGCGGTCATGCCGGTCAGCGCGCCCAGCTCCATGCCGCCGGTGGCCAGCGCGACCAGGTGCGAGGTGATGCGGGTCAGCTCCATCAGCAGCACCCGGATCACCTGGGCCCGCGGCGGCACCTCGATGCCGAGCAGCTTCTCCACCGCCATGCAGTAGACGGCCTCGTTGAATGCCGGCGACAGGTAGTCGGCCCGGGTGACGAAGGTGACGCCCTGGGTCCAGGTGCGGTACTCGCAGGACTTCTCGATGCCGGTGTGCAGGTAGCCGATCACCGACCGCGCCTGCACGACGGTCTCGCCCTCGAGCTCGAGGATGAGCCGCAGCACGCCGTGGGTCGACGGGTGCTGCGGACCCATGTTGATGATGATGCGTTCGTCGTGCTCGAAGTCGGTCTCGGTGACCAGGTCGTCCCAGTCGCCGCCGGTGACCGTGAACATCCGGCCCTCGGTGGTGTCGGTACCCCGGGCCTGCCGGATCCGGGTCGCGCTGTCCTGGTCGTCGGGCGAGAGGAAGTCCTCCGCGAACCGCGTCCCGGCGTCCTGCTGGTCGGTCATGAGTACGACCTCCGCTGATCCGGGGCGGCGATCTCGGCTCCCTTGTATTCGACCGGGATGCCGCCGAGCGGGTAGTCCTTGCGTTGCGGGTGGCCCAGCCAGTCGTCCGGCATCAGGATCCGGGTCAGACCCGGGTGGCCGGAGAACTGGATGCCGAACATGTCCCAGATCTCGCGCTCGTGCCAGTCCGCGGTCGGGTACACCGCGACGGCCGACGGGACGTGGGCGTCGTCGACGTCCACCGCGACCTCCAGGCGGATGCGCCGCCGGTAGGTCATCGAGGTGAGCTCGTAGACCACGTGTAGCCGCTTGGCCACGTCCTCCCCGTAGTCGACGCCGGAGATCGACGAGGCCAGCTCGAACCGCAACGACGGGTCGTCCCGGACCGCCCAGAGCATCACCGTGAGGAAGTCGCGGTGGATGTAAAAGGTGATCTCCCCGTTGGCCACGGTGGTCTGCAGCAGCGCCAGCGGCGGGATGGACCGCTCCTGCATGGCCGCCAGCAACGCGTCGGCCACCTCGTCGAACCAGCCGCCGTACGGCCGCTCGGCCGGCGCCGGCGTGTACGGCTCGCTGACCAGCAGGCCGAAGCCGGAGGTGTCCCCCGATCCGTGCGCGCCGAACATGCCGTGCCGCTGCGCCCCGGTGGCCGGCACCGGCGCGGACGGCTGGTGCAGCGCCTGCGCGGCCGGGAGCGTCGACTCACCGCCCTGCGCCGAGGCGTCCGACGTGGTGCCCGACGGTTTCTCGGCCGGGGCGTCGACGGAACTGCGATCCGGCTGGGCGGCCGGCCCGGTGCCCGATGGGGTGGTCATGCCGCCGCCCTTTCCGGACGCCTCGCAGGCTCGGTCGCCCGAATGCGGGCGCCGCCGCTGTTCCGCTGATTCACTCGGCAAGCCTCGTTCATGTGCGGCCCGCTTCCAGTGCCTGGACGTTGACCTCGGGCGTACCGATCGGGGCCGGCAGCTTGCCGTACCGGACCGACGAAGCGACCAGCTCGGTGCGCTGCCCCTCGGTCTCGGCGGCCCGCCTGGCGTTCAGCGGCTCGTCCATGATCTTGGCGTGCAGCTTGAGGATCGCGTCGATCAACATCTCCGGGCGCGGCGGGCAGCCCGGCAGGTACATGTCCACCGGGACGACGTGGTCGACGCCCTGCACGATCGCGTAGTTGTTGAACATGCCGCCCGACGAGGCGCACACGCCCATCGACAGCACCCACTTCGGCTCGGCCATCTGGTCGTAGATCTGCCGCAGCACCGGCGCCATCTTCTGGCTGACCCGGCCGGCGACGATCATCAGGTCGGCCTGCCGGGGCGAGGCCCGGAACACCTCCATGCCGAACCGGCCCAGGTCGTACCGGGGGGCGCCGGTTGTCATCATCTCGATCGCGCAGCAGGCCAGACCGAACGTCGCGGGGAACAACGACGCCTTTCTGGTCCAGTTGACCAGTTTCTCCACGCTGGTCAGCAGAACCCCGTTGGGCAGCTTCTCTTCCAGGCCCATGTGTCCTGCTCCCTTCTCGAACGCGGCGGTGTTCGGATATCCGGGCGGTGGCGGTGGTCCCGGGCGCGGCGGGGCCCGGGACGGTGGCTCAGTCCCAGTCGAGGCCGCCGCGGCGCCACGCGTAGGTGTAGACGACGGCGACGGTGACGATGAACAGGATGATCTCCACCAACCCGAGCACACCCAGCGCCACGGCCGATTGGGCCCACGGGTAGAGGAAGACGATCTCGATGTCGAACACGATGAACAACATCGCGGTCAGATAGAACTTGATCGGGAACCGCCCGGCGGTGCCGGCCGGCAGCGGGGTGGGCTGGATCCCGCACTCGTACTGGTCGATCTTGGCCCGGTTGAACCGGCGCGGGCCCAGCGCGTCGCTGACCACCGTCACCATCGTCACCGCGAAGCCGGCGACGACGACCAACAGGATGACCACGGGCAGGTACGTGCTCGTCATCGATCGGTCCCTCCATCGGCGGCGACGGGCGTGCGGTGGGCGAGCCGGGACGGTGCGGACCGGCGCTGGTCACACACTGGGCGCCACCTTGACCAGGGCCCGGGTCACCCGGTCCGCCCAGTCCCCACCGCGGCTGTCGTACAACCCGGCCAGCACCTTGAGCACCAGGTACATCAGATCCTTGCGGGGCAACCCGAGACGGGTCGCCGTCTTCATCACCGCCGGCTTGCCGATCAGGCCGGAGAAGATGCCGCCGAGACGGTAGTACGAGCCCAGATGTTCCTTCATCGCGGTGGCGTAGCCGTGCAGTGCCGCCTCCCGGCTGGGCCCGTCGGGCCGACCGAGGGCCTGCAGCACGGCGTCAGCAGCCAGCGCGGCGGACTCCATCGCGTACGCGATGCCCTCGCCGTTGAACGGGTTGCAGGCACCCCCCGCGTCACCGACCAGCAGCAGCCCGTTGCTGTAGTGCGGGGTGCGGTTGAAGCCCATGGGCAGGCCGGCGCCGCCGATCGAGCCGATCGCGTTCTCCTCGCGCAGGCCCCATTCCTCCGGGGTGCCGTCCAACCAGCGGCGCAGCAACGCCCGGTAATCGGTACGGCCGAAGGCCTTCGAGGAGTTGAGCATGCCCAGACCGACGTTGACGGTGCCGTCGCCGAGACCGAAGATCCAGCCGTAACCGGGCAGCAGGGTCGGCTTGGCCGGGTTGCTGCGGTCCCACAGTTCCAGGTGGGACTCCAGGTAATCGTCGTGGGTGCGCGCCTCGCTGCGGTAGTACCGCCGGACGGCGACACCCAGCGGGCGGTCCTCCCGCTTGTTGATGCCCATGCCGACCGCGACCCGGGCGGACACCCCGTCGCAGGCCAGCACGAGGGGGGCCCGGAACTGGATCGGGCCGTCCGCGGTCCGGGCGGTGACCCCGAGGATCCGCCCGCTGCGCTCGTCGACGATCGGCTCCTTGACCGTGGTCGCCATCCGCAGCCGGGCGCCGGCCTTCACCGCGAGGGTGGCCAGCATATCGTCGAAGTCGCGGCGGGTGCGGACCAGGCCGAAATCGGGGAAATCCTCCAGCACCGGCCAGGGCAGTTCCAGGCTGGTGCCGCCGCCGATCACCCGCAGACCCTTGTTCTTGATCCACTCCGGGCCGGACACGTCGATGCCCAGCGCGAGGACCTGCTTGACGCCACGCGGCGTCAGGCCGTCCCCGCAGACCTTCTCCCGCGGGAACGTCGACTTCTCCAGCAGCAGGACGTCGACCCCGGCCCGGGCGAGGTGCGTGGCGAGGGTCGAACCCGCCGGTCCCGCTCCGACGACGATGACGTCGGCCACGGTGTCCGGGTCCGAGACCGGACTGGACAGGGTCATCTCCGATCCTTCCCCGCATCGCTGCAGATCGGTGCTGGCTGGGGCAAGCGGCGGCATCCCCGGCGGTGAGTTTGTGAATTCGTTCACGAACTCATGGGCAACAGTGTAGGACCCACCACACGGCGCGAGAAATCACGGGGGTGGCGGGTCAGAACGGGTGGGGCTGGGCGGGCGGGTGGAGCTGGGCGGGTGACCCGGCGTCCCCGTCCGACCGGCGAACGGCATGGTGCAGCGCGACGACCCCGAAGGTCATGTTCTTCCACACCACGTCGGTCCAGCCGGACCGGGCGATCATCCGGGCCAACGACGCCTGGTCCGGCCAGGCGTCGATGGTTTCCTGCAGGTAGGTGTAGGCCTCCGGGTTGGAGGACACCCGGCGGGCCAGCAACGGCAGCACGGTCCGCAGGTACCAGGAGTAGCCCAGGCGGATCGGGGCCGGCCGGGGCCGGGAGAACTCGCAGACCAGCAGCTGCCCGCCGGGGCGGACCACTCGGGCGAATTCACGCAGCGCCGCCGCGGGATCCTCGACGTTGCGCAGGCCGAAGGAGATCGTGACCGCGTCGAAGGACTCGTCCGCGAAGGGCAGTCGCATCGCGTCTCCCGCGACCCGGGGCAACTGGCGGGCACCGGCACGGGCCGCGGCCAGCATGCCGACCGAGAAATCGGTCGCCACCGCCCAGGCGCCCGTGGCCGCGAGCGCCTTGGTGGACACCGCCGTGCCGGCGGCGACGTCGAGCACCCGCTGGCCCGGCCGCAACTGCAGGGCGCGCACGGCGTGCCGGCGCCAGCGCCGGTCGCGACCCATGGACAGCACGGTGTTCGTCCGGTCGTACTTCGGCGCGACCTCGTCGAACATCGCGGCGACCTGTCGCGGCTGCTTGGCCAGATCCGCCCTGTTCATCGTGTGCCCTCCCGGAGCGGCCGCCGCGGCAGCAGGATGCCGGCCCGTGCCGGCGGCGAACCAGCGGCCGATCGCCCGGTAGCTTACCGATCCCGACCTGCTCAGACGGTCGAGGCCGGCCGGGCGGCCGCATGTCCGGGCGGGCGCCGCGCGCCGAACAGCAGCCGGCTCATCGGCATCCGCGCACGTCGGTGGCACCACCACAGCAACGGGACGGCCACCAGGTAGGTCACCGCCAGGGTGACCGCAATCATGATGCTGCCCACCGACGCGGTTCGGCCGGCCACCCGGGCGATCTGGGGGTCGACCGTGGAGTACTCCACGACGAACTGTTGACCGACCGACAACAGGCCCGGGTAGAGCACGCCGCCCTCCGGCCGGATCGTCGCGCCGTTGGCGTCCACGAACTCGATCCCGGTCCGGAGCGGGGACACCGACAGGACGGTGGCGTTGGCCGTCGCCGGGTGCTCGTCGATCGCCCGATCGTTGAGCCGCATGCCGATGGCCAGGGCGACCATCATGATGGTGACGGCCAGGACGATCAGCGCGACCAACCGGCCGGCCCACCGCCAGACCCGGGGCCCACGGGCCCGCGGCGCCGGACTCGGGCCGCTGTCGGGCCTCGCGGCCGGGATCGCCGTCATGGCCGCAGTGTAGGACGGCACCGCGGCCACTCGGTCTGGGTGAGTCGTGTCCCATCCGACAGGTCGACTTCCGTCGGCCGACTAGTGTGGGCGCTCGTGACCGCCTCGCCGACCACCCGCCTCCTGGGCTCGGCAGTGACGACCCGGCTCGACGGCCCCGGTGCTGCACCCATCGAATCGGCTGCCGATTCGACCGCGGCCCTGCTCGCCCGGCTGCCCGGCCCGACCGGTTCGGTGTGCTTCGTCCGCGGCGGCCATGGCCTGGTCGGCTGGGGCCAGCACGCCCGGTTCACCACCACCGGACCGGGCGCCGCCGCGCGGGTCCAGGAGTGGTTCGACGAGGTCCGGGCGGGCCTGCGGGTGGCCGACCCGATCGGCGAGCCGGGTACCGGACCGCTGGCGTTCGTGTCGCTGGGATTCGACGATGCGGACGTTGCGGTCGCCGTGGTCCCGCAGGTGGTGGTCGGCCGGTCGGCCGCCGGCGGGTTCCTCACCCGCATCGGCGCGGACGATTCGACCGCTCCCGCGCCCACGGTGAAACCGGTGCGCACCCCCGGCCGGATCAGCTACGCCGATGCCGATCTGTCGGTCGCCGGGTTCACCACGGCGGTGGCGGCCGCGGCCGAACGGATCCGGCGCGGCGAACTGGAGAAGGTCGTACTGGCCCACGATCTGGTCGCCACGGCCGAACGGCCGGTCGACGAGCGCCTGCTGCTGCGGCGGCTGGCCGCCGAATATCCCGGGTGCTGGACCTTCGACATCGAGGGCCTGGTGGGCGCCAGTCCCGAACTGCTGATCCGGCGGCACGGCCACGAGATCGCATCCCGGGTCCTGGCCGGCACCGCGTGGCCGGAGCACCACGACGATGCCGTGGCCGCCGGGCTGTTGCACAGCTCGAAGGATGTGGCCGAGCATGAATATGCGGTCCGATCGGTGAGCGAGGTGCTGGCCGCCGTCTGCGATCAGCTCGACGTACCCGCCGAGCCGTCCCCCCTGGAGCTGGCCAATCTCACCCACCTGTCGACCGACATCACCGGGCACCTGGGCGACGTCACCCCGACGGCGTTGGAGCTGGCCGCCCGCCTGCATCCGACGGCGGCGGTGGGTGGCAGCCCGACCGACGCAGCCCGCCAGGTGATCCGCGAGCTGGAGCCGATGAACCGCGGCCGGTACGCCGCCCCGGTCGGCTGGGTCGACGCCCGCGGGGACGGCGAGTTCGCGATCGCGCTGCGCTGCGCGCAGGTGAACGGGCGCAGCGTCCGGTTGCTCGCCGGGTGCGGCATTGTCGCCGATTCCGATCCGGAGACCGAGGCTCGCGAGGCCCAGATCAAGATGATCCCCGTGCGGGACGCCTTGGAGTCCACGGCCTGACCGGCGCCTGCGCGACCCGGCCGCGCTGATCAACGCGTCGGCGCGTCCCAGCCGCGCTGATCAACGCGTCGGCGCCACCCCGCCGCGCTGATCAAATCCGCGGGGAAAGCGGGCAAACCGGGCCGTCGGCACGGATTTGATCAGCCCGCGCCGCGACCCCACGACGCCAGGCTGATCAAATCCGTCCACAAACCAGGCAAACCAGACAGTCGGCGCGGGTTTGATCAGCGAACCCCGGCCGGGGGTGGCCTCCAGCGCTCCCCGGCGGGGTGGGCTGCGGCGGGTCGCACGCCTCCCGGCTCAACTCGCGGCGACCCGGGCTCGCAGCCGGGGCAGGATCTCGGTGCCGTAGAGCTCCAGGAACCGTTCCTGGTCCGGCCCCGGCGCGTGGAACACCAGATGCCGGAACCCGAGATCGAGGTAGGTGCCGATCTTCTCGAGGTGTTCATCGGGGTCGTCGGAGACGATCCACCGGGACGCCGCCTGCTCGATCGGCAACTCCTCGGCCAGCCGCTGCATCTCCAGGGGATCCTCGACCCCGGCCTTCTGCTCCGGCTTGAGGGCCAGCGCCGCCCAGAACCGGGTGTCCTGCCGCGCGCGTTCCTTGTCGTGGTCGAAGGACACCTTCATCTCCATCAGGGTGTCCACGTCGTCGGAGCTGCGGCCGGCCTTCTCGATGCCCTCCCGCAAGGCCGGCAGCAGCGTGTCGGTGTACAGCGACGGGGCCTTGCCCGAGGTGGTGATGAACCCGTCGGCGATCCGCCCGGCCAGCCGGGTCGCCGCCGGTCCTGACGCGCCGATGTAGATCGGCACCGGCAGCTCCGGGCGGTCGTAGATCGTCGCCTTGTCCGTGCGGTAGTAGGTGCCCTCGAACGTGACCCGCTCCCCCGACCAGAGCTGTTCGATCAGGTTCACCGACTCCTTGAGCCGGGCGAACCGCTCCTTCTGTTCCGGCCAGGCCAACCCCAGCGGCACCTCGTTCAGCGATTCGCCGGTCCCCACCCCCAGCACGATCCGGCCGGGATACATCGACCCGAGCGTGGCGAAGGCCTGCGCGATCACGCCGGGGTGGTACCGGATCGTCGGCGTCAGCACCGACGTCCCCAGAATCACCCGGGACGTCCGGGCGCCGACCGCGCCGAGCCACGGCAACGACGCGGGGGCGTGGCCGCCGTCGTGCCGCCAGGGCTGCAGGTGATCGGAGATGAACACCGAGTCGAACCCGTGCGCCTCCGCACTCACGGCGATATCGGCGAGCTCGCTCGGCCCGAACTGCTCGGCCGACGCCTTGTAGCCGAACCGGAACGGTGGTGGCGTCATCGGGGCATCCCTTCGATGGGGTGGGTGGCGGGTTGGTCGCAGATGACATCGAGCATGACACTCCCGGCCGGCGACGCGTCGGTGATCGTCCGGGGACTCAGCTGGTGACGAGCTTGGCGATCGCGATCAGGCCGACCACGACAATGACCCCGCGCAGCACCGGTGGCGGGAGCCGGCGGCCGATCTTCGCGCCGACGAACCCGCCGACCGTGGAGCCGGCGGCGACCAGCGCCACGTACGGCCAGTCCGGCTCGGCGACGACGATGAACACCACCGCGGCGACGCCGTTGACCAGTCCGGTCAGCATGTTCTTCATGGCGTTGTTGCGCTGCATGTCGGGCCCGCGCAGCGCCCCCATCAGGCCCATCATCAGCACGCCCTGCGCCGCCCCGAAGTACCCGCCGTACACGCCGCAGCCCAGGATGCCGGCCCACAGGCCCGGCCCGGGCCGTTCCGGATCCCGCAGCTTCCCGCGGGCAGCCACCCGCCGGTTGATGGCCGGACCGGCCAGCACCAGCACCAGGGCCAGCGCGATCAGCACCGGCACGATCGCCTTGAACGCGGCCGGCGGCAGGACGAGCAGCAGCAGCGCGCCGGCGATCGCGCCGATCACCGATGCGCTGCCCAGGATGATCAGCGACCGCCGCTGCCCGGTGAGCTCCCGCCGGTAGCCCCAGGCCCCGGTGAACGAGCCCGGGACCAGGCCCAGCGTGTTCGTCACGTTCGCGGTCAACGGCGACAGGCCGACCGACAGCAGCACGGGAAACGTGATCAGCGTGCCGGACCCGACGACGACGTTGATCGTGCCGGCGCCGATCCCCGCCGCGAACACGGCCAGCGCCTCCCACCAGCTCACGCCGATCCCTGCCCGTGTCGCGTCGCCGGCCCGGCGCCCCGGTCTCGGGAGGGGCACCCGTCCCGACGGTTCGCCCGCTGACGCTCGCTCACCCGACCTCCCAGCTCACCTCACCCAGCCGGTCCACCGGGGCCTTCGGCACGATGCCACATCGGGTCCGCGGCCGGTGCGTACAGTCGCGGGCAGCCAGCGAACGTCACACTCACCGCCGAGGAGGACCCGGTGCCGGCTCGCCGCCTGCTGCCCACCGACGAGGCAGTGGACCTGCTCAAACTGGTCCGGGAGATCGCGGCGCGCGAACTCGCGCCGCGCGCCGCCGAGCACGAGGCCGCCGCCGACTTTCCGCGTGAGGTCTTCGCGATGCTCGGCGAGACGGGCCTGCTCGGCCTGCCGTACCCGGTGGAGCTCGGTGGCGGCGGGCAGCCCTACGAGGTGTACCTGCAGGTCTTGGAGGAGGTCGGCGCAGTCTGGGCGAGCGTCGGCGTCGGGATGAGCGTGCACGTCCTGAGCTGCTTCCCGCTGGCCTTCTACGGCACGGCGGAGCAGCGCGCGCGATGGCTGCCCGACCTGCTGGCCGGCAGTTTGCTCGGCGCCTACTGCCTATCGGAGGCGCAGGCCGGCTCCGACCCGGCGGCCATGCGCACGACGGCCCGGCGGGACGGGGACGAGTACGTCCTGAACGGCGCGAAGGCCTGGACGACGCACGGCGGCGAGGCCGACTTCTACCTGGTGATGGCCCGCACCGCCGGCGACCGGACCGGCATCTCCAGTTTCCTCGTGCCGGCGGACACCCCGGGTCTGAGCGCCGATCCGCCCGAGCACAAGATGGGGCTCACCGGCTCCACGACGGCGACCATGCTGCTCTCCGACGTGCGCATCCCGGTCGAGCGGCGGATCGGCGACGAGGGCCAGGGGCTGCAGATCGCACTGGCCGCGCTGGACAGCGGCCGGCTGGGCATCGCGGCGGTCGCCACCGGCCTGGCCCAGGGGGCGCTGGACCGGGCCGTCGCCTACGCCCGGGAACGGGAGACGTTCGGCCGGCCGATCATCGACCACCAGGGCCTGGGCTTCCTGCTCGCCGACATGGAGGCCGCGGTCCAGGCGGCCCGGGCCACCTACCTGCACGCCGCGCGGCTGCGCGACCAGGGCATGCCGTTCGGCCGCGAGGCCTCCGTCGCCAAGCTGGTTGCGACGGACAACGCGATGAAGGTGACCACGGACGCGGTCCAGGTGCTCGGCGGCTACGGCTACACCACGGACTTCCCGGTCGAGCGGTACATGCGCGAGGCCAAGGTGATGCAGATCTTCGAGGGCACCAACCAGATCCAGCGTCTGGTGATCTCCCGGTCGCTGCGCAAGGACGACCGGGGAACCATCAGCCGGGTGGGCTGAGCCGGTCCCCGCGGGTCTGTCCCGGCGCGGGCCCGGCTGGCAGACTTCCTCGGGTGGTGGGCCGGCCGCGGACAGCAGCTCGATGAGCTCCGACCGTCCCGTCGGTGCTCTTCTGACGATCAAACGACGCATCCCGCCGGCCCGTCCGGGCACCGTGCGCCGTACCGACCTGGAACAGCGGCTGCGGACCCCCGGAACCCCGCTGACCGTGGTCGTGGCGCCCGCCGGCTGGGGCAAGACGAGCCTGTTGGCCTCGTGGGCGTCGGACCCCGGCGCGCCGACCCGGGTCGCCTGGGTCTGTCTCGACGAGGGTGACGACGAGTCCACCCGGTTCTGGACCTACGTCCTCCTGGCGCTGCACGAGACCGACGACGAGATCGGCTCAGCGGCCCTGGACGCGCTGGCGGCGCCGGGCGTCGACCCGATCCAGCTCGCCCTCCCCTTGCTGCTCAACGAGCTGGCGACGTCCACCGTCCCCCACGTCCTCGTGCTGGACGACTTCCATACGGTGCGCGATCCCCGCATCCACGAGAGCGTCGAATTTCTCGTGACCTACCTGCCCGCTGCCCTGCGAGTCGTCATCGCCGGCCGGGCCGATCCACCGCTGCCGCTCGCCCGGATGCGGGCCAAAGGTCAGCTGACCGAGGTGCGCGCCGACGATCTCCGGCTCTCGCCCGACGAGGCGGCCGCACTGGTCGGGGCGGTGTCCGGAGCCGATCTGGACCCCGCCGAGGCCGCCGAGGTGTGGCGGCGGACGGAGGGTTGGGCGGCGGGGCTGCACCTCGCCGGGCTGGCCCGCCGGGTCAGCGGGGCGAGCACCCACGCCGCGCACGGGGCGGATCGGCATCTGCTCGACTACTTCGCCGCCGAGGTGCTGCCGGCCCTCACCCCGGACCAGCGGGAGCTGCTGGCCCGCACCGCACCGTTGGAGCGGCTGTCCGGGCCGCTGTGCGACGCCGCGCTGGCGGTCACCGGCTCGGCTGCGGTGTTGCGAGAGCTGGATCGGGCCGATCTGTTCCTGGTCGCCCTTGACGACGACCACGAGTGGTACCGCTGCCACCACCTGTTTCGTGACGTCCTGCTGCGCGGATCGGGTCGGTCGGAGGCCGACGACCGGTCCATGCTCCGCCGGGCGGCCGGATGGTTTCAGGAACAGGGGCGCAACGACGATGCCGTCCGTCACCTGCTCGCCGCGGGCGACCCGGCCGCCGCCGCCGACCTGCTCACGTCGACCGAACCGGTGTTCCTCGCCCGCGGCGAAGCGGCCGGCTTCCGCGCGCTCGGCGAGCTGCTCCCCCGGTCGGCGGTCGAACCCCGGCTCGCCGTCCGCCTGGCCTACGCGTCGGCGACCAGCGGCCGCCTGGATCTGGTTCCCCGCTGGCTCGACCGCTGCGACGAAGGAATCGCCGCCGCGACGACCACGATCCCCGGGTGGAGCAGTGCGCCGGCGGCGTCGATGATGTTGCGGGCCGTGATCGGCACGCCTGACCCCGAATCCGCCCGGGCCGTCGAGCTCTGCCGGCACGCCGTCGAGCTGGAATCCGCGGCGGGTGGCGAAGGACTGCCGATCGCGCTGGCCGCGTGGGGCAGCGCGCTCGCTCGGGACGGCCGGTTCGCCGAGGCGATCGACATCCTTGTCGACACCTGGCGCGATCGGGACTCCATGGCCTGGTCACCCGGCGTCACCCTGCAGATCGGCGGCAACCTGGGGCTGAGCCTGCTCGAACTCGGCCGGGACGCGGATCTGGAAGCCCTGCTGCGCGAGGCGGTCCCGCTCGCCGACGACGCGGAACGCCGGTGGGGCCACGGGGCCGGTCCGGTGCTGGCGCTGCTCCGAGTGGTGCAGGGTCGACGCGACTACCGAACCGGTGACGCCGAACTGGCCCGGGATCGGCTCACCCGGGCCGCCGCGATGGCCGAAATTGCCGCCCTCAGAACGTCGTTCGTGCTGGCACTGGTCTTCCTGGCCGACGCCGAGCTCGGTTGCGGCGACCGCTCGGCGGCCCGCGCGTCGGTGACCCGGGCGCGGGAGGCCGTCGACGACGAACCGGTGACCCCGTACGCGATGCGGCTGGTGGATCAGGCCCAGACACGGATCGGGCAGATCGCCGCACGCTCCGCCCGGCGGTCCGGGGTGCTCGCCGAGGAACTGACCGACCGCGAGCTGTCCATCCTTCGGCTGCTGCCGGGTTCGGCGACCCAGCGGGAGATCGGTCGGGCGATGTTCCTGTCGGTCAACACCGTCAAGGCCTACAACAAGAGCCTCTACCGCAAGCTCGGGGTGGCGTCCCGGCAGGAGGCGGTCGCCACCGCTCGGGACCTCGGCCTGATCTGACGTGCCCGGATCCCGACCGGCCGGCCCACGCTCACCCCGGCCGCGGCCCGGCACCGAGCGCCCCGCCGGCGACGGTCGACATCGCCAGCACGTCATGGCCCGAATCCCACAGCATGATCATCAGCGCGCGGACCGCCGATTGGTCGACCCCGGCGACGGTCAGCACCGTCCCGGCGACGCGGTGGTCGGGATGGCGCACCGCCCTCACCTCGAATCGGGTCCCGATCGTGTCGAGCACCGATCGGGCCACGTTGCCCGCGACCGTCAGCTCACAGTGTCCGGTCACGTTCCTGTCCCCCCTTTCATTTCCCACGACGGCGGGTCGGCTGCCGCCCAGCATGCCCACAGCCTGGGTGGTCCCGCTGCACCCGGGGCGGGGATCACCCGGGTAGGGATGCCGACCCGAGGGCGCGGCCGTCCGGGAGGCCGGGTCCCGGGGGTACCCCGGGTGCTCCCGACCGGGGGGTGATGCGCCGGTACCCGGCCGCGACCGATGGTCGAGCACAGCCGGCGACGGCCGGGTCCACGGAGCGACACCTTGACGAGGCGGCACACGATGATGACGGCGACACGAACGGTCCGGCCGCGGCCGGACTCCCCCGGCGGATCGGTGGACGGAGCCCAGCCCGCCGCCTGGTCCCGGCGAAAAATGCTGCGCGTCGTGGGCTTCGGTGCGGCCACGGTGCTGGTCGCCGGGGCCGGGGCGCTCAGCTACCGGGTCTTCGACACCGCCGTGCTCGACCCCGGCGGCGGTGACGCCTACGCGCCGTGGCGGTCGTGGCGGGACACCCCGGGGCCGCTGGGCGCCGTCGCCGCAGCAGTGCTGGCCGCGAGCCCGCACAACACCCAACCGTGGATCTTCGGCGTCGGCGCGGACGCCATCGACGTCTATGTCGACCGCACCCGCACGACCGGCACGGTCGACCCCTTCGGCCGCGAGCAGTACGTCGGGCTGGGCTGCGCAGTGGAGAACCTGGTGCTCGGTTGCCGGGCCCGCGGGCTGGAGCCGTCTGTCGCGTGGTTGCCCGATGGTGCGGACGGTGACCGGGTGGCGCACGTCGCCCTGGTCGCCGGTCCGGCCGTGGCGAGCCCGCTGTACGACGCGATCGGCGAGCGGCACACCAACCGCGGACCGTACGACGGCCGGCCGGTACCGAACGACCTGCTGTCCGCGTTCATCGGCGACGCTGTGCCGGCCGGGATCGCGGTGCAATGGATCACCGAAGCCGCCGCCCGGGCGGCGCTCGGCGCCCTGCTCGTCGACGCGGCCACGGCGTTGACCGCCGACGAGCAGCAGTCGGCCGACGGCTTCGGCTGGTTTCGCGGCAGCAACGACGAGGTCCAGCGGTACCGGGACGGTCTGGTCCTGGACGGTCAGGGGCTCGGCCCGCTTACCCTCGGCGCCGCGAAGCTGCTCCCGGCCTCGTCGAGATCGGCGGGCGACGAGTTCTGGGTCGAGCAGACCCGCTCGGTGCATACGGCGACCGCCGCGGCGTACGGCGTCATCACCGCTATCCATCCGGAGGAGCGGCGCACGCAGTTGGAGGCCGGACGCCTGCTCCAGCGGATCCACCTGGCGGCGACCACCCAGGGCGTGGCGCTGCAGCACATGAACCAGATCACCGAGCGCATCGACCGGGAGGCGGCGATCGGCGCGGTGCCGACATCGGCGCCCCGGTTCGCCGCTCTGCTGCCGGACGGCGGCGCACCGTTGCTGACGTTCCGGATCGGTTATCCGGTGCGGGCGGCACGGCCCACTCCGCGCCGCGACGTCGCCGAGGTGACCCGGTGAACCGACGACACCGGCCGGCGGACCGCGCGAATCGGGGCGACGCGTCGTCGCCGTCCGGGCACCGGCATCGTTGGGCCGCCGGGTTGGGACTGGCCGGCAGCGGGCTCGGCCTGCTCGCCGGCGTCGTGCAGGCGAGCGCCGGATCGCGGATCCCGGAATGGACCGGCGCGAAGGCGTCCCCGGTCGCCCTGGGACTGCTCACCGTCGCGCTGTCGGTGGCGGCGGGCTGGGCGGCCCTGCGGCAGCGCGATCCGAACCTATCGGTGGCCGGCCGGGCCGCCTGCGCTCTTGCGCTGGCCGGGCCAGGACTGCTGTGCCTGAGTACGGCCGGTCGGCTGTGGTACCCGGCGGCGCTGCTGCTGGTCCTGGCCGCCACGATGACGATCGACAGCTGGCCGGACACCGCCCGGGTGCTGGCCGCCAACTGGCTCCGGATCCTGCTCGGCACCCTCGGCGGGTGCCAACTGCTGATGGCGGCCGGTGCGCCACCGGCCCTCGCGCTGGTCGGCGCCGTCGGCGGTGTCTCGTTGATCATTGCGGCCGGTTGGCGGTCGGCGTCGAGGCTCGTCATCGGCGGGCTGCTGGTGGTCGGCATCCTGCCGTTCGCCGTCCTCGCCTGGGCCGCGATCGGGCCCCCGTTCGTTGCCCTCACGGCCGCGCTGATCGCCATTCCCGCGCTCCGGGAAACCGCGCTCCGTGATGCGGAGCCCGCGAGGCGTTCCGGGAGGGCGGGCCGATGAGCGAGCGCCAGCGAGCGAATCCTCGGCACCATCATCGGCTCGTCCGAGCCGGAACAGCCGAGCCCGCGAGACGTTCCGGGAGGGCGGGCCGATGAGCGAGCGCCAGCGAGCGAATCCTGAACCGTCCAGCGCGTCCCTCGATGCCGCGGAACCCCGGACACCGACCACGATCCGGTCGGCGGGCAGTTGGCTGCGGTTCGGGCTGGGTTTTGCCGTCCTGCTCGGTGTGCTGCTCGGCACGGCCGAACTCGACCCGACCGGGCGCTTCGGCCTGGCCATTCTCGCCGTCGTGCTGGTCACCGCGCTGGTTGTCGAACGGATCCTCTACCGCCTCCCCCCGCGGGAGGCGCTGCGCCGGTTGGGCTTTGCTCGGCCGACCGGTCGCTCCGTGCTCACCGCGGGTGTCGTCGGCGCGCTCGTGCTGCTCGTCTACCCGCTTTTCACCGCAATGACCGGAAGTGTCGTGCAACTCCGGCCCGATTGGCCCTGGCTCCTGATCGGCATCTTCGCCTTCCACGGCCTGGCCGAGGAAACGGTCTGGCGGGGCTACGCCTACCGCCGGCTGCGAGCGGGGCGTTCGTTCGGCGCGGCGGTGCTCTGGACGATGCCGCTGGTCGCGGTCGCCCACCTGCCGATCTTCATCACGTCCGGCCCGCTGGTCGGATCGGCCACGTTGTTGGTCGCCGCGGTCACCTCGGTGCCGTTCGCCCACCTGTTCGACATGGGCCGCGGCACCATCTGGGCACCGGCCATCCTGCACACGGCGATCGACAGCTTCAAGCTGGTCATCGTCCCGGCCGCGGCCGTCCTCACGTTCTCGCTGCTGCTTTCCGCCGTCAGCATCGTGGTGCCGCTGCTGGCCCTGGTCGTGAAACGCCGCCCACCGACCACACCCGCTCTGGATTTATCCGTTTAGTCCGTTTAGGGTGCATGATGACGGATTTTCGATCTGGGTACGCCCTCCGCCGGCTGTCGACGGTCGCGATCGTCATCGTCGCCGGGTGCGGGGGGCCGCCCGCAACGGCTCCGCCGACCTCGTCGGCACCACCCGCCGCGTCGCCGGCCACGGCGACGGCGCCGGCGAACAGTCCCGGGGCATCGCCGAGCGGCCGGCGCGGGTCGGTCGACGCCGCCGCCGTCCAGGACGGCCTGCGCACGATGCTCGGCACCGAGCGCTACCAGCGGCTGGTCCAGTCGGTGATCATCCAGGTCGACGGCGCGGTCGTGGCCGAGCACTACGCCGACGATTCGGGACCGGACGTTTTCCACAACGGGTACTCGGTCACCAAGAGCGTGATGTCCACCCTGATCGGGATC
The DNA here is from genome assembly GCA_044223435.1 of Nakamurella sp. Lineage (GTDB taxonomy): Bacteria > Actinomycetota > Actinomycetes > Mycobacteriales > Nakamurellaceae > Nakamurella. The sequence goes on from JBGALY010000012.1 coordinate 93,316, forward strand.
GCCATCGCGGAGGGTCTGATTCCTGGGGTCGATGCTCCGTTGGCCGAACTGCTGCCGGACCGAACCACCGGCATGGCACCGGGGATGGCGCAGGTGACCCTGGAGGAGATCCTGACCATGACCTCCGGTCTCCCGGAGGATGAGCTGTTCAACGACAAGTACGGCCCGACAGCCGACTGGACCGCGGTCACCCTGTCCACCGAGCCGGTCAACCCGCCGGGGACCGCGTTCGCCTACGCCAGCTCGGGGTCGCATCTGCTGTCGGCCATCCTGGTCCGGGCGACCGGCCGGCCGGTGCTGGACTACGCACGGGAGAAGCTGTTCGATCCGCTGGGAATCTCGACCCGGCCGGCGGCGGAGGCGACCGTCGACCTGAGCCTGGATGCCTACAACGCCCTGCCGGGTTTCGCCTGGACGGTCGACCCGACCGGCCTGCACGTGGGTTTCGGCGACCTGAAGCTGACCGCCCCGGACATGGCCAAACTCGGACAGCTGTACCTCCAGGACGGCGTCTGGGAGGGCACCCGGCTGGTGCCCGCGGAATGGGTGGCCGAGTCGACCCGAGGACACGTCGACGCCTATGGCAGCCGGTACGGCTACCAGTGGTGGGTGCCCGACGCCCACGGGTACCCGGCGTTCGCCGCCTTCGGCCGGGCCGGTCAGCTCATCGAGGTTGTCCCTGATCTCGGCCTGGTGGTCGCGGTTTCCAGCAAGGACGATCCGGCTCGGCTCGACGCGGATGCGGTCGCCGATCAGGTGTCGACCTGGATCGTGCCCGCGGTCGCCGGCTGAATCACCTGATCCTGCCGAGCGTGCCGGCGGGCCGGGGCCGGGTCCGGCTCGGGCTACAGCACGGCGCGGACCGTTTCGGCGAGCCCGGCCAGGGTCGAGGCGAGGTCGGCTCGGGAGGTCGGCACCTCGATCACCTGCACCCCGCCCGGGTTCGGCAGGACGGCGGCCAGCTCGTCGGCGGTCCGGGCCACTGTGTGCCGGTGCCCGAAGGCACCGGCCACCGCGGCCAGGTCGGTTCCGTGGGGCGTGCCGAAGACGCGCTCGAAGGCGTTCGCATGCGCGTCGGCGCCCGCTTCCAGGGTGCCGAAGATGGCGCCACCGTCGTTGTTGCTGACCACGATCGTCAGATTCGGCCGCGGCTCGTCCGGTCCGATGACCAGCCCGGTGAGGTCGTGCAGGAAGGTCAGGTCACCCATCAATGCAACCGTCGGGCCGTCGCCGGGCCCGGCGGACAGCGCCACCCCGATCGCCGTGGACACCGTGCCGTCGATACCGGCGACCCCCCGGTTGGCCACCACGCGCAACCCGTCCCTGACAGGTGTGGCCAGGGCGATGTCACGTGGCGGCTGCGACGAGCCGAGCACCAGGGTCGACCGCGGCGCCAGCAGTGCGACCAGCTCGCGGGCCAGCCGCGGCGACGCGGACAGGTCCAGCCCCTCGATGACGTCGGCGACGGCCTTGCCGGCCGTCGTGTCGGCGGACCGCCAGCGCGCCGCCCAGCCGTCGTCGGGCAGATCGGTCAGGTCCGGCAGGCCGGGGGCGACGGTTCGCGCCGAGCCGGCCGGGTCGGCATACCCCCCCGGATGGGCGACCACGTCCACGGTGATCCGGGGATCGGCGAGCAGCGCCTGCACCGGTCGGAACAGCGTCGGCCGGCCGAGCACGATCACCCGGTCCGGCCGGGCGCCGTCCAGGAACGTCGGCGCCGACAGCAGGTGGATGCCCGACGCGAGCACCCGGCCGCCGGCCACACCGCCGGCCTCGCCGATCACCAGGTGGCCGGCATCGGCCACCAACGGCGCCCACGGGTGCGTCAGATCGGCCACGAACAACACCCGCTCGCCGGCCTCGGGAGCGGGCACGGATGGCGCGTCCGCCGGGACCGCGGCCACGGTGCCGGTCCACGGCCCGGTGCGGCCGGTGAGCGGCTCGGGCCAGTCGGAAGCGCCGTCCGGCAGCAGGGGTTCGGCCAGGGGCACGTTCAGCTGGGCCGGTCCGGGGGGCCCGCCACCGGCTCCCAGCGCCGCCGACCAGGCCCGATCGGTCATGGACCGCCAGTGCGCCCGCTGCCCCGGCCGGCGTTCCGGCACCGCGAACTCGTGGAACAGGCGCAGCGCCGGGCCGAAGATCCCGTGCTGGTCGATCGTCTGGTTGGCCCCGACGTCCCGCAGCCACGGCGGTCGGTCCGCGGTCAGCACGATCACCGGCACCTGGCCGTGCGCGGCCTCCAGGACGGCCGGGTGCAGGTTGGCGACCGCGGTGCCGGACGTGGTCACCACGACGACCGGCCGGCCGGAGCCGCGGGCCAGGCCCAGCGCCAGGAAGCCGGCGGTCCGTTCGTCGATGCGGACGTGCAGCCGCACCCGGCCGGCGGCGTCGGCCGCGTGCAGGGCCAGCGACAGCGGGGCGTTGCGCGAACCGGGCGCGAGCACCGCGTCGGTGAGGCCGCAGGCGATCAGCTCGTCGACGAGCACCCGGGCCAAGGCGGTCGACGGGTTCACCGGTCGACCGGCCCGCCGGCAGGCGCCGCTGCGGGTCCGCAGTGCGGTCGCCCGGCCCGGCATTCGTCACTCACAGCCAGCCATTCTGACCGATCGCCGAGCCGAGCCGTACCTTCACCGCCCCGGCGGACCGGCCGCGGGCCATCCGGAGCTGGTCGGGCTGCGGGTCCGGATCGGGCCGACGCGCCACCAAGAACCGGCCGACTTGCCACTTTCCGCCTGGATGAATCGATTCCGGAGGGCCGAAGGTGGCAAGTCGGCCGCGGTTGACGGCCGAGCGCACGGCTGGCCCCCGACCGGTCGTCAGGCCGGCCGGACCGCCCACGCGCCGCGGTGCAGCACACCGGTCACGGCCAGGCCGTCGTCCAGCACGACCAGATCCGCCGCCGCCCCCGGGGCCAGGGTGGGATCGGGCAGGCCGAGCACCCGGGCCGGGTTGACCGAGGACTGGCGAACCGCGGCCGCGACCGCATCGGCCCACGGCCGGCCGCTGTGCGTGACGGCGTACCGGAAGACGTGATCCATGGTGGCGGTGCTGCCGGCGATGGTGTCGGTGCCGGCCACCCGGGCCACCCCACCCTGCACATCGACGTCCAGGGCGCCGAGCCGGTAGGCGCCGTCGGCCATCCCGGCCGCGGCCATCGCGTCGGTGACCAGGCCGACCCGGTCCGGTCCGACGTTGGCCGTGACGTCCCGGTACAACGCCGGGTGCAGGTGCACACCGTCGGTGATCATCTCCACGGTGACCCGCGGGTCCTCGATCAAGGCGATGACCGGACCGGGCTCGCGATGGTGCACCGGCCGCATCGCGTTGAACAGATGGGTGGCCACGGTGGCACCGGCGTCGATGGCGGCGAGCGCCTGCTCGTACGTGGCGTCGGTGTGCCCGATCGCGGCGGCCGCGCCGGCATCCACGATGCGCCGGATCGCCGCCGGGCCACCGTCCCGTTCCGGGGCCAGGGTGACCATCCGGATCGCGCCCCGTCCGGCGTTCAGCACCCGATCCAGCTCGACCGGATCGGGGTCCCGCAGCGCGGCCGGGTCGTGCGCCCCGCACCGGCGGCCGGACAGCCACGGCCCCTCCAGGTGGATGCCGGCCACCAGGCCCTCCTGCACCTGCTCGGCCAGCACCTCGACCTGGCGCAGCAGTTCGTCGGGGTAGGCGGTCACCAGGGAGGCGATCATCGTGGTGGTCCCGTGCCGGCGGTGCAGCTCGACCGCCGCCTTGCTCGCGGCCACCGTGGCCTCCGGGAACGCCCCGCCCCCACCCCCGTGCACGTGCATGTCGACGAATCCGGGCACGACGGTGACCGCACCCAGGTCCTGGTCGGCCGGGCGGGGTGGTGTCCCGGTGCCGAGGGCCCGGACCCGACCGTCGGCGATCTCGATCCACCCCGACCGGAGCAGCTCGGCTCCGGTGGCGATGGTGTCGGCGGTGATCAACATGGGTTCGGCTTTCTCTCGCTCGGGCCTGGGCCGTTGATCATGGCGTTCGCGGTCCGACCTGCCGGCCGAGGGCCGGATCCGGAGCCGAGAACGCCATGGTCAACTCGGGGGGGAAGGGGTGGGACGGGGGTCAGATGCCCTGCCAGGCCGGCTTGGCCTGGTAGGTCTCGCGGTAGTAGTCGGCCAGCTGCAGCCGGCTCGCGGCGGCGCCGTCCAGCAGCACGGTCACGTGCGGATGGTGCTGCAGGATGGTCCCCGGCCACAGCGCGCTGACCGCGCCCTCGACCAGGTGATGCACAGCCTCGGCTTTCTGCGGGCCGGTGGCGACCAGCACCACGTGCCGGGCGGACATGATCGTGCCCAGACCCTGGGTGAGGCAGTGGGTGGGCACGGCGTCGACGTCGCCCCCGAAGAACCGGGCGTTGTCGATCCGGGTCTGCCGGGTGAGCGTCTTGATCCGGGTGCGGGAGGCCAGCGACGAGCCCGGCTCGTTGAACCCGATGTGCCCGACGGTGCCGATGCCCAGGATCTGCAGATCGACCCCGCCGGCCGCGACGATCGCGTCCTCGTAGGCCGCGCAGAACGCCGGGATGTCGGTGGCCAGGCCGTCCGGACCCCGCACCGCGCCGGGGGCGAAGTCGACCCGGTCCACGAAGTCCTTGTGGATGACGTTGCGGTAGGTCTCGGGATGATCGGCCGGCAGGCCGACGTACTCGTCCAGGGTGAACCCGCGGGCCTGCGCGAAACTGACCCGGCCGGCGGCGTACCGGGCGGCCAGCTCGTCGTAGATGGCCAGCGGTGACGACCCGGTGGCCAGGCCCAGCACGGCGTCCGGCTTGCGCTGCACCAGGCTCTCGATGGCGTCGGCGGCCAGCGACCCGATCGCCGCGGCGTCCGGGAGAATGACGATTTCCATTGACTTCCTCAATCTTGGTTCGACTAGGACTGTGGGTAAAAGACTGGGGTGAAAGGACTGTCGGGCGGGCCGCCGGCTCATCAGCCGGCGGCCCACCCGGGGATCGGTTATCCGTTGACCACCAGCAGCAACTGCGCGGCGCCGAGCTCCCCGCCGGCGGCGACCAGGTCGGCGACGACGATGTCTTCCGGCTTCTTCTCCATGACCACCACGGGCACGATCGGGTTGCGACCGGCGGCCACCACGGCGGGCACGTCGTAGGTGATGACAGGCTGGCCGACCACCACCCGGTCGCCCACCGAGACGTGCTGGGTGAAGCCCTCTCCCTTGAGCTGGACCGTGTCCAGACCGAGGTGCACCAGCACACCCACGTTGTCGTCGCTGACGATGATGTACGCGTGCGGGAACATCTGCAGCACCTTGCCGGTGATCGGGGCGACCGCGTCGACGATCTCCCGCGGCGGATCAATCGCCGCACCGTGACCGACGATGCCCTGGGCGAAGGTCGGGTCCGGCACCTCTGACATCGGCACGGCCCGGCCCTGGACCGGGGCCAGAATCGGCGTGCTGCCGGCGGTCTTCACGACGGGCGGCGCGGCAGGTACTGCTGCCGCGGCGGGCACCGGTTCGGCGACGGGCTCGGCCTGCGCTGCGGTCGTCGGTGCGGCGACCGGCGCCGGGCCGGCCATCGCCTCCTTGATGTCGTTCTTGAGCAGCTCGGCCTGGGTGCCGAAGATGGCCTGCACGTTGTTGCCGACCTCGATCACGCCGGCCGCACCGAGCGCCTTCAGCCGCGGCTTGTTGACCTTGTCCTTGTCCGCGACCTCCATGCGGAGCCGGGTGATGCAGGCGTCGACGTTGACCAGGTTCTCCCGGCCGCCGAACGCGGCGATCAGCTGCTCGGCCTTGGCGCTCGCCTTCGTGGCCACAGTGGACCCAGCGGTGCCGATGGCGGACTCGATGCCGCCGGGCACGACGACGGCGCCGGGGGCATCCTCGAGATTGGCGGCCTGCTCGGCCTCGAACTCGTCCTCGGGCTCACGACCCGGGGTGCGCAGGTTCCACCAGCGGATGACCAGACGGAACAGCACGTAGTAGACCGCGAAGAAGATCGCGCCCATCACCAGCAGCATCCAGACGTTGTTGGCGGCCGGAGCGGTGCCGTAGAGCAGGAAGTCGATCAGCCCGGCCGAGAACGAGAAGCCCAGGTGGATGTCCAGCATGTACGCGATGGCCAGGGACAGACCGGTCAGCACGGCGTGCACGACGTAGAGCGGGAACGCGACGAACATGAACGCGAACTCGAGCGGCTCGGTGACGCCGGTGAGGAAGGCGGTGATGGCGGCGGCACCCAGGATGCCGAAGGCGATCTTCTTCTGCTTCTTGTTGGCCATGTGGATCATCGCCAGCGCGGCGGCGGGCAGACCGAACATCAGGATCGGGTAGAAGCCGGAGGTCAGCAGCCCCGCGGTGGTATCGCCGGCGGCGAAGCGGCTCAGCTCGCCGGTGACGACGGTGCCGGCCGGGGTCTGGTAGTCGCCGTAGATGAACCACACGTAGGTGTTCAGGATGTGGTGCAGGCCGAGCGGGATCAGCATGCGGTTGGCGAACCCGTAGGTGAAGGCCCCGAATGCGCCGGCACCGCCGATGAACTCGCCGACGCCGGTGAGGCCGGCGTTGAAGATCGGGTAGAAGTAGCTCAGCGCGAAGCCCATGACCAGGGACGCCACCGACACCACGATCGGGACGAACCGGCGGCCGCCGAAGAAGCCGAGATACGAGGGCAACTGGATCGTGTGGTACTTGTCGAACAACACCGCGGTGACCAGGCCGACCAGGATGCCGGCGAACACGCTGTAGTTGATCTGGGCCTGCGCTCCGGCCACGTCGACGACGCCCTCCAGGACCACCGGCGACATGGTCTTGAAGACGGCCTCGATGACCAGGTAGCCCGCCGCGGCGGCGAGAGCAGTCGAACCGTCGGCCTTCTTGGCGAAGCCGATGGCCACGCCGATCGCGAACAGCAGCGGCAGGTTGGCGAAGACCGCCCCGCCCGCGGCACTCATCGCCTCGAAGAACGGTCCGATGACCGGGGTCTTGATGCCGCCCAGCAGGTCGGGCTGGCCCAGGCGCAGCAGGATGCCGGCGGCGGGCAGCAGGGCGATCGGCAGCATCAGGCTCTTGCCGAGGCGCTGCAGTTGCGCGAAGCCGGGGATGCGCAACCCGGACTTCTTCTTCGTCGCCTTCGTCGTCGCTACCGCGGCGGCGTCGGTCTTGATGGTGCTCATGGGCGTCCTCGCACGGGTCGGTCCTTCTGTGTGGGCGGGGCGGGTGGTTCAGGTGAATTGGTGTAGACCAACTGACTGGAGATAGATTGGCATAGACCAATCGGTGCGTCAAGGGGTTCGGCTTGATTGGTCTACGCCAATTTCGGTAGGGTCCTCCGGACGGGGACCACCCGCGGGTGAGGGGACGAGCGACGTTGATGAAGGTGCCGAAGTACTACCAGGTCAAGAGCCAGATCCTGGGATTGATCGCCGACCTGGAACCGGGATCGCCGGTGCCCACCGAGCGGGAATTGGCCGAGCGGTTCGCCACCTCACGGACGACGGTGCGGCAGGCCATCGCCGAACTGGTGGTCAACGGGCGGCTGGAGCGGACCCAGGGCCGGGGCACGTTCGTTGCGCAGCCCAAGCTGATGCAGGTGCGCCAGTTGACGTCGTTCTCCCAGGATCTACAAGAGGAGGGCTGGCGACCGGGCAGCGTGGTGCTCTCGATCGACGAGCGGCCGGCCGGTGCCGACGTGGCGCGGCATCTCGGCATCGTGCCCGGCACCACGTTCCACCGGGTGGAGCGGCTGCGCACGGCCGGCGCGGAGCCGATCGCCCACGAGATCGCTCACCTGCCCGGACCACTGCCGGGCCTGGCCGGTCACCTGACCGAACTGGGCTCGCTCTACCGGTCGCTGCGTGAGGTGTTCGGCACCGAGATCGCCGCCGTCGAGGACGTGGTCGAAACCGCGTTGGCGGACCCGGTCGAGGCCTCCCTGCTGGGGGTCGACACCGGGTTGCCGATGCTGCTCGTGCACCGCACCGGGTGGGCCGAGAACGGGCAGATCGTCGAGTGGACCCGATCCGTTTTTCGCGGCGACCGGTTCCGGTTCGTGGCCCGGCACCGGCTCGGTGACGACGTCCCGCTGCCGGCGGCATCGATCGGCCGGTGACGCCACCGGCTCGGGCGTCCTGGCGCTGCTCCACGCCGCCGTGGACGCGCACGGACGTCCGCGCGGTGGGCCGGCGCCCGACCCGGGCGTGCTCGACGCCCGGTCCAGCGACGGGTCAGTCGTCGCTCGGCTCGGGACCGAAGACGAAGCTGCGCCCGGAGACGAACTTGGGCACGATGCGGACGAACACCTGCTTGCGGGTGGCGACCCACGGATGCAATCCGGACTCGGCGGCATCCTCGTAGTCCGAACCCCACTCGGCCGGATGGGCCTGGCCCTTGACCACCACGCTCCAGCCGGACGTCTGATCAAACCCGTCGATCTCGAGGGCGACGATGTCGTTCACGGTCAGCGCGGCGAGCTTGGTGCCCTGGGCGGTGCGGAACACCAGGGTCCCGTCCTGCACGACGTAGTTGATCGGGAAGATGTCCGGTTCGCCGCCGACGGTGAGCGCGAGACGACCGAACTGGTTGCTGCGCAGCAGATCCCAGCAGGCATCGGGGGTCAGCGCGGAGACTGCGGAGAGGGTCTCGGTCATTGCTCGATCCTGGCCGACGGGGGCAACGACCGACCAGAGCCGAAAGTCCCGCCGAGCGTGATGTCGGCCACCCTCCGCAACCGGTCCAGCCAGTAGGCGGTGCGGTCGGGATCGGCGGCCACTGCATCGATCCGGTCCGGATCCGGCGCCCGAGGCCCGGCCGCCAGGACTCCGCCGGCGGGCCGCGGCGGAGCCGCGCACACGTCCGCGGCCAGCAACACCCCGGTCCCGAGCCCGCAGGCGAAGGGCAGCTCCGGGAGCGCGGCGGCCAGCGCGACTCCGGCGGCCAGCCCGACGGCACTGTCCACGGCCGACGACACCACGGCCGGGACCCCCGCGGCGGTCGCCAGTTCCAGGGCCGCACGGACCCCGCCGAGCGGCGCCACCTTCACAATCGCGACGTCCGCCGCATCGGCGAGGCGCACGGCGTGCGGATCCTCGGCCCGGCGGATCGATTCGTCGGCGGCGACCAGCGGCCGGATCCGCCGGCGCACGGCGGCCAGGTCGGCCAGTGTCGGGCAGGGTTGTTCCACGTACTCCAGGCCCTCGGCGGCGTCGTCGAGGCGGGCGATCGCCGCCACCGCCTCGTCCACCCCCCAGGCTCCGTTGGCGTCGATCCGGATCCGGCCGCCGGGGCCGAGCACGGCCCGCACCGCGCGGACCCGGGCCAGATCACCGGCCGGCGGGGTGCCCGGGTCGGCCACCTTGACCTTGGCGGTGTGGCAGCCGGAGGCGGCCACCAGATCGGCGGCGACGTCCGGGGCCACGACCGGAACGATGACGTTCACCGGTACCCGGTCGCGCACCGCTGCGGGCCAAGGCGTCGTCGCCGACTCGACCGCGGCGCGGAGCCACGGTGCGCACTGCTCGTCCGAGTAGTCGCGAAACGGCGCGAACTCCCCCCAGCCGGCCGGCCCGCGCAAGAGCACACCTTCCCGCATCGTGACCCCACGGAACCGGTGCACCATCGGCAGGGCGAAGACGCGGGCGGTGGTCAACAACTCCTCCAGGTCGGCCCGCACCCTGTCATCGTGCCCTGCGGCCGCGCGGAACCTCCGGCCGCCCGGCGCCGCCGGATACTCCCCGGTGGATCAGGGGCCGGGCGGATCATGGGCCCCGCGGGTCAGGGGCCGGGCGGATCATGCGCCCCGCGGATCAGGGGCCGGGCGGATCGCGCGGCAACCGGATCGTGATGGCCACGCCGCCTTCGACGGCCGGCGCCGCTTCGATGGTGCCGCCCAGTCGCTCCACCAGCCCGTGCGCCAGGGCGAGCCCGAGGCCGGCGCCGGTGGGTCGGCGGCCCCGATACCGGCGATGCAGCTCGCCGGGGACGAACGCCACCGGGTAGTCCTCGGGCGCCAGGCCTGGCCCGCCGTCGCGCACGGTGAACACGGCCAGGTCGGGGTCGGCCTGCAGTGACAGCACCAGAGGCCGGCCGGCCGGTAGCACCCGCAGGGCGTTGTCGGCCAGGCCGTCCAGTACCTGGCGCAGCCGGCGCGGGTCGGTGCGCGCCGGCACCGGTTGCGGCGAAAGGTCGACGATCAGTAGCACCCCGGCGGCGTCACACCGGGGCCGCCAGACCTGGGCCATCTCGGCCAGCAATGCGGTCAGATCGACCGGCTGGACGTCCAGGGTGAACCGGTCGGCGCCCAGCCGGGCCAGGTCGAGCAAGTCGGTGATCAGCCGGTCCATCCGCGCGGCCTCGCGCTGGATCAGGCCGCCGACGTCGGCCTGCTCGGACGCGTCGACCAGCCCGTCGGCCAGCGCCTGCGCCTGCCCGCTGATCCCGGCGAGCGGGGTGCGCAGCTCGTGGGACACCGAGGCGAGAAAGTCACGTTGCCGGGACTCGCTGTGTCGCAACGCGTCCGCCAGTTCGTTGACGGCGATCGAGACGTCCGCGACCTCCCGCGGGCCCCGGACCGGGACCCGCACGTCGCGGGCGCCGCGGCCCATCTGCCGGGCCAGCTCGGCGGTGCGTCGCAACGGGGCGGAGACCACGCGGGCGATCAACAACCCGATCAACAGGGCAGCGACCAGACCGGCCGCCACCGCCCAGATCAGCCGGCCCTCGACGGTTCGCCTGGTCTCCGCGGCCACGTCGGCCGGGGTGACCAGCGCGAAGCCGCCGGTGGCGGTGGACCGGGCCTCGACCAGCTGTAACTCGCCGCCTGCCGTCGCCCGGCCGGAGACGGACCGGCCGTCCACCGCAGCGGCCGCGCCGGCCTGCCGGGCGGACCGCACCGCGACCTGGTTCGGCCCGCTCAATGATCCGTCCGGAGCGATCAGCACCACCCGGGTCTGCTGACCGTCCAACGCGCTGGCGGTGGCCGCCAGGATGGCGGCCGCACCGGCGGGATCGTTGGCGATCTGGCTGGCCACGAGGTCCGCCCGGTCGGACAGCGCCTCGGTCGAGATCTCGAGCAGACTGCGCCGGACCAGGAGCACTCCGACCACCGCGGCGACTGCGGCGACCAGCACGGCGACCGCGATCACCAGCAGGGTGACCCGCACGGCCAGGGTGGTTCGCGGGCGCCGGGCGGCCGCGGTGGCCGGAGCCGGGACCGGCGGGACCCCCGTGGATGAACCGGTCATCGGTCGTCGGCGGCGTAGCCGATCCCGCGGACGGTGCGGATGGGGCTGGCGTCGCCGAGTTTGGCGCGCAGTGCGGCGACGTGGACGTCGACGGTGCGGGCCCCCGCGGCGCTGGCGTACCCCCACACCGAGCTGAGCAGTCCGGCCCGTTCGAAGACCCGCCCGGGACTGCGGGCCAGGTGGAGCAGGAGGTCGAACTCGGTGGCGGTCAGCTCGACTTCCTGTTCCCCGCCGCCGGCGGCCGCCCGGACCGGATCCGGATCGACCCAGACCCTCCGCCGTCCCGGGTCGATCCGCACCCGCCCCACCCGGAGCGCGGCCGCGCCCGCTGCCCCGCCCGAGGCGCCGGCCCGGCGCAGCACCGCCCGAACCCGGGCCACCAGCTCGCGCGGGTTGAACGGCTTGACCAGGTAGTCGTCACCGCCGAGCTCCAGGCCGAGGATCCGGTCGACGTCCTCGTCCCGGGCGGTGGCGAACAGCACGGGCGTCCAGTCACCGCCGTCCCGCAGTCGGCGGCACAGATCCAGCCCGTCCATGTCGGGCAGCCCGATGTCGAGCACGATCGCCACCGGCCGGTCGGCCCGGACCGCGGCCAACCCCTCCTGGCCGGTCCGGCAGATCCGGACCCCGAAGCCGGCCGCCGTCAGGTAGCGACGGACGACGTCGGCGATGACGGACTCGTCCTCGACCACGACCACCAGGCCCCGATCGGGGACCCGGTCGCTCGCCCGGTCGTCGCGTGCCACCATCACTCAACTCTCGCCGCTGCGGCGGGCCAGATCGAGCTGGGACACGCAGGTCAGCTGCAGTGCGCCTGCTTGACCGCCTGCAGATCGCTGATGATTCCCGCGGCCGGGTCCTTCGCCTGGCTGCGCAGGTTGGCCACGTCGGTCAGCAGCTTGGACAGCTCGGGGTTGCTGGAGCTCAGGGACTGGGCCCTGGCCTGCAACCAGGCGATGGAGCCCAGGGTATTGGCGTCGTCGTTCCACCGGTCCTGCGCCTTCTGCCGCCGGTCCAGCGCCTTGTCGATCCGGGCGCAGTACTTCGGCGGGTCGGTCGCCTGCGCCGCGGCCGCGGCCACCGCCTGACCGGCCACCGGCCCGGCGGCCGCCGGGCCGGCCAGGGCCACCGTCGTGGCCAGGGCGGCCGCGGTCACACCGCCGGCCACGATCGTCATGAACGCCTTCTTCGCCATCGTCCGTCCTCCCACATGTGTCCGGGCGATTGCCCGGATGCCCAACGAGGGTCAGCCTCACGGCCGGCCTTGCGGGCACCGTCCGGGCTCTGTTCGGGTTCGGTAAAGATGGCCGGCGACCGGGTCTTGCCTTGACCCGCGCGTCAATGTCTACGGTCGACGGCATGAGGATCGGGGAGGCGGCGCGGCGGGCCGGGACAACCACCCGGGCTCTGCGCTTCTACGAGTCGCAGGGCCTGCTGGACGCCGGCCGCTCGGCCAACGGCTACCGGGAGTACGACGAGCAGGACGTGCGGGTGCTCGTGGAGATCCGATCCCTGCAGGCGGAGGGGCTGAGCCTGGAGGAGACCCGGCCGTTCGTCGAGTGCCTGCGGGCCGGCAACGACGCGTCCGACTCGTGCGCCGATTCGTTCGAGATGTACTCGCGCAAGTTGGCCGAGGTGGACGCGCAGATCGCCCGGCTGCAGGCGATCCGGGATGCGCTGCTCATCCGGCAGGCCGCCGCGGCCGGCCGGGACGTCATCGGCTGCCGGGCGCCGCTCGGCATCAACGGGAACGAGGATTCATGATCACCGACAGCGCCCTGGTCCGGCCCGTGACCGACGAGACTTTCGCGCAGGATGTCCTGGCCGCCCCCGGCCCGGTGCTCGTCGACTTCTGGGCCCAGTGGTGCCCGCCGTGCCACATGATCGCGCCGGTGCTCGAGCGAATCGCCGCGGAGAAGGCCGGCGAGCTGACCATCCGGTCGATCGACTGCGACGCGAATCCGCTCACCGGCGCCCGGTACCGGGTCATGGCGATGCCGACGATGATGCTGTTCATCGACGGCGAGGCCGTCGCGTCCATCGTCGGGGCCCAACCCAAGGCCCGCCTGCTGGCCCGGATCGACGACGCCCTGGGGCGACGCTGACCCCGCCGCCCGGCCCGACCGCGTCCCCTGCCTCGGTGCGGTCCTGGACGCGCCGGCCCTGCCCGGACTCGCGCAGGCCCTGCCCTGCTCGCGCGGATCGACGTCGCCGGCGCGGCTGATCTCGTCGACTTCCACCCCACCGTTCACATTCGGTGCGACTTCATCCGCGCCCGGCCGTCAGTCCTTGACAGCCGGCGGGGTCGCCCGGCGCACCGCCCCCGGACCGATCCGCCCGACGACCTCACGGCTACCGGCCAGGTCGTGCCCGGCCGCACACCGCACCACCAGGTGCACGGGCTCACCACAGTGGCGGTGGGCAAACTCGATCGGCGGTCCCGCCGGATCGGCCAGGTACCGATTGCCCCACTCCTGCAACGCGATCAGCACCGGATACAGATCCAGGCCCTTGTCCGTCAACCGGTACTCGTGCCGTCCCCGCTGACCCGGCACCCGGTACGGCTCCTTCCGCAAGATGCCGTCGTCGACGAGACGACGCAGCCGGGCGGTCAGCACCTGGCGCGGGATCGCGGTGCGCACCGTCATGTCGTCGAAGCGGCGGATGCCCTGGAACACCTCGCGCAGCACGATCAGCGACCAGCGGTCCCCCATGATCTCCAGGCTGCGCTGAATGGTGCAGTTGTCCACCGACCATTGCAGCGCCTCGGGTGACGTCATGGAATCGATGGTCGACATGCTGGGTCTACTTGTCAAACCCAGACCCGCGTGCCACCCTGAGTTCATGACGCAGACGCAGACTGACCCCCGCTCCCGCGCGCACTCGTGGGACGACCCGGCGATCGCGCTCAGCTCCCTGCCGACCCTGAGCGGGCTGGAGTTCCTGCAGGCGATGGTCGAGGGGCGGGTGCCGTCGCCGCCGATCTCCTCGACGCTGGACTTCGCCGAGTTCATCGTCGAGCCCGGGCAGGTCACCGTCGAACTCGACCCCGCCGAGTTCCACATGAACCCGCTGGGCAGCGTGCACGGCGGGGTGATCGCGGCCCTGCTGGACACCGCCTGCGGCTGCGCCGTGCACACCACGCTGCCGGCCGGCACCGGGTACACCAGCCTGGACCTGAACACCCGGTTCCTGCGTCCGGTCCGGGCCGGCGGCGGCCGGGTGCGCTGCGTCGGGACGGTGCTGACCGCCGGATCACGCACCGCGACGGCGGAGGCGAAGCTGCTCGACGGGCGTGACCGGCTGCTCGCCCACGCCACCTCGACCTGCCTGATCTTCCCGATCACCACGACGGCCTGACGCGGGCGGTGCCACCCGGATTCCGGGCAGGCTCACCGATGCACACCGGCGCCGGGCGCGGCCGTCTCGCCGGTCCGGTTGCGCAGGCCCTCCATCGCCGGGTGGGCGGCCCGGCGGGCGTCCAGGTCGGCGAAAAACGGACCGGCCAGCCCGATCACGCCTAGACCGAGGCGGACACCGCCCCGAAAGGCCGGGCCGGTCCCTCGGTGCTGCTCAACGGTTTGAAGGTGCTCGAGACGTCCGCGCTCAAGCGAATGGGGTCCTCCTGGGGCCGGTGGTCCGACGGTGGGCTTGCGGGTTCATACGGTTCTCGTCCGGCGCGGGTTCGGGTTTCGGCGTCGACGGGTCACTGTCGGCCGTGCAATCGACCACCGCAGGGTGGAACGCGGCACGTCGACAGGTGCCGGGGCGCCGACTCGTAGGCTGCTGCGCATGAGCGTCAGCGAGATCTTCGACCCGACCCGGTGGCGAGAGGTCGAGGGCTTCGACTTCACCGACATCACCTACCACCGGCACGTCGGGACCCGGCCGGCCGGCGGTGACGACCGGGTCATCGACCTGCCCACCGTGCGGATCGCGTTCGACCGGCCCGAGGTGCGCAACGCCTTCCGCCCGCACACGGTGGACGAGCTGTACCGGGCGCTGGACCACGCCCGGATGACCAGCGACGTCGGCTGTGTGCTGCTCACCGGCAACGGGCCGAGCCCCCGGGACGGCGGCTGGGCGTTCTGCTCCGGCGGCGACCAGCGGATCCGCGGCCGCAGCGGCTACCAGTACGCCACCGGAGAGACCGCGGAGACCGTCGACCCGGCCCGGGCCGGCCGGCTGCACATCCTGGAGGTGCAGCGGCTGATCCGATTCATGCCCAAGGTCGTCATCGCCGTCGTCCCCGGGTGGGCGGCCGGCGGCGGGCACTCCCTGCACGTCGTCGCCGACCTGACGCTGGCCAGCGCCGAGCACGCCCGGTTCAAGCAGACCGACGCCGACGTCGGTTCGTTCGACGCCGGCTACGGGTCGGCCTACCTGGCCCGGATGGTCGGCCAGAAGTTCGCCCGGGAGATCTTTTTCCTCGGTCAGGAGTACTCGGCGCAGGAAATGTTCGCCATGGGCGCGGTGAACCGGGTCGTGCCGCACGCCGACCTGGAAACCGTCGCCCTCGAATGGGCAACGCTGATCAACGGCAAGTCGCCGACCGCGCAGCGGATGCTCAAGTACGCGTTCAACCTCGTCGACGACGGCCTGGTCGGGCAACAGTTGTTTGCCGGTGAGGCGACCCGCCTGGCCTACGGCACCGACGAGGCGGTCGAGGGCCGGGACGCCTTCCTGCAGAAGCGGTCCCCCGACTTCACCGGCTATCCCTGGGCGTACTGACCTTCATGCCGCGCCTGCTGGAACTGCTGCCGGTGCCGACCGGGCGGGCCGTGCTGGACCTGCTGCCCCGGCTCGCCGATGCGCTGGCCGGCCGCGGCCCGACGCTGCTGCCGGTGCCGGTGGCCGACCCGCGCGCCGCCGCCGAGCTGGCCCGGGCCCTGGCCGCCGGTCACCCGCTGGCGGCCGGCGAGGACGACGACGCCGACCCGACCGCGTTCGTCGTCGGCACCTCGGGCTCGACCGGCACCCCCAAGGGCACCCTGCTCCCGGCGTCGGCGTTGCTGGCCTCGGCCCGGGCGACCCGGCGATTCCTGCTCGGTGACGATCCTCGGCCCGCACACTGGCTGCTGGCCCTGCCC
Organism: Nakamurella sp.; assembly: GCA_044223435.1. Lineage (GTDB taxonomy): Bacteria > Actinomycetota > Actinomycetes > Mycobacteriales > Nakamurellaceae > Nakamurella. The sequence goes on from JBGALY010000012.1 coordinate 109,634, forward strand.
GCGCACCACGTGGCCGGGCTGCAGGTGCTGCAACGGTCGCTGGTCGAGGGGACGACGCCGACCGTGCTGGACACCTCGACGACGTTCACCGCGGCCCGGTTCGCGCGAGCGGCGCAAACGACACCCGGCCCGGTCCGGCTGGTCTCGCTGGTACCGACCCAGCTGCAGCGGGTGCTGGCCGACGCCGATGCGACCGCCGCCCTGGCCGGATTCGACGCGGTGCTGATCGGCGGCGCGGCCGCCCCGCCGGCGCTGCTGGACCGCGCCGCGGCCGCCGGCGTGCGCGCGGTGACCACCTACGGGATGAGCGAGACCTGCGGCGGCTGCCTGTACGACGGGCGGCCGCTGGACGGGGTCGTCGTCGGCACCGACCCGTCCGGCCGGCTGACGCTGGCCGGACCGGTGGTCGCCCGCGGGTACCGGGGACGGTCGGACGATCCGGCCTTCGATGTCGACGAGGACGGCCGGCGCCGGTTCCGCACCGACGACCTCGGCGAGTTCACCGCGGGCGGCGCCGACGCCGCCGGGGCCGGCCGGTGGCGGGTGCTCGGCCGGGCCGACGACGTGCTGATCAGCGGCGGCGTCAAGGTCGCCCCGGCCGCGGTCGAGGCCACGCTGTCGGCACAGCCCGGCGTCGCTGACGTCATCCTCACCGGCGTCCCGGACGCCGAGTGGGGCGAGCGGCTCGTGGCGGTGGTCGTCCCCGAGGCGACCGGTCACCCGGACCCGGCCGCCCTGCGCGCGACGGTCCGGGCCACACACGGCCCGGCGGCGGCTCCGCGAGGGATCGTGCTGGTGGACGGCCTGCCACTGCGCGGACCGGGTAAGCCGGACCGGACCGCAATCCGGGCGCTGGCCCGGGACGCCTTGGCCGCCGTGCCCGGCCCGGTCGACCGGCCGGTCACGGCAGTGGATCCGCTGGTCGATCTGCGGGCCGGCCGGTGAGCCCGGCGAGGTTCACCCGGGCGCAGCTGCAGTCGTTCCGCGGCGCCAAGGTCGACGACCTGATCGAACCCGGCGTACGGCTGCTGTTCGTCGGCATCAACCCCGGTTTGTGGACTGCGGCCGCGAACGCGCACTTCGCCCGGCCGGGCAACCGGTTCTGGCCGGCCCTGGCGCTGGCCGGCATCACGCGGGAGCAGATGGACATGTCCCGCGGCATGTCCGCCGCCGATCGCGCCGAGCTGGTGGCGGCCGGCATCGGCATCACCAACTTGGTGCCCTTTGCGACCGCCCGCGCGGACGAGCTGACCACCGAGCAGATCCGCACCGCCGCCGCGGCGCTCACCGCCACCGTCGAACGCTTCGCTCCTGCGGTGGTGGCGGTCCTGGGGCTGACGGCCTTCCGACAGGCATTCGGCCGACCCAAGGCGGCCCCGGGCCGGCAGCCGGACGACCTCGCCGGCGCCCAGCTGTGGGTGCTGCCCAACCCGAGCGGGCTCAACGCTCACGAGACCGCCGCCTCCCTGGCGGCCGCCTACCGCGAGCCCGCACTCGCCGCCGGCATCCCACTGGTCCCCTGACGCCGCCGCCCCTGCTCCGCTCCACGGTTCGCTGATCAAACCCGCGCCCAGCCGGGCGTTCTGTCCGATTTAGCACGGAAAAGATCAGCGAATCACCAGGCGCCCTCCGGGTTCGCTGATCAAACCCGGGCCAGCGGGCCCGGAATGTCCGATTCAGCGCGGAGGAGATCAGCGAACCACCTGACGCCGCCGCCCCGGGCGGCTGGCCGGGGGCCGCCGGGTCACCGGCTAGGGTCGGATCACGTGGCAACAGCTCAGCAATGGATTCAGGCCGCCCGGCCGCGCACCCTGCCGGCGGCGGTCGCCCCGGTCCTCGTCGGCACCGGCGCGGGTATCGACCTCGGCGGCTTCTCCTGGCTCCGCGGCGGACTGGCGCTCATCGTCTCGCTGGCCCTGCAGGTCGGGGTGAACTACGCCAACGACTACTCCGACGGCGTCCGCGGCACCGACACGGTCCGGGTCGGTCCCACCCGGCTGGTCGGATCCGGCCTGGCCACACCGGGCACGGTGAAGCGGGCCGCCTTCGCCTGCTTCGGGGTCGCCGGGCTGGCCGGGCTGGCGTTGGCGGCGATGACGTCCTGGTGGTTGGTCCCGGTCGGGCTGGCGTCGGTCGCCGCCGCGTGGTTCTACACCGGCGGCCCCAAGCCGTACGGCTACGCCGGCCTGGGCGAACTCTTCGTCTTCGTGTTCTTCGGCCTGGTCGCGGTTCTCGGCACGACCTACGTGCAGGCCGGCATGATCACCCTCTGGGCGGTGATCGCGGCGATCGGCATCGGCCTGCTGGCCTGCGCCCTGCTGATGGCCAACAACCTGCGCGACGTGCACACCGACGTCGATGCGGGCAAACGCACGCTGGCGGTGCTGCTCGGCGAGCAACTGTCCCGGAAGGTCTTCGCGCTGATGATCGTCGGCGCGTTCCTGGCCGTCCTCGCCCTCGCGCCGAGCCATCCCTGGTGCCTGCTGGGGTTCCTGGCGGTGCCGCTGGCGGTGCCGCCGACCCGCGCGGTCCTCCAGGGAGCCCGCGGCCGGGACCTGATCACCGTGCTCGGGCAGACCGGTCGCCTGGAGTTCGTCTACGCGGTGCTGGTCGGCGCCGGCCTCGCGCTGGAGGCCTGGACCTGACGGAACCGGTGACCCGACCGGCGGTGTAGGTCGGGTGAGGACGACCGGAGGTGACGGATCAGCCAGGACCCGCCGGACGGTGCGGCGATCAGCAGCGTGCGCGGGGGTGATCGGGCCGCGTTCGCGGTTCTGGTGCGCCGGTACGGCGGGATCGCCCGGCGGACGGCCGCGGTGCTCGGAGCCGGCGCCGACACCGACGACGTGGTCCAGGAGGCGTTCGTGAAGGCGTACCGGGCGCTGGGCACGTTCCGGGACGGCGCCTCCTTCCGGCCGTGGTTGCTGCGGATCGTTGCCAACGAGACCCGTAACGCCCACCGGGCCGCCAGTCGACGCTCGGCCCGGGAATCCGTCCAGTTGCCGCCGCTCGCCGAACCGGTCGAGGATCGCCAGGCCGATCTCGACCTGTTCCGCACGCAGATCGACGCACTCCCCGAGCCGCAGCGCCTGGTCATCGCCTGCCGGTTCCTGCTCGACCTGGACGAGACACAGACCGCGCAGGTGCTCGGGATCTCCCGCGGAACGGTCAAGTCCCGCACTCATCGGGCGCTGGCCCGGCTCCGCGCCACGATCACCGAGTCGGAGGTGACCTCGTGACCGACCCCGACGACGAGGTGCTGGCCCGGCTCGCCCGGCTGGCCACCGCGATGCGGGTGGAACCACCCGCGGACGACCTGGTGACCGACGTGCTGGCCCGCATCGAGCGGCTCCCGGCCCCCCCACCGCGGACCGGCCCGCGACCGCACCTGGCCCGGTTCGCCGACTCGGTGCGCCGGCACCGGCGGGCGGCGACCGCGCTCGCCGTCGCCCTGATCCTGACCTTGCTCGCGGTCAGCCCGGCCGGCGCCAAGATCGCCGAGTGGCTGGGAATCGGGGCCGTGCAGATCGTGCCGGAACCGGCCCCGACCGGCCCCGCCGCCCCGGCCGATCCCGCCGCCGCGGACGGCTTCACGGAGGTCACGCTGGACCAGGCCCGCGCGCAGGCGACCTTCCCGCTCGCCGTCCCCGGCGAACTGGGACCTCCGGCGACCGTGTTCATCGATCCCGACCGGACCGTGGTGTCGATGGTGTGGCCCGCCGGGGATCCGGCGACACCCGGTCCCCCGGTCCGTCTGGACCAGACCGCCGGCCGACCCGACTACGCGGTCGTCAAGAAGTACGCCGACGACATCGACTTCACCCAGGTGGGCGGGTCGGACGCCTTCTGGCTCCGCCGACCGCATCCGCTGGTCTACTCCGACCCGGCCGGTGCCCAGCGCACCCAGCGGTCCCGGACCGCGGGCCCGACCCTGATCTGGACGGCTGGACCGGTCACGCTGCGCCTGGAGGGGGTCGGCGAACTCGACCGCGCCCGGCAGATTGCCCGGTCGGTCGGCTGACGGAACCTCCCGATCCCGCCGCGGTGTAAGGGCATCGAGACGCCGAGGAGGCCGCGATGGGCAGCACCCGATTCCTGATCACCCGCGTGATCACCGTTCTGGCGGTGGCCGGCGCCGTCGTCCTGGCCGCACCGGGGACGGCGGCCGCCGGCGGGCCGACCAGCGTGCTGCTCGCGTCGCCCTCCACCGGCACCGCGACCGGCCTGTACTACACCGACACCGACTACGAGCGGCTGCAGGCCCTGCTCGGCGGACCCGACCTGCCCGCGGGTGCGCCGCAACCGCCGGGCGTGACGGGGTCGCCCTACGTCACGGCCACCTGGTTGATCCACGACGTCGTGGCCTGGCGGATCGACCGGATCTTCCTGTCCGGCGACGACGTCTGGGTCGTCTCGGAGATGTCCGGCGACGGCGGCCCGCTGACCGGCGACGGCATGTACCCCGGCCAGACGGGCGCCGCCGGAGCCGTCTGGCACCGGCCCACCGACCCCGCCGCGCTCGACGTCCTGCTGACCGCGCACGGGTTGACTGCGGGATCAGGCAGCTCGAGCAACGGTGACCGGCCGTCCACCGACGCGACGCAGGCCGCGGCGGCCGAGCCCGCCGCGACTGTCCAGCCGGCCGCGACTGTCCGGCCGGGCCAGCCGGTCGCGCCGGCCCTGGCGTCGACGATCGCACCGGCCGGAACGGGCTGGCCCTGGGCCATCGGCGGCCTCGCCGCGGGTCTGCTGATCGGCGGCGCGCTGGTCCGCGTCGTGTCGGGCGGGCGGGCGGCACCGCGCACCGAGCCGGCGTCGCCCCCAGATCCGGTGCGGATGCAGCCGATCGACTGATCGGATGGCGCGCCGAACCCGGACGGCGGCACCATGGAGAGATGTTCATCGCCGGGACCGAGCGGCGCAAGGTCGTGCTCGTCGAACCGGAGGCGCTCCGGATCGCCCTGTACGTGCGCGACGTCGCCGGGCTCGATCCGGTCACCGAGCCACCCATTCCCCCCGCCGACCCGTCGGCCGAGTGGTGGCCGGCGTGGTCCCGCCGACCCGTGGAGGCGCCCCAGTCGCGGGGGGTTCGCCTGCTGGGGCGGCGCGAGGTGGACCTCACGGCGGCCTCCGCCCAGTGGGCCCGCTGGTGGCGCCACCTGCTCGATCAGGGCACGGCCGGCATGGACGATCTGCGCCCACCGAACTTCCCGGCGCTGGCCCACGTGCCGGACCTCCGGGCCGTGCTGCAGCGGCACTATCACAACGCCTGTACGTGGTCCGACGGCCTGAATGGGGATCCGCGGATCCGCAATGCGCATTCGGCGCCCGGAATCGGGCTGAACACCCTCATCCGGGACCTGCCGCGGCGGCTCGGTCGCGAGCCCCGCGACTTCACGCTCCGGGTGACGGTGATCGGTGTGCAGAGCAAGCACGCCTGGGTCCTGCGACCGGACCACCTGCTGCTCACCCGGCAGCTGATGTACGACCTGGACAACGCGCTGGATTGGCTGCGGCCCCGGGTCCTCGCCCTCGCGTGACGAGCCGGACCGGCGGAAGAACGCCGGGGAACACGGTCAGGCCTGGATCCACTCCGTCGAGACGGTGTACGACTCCAGCACGGCGCTGATCGGGGTCACTCCGAGCCCGGGTCCGCTGGGCACATCGATCCGGCCGTCGTCCATGACGAACGGTTCGGTGATGTCCTGGGCGTAGAACCGGTCCGAGGCCGACACGTCGCCGGGCAGGGTGAATCCGGGCAACGCGGCCAGCGCGGCGTTGGCCGCGCGGCCCAGGCCCGTCTCCACCATCCCGCCGCACCACACCGGGATGCCGTTGGCCCGGGCCAGGTCATGGATGCGCCGGGCGGCCAGGTAGCCACCGACCCGGCCGGCCTTGATGTTGATCACCGAACAGGCCCGCAGTGCGATCGCGTCCGCGGCGGCCCGGGTCGAGATGATCGACTCGTCCAGGCAGATCGGGGTGCGCACCAGCCGGGCGAGTTCGGCGTGCTGGCGCAGGTCGTCCTCGGGCAGCGGCTGCTCGATCAGGAGCAGATCGAACGCGTCCAGCCGGCGCAGGACGCGGGCGTCGGCCAGCGTGTACGCGGCGTTCGCGTCCACCTGGAGCGGGACCAGCTCGCCGAACCGCTCGCGCACCGCCTCCACCGGAGCGACATCGAAGCCGGGTTTGATTTTGAGCTTGATCCGCACGTACCCCTGCGCCAGGTACTCACCGACCACGTCCAGCAGGGCGGCCACCGACGGCTGGATGCCGACGGACACCCCGGAGGGCACCGACGTTCTCGTCGCCCCGAGATAGGCCGCCAGGGACTGTCCGGTGCCGCGCAACTGGGCGTCCAGCACGGCCATCTCCAGCGCCGCCTTGGCCATCCGGTGACCGATGAACGGTTCGAGCAGCGCGTCCACGGTCTCCGCGGTGATGTCGGCGCCCCCGTTGGACGCGGCCAGCAGGCGCGGGATCAGGTACCGGCGCAACACCGCCGCGGCCCCCTCGGCGTACTCCGAGCTGTACAGGGGAGCCTCCATCGCGACACATTCGCCCCAACCCTGCACCTCGACCGGCCGCCGATCCCCACCGATCGTGCCGATCACCCGGACCAGGATCGCGACCCGGTCATGCTCGACCCCGAACGAGGTCTCGAACGGTGAGACGAGCGGCATCCGGATCGTCCGCAGCTCGGCGCCGGTCACCTTCATGAGCGCTCTCCCCGTTCCACCACGTACCACCCGGACTTCAGGAAACCCGTGACCCGCCACGCCTGGTCCGCCATCAGCGGGGCGAGCACCTCGCGCAACCGGTACCGCCACCGCAGGGCCGACGCCGGGTCGGCCCGGCGGAGCGCCTCGATGTCGGTCGGGATGCCGATCAACCGCACATCCGGCCCGTCCGGTTCCGTTACGGGACCCGCGGCCGGCTCACCGTCCGCGCCGACCGCCAGCACCATCGCCGCCCCGGCCGCCAGCAAGGCCGCGACGTCCGGACCGGCGGCCGGATCGGACTCACCGAGCATCGGGGCCGCCGCACGGGCCGTGCTGGCAGACTGCAGATTCCAGACGACATCGACACGATCGGTGGGCTGCCCACGGTTCGGCCCGTCATCCATCGGCCCGTAGAAGTCGACGAAATACTGCTCCGGCCGCGCGCCGAGCCGATTCAGATTGAAGAACGAGTTCCGGGCGATCAACGGGTCGAAGGTCCAGGTGATGCGAGCCAGGCCCAGGTCCAGGGCCCACGCCCGCTGGTGCCATTTGATCGCGGACCCGACCCCCGGACCCGACCCGGGCCGCACACCGGTGATGTGCGAGTGCATCGACGTACCGAGCGGCGTGCCGAAGAAAGCCACGCTGGCCGCGACCATGTCCCCGCGCCCGGGCCCGCCGGTCCGGTAGGCGCCGACCAGGTAGTTGCCGGCATGGCCCAACGCCCGGAGCAACGGCGGTCGGACCTCGGAGGTGTCCTCGGGCGGGATGCCCCACACTTCGTCCAGCAACCGACAGGCGACCGTCATCTCGTCGATGGTCGTCAACGGTCGGATCTCGACGGATGCCCGGCGCATCGCGGCCTCGGCCACCGCCCGGGCCTGCCCCACCGGCCGATCCGCGGTCATCGGCCCAGCAGCTCCTGGACCAACGCGGCCAGCAGCGCCGTCCGCGGCGCGAGGGCATCCACCAGCACGTGTTCGTCGTCGGCATGCGCGCCGCCACCGACGGCGCCCAGCCCGTCCAGCGTCGGCACCCCGAGCGCGGCGGTGAAGTTGCCGTCCGACCCGCCACCGACCGACTGCTGGGTCAACGGACCCACCTGCTCCCGCCGGGCCAGCCGGGTCGCGGTGGCGAACAGCTCGGCCGCGCCGGCCGGTTCCATCGGTGGCCGGTTGATTCCGCCGTGAACGGTGAGGGTCGCGCCCGGGACGGTGGGGGTCAGCGCCTGCATGTCCGCGTGCACTCGGTGCTGCTCGACCGCGGTGCGGGCCCGCACGTCGATGTGGAGTTCGGCGGCGGCCGGCACGGTGTTGGTGGTGGTGCCCGCCGACGCCACCGTCGGCGTCACCGTCGTGCCGAGCTCCGCGCGGCCCAGCCCGGCGACGGTCAGGATCAGGTGGGCCAGTTCGACCGCGGCGTTGCGTCCCTTCTCCGGCTCCCCGCCGGCATGCGCGGCCCGGCCGGTGATCTCGATCCGGTACCACGACGTGCCCTTGCGACCGGTCTTGACCGCTCCGTGCGGGGCGGCGCCCTCCAGCACCAGACATCCACGCGCCGATCGCGCGTGGTCCTCGATCAGCCGCCGGGAGGTGGGTGAGCCGATCTCCTCGTCCCCGGTGACCAGCAGGCAGGCGCCGGTGAGGTCGGTGCCGCGCCTGGCCAGCAGCGCCAGCGCGTGCACTCCCATGGCCAGGCCGGCCTTCATGTCCACCGTGCCGGGCCCGCGGATCACTCCGTCCCGGTTGGACCACGGATGCCGGACCAGCGAGCCGACCGGCCACACCGTGTCGTGGTGGGCCAGCAGCAGCGCCTTCACCGGCCCGGCACCGAACCGGAAGCTCAGGTGGCTGCATCCCTGGACCGCCAGACGCTGGGCGCGCAGACCCAACCGCTGCTCGCCGACGGTCGCGACGACGTCGGCGCTGCGGGCCACCGCGGCCAGGTCGGCGGACGGGGATTCGCACCGGACCAGCCGCGCGAGATCGTCGATCAGCTCCGGCAGGCACGCCCATGCCTGGTCGAGCAGCGGGGGCTCGGTCACCCGGACGACCTCGCCCACCGGCAGGTGGTCATGAAGTCCCGGACCGCCTGCCGGAACGGCGCCAGGTCCCAACCCTGATCGGCGACCCAGGCGTCATCGAAATACGTCTCGGCGTAGCGGTCACCGGAGTCACAGAGCAGGGTGACGATCGACCCGCCCGTCCCGGCGTCCCGCAGCTGACCGATGAGCTCGAAACACGCCCAGACACTGGTGCCGGTGGACGGTCCGACCCGGCGCCCCAGGATGGCCTCCAGTTCCCGCATCATGCCGACGGACGCCGCGTCCGGCACGCGGTGCATCCGGTCCACGACGTGACCGACGAACGACGGCTCGACCCGGGGCCGGCCGATGCCCTCGATCCGCGACGCCGACCCGGACCGGGTCCGGTCGCCGTCCCGCCAGGCGGGGAAGAAGGCCGACCCCTCGGGGTCGGCCACGCAGAGCCGGGTGGGATAGCCGCGGTAGCGCACGTACCGGCCGATGGTCGCGCTCGTCCCGCCGGTGCCGGCCCCGACGACCACCCATTCCGGGATCGGGTTCCGCTCGAGCGCGAGCTGCGCGAAGATCGATTCGGCGATGTTGTTGTTGCCGCGCCAGTCGGTGGCACGCTCGGCGTACGTGAACTGATCCATGTAATGACCGCCGCACTCGGCGGCCAGCCGGCGCGACTCGGCGTAGATGGCCGCCGGGTCGTCGACCAGATGGCACCGCCCACCCTGCGCCTGGATGAGCGCGATCTTCTCCGGCGACGTGCTGGCCGGCATCACCGCGACGAACGGCAGCCCGATCATCCGGGCGAAGTATGCCTCGGAAACCGCGGTCGAGCCGCTGGACGACTCGATGACGGTCGTCCGTTCCGTCAGCGCCCCGTTGCACAGTGCGTAGAGGAACAGCGATCGCGCCAGCCGGTGCTTGAGCGACCCGGTGACGTGCGTGCTCTCGTCCTTCAGGTACAGATCGATGCCGGCGTCGGCGAACCCGCGCGGCAACGGGAAGCGGAGCAGGTGGGTGTCGGCGCTGCGTTGCAGGTCGGCCTCGATCAACCGCACCGCGTGGGCCGACCAGGCCCGGTCGGCCGGACGGGCGCGATCCACCACCGAGCCCAGGCCCGTCCCCACCATCGGATCCACAGCCGCGACCCTATGACGCGGACGCCCGGCCCGCGCAGGCAGCCCGCGACGGCGCGCGAACCGGTGGCCGACGTCAGCCGGCCGGACGGTCCGGCCCGGCCGCCTCCCCGGCCAACGCGGCCCGGAGCCGCTCGCGTTCGGCCCGGCGGTGCGCCGAGGCGCCGGCCAGGGCCGCGTTCACCCGCTTTCGGGGACCGGGGAACAGCACGTAGGCGAGCGGCAACTGGACGATGATCGCGAACAGCAGGGCCACGATCAGCGGCATGAACAGGGCCAGCACGGCGGTCAAGATCACGATCAGGCCCAGCCGCAGGACGGTGTACACCAGCAACGGCCCCGCGAGTCCCCGGCCACCGGTCGGCGCACCCTCGACCCCCGGCCCGGCGTCGGCCGGAGTCGTCGCCGATCCGCCCATCGCGTCCACTTCCTGCTTCCCGGCGGGCACCCGCGGTGCCTCCGACTGTTCGCTGCCCACGCCCTCAGAGTATCGACCGCATCTTCTGGGCGGTTCGGTCGTTTCGCCCCGACCGTGCCCGGGTACCTGCGACATCGGCGATTCCGTGATCTCGTCGAGGTCGGGGCCACGATCGGAGAAAAATCGGTGGACTCCTCTCGACTAAGTCAGGTGTCAATGTAGAATGGGACAAACGGTACGCTGAATGACTTGGAACGCGAATGCTGCCTCGTTCGGGGCTGCATTCGGGTTTCGGGAGAGCGGCGGGAGCCCGTCCAGGGCCCTGCCAGTCCGTCCAACGAGGCCAGTCGGGGCCCGAATGTGGAGGTGGCACGTGACCATGGAAATTTCTGAGCGGTTGCTGACCCCGGGAGAGGTCGCGCTGATGTTCAGGGTCGACCCCAAGACAGTGACGCGGTGGGCATCGGCCGGTCGGATCGGATCCATCCGCACGCCCGGCGGCCACCGCCGGTTCCGTGAGTCCGAAGTGAGCGCCCTGCTCGCCGACCTGACCGTCGACGCCTCCCGCTCGACCGCCTGATCGAGCACACCGCCGCCGGGATCGTCCGGCGGACCGGTGGGACCACAGGGGTGATGCCCCAGTTCGGCGCCCTGCGCCACGGCGGTGAGATCGCGCCCGCGCCCCGATGTATCAGTGGCGGCCTTCGCTCACCCATAGTGGGCAGGTCCCCCGGCGCGGAAAGTGCGTACGCTGAGGGTGACGAGGAGGTAGGTAGATGTACATGCTCATAGCCATCGCCGTCACGATCCTGGTGATTGCCCTCGCCTGGCGTGGGATGGGCGCTCGGACCCCTGGCGCGCCGGCCGCCGGCCCCGGCCCGGCCCGTCACCCGCGTCCCCGACCAACCCGCACCCTCGCCCCGGACGACGACCCCGAGTTCCTCAGCGAGATCGACCGGCGGATGCGCGGCGAGGACAAGAGCAGCTGACCGGCGCGGTCCCCTCGTCCTCGCGTCGCGCCACCGTCGGGCCCCGGCCCGGAGCCTTGCTCAGTTCAGGCCGGCGTACGAATGCAGGCCGGACACCACCATGTTGATGAAGAACAGGTTGAAGATCATCGACGCCCAGCCCAGGACGCAGATCCAGGCAGCCCGCCGTCCGCGCCAGCCCGCCGTCGAACGGGCGTGCAGGTAGGCGGCGAAGAACACCCAGGTGATGAATGAGCAGGTCTCCTTCGGATCCCACCCCCAGTACCGGCCCCAGGCGACCTCGGCCCACATCGCCCCGGCGATCACCGCGAAAGTGAACAGCGGGAACCCCACGATGGCCGTCCGGTAGGCGATCCGATCCAGCGTCACCATCGAGGGCAACACCGACAGCAGCGACCGGGACTTCGTCGCGGTCGCTGCTCCCGGCCCGCCCACCGATTCGGCGAGGCCGGATCGCTTCCGCTCGATCCGGCCGCGCAGCAGATACAGCGCCGATGCGGCGCCGCTGACCAGCAGGATGCTGGACGAAATGGCCACGGTGGTGACGTGGATCCACTTCCAGTACGAGTTGAGTGCCGGCACCACCGGTCCGGCCGGCACGTACAGCCTCGTCCCGGCGACCACCGCGAGCACGACGACCGGGGTCATCACAAAGACCCCCAACGTCCGCGCGCCGGTGCGGGCCAGCACGATCAACCAGGTGATGGTGGCCGCGGCGCAGATGACCGAGACGAACTCGTACATGTTGGCCAGCGGCAGCCGGCCGACCGCCAGCCCGCGGGCCACGATCGACAGCACATTCGCCGCCGCGCCGACGACGGTGACCACCACCGCGGCCCGCCCGAACCGCACGCCCCACGGCGCCACGACCGTCCGGTCGACCCGGCCGATCGCGCCCGGATCGATCGGTCCGGTGCGGACCATGGTGGTTCCCGACCCGGCGTCCCGGCCGGCGGCGACGGCCTCGGCCGGGTTGACTGCCCGTCGCGAGGCCAGCTCGATGGCGTAGCAGACGAGCGCGACGACGTAAGCGGCCAGCGCGGCCTCGAACGCCAGGTCCGAAATGCCGGCCCACATCTGGTTCATCCGCCCTCACCCATCTCCGTCACCCGCTCGGTCGCCCACGCAGGACGACATCACCGGTTCTCCGGCGCCCGGTCGGCCAACGCCGCCAGCCCACCGAATTCCTCGCCATATCCTGCCTGGTCGGTCCGGGCGAGACCGCCGATCTCCACCACCGTACGGTCGCCCACGCCCGGCTGCGTCATCGGGTTCGCCGGGTGGAGTCGGAACCACACGCGCCGCCGTTTGATCACCAGCGAGATCATCAGCCCGATCAGCAGGGTCACCGCGAAGATCAGTGCCCAGCCCTGGGCGGGGTCGTAGGAGGTCTGCAGCGACACCCATTCGTTGTAGCCGGTGAAGGTGATCACCGTGCCGTCGTCGAGGGTCACCGCCTCACCCGGCATCAGGTTGGACCGGGCCTGCTTGACCAACGCGCCCTTGTCCACCTGATCGCTGTCGATCGAGAACACGGACTGCGACCGGCCGCCCTCCATGCCCAGGTCGCCCCGGTAGACGTCGATCGCCACCCCCGGGTTCTGCGCCGACGGGAACTCGGAGGTCATGATGCCGCCGTGCACGAGCGTCGCGGTCGGCGCGAAGATCCCGACGATCGCCAACTGGCGTTTGCGCACGTCATCGCCTGTGACGCCCGGCGGATCGAGGATCTTGACCGCGCCCTGCGAGGTGAAATTGGGGTCGTTCGGTTCCGGGGCGAACGGCTGCTCGTAGTCCCGCACGGTGCCGTCCGGAAACGCCACCTGGAAGTGCGGGGTGAAGCCGTGGCCGATCAGGTACACCCGCTCGCCGGCCAGCCGCAGCGGGTCGTTGACCTGGAGCAGGTTGTCGTCCCACGCGGCGCCGCCGGCGGCCGCCCCGGTCTGTGAACCGACCTCGGCGGCGAAGCTGATCGCCTGGCCGGCCGGGGTGTAGCCGGCGGTGAACGTGCGAACGTCCAGGCAGAACGGGGTGAGATCGGTGCCGTCGACGAGCAGTCCCGGCCGGAAGTTGTCGTACGACGCCGGCGAGGTGGAGCAGAACTGCGAGCCCACGTTGACGATGACCGACCCCTCGTACCCGACGAGCTTGCCGATCGCGATGGCCACCAGCAGCCCGACCAGGGAGAAGTGAAAGACCAGGTTGCCCAGTTCGCGCAGGTATCCCTTCTCCGCCGAGATGGCGATCGCGCCGGGCAGCCCGGGCCGGTCCTCGGGACGCCGGGCGATCCGCCAGCCCCGTAGGCCCGCGGTGATCCGGTCGGCGACCTCGTCGACCGAGCCGGCCACGTCCCGCCGATCGTGGTGCGGCAGCCGGCCCAGGTTCCGCGGCGTCGCCACCGGCCGGGCCCGCAACTGACCGACGAACTCCCACGTCCTCGGGGTCAGGCAGCCCACGAGCGAGATGAACAGCAGCAGGTAGATCGCCGAGTACCAGGGCGAGCCGAAGACCTCGAAGAACCCGAACCGGTCCAACCAGGGTCCGATGGACGGGTAGTCGGCGATGTACTGCGCGGTCTTGGCGCTGTTCAGCGACCACTGCGGCAGCAGCGCGCCCGGCAACGAGGCCACGGCCAGCAGGAACAGCAGGATCAGGGCGGTCCGCATGCTGGTCAGCTGTCGCCAGACGTTGCGCAGGAAGGCCAGCACCCCCCGCACCGGGCCGGGCCGGGCCGGGCCGTTCGCCGGCGCGGGCGGCGCCTGCGTCGCGCTCACCGCGTGCCCCGGTTCACAGCACCGTCCCGACGCCGGCGATCCGACCCTGCAGCCAGGCGATGAACGAGCCCCAGGCCCCGGTCACCATCAGCAGACCCAGCACGATCAACGCGACCGCGCCGACGAGCTGAATGGTCCGGGAGTGCCGGCGAAGCACCGCCAGCGCACCGGCGGCCCAGCCGAAGCCGAACGCCAGCGCGAGGAACGGCAGCCCGAGCCCGGCGCAATAGAACAGCACAAGGGAAAGCCCCCGCCAGGCCGAACCGCCCCAATCCGTGGCACTGGCCAGCGACAGCACGCCGACCAGCGTCGGTCCCAGGCACACGGTCCAACCGAGCGCGAACACCCCGCCGAGCAGCGGAGCTCCCAGATACCGTCCGGCCGGCCGGAGGTGCAGCCGGCGTTCGGCCTGCAGCGGCCGGATGAGACCGAGCATGGCGACGCCCATCACCACGGTGATCGCGCCGCCGATCCGCATCAACAGATCGGTGTTGGCCAACAGCGCCCGGGAGAGCCCGACGACGACCACCGACTGGACCAGGAACACCACCGTGAACCCGATCACGAACAGGGCCGTGGCCAGCACCGCCCGGGTCCGGACAGCCGCCCCGGGCCGCTCGCGAACCGGGCCGGCGGCCGGTACCGCCGCCGGCACCGCACTCTCCGCGCCGACCAGCGAGGCCAGGTAGGCCAGGTAGCCGGGGACCAGCGGGACCACGCACGGCGAGGCGAAGGAGACGGCGCCGGCGGCCAGCGCCAGCAGCGCGGCCAGCACGTAGGGCCCGGAGAGGATCGTGTCGGTCATCTGGCCGGCGCGCCCCGCTCAACCCTGTTCCGCGGCGATCGCACCGACCACGTCGATCATCTGCTGCGGATCGTCGATCGCCTGCAGCCAGATGTGCGCGACGCGGCCCTGCCGGTCCAGCACGATCGTGGACGGGATGCCGCTGGCCGGGTACCCCTTGATGGCCAGCAACGTCCGCATCGAGGGGTCGTAGATGGACGGGTAGCCGACCTGCTTGCTGGCCAGGAAGTCCGCCGCCGCCGATTTGGTGTCCTTGACGTTGATGCCCAGGAACTGCACCCCGGCCGGGGCCAGCGTGGTCGCGGCCTGCTCCAGGGCCGGCGCCTCGGCCCGGCAGGGCGCGCACCAGGAACCCCAGAAGTTGAGAACCACCACCTTGCCGGCGAAGTCGGACACGGCGACGGTGCCGTCGCCGGCGACGTTCTCACCGGACAGGTCGGCCACCGTGCCGCGGTCCGCCGCCGGGTAGGAGAATTCCAGCTGGCCACCCGGCGAGACGAAGGTGAACGACCCCCCATAGACGGCGGCGTCGTTGCCGGTGCTGCACCCGGTCAGCAACAGGGCGATCCCGGCGGCCACCGCCACCCCACGGGCCCGCCACCCGGTCATGACGCCTTCTCCTGCGGCGGGGCCAGCGGCTCGACGTCCGGTCCCGCGTCCGGATCGTCCACTGCCGCAATGTGCGCGACCGGCTCGGCGTAGGTGACGCCGGTGAACACGCCGTCGACGAAGGTCAACGACGTCAGCGAGGCCACCGCGCACTCCCGCCGCCGCGGGTCGTGCCAGAGCCGGCGACCCTCCAGAAACCGGCGCACGGTGACGATCGGCAACTGGTGGGAGACCAGCACGGCGGCCCGGCCATCGGCCTGGTGCACCGCGGTGTAGACCGCCGCAAGCATCCGGTGGGCGATCTCCAGGTACGGCTCGCCCCACGACGGTCGCAGCGGGTCGCGCAACCGACGCCAACTCCCGGGGCTCCGGAAGGTGTGCACGCCGACCGCTGCACCCTCGAAGTCGTTGGCGGCCTCGATGACCCGGTCGTCGGTCTGCACCGGCAGCCCGGTCAGCGCGGCCAGCGGAGCGGCGGTCTCCTGCGCTCGCTGCAGGGAAGAGGCGGCCAGATAGGCGATGTCGGCGTCACCGAGGTATCGGGCGACCCCGGCCGCCATGGCCCGACCGGATTCGGCGAGCCGGTAACCCGGCAGCCTCCCGTAGAGGATGTTGCCCGGGTTGTGCACCTTGCCGTGCCGGAGCAGGTGGACCAGCGTGGTGCTCATCGAGAGTGCCGACGCTTCGCTCGGCAAGCCTCGCTCATCGCGCCGACCGGGTGGTCAGACCCCGGACCAGCGCCAGGACGCACAGGGCGGCGCCGAGGACGGCGGCGGCCGCCGCAGTCAGCCACGGTCCGGAGTATCGGGTGATCGCGGTCGAGTCGGTGCCCGGAAGGAAGGCCGGCCAGGTGTCCGTGACGATGCCCCGCCGGACTGCGAACCACGCGGCGGCCAGGAACAGCAGCGCCAGGGCGCCGGCAACGATGATCTGCCCCAGGCCGCGGACCGGGCCCGCGGCGTCGGTCCCCGTCTCGGCCCCGACCTGCGTGGTGCCGTCGGCCGGTGCGGCGGCGATGGCCCCCGGCAGCGGGCCGCCGGAACCGTCCCGGAAGCCGCCGTCGGTCACCGGGCCCGCCTGGACTTGACCCGGCTGAAGAACACGCCCCCCTTGCCGATGAAGCAGAGCATGACCGCGACGATCAGCAGCAACGTGCCGCCCAGGATGAGGATGTTGGAGGCGCCGAGCATCACCGAGAAGACCACGTTGATGATCACGACCCCGATCACGGCGAACCGTGCCCACCGATTTCCGGAGCGCAGGAACCACCCGCCGACGGCAGCGATGAGGCCCAACACGACGAAGATGGCCCCGAACACGATGTTCGACGTCCGGTACGAGCTGACCATGTCTTCGGTCAGCGGGGTGAGGCTGTTGCAGTTCTGGGCCGCGTTGGTGTCGTCGGTGCTCGCGCCGGCCGGCGCGGTCGCCGCGCCGTCGATTCCACCGTAGTTCGCCCGGCAGTCGTCGACCGCTTTGTTGTACTGGCTGACGGCCACATCGACCTGGCTGTCCAGGGTGATGATGGAGGCGGCCCCGAGGAAGGTGAAGACCGCCCCGGCCAGCAGGGCCAGGATCGACGCGACCAGTACCGTCGTCGGCCGGACGAGCGGCTTCCCGTCGTCCGGAGGCAGCGCCGGCGGCACCAGGGCCGCCCGGACCGAGTCCATGAACCCGGGACGCTTACGGGCCTCTCCCGCACCTGAGCTCATGCCATCGCCCCTTCGGTCCGCTTCGCCGGCTCGGCCGTGAAGGAAGGGTCGGGTGCCTGACGGTGTTGACCGTTCGCTCGCCGGCGCTCGCTCATGCCCACGAACTTACCGGGTGTCAACGGGCTGCCGGCACACCCGCACCCGGCCGCGTGAGGCGACGGTGAACTGCCGGGAGAACCCTTGGCCGCCGGTCAGACCCGGTCAGCGCAGGCCCTTGCGATGCGCCTTCGACTCCCGGAAGTAGATGCTCGACTGCGGCAGGTACATCAACACCACGGCGACGACCGCCAGGATCCCGCTGATCCAGTTGATGCCGTAGTTGGTCGCCGTGTAGGTCGACCCGTTCACGGTGACCGATCCGGTGGTCGGTGTGACCGCCGTCAGCACGCTCAGCGCGCCGAGCACGGTCAGCACGATCCGCGCCCAGTTCCGGCCGCCGTACATCATGAATGCGAAGAACAGGTAGAGGGCCGCGAAGATGCCGAACACCACGACGATGATGATCTTGGTCGTCGTCACCAGGCTGTTCGCGTCGATGGCGACGCCCTGGGTATCGGCCTGACGCAATCCGGCCTGCACGGCCAGGTCCCAGATCGGGCTGTTCAACGTCACCACGAGCGTGACGACGGCGAGCGCCGTCATCAGCAGCCAGTCGTAGAAGGCGAGTTTGACGGTGAGCGGCCGGACCGGCGCCGGCGCCAGGCCAGCGCCGCCGGGATAGGCCTGGCCGGGGTACGGCGGTGGATAGCCCCCCGGTTGCCCCGGGTACGGCGGTGGGTAGCTCCCCGACTGACCGGGATAGCCTGACTGACCGGCATAGCCGGACTGACCGGGATAGCCGGACTGACCGGAAGGCCCACCCGGGCCGGGGCTTGCACCCGGACCCGGATACCCGCCCTGACCGCCGGGATAGCCGCCCTGATTCGGGTAGCCAGTCGGGCCCGGGTAGCCACCCGGTCCTGGGTACCCGCCGGCTGCGGCATTGCCCGGTTGTCCGGCGGGGCCGGGATAGCCCCGGCCCCCCGGCGCAAAGGGATCGTTCGAGCCGCCGGACGGCGGCCCCGCATCGTATGGGTTGTTGCCCTGGTTCGGCCCGGGAGTGCTCATGATCAAACGGTAGACCTGATCGGTCAGCGGTGGGTCTGCCGGTACGCCTTCGACGCGGCGAAATAGGCGTTCGACGCCGGCATGAACATCAGCACCAGCGCGGCGATCAGCAGAACCAGGCTGATCCAGTGGATACCGTAGTTCTGGACGACGTAGGTGTTGCCGTTCACCGTGACCGAGCGGTAGGTCGGGAGAACGGCGCTGAGCACGCCGAGTACCCCGATGACCGTCAGCACGACCCGCGCCCAGTTGCGGCCGGCCCGCATCTTGAACGCGAACAGCAGGTACAGGGCCGCCCCGATGAGGAAACCGACGATCGAGGTGATCTTGGCGGTATTGACCAGCGTCGACGCGTCGATGCTGACCCCGTTGGTGTCCGCGGCCTGCAGACCGGCCGTCACGGCCTGGTCCCAGATCGGGCTGGTCAACACGAAGATCAGCGAGAGCAGGGACAGCGCCGTCATGACCAGCCAGGCGATGAAGGCCAGCGTGACGGTCGGCGGACGGGCCGGCGGCTCGGCCTGGCCGGTGCCGCCGGAGTAGGAGGGAGTGGCGTAGCCGGGGGCACCGCTGGGCTCGGTCATGATCAAGACCGTAGGCCCGTGCGGACTCGACCGGATGTTCTCCTCCGGGTGCTTACCGCGGCAGAGAGTGACGGGCCCGACAACTCTCCGTGAGCAGCTGGCCGGCCCGGCCGCGCCGACCGAGGGGACGGTGCCGGCCCGTCGAGCGTGACGGCGCCGACCACCCGCCCGGCACACTCGGGCGGGGCCGGTCAGCGGCGGCGCGGCGTCTTCCGCGGCGGTGGCAGGGCACCCTCGGCCCGCAGCCGGGTCGCGTGCTCGGCCAGTGCCTCGACCAGTGCCGGGATCTCCGCGATCTCGGGCTGGACGTCCACCCGGAGACCGAATTCCCGTGCGGTTTCCGCGGTCTTCGGGCCCAGGCAGGCGACCATCGACCGGGCGTGCGGCTTGCCGGCGATGCCGACCAGGTTCCGCACCGTCGACGAGGAGGTGAAGCAGACCGCATCGAACCCGCCGGTCTTGATCGCCTCACGGATCGGCGCGGCCGGCGGTGCCGCCCGAACGGTCCGGTACGCGGTCACGTCATCGATCTCCCAGCCGCGTTCCCGCAGGCCCTCGGCGAGCGTCTCGGTCGCGATGTCGGCCCGTGGGAGCAGCACCCGGTCGACCGGGTCGAGGAGATCGTCATACTCCGGGAACGTGGCCAGCAGGCCGGCCGAGGACTGCTGGTCGGCCGAGATCAGCTCCGGCACGATGCCCAACGCGTGGACCGCTGCGCCGGTCGAGCTGTCCACGCAGGCGATCCGGACGCCGGAGAACGCCCGGGCGTCCAATCCGAACTCGGTGAACTTCTCCCATACCGCGCGAACCGAGTTGACCGACGTGAAGACGATCCACTGGTAGCGACCGTCCACCAGCCCCTTGACCGCCCGTTCCATCTGGGCCGGCGTCCGCGGCGGTTCCACGGCCACCGTCGGCACCCGCTGCGCAATGGCGCCGTGCATCCGCAACAGCTCCACCATCTCGTCCGCCGGGTCCTTGGTCTGCGGGATGAGCACCCGCCAGCCGTACAGGGCCCGGGACTCCCACCAGGACAGCCGGCCTCGCTGGGCGATGCCGGCGCCGACGGTGACCACGAGGGGGCCGGTCATGTCCCCACCGATGCCGTCCAGCGTCGCCAGCGTGCCGTCGACCGTGCGTTGGGTCGGCAGGGTGGCACCCGAGGTGACCGAGGCCGGGGTCTCGCCGGCCAGGCCGGACTGGGCGAGCAGTGCGGCCGTGTCGGCGAGGTGCCCCGACGACGCCTGCAACAGCAGCGTGCCGGGCGCCGCGGCCAGCCTCGACCAGTCGGAGGTGGACCGGACGTCGGCAACGGTGTGCACCGACCCGACCGCGATCCCGGAGTACGAGGCGACGGCGGTCGCCGACAGGCCCGGGATGACGTCGAACAGCACCGCGCACCGGGCCACGCCCTGCAACTCCTTGACCACCGGGTCGGCGGTCAGCACGTCACCGGCGACCAGCCGGACCACGGACTGGCCGGTCCGGGCCGCCGCCACCAGGGCCTTGGCCACCTCGGCCGGCTCCCCGACCGCGGGTTTGACCTCGGCCTCGCCGGCCAGCGCGGTGATGTCCACCGGCACGTCGGGATCGGTGACGACCAGCGACGCCGCCTCGAGTGCCTGGGCCGCGCGCATGGTCAACAGGCCGGGATCGCCTGGGCCGGCACCGACGAAGGCAATCCGGCCGGCGGGTTTACGTGCGCGGGTCATCGCGAGCTCCTCGAGCATTCAGGTGCGCCGACGACCGCTGGCTGCGGTCGCCGACCGGTGGCTGACTCTGGTCGGCCAGCCGCAGGGTTCGGTTCCGCCCGGATGAGCGGCGCACGACAACCAGGTGAACAGCGGGTCACGAGGTCACCGCCACTCGGGGCGCGTCGGCCGGAAGGAAGGCGGGTGGTGGATCGGCCGGGTGGTCGGCCGGGCCGCGCAGGCGGGCGCCGACCCGGTCCGCGTCCCGCCGGGACTCATGGAAGGCCAGGATCTGCAGTTCCAACGCCAGGTCGACGTGCCGGACCTCCACGTCGCCGGGAATGCTGAGCACCCCGGGGGCAAAGTTCAGGATCGACCGGATACCGGCCGCCACCAGAATCTCGGCGACCTGCTGGGCGGCCTTCGCGGGAGTGGCGATCACCCCGATGGTCACCCCGGCCGCCCGGCACACGGCGACCGCGTCGTCCAGATGCTGGATGACCCGCCCACCGACCTCTCGACCCACTCGCGCCGGGTCGACGTCGAACAGGGCAGAGATCATGAAACCCCGGCCGGCGAACCCGGGATAGCCGGCCAGCGCCTGACCCAGGTTGCCCAGCCCGACCAGCGCCACCCGGTGGGCGCGATGCGCGCCGAGCGTGCGGCTGATCTCTTCGGTGAGGGTGCCGACGTCATAGCCGACGCCGCGGATCCCGTACGACCCCAGGTACGAGAGGTCCTTGCGAAGTTTGGCCGAGTTGACGCCCGCGGACCGGGCCAGCTGCTCGGAGGAGATCGTCTCCTGCGCGTCGGCGCCGTCCCCGAGGGTCGAGAGCACCTGCAGGTACAGCGCGAGGCGGGCCACCGTGGCTTCCGGAATCGCACGCAGGCGGCCACTCTCGCGAGCCCCGCCGACCTGCCCTGTCACCCGTTTGCCCTCCACCGGACGGATCCCGCCCCCACTGCTGCCGTGGCGACCGAATGTGCTAGGTCCCCGGTACGCGGCAGAGCCTAGTCATTCGTGAACGCGTGCACAAAGTCGCCGAGGGCCGGGTCGCCCCTCGACGCGCGGGCGGCGGACCGTCGGGTTCGGGCCCCCGGCACCGGGACGGGTGACCCCGGTCACACGAACGCCGGCTCGGCTCGGCCGGAAACCAGGGCGGCGGCCGGCCGGGTCGACGTGGCCGGCGGTGACGCGCCCGCGGGCTACCGGTCCGCGTCCCCCACCGCAGCGGTGAGCGCAGCCCGAAGCCGCGCCGGGTCCACCTGGTAGTAACCGTGCATCCGGCCGTCCACCAGGATGACCGGCACCAGGTCGCCGTACTCGGCCCGGTCCTCCGGGTCGGCATCCACGTCGACCGTCTCGAACGCGCTGCCGGTGTCCGCGGCGACCCGGGCCGCGGCGGCGATGGCGACCTCACACAGATGACAGCCGGCCCGCGTGTAGACCGTGACGGTGCTCACCCCGACGCCCCTACGCCGGGCGGCCCCACGTGACCGTCGTCGCCCCGGTCCACCGCACCCGCTCGACCGGCGTTGCTCAAAACAGATCCTCGTCCGTGTCGTCGCGGCCCCGCCCGGCGCGATCGCCGGTGCCGGGCAGCCGCGCCCCGAGTTCGGCCAGATCCCCGGCCGTCTCGGGAGTGACGTCGGGCTCGGATTCGCCGTCGTCGACTGCGTCGGCGCCATCCACGTCCGGCACCGCGACGAGCGTGCGCAGGGCCTGCCGGGCCGCCGGGCCGAACCGGCGCCGGGTCTCGTCCCGGTCGACCCGGCCGACCTCGGTCTTGGGCAGGCCGTCCACCACCCGGTACACGGCCGGGTGCTTGAACTCGGGCAGTCGGTCCCCGATGAACTCACGCAACTCGGCCTCGGCCGGTGCCCGATCCTCGGTGCCGACGAGCACGGCGACGAGTTCGGAGTGCCCGTCGGCCGCGGGCACGCCGATCACCGCCACCTCGGCCACGTCCGGGTGTCCGGCCAGGGCATCCTCGACCTCGCGCGGGTACACCGTGAATCCGGCCACGATGACCGCCTCGGCGGCCCGGTCCACCAGGTGCAGCGAGCCGGCATCGTCGAGGAACCCGATATCGCCGGTGATGAACCAGCCGTCGGGCCCCGGGCCACCGCCGCCGTTGGGCCAGTACCCGGAGAACAGCGTGGCGCCGCGGATCTTGATCCGACCGACCTCACCCGCGTCCGGCGCATCGGCCACGGTGTCCAGCGGATCCCGATCCGGGGCCTGCGCGATGGCCCCGTCCACCGCTGCGTCCGACCCGCCGGCGGGCTCCTCGTCGGCACCCGACACGTCGTCCTGCCCGTCCGGGCCGACCACCCGCAGTTCGATGCCGGCCAGGGGCCGGCCGACGGAACCGTGCACGGGTGCATCGGTGATCAGCGAGGTGGTGACCACGGACGCGGACTCGGACAGCCCGTAGCCCTCCCACACCGGCAGGCCGTGCCGATCCCGGAAGCCCTGGTAGTCGGCCGCGGCCAGGGGGGCGTTGCCCGAGGTGAAGACCCGGACGGAGTCCAACGAACGCGCGGCGTCCGGAACCGCCATCAGATGATGGTAGAAACCGGGCGCGCCGGGCAGCACCGTCACGGCGTGTTCGGCGGCGGCGCGCAACGCCGATTCGGTGGCGGACCGCGCCTGGGCGTCCCGCGAGCCGGAGGCTCCGACGGCCACCGTCGCCACGTCGAACCCGACGTCGGGGAACACCGAGGCCCCGCCCACCAGCGCGGTCGGCAGCAACGAGACGACCCAGCCGGCCACGTGGTACAGCGGCAGGACCTGCAGCACCCGGTCGCCGTCGCGCACCCGGACCGCGCCCAGCTGCCCGATCGCGTCGACCGCGGCCCCGATCGCCCGGTGCGAGAGCATGACCGCCCGATCACCGCGGGCGCGCGCCAGCATCACCAGATCCTCACCGCCACCGACGCTCTCGACCGGCGCAGCGTCGGCCGTCCACCACTGGGCGACGTCGGCGGCGCCGAGGGCGATGCCCAGCCGGTGGTCGCGGTCGAGACCGATCGAGGCGACCGCGCCGACCCGGTCGGCGAGGTCGGCGATGTCGGTGCCGGGCGCCGTCGGCACGGCGATCAGGCCCGCCCGGGCCACCGCGTACAGCACCAGAGCCAGGTCCACACCGGTCGGCAGGGAGATGACCACCCGCTCCCCCGGCGCGGCGCCCATTGCGGTCAGGCGACGGGCACCCGCATCGGCGGCCCGGTCGAGCGCGGCCCAGGACCGGGACCCCGACGTCGCGATGAGCGCCGGACGGTCCGGATGACGCGCCGCGGCCGTCCGCAGCAGGTCGGCGACGTTCGCGCGGGAACCGCCGTTCGCGGCCGGGCGCGCGGCGTCGCGCACGGGGTCGTCCTGGACGCCGCCGGTGTCGGCACCGCTCGGCGGGGCACCACTGGAATCGGCATCATGCGGGCTGCTCACGCCGAACATTGTCCGGCACCGGATGCCCCGGCACCGTGCGGATGCCGGGTCCGGATGGGTGAGTCACCGAATCGCTCCTCGGGCCATCGTCGGGTACCCGACGGTGACCTCGCCCGCTCGGCCGACGACGAGCCCCCCGAACAACCCGGCTCCCCGTCGCCGAATCGCTCCCCGGGGCCCTCGTCCGGTGTTCGATGGTGACCTCGCACGCTCGGCCGACGACGAGCGCCCCAAGCGACCCGGCTCCTCCGTCGCCGGATCGCTCCCGGGGCCCTCGTCCGGTGTTCGATGGTGACCTCGCAAGCTCGGCCACTAGTCTGACCGAGGGTAGGCATCGGACGTGCGCGCGGCCGTTCCGGATCGGTCGCGGCAGGGGAGGTCACGGGTGAGGAAGCGAAAGGCGTTCGACGATCAGGCGACCGCCGCCGAGATCGCCGGGGCCGCCTCGGCCGAGGCCGCCTACCTCGCCGTGCATGAGGAAGAGGAACACCTCCCGCCCGGTACCGACCTCACCGCGGCGGCGTTCTTCGACGTGGACAACACGATGATGCAGGGCGCGTCGATCTTCCACTTCGCCCGCGGCCTCGTCGCGCGCAACTTCTTCACCACCAATGACCTGCTCCGGTTCGCCTGGCTACAGATCAAGTTCCGGCTCGTCGGTGAGGACGCCGACGACACCTCGCGGGCCCGGGAGGGGGCCCTGGCGTTCGTCGCCGGTCGGCAGGTCTCGGAGATCGTGGACCTGGGTGAGGAGATCTACGACGAGTTGATGGCGGACCGGATCTACCCGCGCACGCGGGAACTGGCGCAGCGGCACCTGGACGCGGGACAGCGGGTGTGGCTGGTGACCGCCACACCGGTCGAGCTGGCGCAGATCATCGGCCGCCGGCTGGGCTTGACCGGCGCGTTGGGCACGGTCGCCGAGACCGAGGACGGCGTCTACACCGGCCGCTTGTTCGGGGAGATGCTGCACGGCCAGGCCAAGGCCGCCGCAGTGCGCGCGCTGGCCGCCCGTGAAGGCCTGGACCTGCGACGGTGCACCGCATACTCCGATTCGGTCAACGACGTGCCGATGCTGTCGGTGGTCGGCACCGCGGTGGCGATCAACCCCGACAGCGCGTTGCGCGACATCGCCCGGGAACGCGGCTGGCAGATCAAGGACTTCCGGTCCGGCCGCAAGGCGGCCCGGATCTGGGTGCCGGGCGCTCTGGGCGCGGTGCTGGCCGGGATCGCCGCCCTGGCCGGGCGCTCGATCTGGCGGCGAACCCGTCGAGCGACGGCCGGCTGAGCGGCACTCCGGGGGCGTCCGCCGCCCGCCGGAGGCCGGCGGGTGTGCCGATCACCGGCGGGTTCAGCCGAGGAACGGGTGCCCGCGGCGCAGCAACAGCCGGTACAGGGTCTGCTGGATCGTCTCCCGGACCCGGTCGGTGATGTTGAAGACGACCATCGGGTCGTCCGCGGCGTTGTCGCCGAATCCGGTCGTCGGGATCGGCTCGCCGAACTCGATGATCCACTTGCTGGGCAACGGGATCGCGCCGAGCGGTCCGAGGAGCGGAAACGTCGGGGTGACCGGGAAATAGGGGAAGCCGATCGCACGGGCCAGCGGCTTGAGGTTGCCGATCAGCGGATAGATCTCCTCCGCTCCGACGATGGACACCGGGATGATGGGCACACCGGTCTTCATCGCCGCGGTGACGAACCCACCCCGGCCGAACCGCTGCAGCCGGTACCGCTGGGAGTAGGGCTTGCCGACACCCTTGAACCCCTCGGGGAACACGGCCACCAGTTCGCCCGTGGACAGCAGCCGCTCGGCGTCCGGGTTGCACGCGAGGGTGTTGCCCATCTTGCGGGCGATCGGACCCATGAACGGCGTCTGGAAGACCAGGTCCGCGCCGAGCATCCGCAACGGGCGGCGCATCGGATGGTGCTCGCGCACGGCCACCGCGGTCATCAGGGCGTCGACCGCGATGGTGCCCGAGTGGTTGGCCACCAGGAGCGCTCCACCGGTGTCGGGGATGTTCTCCATACCCACGGTTTCGATCCGGAACCACTTGTCGTACAACAGCTTCAGCGGCGGAACGACAACGTGGTCGGTGAAATCGGGGTCGTAGCCGAAATCGTCGACCTCATACTCACCGGTCATCCGGCGGCGCAGGAAGGCGAGCGATTCGGCGAGGCCGCGACGCCATCCGGTCTCGACGTCACCGCCGTCGGGGACGACCGGCTCGACCGCGCCCGGCGATCCGTCGGCCGGTTGCGGCACACTCTGCCGCTCCCGCCCCAGCGGCGCATCCGTGCCGGCCACCGCGGTTCCTCCGTCCTTCCAGAACTGCTCCTGCGCAATGTCACCGACGACCGCGGCCACGGGTCGCGTCCGGTCCCGATCGTTCATCGAATCCGCCGCCGCCGCGGGGACCCGGACGCGTGCCCGTCGATGCCGACGAGTTTGGGTCGACCGCCGTCACCACCGCCGTCCGTGGCCCGATCGGCCACCAACTCGTCCACGACCGGACCGGCCGGCTCGAGGGTGGGCGTGTCGGGCAGCGGCCGGACACCGAGCGTGGCCGCCATCCGCACCTCGACGCCGCGAACCAACTGTGGAGTGACCACCGGTCGCAGGTGAGCGGCGAAGTCGTCGAACGCCTCGATCGTGGTGAACCGCGGCGTGTAGCGCACCCGTTCCCGTAACCGGGTGGTGTCCATCACCCGGCCCGCGGCCAACGCCTTGACCTGGTTGGGGGAGAACCCACCCAACCGCACCGTCCGCATCACCCGGGACAGCGGGTCGAGCCCGAGCGAGGGGACCGGCAACGGGATCCGGCCGGCCCGGTGGATGGCCTGGGCCAGCGTCATCGTGCCGTCGCCGGCCGCATTCACCGTCCCGGCGAAGTCGCCGAGGGCAAGGTGCTCGAGCAGACCGATGGCGTCCTGCTCGTGCACGAACTGCAGTCGGGCGTCCCGGCCCAGCACCATCGGCACGGCCGGAGCCAGACCGAAATACCGGGTCAACGGGGTCACCACGGTCGGACCGACGATCTCGGCGAATCGCGGCACCGCGATCCGGACGTCCGGCCGGCGCCGGCCGAAGCCCCGGACGTAGGCCTCGATATCAATGGCGTCGCGACCCGGACCGGACGGGACGGAACGGGCCGACATCTCTTCGGTGAAGATCGCCGGGTCGCGCGAGGAGGCTCCGTAGACCGCCCCGGTGGATCGGACGATCAGGTTCCGGACGCTCTCCGACCGCTGGCAGGCCGCCAGCAGTTGCATGGTGCCCAGGACGTTCATTTCCTTGGCCATGGTGCGCGCGGCCGATGACGCCGGGGTGGAGGACGCCGAGGCGTGCACCACCGTGTTGACCCCGGCCGCCTCGATCACCCGGGCCACCAGCGGGTTCCGGATGTCCACCCGGGCGAAGTCGGCGGCACCCATCCGGGCGCGGGCGGCCGGCTCGGGCAATGCCGCATCGACACCGATCACCCGGTCGACCGCCGGATGCTCGGCCAGTCGACCGGCCAGGCACGAGCCGATGACCCTGGTCACCCCGGTGACCAGGACGATCAATCCCGCCATCGACCCGTCGCCCCTCGCCTGAAGTTCGCGAAACCCGATTCCGACCGGACGCGGCGCGCGCGAGCGCCCGGCCCGCCGGCGTCGGTTACTTGCCGGCCTTGCGGCGCGCCACCCGAGTCTTGCGCAGCAGCTTGCGGTGCTTCTTCTTGGCCATCCGCTTGCGACGCTTCTTGATGACAGAGCCCATTGTCGACTTCTCCCGGTGCGCGGCCGCCGCGGTCAACGGGCCGCATCGACGCATGATCAACGCGGGCGGCGCACAGCCACCCGCCGGCCCGGCGGATGCCGAACCCGAGTCATCCTACCGGCCGGTACCGGCGATCCGGACAGGCGGCATCGGCAGCCCCGGAGGGGGCCGGACAGGCCGGGTCCGTCGCTCAGCCGACGTCGTTGAAGGCGGTCCGCAGGTAGTCGTGCACCGCGCGCTCCGGCACCCGGAACGATCGGCCGACCCGGACCGCGGGCAACTCCCCCGAGTGCACCAACCGGTACACCGTCATCCGGGACACCCGCATGAGCGTCGCCACCTCGGCGACGGTCAGGAATCGCATCTCGGACAGGTTCGAATCCCGAGGCGTCGGCTCCCTCGGGGGTCGGTCGTCTCGTGCGGGCATCGGACACCGTCTTCCGGCACGTTTCGCGCCGCCGGCTTCCCCTCCGGTGGACACCCAACGTACGTGCTCTATGAACTCTAGCGTGACTGGTGGGATCGGCGCGATGGTCAGTTTTTCCCGGGCGACCCCGATCTCACCTTCGGTGACCACCGAATCGGGTGACGCGGCCACCCAGCGTCGTCCGCCCGATCCCGTCACCGATGCGTCGGCGTCCGCGCCGGCGCGCGCCGCCGGGGAGCCTGGGGCGGACGAGCCGGACGTCGCCCCGTTCGACCGGCCGGCCGCTCATCTGGGACCAGGAAAGTGGCCTGACCGTCTGGGTCGTCTGCATCAGCCGGAGTCGGCTCGGAAGGATCATGTGCGGGCGCCGAACCACGAATACCGTTTGACAGCAGATCAGCAAGCGGGCCGAGGAACGTGCTGGCAGTCCCGGAGTCCGCCGGTCACCACGACGCGATCGTTCCGGTCTATGCCTGATGTCAACAGCGGTCGAAAACTGACCCCCTGGCAGCGGTTGAAATCTGACCCCCTGGTCGTTCGTGCGGTCGGTGACCGCTGGTTGGGTGCGTGGCCCGGGACCCTGTACTTGGGGTCCGGGCCGCCGGCCGGGCGGCGGTGTTTGTCGCACCGCTGATGTGCTGGGGCAGGGGTCAAGGCCACGGTGGTGGTGGCACGGGTCGCTTCTCCTTCCGGGGCTAGAAGGGTGGCTCGCCGACGGCGAGGCTGAGGGGCGGATCGTCGTCGGGGTCGTTGGCGGCGCTGCGCCGGTCGTTGTCGGGGTCGGAGAAGTCGTCGGGCCAGGGTGCTGGTCGACCCTTCTCGTCCCACCAGTCGGCTTCCGGGCCGGCGGCGAGGTCCGTTAGGTCCTGCTCGGGGTGGGAGCGAGGCCCGGCTGCCGGTGGGGGCTCGGTGGCGCCGAGGTGGGCCAGGTGTTGCTGGGCGCAGTTCAGCAGCCGGGCCAGGTCGTGCGCGGCGTCGCCCGCGTCGGCCAGGTAGACGGTCGCCGCGTCGACGACCGGTCCGGGGTCGCCTCGGTTGTCGGCCCGGACCCGGTCGGCGTCGTGCTCGCTGTTGAGCCAGACCTCGAGCTGGCCCAGCAGTTGCGGAAGCATCCCGGTGAGCAGGGCCAGTTCGGCCACCAGGCGGTAGAGCTGCGCCGGCCCGGTGAACGCGTCCGGGCCGCGGGTGCGGTGGTTGAGTTCACGGACGGCCTGCGCGGCCCGGTCGGCCAGGTCCAGGTGATCGGTCATCGCGTTCACTCCTGGCCGGTGGTGCTGGTGGCGGGGACGCGGCCCAGGTCGCGGTTGCGGAGCCGGTAGCTGTCGCCCTTGAGAGCGATGACCTCGGCGTGGTGGACCAACCGGTCGATCGCGGCGCCGGCGACGACGTCGTCGCCGAACACCTCGCCCCACCGGCCGAAGACCTTGTTGCTGGTCACGATCAGGCTGGCCCGTTCGTACCGGGACGAGACCAGTTGGAAGAACAAGTTCGCCGCTTCGGGTTCGAACGGGATGTACCCGACTTCATCAACCACGAGACAGGGGTAGCGGCCCAGCCTCACCAACTCGTCCTGCAACCGGCCGGCGTGGTGCGCCGTCGCGAGCCGGTCGACCCACTGCGACGCGGTGGCGAACAGCACCCGGTGCCCGGCCTGGCAGGCCCGGATACCCAGGCCGGTCGCCAGATGTGTCTTACCCGTGCCGACCGTTATCGACGGGTTGGACTCCTGGGAGCGACGTTTGCGCTGGTCATGACGTTTCTGCGATCGATGCAACGTGAGTGGTGTGGTGCCGGGCGCAGCTGCCGTGGCGGGCGAGTTCGCGGCGAAGTTCAAGGTTCTCCCCGTGGGCTTGTGCGAGCGCGTCTCGGAGGGTCTGGATCTCTTGCCGGTGCCGCTTCTTGAGCTGGGTGATCTGGGCGGTCAGGCTCAGGACGAGCGTGCTTTCCGAGTCTGGCGGGTTGGTTGGCGTCGGGGCCGGGCGGCCGCGGGAACGTAGGTGCTCGATCCGGGCGCGGAGGTCGGGGTTGCCGTAGAGGAATGCGTGCGAGACGCCGGCTTCCCGTTGAACGGCCTGGAAGGTGACGGGCTCGCCTCGTTTGACCAGCGCGCGGATGCCTTGTTCGGCGGCCTGGGTCTTCGCCGCCGACTTCGCTTTGGCCGCGGCGGTCAGCGTCGCGGCTCGTTTGGCGTTCGCGTCGGTCATGGCCGGGTCCTGCGCTTGGATCCGGTGAGCGCCAGTGGCACCGGGCCCGCCGGAGGTGCGCCGCATCCGCCTCCTTGCACCGCCCGTTCGGGGTGGTCGGCCATCGTGCTCAGGAGCCGGGTGAGCGCCGCTTGCTCGGCGCGACGCTGGGCGAGCCAAACATTGTCCTCGGGCATGGCGCGACCGTGCTTCTCGTGAAAGGCGTTGGCAGTGCGGGTGATCAATGCTTGGGTTTCGGCCTGTTGCCGTCGCAGTGTCGGCTCGTGGGTCGCGTCGGTGACGAAGACCGAGCAGGTCAAACATGCGTTGCCCTTGTCGCAGACCTGGAGCGGGGGCAGCAGGCACCAGCCGTTGGGCAGGAATCTGTCGGCCCGGTCGAGCAGGTGCATGCTGTCGTGGTCTTCGCGGGAGAACTGGACCCGGCTGCCGTCGGCCCGCAGCTTGACGGTGGCCAGGAACGCCTGCTCGGCGTGTTCCTCGCGCTGTGCGACGTAGTGCATCGACATGGTCGGTGTGGCGTGCCCGGCGTAGCGCTGCAGGACGTGGATGGGCAGGCCGAGTTCGGCGAGCCGGGTCAGCTTGGTGTGTCGGAACCGGTGCGTGTTGCTCAGTTGCAGTTGCCGGCCTTGGCTGTCGGTGATCCGCGCGACGTTGCTGAGTTCCCGGAGCATCCAGTTGTAGGTTCCGGACGGGTAGGGTTTGTCGCCGCTGCGGTTCCCGGTCCGCTGCACGAACAGATGCCGCGGTTCGAACTCCGGCAGGTGTTCACGGACCCACCGCTGCTGTTCCTCGATGACCGCGGAGACCTCGCGGTCGACCAGGATGGTGTCCGGCGCGGTGTCGATCTTGCTTTGGGCGTAGCGGAACCGGACGACTTCCTGATCCTGCCCGGACTGCACCGAGATGTCTGGAGCCGGTGACAGGCAATCGAACTCGCAGGTGCGAATCTCGCTGGACCGGCGGCCGGTCAGGATCTGCAGCAGGATCATCCGCATCGCCTGCGGATCGTCGAAGCCGGCGGCGAGCACCTGGGTGCCGTCGCCCCGGGTGATCGTCATCTGTTGGTCCCGGGGCAGACCCAGCAACGGCAGCGCACCCGGGATCTGGGCGAGTGCGTGGTCGTCGACGTAGTGCCGGTCGTTCAGGGTGGTGGAGGTGTGCGGGATGCGGGAGACCTGGCGGAACCAGCCGGCCACGTGCGTGTCGGTGACCCGGTCCCACACGGCGCTCCCGGTGACGAGGCGGGCCCGGTCGCGGTTCGCCACCATAAAGGTGAACAGATCTGCCACTGCCCGGATGTCGTCGTTGACCAGGCGTGGATCAGCCAGCTTCGCCGGTCTACGGGTGTCGCACTTTCTGGTCAGCCGGTTGGTCGGCTCCACGGCCCATCGGCGGAACCTGTCCGCCTGTGCGGCGGCCGCCGCCGGGTCACCGAGCACATCGGTGGGATCGTCGAAGGAACTGGTCAGCCAGACGTCAAACCGGCGCAGGCATTTTATTCGTTCCTGGCTCACGGTCGTCCAGCGCAGCGCCCCGGACTCCAGCTGGGTTCCCAGGTACCACTTGACGGCCTCCCGGAGCCAGCGTTGGGTGATCTGCCCGGGCGAGCACCCGTAGTTCGGCTGCGGTTCCCGGGTCGATAGCGGGATCCGCGGGTCGCAGCGTGGATGCCACTCGTCGAGCACCCACCACGGGCCGTCGTGGCAGCGGGCGATCAGCGCCTGCCGGGCGAATCGGAACAGCACCCGCAGCCGGCTGCGGCTGCCCTCGGGTGGGAGCCGCCCCCACCGGTGCGCGTAGAACCACCCCTGCAACGCCGAGGCCGTCTCCCAGTCCAGTGCGCGCATCGAGGTAGGGAACGCGCGCCCTTCCCGGGCGGCCCGGCGCAGGATGTTGGCCAGCTGGTTCATCGCCAGCACCGCGGACCGGGTCCCGTCGACGGACTGCCAGTGCGCCATCCACGCGAGTTCGGCCGGGAACGGGTCGGGCAGCCCGGTCAGATCGATTCGCCTGTCACCGTTCTCGGTGATCCTGTCCCAGTCCGCGATGCCGGGTCCGATCACCGGGCCCCGCCACTGCTCGGGCAGCTCCAGCCAGAGCCGGTGAACCGGATCCAGGTCCTCGGCGGGCCGAAGGCGCCCGTCCGGTTCACGGCGCATCGGTCACCCGCCAGCTGGACGCGTACGACTTCCAGTTCGCCGCCGCCCGCAGCGCCTCGTCCTCGCGGACCCAGCCGTAGAGGTCCAGCGTGGTCTGGACGTGGGCGTGCCCCAGCCGACGGGACACGACCCACTCCGCCGTGCCGGCCAGCAGCAACGCGGTCGCGTGGCTGTGCCTGAACCAGTGCGGGGTCCACCCGGGCGGTCCGATCCCCTTCTTCCGCAGCGCGGCCGTCTTGTCGCGGACGGTGCCCTCGTGCAGCGCAGCCAGCAGCGGCGGCCGTTGCAGGTTGACCAGCAGCGGCGAGTCCGCCGTCACCGCGATGCCCATATCTGCTGCTGTGCAGGCCAGGAGGGTCAGGTAGTCGGCGAACAGCCGCTCGAGATCGGCGCCGACGTAGACCCGGCGGGGACGCATCGTCTTCACCCGCGCGCCGTTGGTGTTGTCCGCACGGGGCACGATCTCGATGAACGGGGTGCCGCCGCGACCCATCACGAAGTCGCTGATCCGCAAACCCAACGCCTCACCGATCCGCATGCCGCTCTCCGCAAGAACGGCGAAAAGCAGCCGGTCACGCAGGTTTCCGACCCATTCACCGCTGCCGGGGTCGTAGGTGGCGCAGCCGTTCAGGATCGCCTGGATCTGCTGGGGCATCAGCAACGGCGGACGATCCCGACGACGGCGGCGCACCCGGACCAGCGACGTCGGGGCGGGCGCCGAGCGGGCATCCAGATGCGAGAGCAGCCCCCGGGCCACCGCCCGCCGTGGCGCTCCACGCATCAACCGGTCGGCCACCGGAACGCCGGACACCGCTTCATGCCACGTGTAGAAGGAGATGACCGCGGCCAGCCGCGCCTGCATCGTCTCCGGCGACGGCCCGTCCACCGGCACCAGGGAACGCTCGATCCGGCGCCCGTTGCGCATCCAGGACACGAACGCCGACACCGTCGGCACGCCGATCTCGTTCCACCGCTCGGCCTCGGCCCGCTGTTCCAGGAACGTCCACCACTGGCTCAGCGCGGTCGCGTACCCGCGGACCGTGTTCGGCGACCACAGATGCCGGTGGGCCTCCAGCCACTCCTCGACCGGTCCGACCGTCCGGTATCCCTGATCGATCACCGTCCACGTGCGAGGTCCGCCGTCGGGCCGGGCCATCACGCTCTGCGCCATCGTTGCCGTTCCATCTCGTCGAAGAACACCCGCTGATTGCGAGGAAACGACGATGGCAGGACGTCAGGACAGGGCTCGGTGATGACAGTGATGAGGGCGCGTCAGGAACCGGGGATAACGGGCGGACCCAGAAAAACCACGTTGTCCTTGGCGACGATGAAGTCCAGGGTGCCCAGGTGCGCGATCACGTCACGCTTCAGGCCGCGCGCATGCTCGAAGTCGAACTCTTCCAACGATTTACGGGCCGGGAACCGGGCCGCACGGATCCGTTGCTCGCCGCCGTGGTTCTCCCTAGCGGCGACCTCACGTTGCAGGCAGGCGGCCAGGAACTCCTCGTGCGTCCAGTTCTCGCTGCGGGCCCGGTCGGCCAACCGGTCGACCGCGTCCCGCAACGAGGGCGCCTTGAGCGCGCGAGTCAGGAAAGCGATGTCGGACAGGGTGTCCCGACCCGGGGTGGTGGGAGCGGGCATCAGGCCACCGTCCCGCCGGTCGACGAACCGGCCGCCTGGCCGGCGTCGCCGGTGCCCAACGCGGTGTCGTAGTCGGTCAGGTCCCGGGTCTGCACCTCGGGTTCGGCCACCGGCAGGGACCGGTCGATCCGTTCCCGCCGCAGCTCTTTGGCCGCGGTGTCGTGCTCGGGCATGGTCAGGGTCAGATGCTTCGCCCAGACCCGGGTGTGGTCGGCGACCAACCGGCCCTCGCAGAACACTTGCACCCGGTCCAGGCTGGCGACGACCTCGATCCGCCGGCCGATCACCGACGGGTGCACCGAGTAGTCGTTGCTGTCCAACCGCACGTAGAAGTCCCGGGGCAGCCGGGTCGAGTGCCGCCACCCGACCGCCGGCGGCACCGGCGGCAACGGCAGCATCGCCGCAGTATCGGCCCCGACCCGGTCGACCGGGGCGCACTGCAACGCCCGCCGGCGGCGCTGGTTCACCAGGTCCAACCACGCCTGCAGCTGGGTGTTGAAGTCGTCCGGGCCGGTGAACGTACGGCCAGGCAGAAACGAACGCTCCAGGTAGTCGTGGGCGCGTTCGATGATCCCTTTCGCTTCAGGGTCCCGAGGCCGCAGAACCACCACCCGGGCGCCCATCGTGCCGCGGAACGCCTGACACTCGGCAGTGAGCTTGTTACGGCCCCGGCTGTACTGGCCGACCGCGCCCTCCCCGTCCCACACCAGCACCCGCGGGCACGCCCCCAACCGGGACAGATGCTCCCACCAGCCGGCATACAGGTCCTCCGCCGTGCGGGTCGGGATCAGCCGGGCGAACAACATCCGCGAGTACGCGGCCACCATCGTCAGCACCGGCAACTGCGTCGCCGTCCGGGACTGCCCGAACCCGACCGGCAACTCGATGTCCGGGAACCAGAAATCGTTCTGCGCGATCTCCCCGGCCACATACGCTGTCCGCCCGGCCGGGTCCGGCGGCAGATACACCGGCCGCAGCTCCCGCACCCTCGCGTTGAGCACCGTCATCCCCCGCGACCAGCCGATCCGCTCCGCGATCACCGTCGCCGGCATCGTCGGGGTGTCCCTGAGCAGCCGACGGATCTGCGGCTCGAACCCGTCCACCGCCGACCCGGTCCCGGCCCGCTGGTACCTCGGTGGAGCGTCGGCCGCCAACATCGCCTTCACCGTGTTCTTCGAGATCCCCATCTCCCGGGCGATCTGCTTGATCGGCACCCGCTCGGCCACATGCAGCCGACGGATCTCTGCCCAGTCCTCCACGCTCAACATCCCTTCGTCCTCCTGACTCGGTCGGAGTCAGGCTCGGCGAAGGGGTCAGATTTCAGGTGACGTCAGGGGGTCAGTTTTCACGCGTCGTCGACACCTGATCGGGCCCGCGCCGCGAGGGACTCGACGGTGTGACCCCCGGCCGCACGTGCGACCGCCGATGCCCGGCGATCGCGCTGCCGGCCCGGGCGACGACCCCGGGTCCGCCCAGGTGGTGTGGACGGCCGGCGACATCAAGCGCGCTGCACCAGATGGATCAACAGATCGGTGCCGACGGCGCCGACCGCGGCCCAGATCGCGCAGCCGAGTACTGCCCAGCGGTACAGCGACGAGCGGGGCGCGTCCGTGACGATCCCGACGGCCGGCACCAGCCAGCGACCCGCCAGCGGGGCCAGGATCGCGATCCCGCGGTACCCGAGGCGATCGAGCACCGACGAGCCCCGGGCGACCAGGACGGCGGCGCGCGTTCCGGCCGCGTGCTCCCCGGCCGACCGGCGCCACCACCGCGCCACCCTGGGCCCGTGCACCACGCCCCGGCGAATCTGGCGCGCGAGCTGCGGGGGGAGCCGGTCCACCACCGTCGGCACGCTGACGAACACGAAAGCCGCGCACCCCAGAAAGACCCCGACGGCCCCGAGGACAGGCCCCAGGCCGAGCGCCACCGCGAGCGGGGCCGTCACCACCCCGAACGCGAATGCGGCCAGCACCACCAGGGTGAAGGCGAGCACGGTCGGGTCCACCCGACCGATCTTGGTCGGCCCGCCACCTCCTGGGCGGTCACGACGCGCAGCGCGATCAATCGACCAGGCCGAGAACCGCGGCGACGATCGCGTCGGCGTCCAGCCCGTGATAGCGGTACACGCTGGCCAGGTCACCGGACTGGCCGAACCGGGTGACGCCGAGGTGGGCGGCCGGGACGCCGTTGACGGTGGCCAGGAACGCCAGGGCATGTGGGTGTCCGTCGAGCACGGTGACCATGGGGGCGGCCCGCTCGGCGGCCAGCGCCCGGTCCAGGATCCAGCTCGGCGCGTCGCTCAGGCCGCGGCGCGCCTGCACGGCCCGGAACAGCAGGTCGGGGCTGGTGATCACCACCACGTCGGAGTCGAACCCGATGGCGGCCAGGCGGTCCGCGGCGGCCAACGCGTCGGGCACGACGGCGCCCATGGCGCACAAGGTGACCGCGGGCCGGGGTGCGCGGCGCAGCAGGTAGCCGCCGGCGATGACGCCGCGCCGGCGGTGGTCCCGAGCGGCCGGGTCGGTCGGGATCGCGGCCAGCGCCTGGTCGAGTGGCCGGGTGGACAGGCGCAGGTACGCCGAGCTGCCGCCGGGCCGGCCCAGCTGGGCCAACGACGCCAGCAGCACCCATTGGGTGTCCAGGGCGAAGGCCGGCTCGTAGCTGACGCAGCCGGGCTGCTCCAGCCCGATGGACGGGGTCTTGATCGACTGGTGGGCGCCGCCCTCCGCGGCCAGGCTCACCCCGGACGGCGTGCCGACCAGGATCGACTGCCCGCCCGCGTAGATACCGAACGACCACGGCTCCAACGCCCGCTCCACGAACGGGTCGTACATGACGCCGATCGGCAGCAGCGGTTCCCCCCACCGGCTCCAGGTGGTGCCCAACTCGCCGAGCACACCGACCAGGTTGGTCTCGGCGATGCCCAGTTCCAGGTGCTGCCCGGTGGGTCGTTCCCGCCAGTGCAGGATCGTCTGCTTGTCGTCGGCGAACAGGTCGGCACGTTCGGCCTGCGCCCACACCCCGACCTTGTTGACCCAGCCACCCAGGTTGGTCGACGAGCTGACGTCCGGGCTGACCGTGACCACCCGGGCGCCGGCGTCGGGCGCGGCCCGATGCAGGTCCAGCAGGGTCCGGCCGAGGGCAGCCTGGGTGGTCGACACCCCGGTCGGGGTGCGGGCCAGGTCGACGGGCACGGCCGGCGGGCGGGCAACGGCCACCGGGTCCCGGTGGAGCCGGGCCGCGGCGGCCGCGCAGGCCAACGCCTCCGGGCTCCCGTCGGCGAACCCGCGCCAGGGATCGGCCGGGTCGGCGCCCACCCGGTCGGCCAGCTGGGCCAGCTGATCGGCCGTCAGCAGCGCGGAGTGATTCTGCGGATGGCCCTCGGTGGCCAACCCGTACCCCTTGAGCGTGTAGGCAAGGATCACCGTCGGCCGGGTGTCATCGATCGCCGCGAACGCCTCGTCCAGCGCGGCCAGGTCGTGCCCGCCGAGGTTGCGGACCGCCTGGTACAGCTCGTCGTCGGGCAGGTCGTCGATCAGCCGGTGCAGCATGTCGTGCCCGCCGGCCAGCAACCGCTGGCGCACCTCGGCGGGGCCGCCGCGGAGCACCCGCTGATATTCGGTGTTGGGCATCAGGTCGATCCGGTCCCGCAGCGTGGCGCCGCCGGGGCGGGTGAACAGTTCCGCCAACGCCCGGCCGTACTTCACGGTCAGTACCTGCCAGCCCGCGGCGGCGAACATCCCCTGCAGCCGGGTCACCCCGATCACCGGCACCACCCGGTCGAGCGACTGCCGGTTCATGTCAACGATCCACACGACTTCCCCGAACTCGCCGACCATGGGGTCCTGGACGGCCTCCCACACGGCGCCCTCGTCCAGTTCGGCGTCGCCGACCAGCGAGTACTGCCGACCCGTTCCGCCGGCGCCGAAGTGCGCGCCCACATAACGGCGGGCCAGCGCGCCCCACAACGGCGCCGTCGCGCCGATCCCGACCGACCCGGTCGAGTAGTCCGCGGCATCCGGATCCTTGGCCCGGCTCGGGTATGACTGCAGGCCGCCGAACTCGCGCAAGGTGGTCAGGTAGGCGCCGTCCAGCAGACCCAGCAGGTAGTTCAGGGCGTGCAGGACGGGCGACGCGTGCGGTTTCACCGACACCCGGTCGCCGGGCCGCAGGTGCTCGAGCCACAGCAGGGTCATCACTGAGACGATCGACGCGCTGGACGCCTGGTGCCCGCCCACCTTCAGCCCGGACGGGTTGGGCCGCACCCGGTTCGCGTGGTCGACGATCGCGGTGGCCAGCCACAGCACCCGCTGTTCGACCGCACGCAGCACCTCGAGCCGGTCCGGCGCGGCACCGGAGGGCGGCGGCGTCGTCGGGTCCCCCGCCATGGTCAACCTCCTGGTCCGGGTCCCCGCGACCGTCGGTGATCCGGTGTGACCCGCTGCCGTCACGATGGACCCGATCGCCGTCGATCGCCACCCGGACCGGCTCGCACACCCGGCCGGATCCTGATGGTTAATCCGTTGCGGCGCGGCGACCCACGTCCGTACGGTGGACGGCATCATGGATCACTGACTTTCGCCCGTCCCGCGCCCGCGGCCCACGCCCGAATCCGGCGTCCGGCCCGGCGGGATCGCTCGAACCCTTCGGGAATCCGTGATGTCACCCTCCACTCCCTTGCCGATGTCCGTAGCGTCCGCCGGACGACCGGGCCCGTCCACCCCGGTCCGGCTCGTCGCGGACGACGTCACCAAGACCTTCGGGGACCGGATCGTCCTCGACGGCATCGATCTCGCCGCGGGACCCGGCCGCCGGATCGGCGTCATCGGCGAGAACGGCGCGGGCAAGTCGACGCTGCTGCGGGTGCTCGCCGGGTACGACCGGCCCGACGGCGGATCGGTCGAGATCAACTGTTCGGTCGGCCTTCTCGCTCAGGAACCGGCGCTCACCGGCACCGTACGGCAGATCATGGCGGACGCCCTGGCCCCTTTGCACGCGGCCATTGCCGACGTCGAGACCCTGAGCGCCCGCCTGGAGTCCGACCCCGCCGCGGCGGACGCGCTGGCCGACCGGCTGGAATGGGCGACCGCGCACGACGCGTGGGACGCCGACCGCCGAGCGGCGACCGTCCTGGACGGGCTGGGCCTGGCGCGGCTCGATCCGGATCGAGCCGCGGCCCGGCTGTCCGGGGGGCAACGCACCCGGCTGGCCCTGGCCGCCCTGCTGGTCGCCCGCCCCGATTGCCTCCTGCTCGACGAACCGACCAATCACCTCGATGCGGCCGGGATGGAACTGCTTGAGTCGCACCTGGTCTCGTTGCCCGGGGTGGTGGTGGCGGCCAGCCACGATCGCGCGTTCCTCGATCGGGTGTGCACCGACCTGCTGGACCTGGACCCGCAGCTGAACCCGGCCGACCGTCGGTTCGGTGCCTCCTTCTCCCGCTACCTGGAGCACCGGGTGGCCGCCCGACACCGGTGGGAGCGCAGCTACGCCGAGCAGCGGCAACGACTGGCGCGGCTGCGGGCGGACACCGAGATGGGCACCGATCGGATCGCCCACGACCGTGGCCCGCGGGACAACGACAAGTTCATCCACCATTTCAAGGGCGCCGGCGTGGAACGGGCGCACGCCCGTCGGGTGCGCGTCGCGGAGCGCCGGCTGGCCCTCGCGGAGCGGTCGGCGATCCCCGCGCCCCCGGCGCCGCTCACCTTCACCGGTCGACTGACCGACGCTGCACCCGCCGGGGACGGCGACGCGGTGCGGGTGCGCGAGCTGTGCATCCCGGGTCGGGTGATCGTCGACGAGCTGACCGTGCCGGCCGGTGGCCGGTTGCTGCTGACCGGGGGCAACGGTTCGGGCAAGTCCAGCCTGCTGCTGGTGCTGGCCGGCCGGCTGGGACCCGCGGACGGTTCGGTGCAGGTGACCGCCGGCCGGGTCGGGTTGCTGGCCCAGGACGTGACGTTCGCCGAACCGGACCTGTCCGCCCGCGCCACCTTCGCCCGAGCCCTCGAACGGGACGACGACGGTTCGCTGCTGCTGGACACCGGGCTGCTGCGTCGCGCGGACCTGGACGTACCCGTCGGCGGGCTGAGCGTCGGCCAGCGCCGGCGGCTGGCCCTGGGCCTGCTGGTGGCCCGCCCGGCCGACCTGCTGCTGCTCGATGAACCAACCAATCACCTGTCGCTCACCCTGGCCGCCGAACTCGAGGAGGCACTGGGTGCGGCACCCGGCACCGTCGTCCTGGCCAGCCACGATCGTTGGCTTCGACGCCGATGGACGGGACCGGAGTACCGGATGGCCGGATGACCCGGCCGCCGCGTCACCCGGTCGAGTGACCGGCGGTGGCCGGGCGAGCCGAGCGCGCGCGATCGGGCGCGTGACCCGCTCCCCGACTCGGTCATATCGCCTCACTTCGGGCGCGTCGCCACTCTCCGTTACCGAAATGCCGGTCGCTGCCGGCCCGTTTTCCCTTTCGAGTGATTCTATCGCCAGTTTCGTAGCTCAATGCGATCACTGACCCGTCAGAGGTAGCATTGGTTACTCCGAATGAGGAAGGCCTGGGGGGCCTTGAACCGCAATTCGGATGAATGCATGACGCAGAGTCACCGGCGCCGATCGCGGCGCCCGGCCGGGGGAGTTGCAGATGCGGGATCGCCAGCCGTTCAGTGCGCGGGTCGGGGCCGGGCCACGACAGCGGTGGATGGCCGCGGCCATCACGGCCGCCCTCGTGGCCGCCGGGCTCGGATTCAGCTCCCTCGTCGCACCGGTGGCGTCGGCGGCCCCGGGGGCCGTCCAGACCACCGGCGCCGGCATGGTGACGGCCGACCCGCTGCCCACCGTGCAGGTCAACGGCGTCGTATGGTCGCAGGCCGTCGTCGGGAACAAGGTATTCGCCGGTGGCAGCTTCAGCCAGGCCCGCCCGGCCGGGGCCGCACCCGGCACCAACGAGACGCCGCGGGCCAACCTGCTTGCCTACGACATCACCACCGGCGCTCTGGAAAGCGGCTTCGCCCCCGTGCTGAACGGGCAGGTCCGGTCCGTGGTCGCCTCCCCCGACGGCAAGCGCGTCTACGTCGCCGGCGACTTCACCACGATCAACGGCGGGACGCGCAGCCGGATCGCCGCTTTCGACACCGTCACGGGCAAGCTGATCACCGGCTTCCTGGCCTCGGCGGACTACAACGTCTACTCGATCGCCGCCACCAACTCGACCGTCTACATCGGTGGTGATTTCAACAACGCACGCGGCGTGGCCCGCGCCAAGCTGGCCGCGTTCACCACCAACGGCGACCTGCTGGGCTGGAACCCAGGTGCGGACAAGAAGGTCAACGCGCTGGTTCTCACCCCGGACGGCTCGAAGGTGGTGGCCGGCGGCGCGTTCCTGACGCTGGCCGGCCGGACCGTCTACGGAAACGGCGCGGTCGACGCCACCACCGGGGCGGCCGCGACGTGGAAGGCGAACGCTCTGATCCGCAACTGGGGCGATCAGGCGGCCATCCTGGGCCTGTCCACCGACGGCACCTCGATCTACGCCAACGGGTACGTGTACGGCAAGAACGGCAACCTGGAGGGCGTCTACTCGGCCGACCCCACCGACGGCAGCATCCGGTGGGTGGAGGACTGCCACGGCGACAGCTATGGCACCTATGCCCCGAGCAACGCGGCCGACGCCGTGTACGTCGTCAGTCACGCCCACTACTGCGGCAACGTCGGCGGGCACCCGCAGACCGACCCGTGGACGTTTCAGCGCGGGATGGCCTTCACCAAGCGGGTGACCGGGACCCTGGGCGCCGATCCGTACGGGTACTACAACTACGCCGGCACGCCGAGCCCCTCGGTCGTCAGCTGGTTCCCGCAACTGACCGCCGGCACGTTCACCGGCCAGTCGCAGGCCGCGTGGACCGTCACCGGCAACGACCGGTACGTGGTGCTCGGCGGCGAGTTCCCCAGCGTGAACGGCGTGCCCCAGCAGGGGCTGGTGCGCTTCGCGGCTGCGCCGATCGGTCGGAGCACCAAGCCGATCTACTCCGGCGGGAACCTGATGCCCACGGTCACCGACGTCGGGGGTGGGGTGGTCCGGGTAGCGGTCACCGCCAACTGGGACCGCGACGACTCGCGGTTGACCTACGAACTGCTCCGGGACGGCAAGGTGGTCACAACGCTCACCGCCGACTCCACCTTCTGGAACCGGCCGGCCGTGACCGCGCTGGACAGCGGGCTCACCGCGGGGCAGACCTACAAGTACCAGATCCGCAGCACCGATCCGGCCGGCAACGCCGCCGTCGGCAACCCGGTGACGTTCACCGCGGCCGCCAACTCGCCCGCGTCGACCAGCCCCTACGTGCAGCAGGTGACGGGTCAGGGCGCCACCGCGTTCTGGCGGTTCGGCGAGACCACCGGTCCCACCACCTCGCTCTCCGGCCCGAGCACGTTCAGCGCGCAGGCGTGGATCAAGACGACCTCCACCCGCGGCGGCAAGATCTTGGGCTTCGGCAATTCGGCCACCGGGACGTCGAGCAGCTACGACCGGCACCTCTACCTGGACAACTCGGGCAAGATCCTGTTCGGGGTCTACCCGGGCGCGGTCAAGACAGTCAGGACGACCAAGTCGTACAACGACGGGCAGTGGCACCAGGTGGTCGGCACCCTCGGCCAGGGTGGCCTCACCCTCTACGTCGACGGTGTCAAGGTCGCCACGGATCCGACCGTCACCGGCGCCCAGAACTACAGCGGCTACTGGAAGATCGGCGGCGACAACCTCAGCGGCTGGACCAACCAGCCGAGTTCGGCCAACTTCACCGGCACGATCGACGAGGTGTCGATCTACCCGACCGCGCTGACC
The DNA here is from genome assembly GCA_044223435.1 of Nakamurella sp. GTDB lineage: Bacteria > Actinomycetota > Actinomycetes > Mycobacteriales > Nakamurellaceae > Nakamurella. The sequence continues at coordinate 152,700 of JBGALY010000012.1, forward strand.
GATCAGCAGGTGGCCGACCAGTTCAGGGCGGCCGGCGGGTTGCTGCCGAATGTCGCCCCGACCGCGGCGTTCGCCGCGACCGTCGCCGGTTCGACGGTCGGCTTCGACGGCCGCGGCTCGAGCGACTCCGACGGCACGATCGCCGCCTACGCCTGGGATTTCGGTGACGCTCACCGTCACCGACGACCGGTCGGGCACGAACGCGATCACCCAGCCGGTGACGATCGTGCCGAACCGGGCCCCGGTGGCCGCCTTCACCGTGGCGGCGGACAACCTCACGCTGGCCGTCGACGGCGGCACATCCGCCGACCCCGACGGCACGATCGCCGCCTACGCCTGGGATTTCGGTGACGGCAGCACCGCGACCGGCGCCGCGCCGGCGCACAGCTACGCGGCGGCGGGCACCTACCAGGTGACATTGACCGTGACCGACAACCTCGGCGGGACGGACACCCTGACCCAACCGGTGACGGTGACCGCACCACCGCCGAACAAGGCCCCGACGGCATCGTTCAGCTCTGCCGTCGCCGATCTGGCGGTGACCGTGGACGGCACCGCGTCCGCCGACCCGGATGGCACGATCGCCGCCTACGCCTGGGATTTCGGTGACGGGTCGACCGGCACCGGGAGCACCGCGTCGCGGACGTACGCCGCCGCCGGCACGGCCGCGTTCACCGCGACCCCGACCGGCCTGGCCGTGGCGTTCGACGGTTCCACATCGAAGGACTCCGACGGCAGCATCGCCGCCTACGCCTGGGATTTCGGTGACGGATCCGCCGGCACCGGGGCCAAGCCGGCGCACACCTACGCCACCGCGGGGACGTACGCGGTCAAGCTGACCGTCACCGACAACGCCGGGGCCACTGCCGCGACGGCCGCCGCCGTCACCGTGGCCGCCGCCCCACCGGCCAACCGAGCCCCGGTGGCCGCGTTCTCCTCGTCGGGCACCGGCCTGGTCGCCTCGTTCGACGGCTCCGGGTCCAGCGACCCGGACGGCTCGATCACCGGCTACGCCTGGGATTTCGGTGACGGGACGACCGGCACGGGGGCCAAGCCCGCGCACACCTACGGCACCGCCGGCACCTACCAGGTGACGGTGACGGTCACCGACGACAGGGGCGCCAGCACGTCGATCACCAAGCCGGTGACCGTCGCGGCGGGCCAGAACCTGGTGCCGACCGCGTCGTTCACCTCCTCGGTGAACAACCTGGATGCGACCTTCGACGGTTCCGGCTCGACGGACCCCGACGGCACGATCACCGGCCTCGCCTGGGATTTCGGTGACGGAACGGCCGGCGCCGGGGCCAAGCCCACGCACTCCTACGGCGGCGGCGGGACGTTCCCGGTCACCCTGACCGTGACCGACAACAGCGGCGCCACCACCTCCGTCACCCACCCCGTGACAGTGGCCCCGGCCCCGGCCCCGGTCTACGCGTCCGACGAGTTCGGCCGCACCCTGGCCGCCGGGTGGGGCACCGCCGACCAGGGCGGCGCCTGGACGGTCGCCGGCACGACCGGCAACTTCGCGGTCGGCGGCGGGACCGG
>JBGALY010000052.1:0-26952 GCA_044223435.1 Nakamurella sp.
AGAGCTTGGCGCTTATGGCGCTGAGGAGGCAATCGAAGTTGCGATGCGTTGAAGCTTCGGGGTACGACGAGACGCCTAAAAAGGCCGATGTGCCGATCCGTGCTTCTAATTAGGCACGGCCATTCTCCGGCATCTGAGCCTTCTGGCCGAATCGCTCAACATCGATATGTAACGAGACCAGGGTCTTGATCAGAGCAATCAATGACTCTTCATTTGTCTCAACTGCCGCTGAAGGATCGCCGGGCGTGGTCTGATTTCGCGGTCTAACAAGGCGGTGCCCCCACGCCCTCGCCAAGTGGGGATTGGGCCATAAACTGTGCACAACTTCGTTGCGTCCTTCGAAAGCGCGTCGGAGTCGTTCGATGAGCACGTTGCCCTCAGCTTTGAACTCGGCAGGGCGATTTTCCAGCGCCTGTTCTATCTCCGGGATCAGGGCACCTGCCATCTTCCCAGCACGCTTTCCCTGGGAAGACCCAGTCAGCTCTGTGACCAGAATTGTTAACCTATTCTCGAGAGCAGCTGCCACCATAGTGACTCGACCGATGAGCCCGAAAAACTCCTCGTCCACCCGACCAAAGAATCTGGCTGGAATCCCGTAACAGTCGGGTGGCCCCAGGGGGTCCGGCGCTAGGTAGGTCACACCGGCCATCAAACCATCCGGGGGCTCGTGTCGTCTGGATCTCTGCATCGGTGGCGCTACGCACGACCCAGCCATCCAAGGGCAGGGACGATTTAAGGGCCACACAGCCGGCTTCCAAGGTCGCCTCACTCCTTATCCTGAGTGCAGCGGAGTTGGAGGCTGTCGCTCCGGGTGGTCCGCCTGAGCATCGGAAAGCAGCACAAGCATCGACGCGGGCGACTCGGAGTCGACGCCATTCGCATTCGTGACCTGCACTTTCGCGTTGTCAGCGGTGTCGGGTTCGGTTGCGAACGGCGTTAACACCGACGAGGTCCCCGACTGCACGAGCGTCAGGAGATGGGCGGTCTGACACAGTCTGAGTTGCACCGCTCGTCGGTGTCCCGAGGACGTCGGAGTTCGCCATTCTGCCTGTTCGGAGACGATGGTGACTTCCAAGTCCGCCGGCGCTCGTTGCATCCGTCGAGTAGCCATGGCGCCACGGGGTCGGAAGCCGGAGAACGCCCAGTCGAGGGATTACCAATGGTAGCCGGCGAACTACGATGCGTATCGGCCATTGCAGTGCTGAGCCCCGGGAGAACGAGATGTCTTCACCGACGGCAACCGCCCGTCGTCGAACACGGTGGATCCAGGGATCGATCATCGTGCCGTCGGCAGTGGTGGTTGTCTTCGCGGTGACTACGATCGCCACCCGCGGGGCGAAGCCGACGGACGAGACCCCGCCGTCGGCCGTCCCTCGTATCCAGACCTCGTTCGCAGAGTCGTCCATTCCTGCTTCACCGTCTGTCGACGAGGTGGTGGAGCAGCCCGTGGTGGCGCCGCTGCCTCTCGAGCAGCCGGTCACGGTCGAGGCTCCAGCTTCGACGAGCATGGCGCCAGTGCCGGCTGTCGTCACCTACGAGAACTGCGCCGCCGTGTGGGCGTCCTTGGGTCACCCGATCCATCGTGGCGACCCTGGATACAACTCAGACTTGGATACCGACGGCGATGGAATCGGATGCGAACAACAGCCGCGACCCTAACCCAGCCTAACCCGGCTTCTATCGAGCATGTGTGCGACGCTCGAAAGGCCTACTTGCCGGCTCACAACCCAGAGGTAGCAGGTTCGAATCCTGCCCCCGTTATCATGAGATATTTTCTGACCTGGGATTCCTCGGGCGGCCGGCATCGTAGTCTCGACGATGTGCGGTCTCGGCCCACCGGAAACCCAACGCTTTCTGACCCACCCGCGCGGGTTATTGCTCGGGCTGCGCTTCAACCAGCTGGGCGCAGCGCCGCGGGCTGCATCCCGCTAGTGTCGCCGTCATGGAAGCCATCCCGCTGACCGCGTTGCTCCCCAAAGGGTTCGATCCGAAGCAGTACAAGGTGCACTTCGCCGTCTGGAATCAATTGCAGCATCCGATTGACGTCTTAGCGACCAGCCAGGCGGACTGGCAGGGGTGGAACTCGTGGCGAAGTGTCAAGGACGACTTCAACCGCAAATTCATCTTTTCGGTTGCTCAGGACAAGCACAACGCGACGCTTTGGCTCTTCGGTGGGATCTGGGAGGTCCTCGAGCGTAAGCCAGCGCAGCAGGCGAATTCTTATACGGTGAAGCTACGCGAGGACCTGATGGGCCCGTTCATCCGCCGCTTGTGGATCCGCCACCAAAGGTCCGGTCGGAACATTCGCCGGACGATGGAGTCCGTACTGCCCTCGATGACGGTCTCGTCCATCCTCGAGGAGCCGTTTGCCGGTGACCCATTCCCGGGGCATGATCGGATCAACCACAGCCTCGCTGATATTCAGGCTGTCGTCAGTAACGGTCGGGCCGACTGGCGGATCGCGTTGGAGAGCATGAAGGGCGTCTACGTCATCCATGACAAGGAGACCGGGCGGCGCTATGTCGGATCCGCGTACGGCGACACTGGCATTTGGCAACGTTGGTCGACCTACGCTGAAAGCCTGCATGGCGGCAACGCCGGGCTTAAAGAACTTCTCGAGGAGAAGGGCGATGAATATTACCGGACCAATATGCGGTTTGCTCTCCTTGAGTACTGGTCGATGCGGACGGACGACCATCTTGTACTGGAACGCGAGTCATATTGGAAGGATGTCCTGAATGCGCGATCGCTGGGACACAACAAGAACTGACTTAGCCGGTGTGCCAGCAGCCGAAAGCGATCCTCCAGAAGCGGGGGAAGATTCTGTTTTCATGATGGCACGCCCAACAGTGGAGAAACTGAGGTGCCCTCCGGGGCACGGCCGTGCACAGCGGGTGGCATTCGTGGCCGACCCAGACGGCCACTCCAGGGTGCGGCGGGGATACTCCGGCGGTCCTTGTTCGTCCGGGTTCGCCAGGCCTTGCGCGACCGTCGAGAGCAAGCTCGGCATCGGGGGCGCTCAGCGGAGCCAATGGCCCTTGGCTTGTGGGTGGGTGACCAGCCGCTCGACGACCGCCCGGGTCGACGAGGCATTCGACGGACACTTCCCCGGGGGGCGAGCGCGTTGACCAGGGACCGTGCTGTTGGCCAGGTGGTCTTCGAGCAGGTAGCCGACATGACTCGGAGCGTTGGTCAGCAGCTCTGCGGCGTAAGCCGGACTCGGCATTCGGAGGGCACGAGGACCCCGGTCCCCGGGCCGGAGCCGGGCGATGCTGCGGCCGACCGTTGTCGCCTGGGCAACGGGGTCGTGAAGGGTTCCGAGCCACCCGCGCGCTGTTGGCGGGTACAACTGAGTCAGGGTGGCAAGTGCCGACGAGGAGTGCGGAGGTTTCGCCTTCCGATGGGTCTTGTGGAGACGCATCAGAAAGGCATCACAGCCGTCGACTCCTGCCGCTCGACGTTGATGCCAGTTAGGCTCGTGACCTGGACTTTCGCGTGGTCCGCGGTGTCGGGTCCGGTCCCAAACAGCGTTCACACCGAAGAGGTCACTGGTTCGATCCCAGCTTCGCTATGGCAGCCAAAGGCGATCCTGCCGATGAGCTTGAGGATCCAGTCGTAATGAAGTTCGGCCGTTGTCCCATGCACCTGAGCGGGCCCCGACCCGGTCACCGTGACCTCCCGTCCTGGGGTCAGCCCGCCTGAGGTGATCGGTGGATGCCGCGGTCGGCCGTCCGAACGGGCACGCAAGGTCCGTGCCGCGACTCCAGGCAGACGGGCATCGGTACCGTCGGTTGGCAGTGCGGCCGTGTGGTGGCCTGCGGCTTGGGGTCTTTCCCGTCGGGCCCGGCGGGCGGCGGGCCGGTGAACAACTCGGTGAACCGATCGTCGAGGCGGCCGGCGAGGCCGACGACGTGATCGGGAACCAGCCAGGTGCGGGCTCGAAGGTCTTCCGGGTCCGGCCGCCACACCACGGATTCGGACGGTAGGTCGATGAATGAACCGACGGGATCGGTGAGCAGCACCCGGATGGTTCCGTCGGGCCCTGGCTGGCTGAGTCCTCGCACCGCACGCGCCATCTCGTCCTCCGTCTGCCGAGCGGCATGACCGGCTCGCCACCGGCTCCCGACCGGTGTGGACTTTAGGGCATCGGTGGGCCGTCGACCACCAGGCGGAATGCGACCGGAGCAGGTCGCCGGTCGGCCAGGAGGTGGCGCGCCAGGACGTCACCGGTCCGTCCGGTCATCAGGCCGAGGGGGGTGGCGGCTGATGCGGTGGCCGGACGCGGCAGACCTCCGGCCACGCGGGACCATTCGGATCGGTCCGTGTCGCCTTCGATCTCGCGCAGCGCAAGAGCGTTGCCGATGGCGCCATGGCACAGGCAGTTGTCCGGGTTGTCCGCCGCCGGAGTCGACCGGATCCGCGCGGCGGCCACCCGGAGCCGCTCGGCCAACTCGGGTGCCGCGCCGGGCGGGGAGTTGAGCAGCGCCGCGACCATGCCGATGCCCGCGGCGCCATGGCACCATGCCACCATCTCGCGGCGCCCCGGACGGCGGCGGTCGATCCACCCGCCGGTGTCGGCACGCCGGTGCCGGTCCTCGAACGCCACGGCCGATCGGACCGTCCGAGCCCACTCCTCGTTCGGCCAGAGCCGGTTGCCGGTCGCCAGGGCCAGCGCCGCCCCGGACGCGCCGTGCGCCACTCCCGTCAGTTCGACCCGGCGACCGCTGGGCAGCACCGTTGGCCACGCGGTGAAACCGTCGGGCCCGACGGCGGCGGCCGTCAGCGCCTGGAGCGCGTCGGCCGCCCTGATGGGCGGCGCCTGGCCGAGGAGGCGGCTGGCCGCGATGACCCCGAGGGCGAATCCCGCGTGACCGGACAGGACGTCCCACTCCGGGGTCGCCCGATCCCATCCGGCGCAGGCCAGCGCGAGGATCTCTCGGGCCCGTTCCGCCACCATCGGGTCCCCACTGATCGTGGCCGCTTCGGCCAGGACGGCGGCCGTCCCTGCCGGACCGTCGTGGAATCCCCGGCCGGGCATGTCCCGCGCCCGGTCGGCCACGTCCGCCGCCGCGGCCCGCATGACCCGGATCATGCTCGGGTCCTCGCTCAGCCGACATGCGTGCGCGAGCACGAGGATCGACCCCGGTGAGCCGCCGTACACATCCGGACCGGTCGATCGCCAGCGGCGTGCGGCTTGGGGGACCAGCCAGGTGGCCCGCCGGCCGTCGATGACGGCCTCCCGGGTGAGCCGGTGGGCCAGCGTCATCACTGCGGCGGCTGCGGTCTCGGCGTTCAGCGTGTCCGGGCCGTCCACCGGCTTCAGTGGCAGATGAGGCAGCTCCGAGCCGGTTGCCCCGGCGGTGCCCGAGCCGGCGATTCTCCGGCCGGAGCTGCGTCGAGCCGGCGCGCCGAGATCGGCCAGGATCTGTGCGGCGGCCGTCTGGGCGCAGTCCTGACCGAAACTCCTGTCGCCCGGCGGGCTCAGGGCGGTCGCGACGCCGGCCGCACGCCGGGTGGTGAACATGGGCACCGGCGCCCTCAGCAACGCGGGCAGGCCCAGAGCTGGATCAATCAGGTCGCGCACCATCGGTTCCGCGGCCGCGCGTGGCAGATACACGACGAAGGAGTCGGCCCGCTCGTCGTGATCGGGCCCGAGCAGCCACTTGAACGCGAAGGCGGGCACTGCGTGGTTCAGGGCCGCGTCGACCACCAGGTTGGCGACCGTGGTGACCGAGCCGGCGTGGGAATTGAGGTACAGCCGAACCAGCGGTACCGGCAGCGGCATGTGCCCGTGCAGGACGGACAGGAACCCAGGTTGCCGCCGGGTGGACACCGATCGCAGGCGGACCGCCCCGGTGCCGCCAGGCCCAGTGGTCGACGTGGGCAGCTTGAAGTCATCGGGTCGAACGCGCAGCGCGGGGTCACCCTCGCGCCGAACTGTCACGCCCCCGTCGACCACCGGCCCGGCCGTCCATCCGATGTCCCAGGCCGCCAACGTCCGCGGCGGGTCGTACACCTCGGCCGGTTCGGTACCGCGGGGCGGCGGCGGGGCGTCGGGAATCGGCTGGGGTCGGCCCACGGCATAGGCCCAGCGGTAGATCACCCCGGCGAATCGGGTCGCGACGAGCGGATCATCGAGTTGGGCAACCGGTGTGTGGAACCAGGTGAGCACGGGCCGTCCGCTGCGGCGGCGGAGTCCCACCTGCGCGGAAATGCTGCGAATCTGCTGCTGGTCCAGGCTCACCGCGTCAGGCCCAGCCGGATCGCGGTCTCCTCCGGGCTGGTCAGCATCAGCAACCCGACGCGTTCCAGACGGGTGGTGACCGGACCCGGTTCGTTCTCGGATGCCGCGTTTTCCACCGCCGACTGCAGGAAACGCAGCCCGGCACAGCGCAGGGCGGTGCGGAGCGGCACCCCGCCCTCGCCGGGGGAGTAGCCGGCGAGGAGTCGGCGCACCCCCTCGTCGTCGGGACCGGGTCGGGTCGAGTACATGGATTGCTCCAGCACCATGGCGATCGCCGCGCCGATGTCGGTCGCGGGCCGGCCGAGGCCGCCGTGCTCCCAGTCGATCAGGAACAGCCGGCGCGCGGCCGGCCCGAGGAGAATATTGCTCACCCGGATGTCGCCGTGCACCCAACACGGCTTCTGGCGGGCCAGTGCGTCCTGCAGCGCGGCGAGCGCGTCGTCGACCTGACTGTCGGCCTGGAGGCGAGCGAGGACGCGGCGGACGGCCACCGAGTCGTCGAGCACGTCGCCCGTGGCGAAATGCGGGTGGAAGGACAGTCCGCGTGGTTCGCCACCAGCCGGTGGCGGGCCGGCATGCAGCTGCCGCAGGGCCTTCCCGAGGCGATCGATGGCGCGGCGGGGGAGCAGTCGACGGCCGGCCGCCGAGCCCAGGCTGCGGGTCGACGACGTCGAGGTCACCAGCAGGTTCTCGGATCCGACGTGCACGTCAGGGACCAGTACGCCCGGCACCGATCGACGGATCGATCGGAGCTGTTCCTCCTCATGCCGTCGCGCTGCCTCGGTGGCATGCCACTTGACCGCGATGGTCCGGGCGCCCTGCCGGACCAGATGCACGCAATTGCGACTGATCGCGCGTTCGACGGTGAACGCTGTGGTCAGATCCAGCAGGCCGGTGCTGAGTGCGAGTCGTGCCGTCTCCTCCACGGGGTGCACCCGTTGCCGGCGTGGTCCGCACGGTGATGTCAACGCCCGGGAACGGTGCAGTACACGCGGCTCTGGCAGCAACTGATGTGGGTGCCGTCCAAGGATTTCGTGGGATCGCGCGGATCCCGGTCCCGGCCCATCGATCGGGGCAGGTACCCGTTGGCGCCGCCCGGCCGCCCGCCGGACCCGGCGGGCAGCGTGAACAGCTCGTCGAACTCGTCGGACCACGTGCGAACCGAGGCCATGGCGCCCTCCTCTGTGTGTGGAAGTGACCCGTCGATCGACCTTGACTCCGAAGCTTGCCTGGCAGCATTCCGGGTCGGTACACAGTGCGTCAACCGCCGCGCGGTCGGCGGCGTCAGACTTCGTCATCGAGCGCCGGCAGGATGCGCGCGGCGTCCTCGGTCCGCCGGGTGGAGCGGTTCTGGTCGTCGTCCCGCCTTCCTGCCCGACACCCGCTGCACCATGGTGGGCGGCACCACGAGGTCGACCAAGCAGGTCGTGTACGAGTGCCGCGGTCCCCGCGGCTCCCGTGCGCGTCGATCAACGTGTTCCTCACGCGTTGTGGGGAGTAGATTCCCCGACGTGGGTACGTATTTTGTCGGTTTTAGACGCGGTTGTGTGATTGGGGCGATCGTCGTCGCCGCAGGGGTGTCCGCCTGCACCAGTGAGCCTTCCGACCCGCCGCCGGCAGCGTCCGTGGCCGCGACGGCCACGTCGCTGTCGTCGGCGATGTCGGCCGAGCTGGACACGGCGATCCAGGACGCGATGGAGGCAGGCTCGGTTCGGGGTGCGATCGTCGCGATCAAGACACCCCAAGGCCGGTTCGTTGGCGCCCATGGACGTCCCGGCACCGAGGAAGGTCTCGAGATGGACCCGGCCATGACGACGCGAATTGGCAGCATCACCAAGACATTCACCGTCACCGCGGTGCTGCAACTGGTCGACGAGGGCAAACTCGGACTCGACGACCCGATCGGCGACTATCTTCCCGGCGTGCCGAACGGGGACACGATCACCATCCGCCACCTCGCCGGGATGCGCAGCGGCCTACCCGACTACACCTCGGACCCCGACTTCCGCATCGCCTACGGACTTCACCCGGAAGCCGGCTGGCAGCCGGACCAACTGCTCACCTACGCCTTCGCCGACCCGGTGCTGTTCGAGCCAGGCGAACGGTTCCACTACTCCAGCACGAACACGATCCTGCTCGGCCAGCTGATCGAAAAGATCAGCGGCACAACACTGCCCGACTACCTCGCCACGAAGATCCTGGTCCCCGTCGGGCTGTCCGAGACGAGCCTGCCGAACGACGCCACGCTTCCCGAGCCGCACATGCGCGGCTACAGCGCGTCCACCGAGACCACGGCCTGGAATCCCACCTACGGGTGGGCGGCCGGCGGCATGGTGTCGACGGTCGACGACTTGGGCCGGTGGGCGCAGGCGATCGCGGACGGCAGCCTGCTGTCCGCCGAGACCCAGCAGGCGCGCCTAGATTTCCAGCCCACCGACGACCCGACCTTCGGGTACGGACTGGGGCTCGTCAAGCACGATGGCTGGATCTACCACCAAGGATCGATGCCCGGCTACCAGACGTTCGCCGGCTACCATCCCGACGCCGAAGTCGTCCTGGTCATCGCGATCAATACCGACCACGCGGCATATGTGGACGGGAAGGACTTCGTACCCGTGGACCTCTTCGCCGAGGCGGTCACCACGATCGTCACTCCCGAATCGCCATTCACCGCGGTACCGATCTGAGCGCGACACGTCGACGCCCAGCGCCGGCCGCTGACGCGCCCGGCTGCTCGAGACAGACGCCACGACCGAGCGAACCCGGCGTCCCCGGACCACGGGACGCCCTGCACGGTGCCCGGTCCCGAAGCTTGAACCCGCCGGGCGTCGCACATCACCCGCCGGCGGACACGAGTTGCCGGGGGTGCCTCGTGCGAAGGGTCCCGGCTCCCGACGGTCGTGGGAGCATCGATCAGCCGCCAAGTTGACGGCGCAGCCACACCGCTCGCGCGGCCACGGCTTCGCGTGACAGCGCTGCATGAGGCGCGACGACGTCGAATCCGTGGAACCCGCCGGGCCACACGTGCAGCTCGGCGTGGCCGCCTGCCTGCCAGAGCCGGACGGCGAAGGCAACGTCCTCGTCGCGGAAAGTCTCGGCCGACCCGACGTCGACGAACGTGGGCGGCAGTCCGGACAGGTCGGCGGCGCGGGCGGGAGCGGCGTAGGCCGGCACGTCCGGTCCGCCGGCGACGCCGTCGCCGAGCAGTGCGTCCCACCCGGTCTGGTTCGAGGACCGGTCCCAGACGCCGAGGCCGCGCATCTGGCGGGTCGAGGGGGAGTTGTTGCGGTCGTCGAGCATGGGCGACATGAGCAGCTGCGCGAACACCGTCGGGCCCTGCCGGTCGCGGGCCATCAGGGTGATGGCGGCGGCGAGTCCGCCGCCGGCGCTCATCCCGGCGACGACGATGCGCTCGGGGTCGACACCGAGTTCGGCGGCGTGCGCGGCCACCCAGACGAGGCCGGCATAGCAGTCCTCGACCGGGCCGGGGTGCCGTGTGTCGGGGGCCAGCCGGTACTCGACCGAGACCACCGCGGCACCCAGCGGTGCGGCCAGGTCGAGCATCTCGACCAGCGCGAAGCGGTTGTCGCCGACGATCATGCCGCCGCCGTGGACGTGATACATCGCGACGGTCGGCGCGGACGCGTGGATCGGCAGGCAGATCAGCAGGCTGATGTCGGGGTGACCGTCCGGGCCCGGCACGACCCGTTCTTCGACCCGGTAGGTCCCGCCCCGGGTGAGGACCTCGTCGGTGGGCCTCTCGACCCCGGGCACCGGCGCGCGCATCTGCTCGATCGTGTCGAGCCGGTAGGCATCGGGCGGCCGGATGCCGGCAAGCATCTCGGCCATCGGAGCGAGTTCCGGGTCGAACGGCGGCGGCGGTCCGATCTCCTGGGCGATGGACCCGTCGGTGATGCTCGATCTCATGTTTTCTCTCCGGTTTTCGACAAGAAGTGATATGTGTGATCAGGCGGTGGGGACGGTGCCGCCGTCGATGACGTACTCGGCGCCGACGATGGCGGTGGCGCGGTCGGAGACCAGGAATCCGACGAGGTCGGCGATTTCCTCGGTCCGGGCGAACCGGCCGAGCGGGACGCCGCCGAGGGAGTTGAAGATGGTCTTCTCAGCCTGCTGACGGGTCAAGCCGTTGCTGTCGGCGATGTGGCCGACGAACCGCTCGTAGCCCTCGGTCTCGATGCCGCCGGGGCTGACGGCGTTGACGCGAATGCCGCGGGGGGCGAGTTCGCCGGCCAAACCCTTGTTGTAGGTGCGCAGCGCGGCCTTGGCGGCGGCGTAGGGGAGAGTCGAGTCGTGCAACGGGATCTGGCGTTGGATGGAAGTGACGTGCACGACGACGCCGGACCCAGCGTCGATCATCGCCGGCAACAGGGCACGGTCGAGGCGGACCGCACCGAGCAGGTTGAGCTGCAGCTCGGTGACCCACTGTTCGTCGGAGATGACGGCGAATCCGCCGGTCGGGGTGGAGGTGCCGCCGACGACGTGGACGAGGATGTCCAGGGCGCCGCCGGTCTTGGCGATCCGGGCGGCGACGGTGGCGGTGCCGTCGGCGGTGGCGGTGTCGGCGGCGATGAACCGGTCCGGGTGCTCGTAGCCGTCGGGCATGGTGCGGGCCGAGGTCCACACGTCGGCGCCCAGCTCGCGCAGCCGTTCGACGATGGCCCTGCCCGCGCCCTTGGACCCGCCGGTGACCAGCGCCCGGCGGCCGTCGAGGCGATCTCGACTCAGGTCAGACATCGGAGTGCTCTCCTTCAATGGTGGTGGTTGGCGACTGGGCGCCGATGGTCGGGTGGTCGTTGGTCAGGCTTCGTGGTCGCCGACGATGATCTCGGTGATGAGGCCGTCGCGGAGAGTGAACCGGTAGTCGATCTCCGCGACGCCGCCCGGGAAGTTGCCGGTCAAGCGCACTCCGATGATGAAGTGGGTGTCGTCGATGCGGCGGGTACCGAGTTCCTCGGTGCTGACCTCGAACTCGGCACCGGCGTCGCGAACGAACAGGTACACCTGGTCGCGTCCCCGCCACGTCTGACCCTGGTCGACCGCGACCACGTCGTCGGCGAGGAATTGAACGGCGGTGTCGGCGTCGTGGACGACGTGGGCGGTGAAGAAGTCACGCACGTTGACGGGCAGTTGCTCGGACGGGGATGCGGTGTGCTCGGTCATGAGCTCACCGTGCAGGCTCGCGCAGCGGGAGGGTCAAGCGGTGGACTCTCCCCCTGGGGGAGGGTTCAGACTTCCATCATGCTGACCATCGGCGAGTTCTCGCGGTTGACCCATCTCAGCGTGCGAAGTCTGCGCCGGTACCACGAGGCACAGCTCCTGGAACCCGCCGTGGTCGACGACGCGACGGGCTACCGGTACTACGGCGTCGATCAGATCCCGACCGCTCAGGTGATCACCCGTCTGCGCGAGCTCGACGTTCCCCTCGCCGACGTTCACCGCATCCTGCGAGCCCCGGATCCGGGAGTGCGCTCGGCCCTGGTCGCCGAGCATCTGCAGCGCCTCGAGGATGAACTGAGCCGAACACGGGCCGCGGTCGTGTCCCTGCGGCGGCTGCTCGAGCCGGACCCCGCGCCGATCGAGGTCGAGCTGCGGGCGGAACCTGCGCAGACCGTCGCGGCGGTCGAATCGGTGGTCCGCAGCCGCGACATGGCGTCCTGGTTCGCCGGCGCCATGGCCGAGCTGCAGGCTGCGGTCGGCGGGGATGTCACCGGGCCGCCGGGCGGCGCGTACGACAATGCGCTCTTCGAGCAGGACCGTGGTCGCGCGTTGCTGTATTTGCCGACCGCGGCGCCGCCGCGAATCGGGCGCGTGCACGCGGTGACCCTGCCCGCGACCGAACTCGCCGTCACGACCCATGCCGGCGAGCACGACAGCGTCGATATCACGTACGGCCAGCTCGGCACCTGGGTGGTCGAGAACGCGATGGCCGTGGCCGGCCCGGTGCGCGAGGTCTATCTCGTGGGCCCCGGCAACACGGGTGATCCGGCCGAGTGGCGCACCCAGATCGGATGGCCGGTGTTCCGCGTCTCCTGAGACGCGCGGTGCGAGGCGGGACAGCTCAAGTTCTACCGGGCCACTACCGGTTGGTTTTTGGCTCGGCCACCGGACCTGGTCCGTGTCGGTGACGATCCGCTGAACTCGCCCATCCCACCGGCGAAGCCGGGCAGCACCGGGCCGCCGGGAAGGGGAATTGCAGGTGCCCGGCGGGCCGGCCCGATCGCAGCGAGGCAGCGAACAGGCGTTCTTCCTCAGGTCGTGAACTTGTCCCGGGCCGTGACCGTGGTGACCGGGATCTTGAACTTCCGCTGGATGCGATGGGGCACGTCCTGGAGCAGCCAGCGCGACACGGTCTTCGGGAGGGTCGAGACGATGATTTCCTCGTAGGTTCCGGCGGCGAGGCAGTGGCCGACGGCCTTCACCGGGTCCTGCTCACCGATGTCGCCGTCGACCGAGGCGCCCAACTCCGAAAGGGCCTGGATGCCGGCACTCAGGCGATGAACGGCCTGGATGCGAGCCGATTCGTAGGTCGTGGAGGGCAGCCCCCAGTGCGCCCCGCTGTCAGCAGCAGCCTCGACGGCACCGACCTTCCCGATGACATCGCCCGCGTCCAGTACGACGGGGACCACCAGAGTGAATGTGCAGGGTCCCTGGCCGATCCGCTCGCGAACCACTTCCTTGAGCCGTTCGCCGCCGAGGGTTTGATTCGCTACCACCAGGATGTTCCGCATCGCGTCTCGCCTGCCGAGTCGTAGGAGAAGGGCTAGCGAACCTCACTCTGCCCCAGGTGATATGTCCGGTCAATCCTGTTTGGTTGATTCGACGCTATGATCTTGCCCGGTCGGCGGCCGTCGCCCACCGACTCTCCGGCTGCGCATGGGTCAGGATGCCCGGGGCGACGACAGGCGGCTGGAGCGTGCAAAACGCTTGCGTCGACCTCAAGAGTCGCCATGCCCAGCCGGTCGGCAATGACGCGCACAGCACGGTGCAACGCCCGATCAAGACGGCGGCGACGGGGTCGTGACGGTCCAGCCTCGCCGTCCCACCAAAGTGGCCGAGCCTACGGTCGGGCCGAGGAAGGGGCGGCGGGGGAGCCGAGTACTGCCACCGTCGCATCACGAACGGTCCGCGCAGAGGCATCGGGGAAGTCATCACCATGTCGATGCCATCGGACTCTTGTCCTGCACTTTTATGTGGTCAGCGGCGTCGGTGTCGGTTCGGATTCGAACGGCGGTCACACCGAGGAGGTCACTGGCTCGATCTCACGATGCGCACAACTGATCCACGACACCGAAGGCGAGCCCGGAGAGCGGGCCGCGCCGCTCGTGGGGCTGCTCGCCGACGGCCACGACATGGTCGTGCTCACCGCCGCCCGCGCCCTGCAGGCGATGCCGTCGACACCGATCCGGACCGACGCGATCGCCGCGCTGGCCCGCCACCGGCATCCCGAGGCGCGGCGGATAGCCGGAGAGTTGTTGTTCCCGAACGCATCGGGCCCGCCGACTGAGGATCGGCCCCGGACGTAGCCACGGTCGAGGATGACCGGCGGCGGGAGCGTCGCCGCCGGCCGGCACCGACCGGAAGCGCGCTGGCCGGTCGATACGGAACCGGAGCGACGACTCCCTTGCGCGGTCTGGGAATCTGGGCAAAGGTGACAAATGGCGCCGCAATGAGTGGCGCCGGGCGAGGCCGCCGGTCCCGCCCCCGCTTCACAGGTGGGAGGCAACGGCAATGTTCATTCAGGTCATCCAGGGAAAGGTGGCCGACGCCGACGGCCTTCGGGCGGCCATGGACCGCTGGCAGCGGGATCTGCAGCCCGGCGCCGAGGGGTGGCTGGGCACGACCGGCGGCATCACCGACGACGGCATGTTCGTCGCCACCGTCCGATTCGACTCCGCGGACGCCGCCCGACGCAACAGCGAGCGTCCGGAGCAGGGTGCCTGGTGGGCACAGGCCGAGAAGTGCTTCGACGGGCCGGTGACCTTCTTCGACTGCCCGCAGGTGGACGTCTGGATGCAGGGTGGGTCCGACGACGCCGGCTTCGTCCAGGTGATGGCGGGACACACCTCCGACGCCGACCGGATGCGGGATCTCATGGAGCGGTACACCGACGAGATGCATCGAATGCGACCGGAAATCATCGGCGCGACCATCGCCCTGCACGGCGACGGGGCGTTCGTCGAGACGGTGTACTTCACCTCCGAGGACGAGGCCCGACGGGGGGAGGCCATGTCGCCGCCGGCCGAGATGGCCCAGGCGATGCAGGACGGGCAGTTGATGGACAACCTGTCCTTCCTCGACCTGCATCAGCCGTGGTTGGTCTCAGCCGCCCGCTGAAGCAATGACCGTGACCCGCCGCCGGTCGCTCACCCGGCGGCGGTGAGGGTTGCGGCGACCGCGGCCGGGACCGGCGCCGACCACCCGTGGGGTCCATTGATCAGGCGAATCGGGCTCAACCGCTCGATCCGGCGATCGGTGGACACCGCCGGCCCCCGGCTTGCGTGAAGCTCAGGCAGCGGTCCGGGAAACGCCCGGATCCACGATCGAAAGGTCTTCTGCCATGGGCAAACTCATAGCCGCGGCCGCATTGACCGCCGGCGCATTCGGTGCCATCGGGGGCGCCGTCGAGGCGGCCGAACCGCAATCGGTGATCGGCGTGACCAAGGGGTTCGCGACCACCTACTCCAGCCCGTCCAACCAGACGGGCGTCGTGCACCACCTCCCGGCCAACACCGAGGTGAGCACCATGTGCTTCCGCGAGGGGCAGGTGCTGAACGGGAACCCGTTGTGGTTCATCGTCAACGTCAACGGCGAATCCGGGTACATCCACCGCGACCTGATCGCGGTGCCCGAGGGCAGCCTCGGTCACTGCTGACCCAGCCGGTGCCGGTCGATCTGCTGCCCGGCTGATCGACCGGCATCACGCCGACATTGCCGGCGGGGCACCACCACCCGCCGCACCGGCCCCGGCCGGTTGCCCCGGGACCCGGCCGGGCTCAGGCCGGCACCGGGTGCTGACCACCCGGCAACGACCCCTTGTCGTGGCTGAGCCCGACCCCGCAGCCGATGAACGCCCCGGCGCACACCTTGGCGTTGTCGGCGGTGGTGTGCCCCTGGTCGTCCTTGCACAGGTGGACGCTGCCGCTCACGTCGATGCCCAGCCCGCATTCCAGATGGATGCCGAGCACGGCCGCGGCCTTCTCTGCAGCGGTCAGCGGCGGTTTGAAGCTGGGCACGTATTCGAGCAGGTCGAACAGGGCGATGACCTCGAGGTCGGCGTCGCAGAAGCTGTGCGGGGTGATCAGCAACCCGACCTCGAGTCCCAACTTCTTGAACCGGGCCCAGTCGCCGGATTTGACCACCACCGGGAAGCCGCCGAGGCCCCATCCGGATTCTTTCGACCCCTTCTCGTGACCGCCGCCGCAGGCCGCCGAGCAGGTCCCACAGGTCAGATGGTCCAGTTGCCCGATGACCCGGGAGCCTTCCCAGAAGTAGTAGGCGCCGTACCAGCCGCCCCATAGCTTGACGCCGGCGCCGGCCCACAACCACCCGACCAGGCTGACCTCTCCGGAGCACAGGTTGTAACAGATCTGGGCCGAGCCGACCACGCCGCCTTCGCCGCTGGCGCCCCCGCCGCCGGACCGTTGCAGCGAGGCCAGCGCGCCCGAGCGCTGGACGACGTCGGGCAGCGCGGCCGTCTGCGCGGTCGGTGCCCCGGCCGACGGCTCGTTCGCGGCCACGGCCGGGGGGCTGTAGGGGATGACCGTGGTGGCGGTGCTGCCCATCGCCGCGATGATGGCGTCGACCTTCGCCCCCACCTCCGCCTCGGCGACCGGCGTCGCCGGTCCGAACACTGGCCCTTTGGCCCAGCTCTGGCCACCGGCCGCCGAGGCGGGTGCCGCGCCGGACGTCTCCGGCTGGCGTTGCACGGGCACCGGCCGGGGCCGAACCGCGACCGGGTGCCGGCCGGTCACCAGCCGCTGCACGGCGTCGTTGCCGGCACTTCGCTGCAGCCGCATCATGGCGCCGGGATCACGAACGAGGCGCGGATCGACGGGACCCGGCCCGGCCCCATGGCGCACGGCCGGCCGGCTCCTGGCCAGCGTCCGGTCCTCCCGCTGGACATCGGTTGCGTACATGACACCCCCGGGGTTCGGCTGGCTCGATTCAACACCCGCCCGGCGGCCCGGCGGCCCGCCCGTTCGCGCACACTCGGTTGCCCGAAGGGGCACGTGCGGCGGGACCGCCGACGACCGGGGGCGCCGGGGTGGGGAGGATGGTCAGGTCCGGAGGCGGAAGGGAACAGGCCCGTGAGCGACGACACCGAACCGCGTCTGCAGAAGGTGGCCGACGGCACCTATGCCTGGCTCCAGCCGGACGGCACCTGGTGGGTGAATAACGCCGGAGCCGTCGTCACCGACGCCGGAATCGTGGTTGTCGACACCTACGCCACCGAGCGCCGGACCCGGTTGTTTCTGGCTGCCCTGGAACGGGTCTCGGGCGGTGCGCCGGTCACCGTCGCGGTGAACACCCACCTGCACGGGGATCACACCTACGGCAACTGTCTCCTGCCGGCGGCCACGGTCATCGTCGGGCATCCGAACACCCGGGCCGGAATCCTGGCCGACCCGATCATCGACGGCTGCCCGCCGTTCTGGGCGCCGGTCCCCGACTGGGGCGACGTCGTCCGGCGCCCGCCGACCCTGACCACCGCGACGGCGCTGACGGTGCATCTGGGGGATCGCCGGATCGAGGTGGAGCATCCCGGCCACGCCGCCCACACCGCGGGCGACCTGGTCGTCTGGCTGCCGGACGTCCGCGTGCTGTTCGTCGGCGATCTGCTGTTCCACCATGGGACGCCGCTGGTGTTCATGGGCTCGGTCGAGGGAGCCCGCCGCGCGCTGGACTGGATCGCGGCGTTCGAACCCGACCATGTGGTCCCGGGTCACGGGCCGCTCGTCACGGCCGCCGAGTTGCCCGGCGTGCTCGACAGTCACCGTCGTTACTACGATCTCGTCCTCGACACGGCTCGCCGCGGACGGCACGACGCGCTTTCGCCGCTCGACGCCGCCCGCCGCTGCGAGCTCGGGGCCTTCGCCGACCTGCCCGACGCGGAACGGATCGTGCTCAACCTGCACCGCGCCTACGCCGACGACCGCGGCACCGAGATGGACCTGCTGGGAGCCATGGCGGATGCGGTCAGGTGGAACGGCGGCCCCATGCGGACGTCGGTCTGACGGGTGGGCGGCCTGTCACGGATCGCCGCCCTTCCGCGTCCCCGTGTCCCCGGCCCGGCGTCCCGCCCAGGTTGCGCCGACTCGCCCCATCCGCATGTTCCCCGGCCCGGTGACCCGCCCAGGTCGCGCCGACTCGCCCCCATCCGCATGTTCCCCGGCCCGGGGAAGCTGCGGATGAGGCGAGTCGATTCGTCGGCCAAGGTCGGCCGGAGGTGCCCGGCCGGCCTCACCCGGCCGCGAACGGCGCCCTGTCCTGCGCGCACCGGGTCCCGTCGGCCGGTACGGTGCCGTCCAGCAGGTAGTCCGAGATGTGCTGCTGGGCACAGGCACTGGGATTGAGCAGCTCGGTGTGGCCGAACCCGTCGACGGTGAGCAGGTGCCCGTCGGCCAGCGCCGCGGCCATCGCCTCGGAACTGCTGTAGGGGGTCGCCGGGTCGAAGGTGTTGCCCACCACCAGCACCGGGACCGGGGTGGGGTTGTTCCACGGCCCGCGGTAGGCGTCGGCGGCCGGCACCGGCCAGTCGAGGCAGAAGGCCACCCAGGGCCAGTACGAGAGCTGGCTGCGCTCGACGCTGGTCCGGGCGGCGGCGTCGTACTCCGCGGCGGTCGCCGGGTTGGGACTCTCCCCGCACACCACCGAGAGCTGGCGCCCCAGGCTGGTGACGTAGGCCGACCCGCCACCGGCTCCCGATGAGGCCGGGCCCACCGGGGACGATGTCGGGGAGGACGCCGCAGCAGACGTGGCCAAGGCGTCCGGCGCGCCGCTGCTCGCCGGCGCGGGTTGCTGCGCCGCCGTCCAGGCCTGCTGCACCAGCTCGGCCACCGCCGGCCAGCCGGGGAACCGGCCGAAGCCGGGCAGCGGCGTCGTCAGGTAGATCGAGCCCTGCACCAGGGTCAGCATCCCCCGATCGTCCAGCGACTGACCTTCGAGGGCCACCGGGGTGGTCCGGAGCTGATCGAGCAGGGCCGTCCACTTGGCCAGCGTCGCCTCGGGCGAGCCGGCGGAGAAGGCACAGGCCGTTGCGTCGACCGCCCCGCACTGGCGCATGAACTCGTCGACCGTCTCCTTGGCGCCGAAGTCGGAGCCGATCCGCAGGAAGGTGCTCAGCGACGCGGCGGACTCGTCGGTGCCACTCCAGGCGGCCGGGGAGACCGCGCCGTCCAGGACGGCCGCGCGGACCCGGTCGGGGAACATGTTGAGATAGGTGGCGCCGAGGAAGGTCCCGTACGAGGTGCCGTAGTAGCTCAGGGTGTCCTCGCCGACGGCCTGCCGGAGCAGGTCCAGGTCGCGCGCGTTGTCCGCGGTCGACACGTGGGCCAGCAGGTCGCCGGCCTGCTGGCCGCACTGCACGTTCAAGGCGGCGTGCTTGGCGTCGAAAGCGGCGAACTCGGCGTCGGTGCGGGGGATCACGGCGAAGTCCGGATCCGCCAGGAACGCCTGCTCGGCCGCCTCGTCGGGGAAGCACTGCACGACGGGCGTGGTGCGTCCGCCCATCCCGCGCGGGTCCCAGCTGACGATGTCGAACCGCTGCCGCACGGCCTCCGGGAACCCGTTGATCGACGCGGGCAGGTACTGGGTGCCGGCGTCACTGGGTCCGCCGGGGTTCCAGAACAGGGTGCCGACCTTGCTGCCCGGGTCGGTGGCCGGGTGCTTGATGACGGCCAGGTCGAACTGGCCGGCGGCCGGATCGGCGTAATCCATCGGCACGGTCGCCGTCGCGCAGTCGAAACCCGCAGTGCCGGCGGCGCCGTCGGCCGCGGCCGGACAGGCGGTCCAGTCCAGCACGGGGACCGCGGGCGCCGCGCCGGAGGGCCGGACCGACGACGCCCCGGACGACGACGTCGCCGAGGGGCCGGCGGACGGGCTGGCGCTCGCGGACGAGTCGCCGCCGCCGGCCGTGCACGCCCCGAGCGTCAGCAGCGCGCCGGCCAACGCCACCCGGCCGGTCCGGGACCACCCGCGGACCGGCAACGCCGAGGTCCCCGACGACCGGAACGACCCGGCCCGGTCCGGCCCCATCACTGCGCGAACGGCGCGCGGTCCTGCTGGCAGACCGTCCCCGCCGGCGGGAGGGTGCCGTCGATGAGATACGCGGCCTCGTACTGCGATCCGCAGCTGCTCGGGTTGAGCAGCATGGTGTGGCCGTAGCCCTCGACGGTCAGCACCCTGGTCCGCGGCAGCAGCGTCGCCATGCCTTCGGTGTTGCTGAACGGGGTCGACGGGTCGTGGGTGTTGCCGATCAGCAGCACGGTGATGCCGGGATCGGCGGTCCACGGACCCAGGTACGGCTGGGCCGAGCGGGCCGGCCAGTCGACGCACATCGCCTCGCCCCAGATGATGCCGGTCGAGCTGGGGCCGTACTGGGCCAGCGCCTCGTCACCGATGGCCGGCCATGCCGACTGCGGCGGCACCGCCGCATCACCGCACATCACTGCCCACGGTTGCTCCGGCCCGGCGTAGGTCTGCACCGCCGGCGCACCGGACGGCGCTGCACCCGACGACGCCGAACCGGACGGCGGTGTGTCCGAGGACGCCGTACCGGAGGTCGCCGCCCCCGATGACGGCGCGGCCGGCGCGGTCTGGGCCTCGTAGATCGCCTGCAGCACCTTCGCGGTGCCGCTCCACCCCTGACCGCCGAAGGCCGGCTGCACGATGTCCATGGCGTTGCCCATGTCCGTGGCCAGCTCCTGGTCGTCGATGGTCCTCCCGGACGGCATGGTGACCGGCTGGGTGGTCAGCTGGGCCAGCATCTGGTCGTACTTGGCCTTGGTGGCCTCCGGCGAGCCGGCGGAGAACGCGCACGCCGACGGGTCCGCCTGCCCGCACAGCGTGAAGAAGGCGTCGAGGTCGTCGGCGATGCCGCGGTCCGAGCCGATGCGGTGGCTGATGCTGTGCGTCGCCGGCTGGTTGCTGTTGGTCCAGTTGTTGGGATCGAGATTGCCGTCCAGGACCATCGCCCGGATGTTGTCCGGGAACAGGTTGATGTACGTGGCGCCCAGGAACGTGCCGTACGAGACGCCCAGGTAGTTCAGCTTCGCCTCGCCCAGCGACTTGCGCAGTTCCTCCAGGTCGCGGGCGGTATCGGCGGTCGACACATGAGCCAGCAGGTCGCCGTTGCGCGCCGCGCAGGCCTGACCGATCGCGGCCATCTGCGGGAACCACGCCTGCTTCTGGGCGTCGTCGGTGGGGTAGCCGCTCACCGGACCGACCGCCGCACCCATCTCGTCGGGGGTGTCCCAGCACTGCACGGCGGTGCTCTGGCCGATGCCGCGGGGATCCCAGCTGACGATGTCGAACCGGTCCCGCACCTCCTGCGGGAACCCGTCGATCCAGTTCGGGAAGTCCGCCGTGGCCTTGCCGCCCGGTCCGCCCGGGTTGAACATCAAAGTGCCGATCTTCTGCGCCGCGGTGCCGGCGGGGTGCTTGACCACGGCCAGCGAGATCGTCTCGCCGGCCGGTTCCTGCCAGTCGAGCGGAACCGTCGCGGTCGCGCACTGGAACCCGGTCAGGTCGACGGCCGGGTTGTCGCTGGGGGCGCACGCGCCGAAGTTCAGGGCCGCGCCCTCGACATACCCGGCCGCACCGGACGCCGCGGTCGAGCCGGAGGCCGCGCCTGCGCTCGAGCCGGCCGCCGAAGATGCGACCGGTGTGCCCGCGGGGGAGGATGAACCGGACGTAGTAGACGAACCGGTCGACGACGTGCAGGCCGTGACGGTGGCAAGCGTGAGCAGGCACGCTCCGATGGCGAGTCGGCGAGACATGTGCCCACGGTGCGGGCCGAACCCGGCGCGGCACCAGCGTGCTGCCCGCACTCCCGGGGCGGCGGGCCGCACCGTTCGCGCGGGTTGCCGTCGCGGGGAATCCGCACGTCCGGACCGGTCCGGTACATTGCGCGGGTGGCGCTGCGCGTGGTGCTGGCCGACGACAGCTTCCTCGTGCGCGAGGGCGTCACCAAGCTGCTGGCCGACTCCGACGTCACCGTGCTCGAAGGGGTGGGTAACGCCCCGGCGCTGCTGGCCGCGGTGCGGCGGCACCAGCCGGACGCGGTGCTGACCGACGTCCGCATGCCGCCCACCTTCACCACCGAGGGCATCGATGCGGCCCGCCGCATCCGCGCCGATCACCCGGCCGTCGGCGTCGTGGTGCTGTCCTCCTTCATCGAGACGCAGTGGTGCGTGCGGCTGCTGGCCGACGGCGCGGCCGGCCTGGGTTACCTGCTCAAGGACCGCGTCTACGACACCGACGAGCTGGTGCACGCGCTGCGCACGGTGGCCCGCGGCGGGTCGGCGATGGATCCCGTGGTCATCGAAGGTCTGCTCCAGCGGACGGCCGACTCGCGGCTGGCCGACCTGACCGAGCGGGAACAGCGGGTGCTGGCCGAGATGGCGATGGGCCGCAGCAACGGGGCGATCGCCCGGTCGTTGCACCTGAGCGAACGGTCGGTGGAAAAGAACATCGGCGGCGTCTTCGCCAAGCTCGGACTGACCGACGAGGGGGAGACGAACCGGCGGGTGGCGGCCGTGCTGGCCTTTCTGCGGATCGCCCCGGCCGGCTCCGACGGGCCGCCCGGGCCGCGGCCCGGATGACCCTCCGAACGATCGCCGCCCAGGCCGCGACGCTGCTCCTGGTGCTGGCCGCGGTGATCGGCACCTACCTGCTGGTGCTGCTGGGCACCGGGTCGAGCATGGACCACCCGCCCTCGAACGTATCGTTGGTGCTGGCCACGGTCGTCGTCGCGGTCGTTCTGCAGCCCGTATACCGGCGCACCCGTCGCTGGTGCCGGCACCGGCTCGCGGTCGCCGACCCGCCACTGGACCTGGTCCGGCAGCTGCCCCGGAGCCTGGCCGCGCAGGTGCCGGCCGAGCTGCTGCCCGGGCACATGGCGCGACTGCTGGCCCAGGGCCTGCGCGCCCGCCGGGTCGAGCTGTGGCTGCAGGTGGACGGTCGGCTGCAGCTGGCCGCCGGTTGGCCGGCGGTCGACCTGCCCGAACCGCACACCGGGGAACCCACCGAGGTGCACCCGATCCGGCACTCGGGCGTCGAGGTGGGCCGGCTGGTGCTGCTCGATCCTTACGCCGAACGCCGGTCGACGGTCGAGCGCCGGCTGCTGGCCACCTACGCCGACCAGGCCGGCGAGGTGCTGGTGATGCTCGCCCGGCAGGAGAGCCTGCGGCTTCGCGAGGCGGAGCTGGCCCGGCAGACCGAACGGTTGCGGATCGCCCGGGCCGACCAGTTGATCGCCGAGCGGGCGGAACGCCGCCGGATCGAGCGGGATCTGCACGACGGCGCCCAGCAGCAGCTGATCGCGCTCGGCCTGGCCGTCCGCCTGGCCGCCCGGTCGGCCGACCGGTCCGACGTCGGTTCCGCCGACCGGACCGCGGTGGCGCTGGCCGACGCTGCCGGGCTGGCCCAACGGGCCGGCGCGGAGCTCGGCCGGATCTCGACGTCGCTGTATCCGGCCGCCCTGAACCCGGCCGACCCGGACCACCCGGCGGCCGGTGACCTCGCAGCGGCCCTCCGGGACGCCGCGGCGGGTGTGCCCATCCGGATGACGGTGACGGCGGACCCGCCCGATGCCGGTCGGCGCGCCGACCTGCGGAGCCGGACGGCGCTGTACTTCGTCGTGCTGGAGGCGACCCAGAACGCCGCGAAACACGCTGCGGCCAAACGGGTCGACGTCCGGATCGAGGCCGGCGGCGACCGGTTGCGGGTCACCGTCGCCGACGACGGAGACGGGTTCGACCCGGCCGCGGCGCCGCCCGGGGCCGGCCTGGGCAACGCGCGTCGCCGGCTCGATGACCTGGGTGGTGAGCTGAGCATCGCGTCGACGCCCGGCGCCGGCACCGTGCTCACCGCCACCGTGCTCACCACCACCGTGCCGACCGGCCCCGATCGGACCCGCACTGTGCCGACCCGCCCGGAGCAGACCGCGACGGTGCCGGTTGCTCTCGGGCCGACCGGCCCCGGGCCGGCCGCACCGCGATGACCGCCGCCCCGGGTGCCCCGCCCCGGCCCGAACCCGCCCCGCCGCGGCCGGCGAGCCGGCGGACCGTGCGGTGGGCCGTCGGCATCACCGTGCTGGCCGCCGTCGTCGACACCGCGTGCATGGGCGTTCGCGGCCGGTTGTTCACCGCGTTCGGCTTCGTCGACCACGGTTGGCCCATCATCACGCTGACCGGGATCGTGTCCGCGGTGATGGGCGGGCTGATCGTGGCCCGGGACCGCCGGCAACCCATCGGCTGGCTGCTGCTGATTCCCGGCGTCACCACCTCGCTGGCGCTGGCGCTGGACGCCTACTGCGGCTGGGTGCTGCTCGACGGTGGACCCGGTTCGCCCACCGCCGCCCTGATCTGCGGGTGGCTGGCCTCGTTCCTGGGGGCGCAGATCCCGTTCGCGGCCAACGCGATCATCCTGCTGCTCGCGCCGCGCGGCCGGTTGCTCGCCCGGGGCTGGTCGGTCGCCGTCGCCGCCGCGGTGATCGGCTGCGTGTGCTGGTCCGTCCCGCCGTTGCTGGAGGCCGCGACCTACGCCCAGGTCGACCCGCAGCCCGGCCCGCTGTCCCAGGCGCTGTTCGTGGCCGGGCTGGTGCTGGTCGACGCCGCAGTGGTCGCCGGTGTGGTCTCGCTGTTCCTGCGCCGCCGGCAATCCCACGGGGTGGAGCGGGTCCAGATCCAGTGGTTCATCGTGGCCGCGGTGCCGTTCGCCGCCGCGATCCTGTGGCTGGTCGGCTCCCGCTACCTGTTCGACATGGCCCGCGGCGAGGCCACCCACCTGCCGCTGTTCCTGGCCGAGCTGGCCTTCCCGTTGGCCATCACGGTGGCCGTGCTGCGGTACCGGCTCTACGACATCACCCTGGTCCTCAACCGGGCCTGGCTGCTGCTCGGGGCGACCGCGGTGGTGGGCGTGGGCTACGTCGTGGTGGTCGGCCTGGTGGGCGGCTCCGTCGACGGTTTCTGGCCCGTGCTGCTGGCCAGTGCCGTCGCCGCGTGCCTGTTCCAACCGCTGCGCGCGCACGTGGTCCGGCTGGCCGACCGGCTCGCCTACGGCGTCCGGATGGAGCCGTACGAGGCGCTGGCCGAGCTGAGCCGCCGGCTCGCCGACAGCCCCGGTTCGGACGCGACCCTGGCCGAGATCGCCGCGGCCTGCCGCCGTTCCACCGGCGCGCGGGCCGTCGTCATCGAGCTGCACGACGAGACCGGAGCGCCGATGGCCGTCGGGGTGGCCGGCCCCGACCCCGACCCCGCCGACCTGATGGTGACCACCCCGATCACCGACGGGCGCGACCGGTTCGGGGTGATCCGGATCCGGCCCGCGCCGGACCGCCCGCTCGGCCGGCGCGACCGGCTGGTGGTCAGCGAGCTCAGCGAACACGCTGCCCTGGTCTTCCGCAACCTGCGGCTGGAGGCCGGCCTGCGCGCCAAGATCGACGAGCTCGCCGTGCTGGCCGACCGGATCGTCCGATCGCGGGCCCGGCTGAACCGTGTGCGGGACGACGAGATGACCCGGCTCGAGCGAACCCTGCGCACGACCATCGCGCCCGAGCTGGACCGGCTCGGCGGGCAGCTGGCCGCGCTGGCTGCCGACCCGCCGCCCGGCGGGAGCCACACGTGGGGGCGGCTGCTGGACGAGGTCGGACGGTGCCTGACCGCGCTGCGCGATCTGTCCCACGGCGTGCATTCGGACGTGCTCGAATCGATGGGGGTCGGTGCGGCCGTCGCCGCCCGGTTGGCCGACCTCCCCGGCAGCTCTGCCCGGCTGACCGTGGCCGACGAGGTTGCGGCCCGGTCGTTCGACCCGGCCGTCCCGATCGCGGTGGAGCGGGCCGTCCGCGCCGCCGTGACCGGCGCGCCCGCGCTCGCCGGCGTCGACCTGCGCATCGCCGGGGACGAGCTGCTGCTGACCTTCGACGTCGGCGCACCCGGGCCCGTGCCCGTCGATCTGGCCGACGTCGTCGGCAGCGGGGGCGGCGCGGTGACCGCGGACGGCGGGCGGTGGGTGGCGCGCTTCCCGCTGGGTTCGGTGCCGGGCACCGCCCACTCCGGTCGGCCGTCGGACCCGCCGGGGCACCGGGACATCGCGCTCGGGGTGCGGTAGACCGCGGATGAACGTGAATGTCACCCCTTGGGGTGGCGACGGACGGCCGGCGACGGTGGGACGCTGGGCGCGCGTCCGTGCGGGGGCTTGGTGGCGCATCGATCCGGTGTGACGTCAAGGGGGACGGATGCTCGAACGACCTTTCCGCACGGTGACGGCGATCGGCGCGGGGCTGTTGCTCGTCCTGGCCGGCGGCTGCGCAGGCGCCACGAGCGCCGTCGGCCCGTCCGACAGCACCGCGGCAACGATGGCCGCCGTCGTGTCGTCCCCGGACCAGGCGGAGCCGGGGGCGGCCGCCGCCTCCTCGGCCCGGTCCGTCGAGCTGAGCTCGAGTGCCGCGGCGGCGGCCCGGCTGTCCGCCGAGCAGGAGGCCGCCGCCTCGGCCGCCGAACAGTCCGCGGCCGAGGCGGCCCGAGTTGCTGCAGAGCAGGCTGCGGCCGACGCGGCTCGCGTCGCGGCCGAGCAGGCAGCGGCGCAACAGGCGGCTGAGCAAGCGGCAGCCGAGGCGGCCCGTGTTGCCGCCGAGCAGGCTGCGGCGCAGCAGGTCGCCGAGCAGGCGGCGGCCCAACAGGTCGCCCAGGCCGAGCAGCAGGCGGCCGCCGTCCGATCCGCCGCCGCGGCCGCCGCTTCCGGTGGGTCCCCAACCGGGTGCACCATCAAGGGCAACATCAACAACAAGGGCGAGAAGATCTATCACGTCGACGGCAAGAGCCCGAGCTACGACGCCACCGTGATCGACGAGTCGGCCGGTGAGCGCTGGTTCTGCACGGAGTCCGAGGCGCAGGCCGCCGGGTGGCGGGCGCCGAAGAATTCGCGCTGATCCGGTCGTCGTCGCCGGCGACGTCCACATCAGCCGGTCAAGAACGCTCATGCAGCGGATCTCGCGGGCGGCGCGGGCGGACCGTTCAGTCTTGTCCCGCGAGGGCGGTTCGCAGGCTCCGTACCGCCGCTGACTCCGCGTCGACGATTCCGGCGAGCTGGTGGCTCATGCCCTCGAGGATCCCGGAGATCTCCTCGGCCGTCAGCGGGGGATCGTCGGCGTGCTCGGCCCGCAACGCCCAGAGCTCGTCGGCGGCCGCCGACCGGTCGCCGGCCGCGGCGTCACCCTCGCTGACCGACGCGGTGATCGCGGCCGTCAACTCGCGCAGCCGGGCGATGGCCGGAACGTCCGCCGGCAGGGCGGTCTCGGCGAGATCGTGCCAGCGATCGGCGATCTCGCGCCAGCGCTGCGCCTGGGCGAGGAGCGCGGGTTCGTCGAGCACGGCGGCGGCCTGCTCGAGCCCGTCGGCGAACAGCCCGCGCAGGTGCCCGCCGGTCATCCCGGCCGGCTCGACGGCCTCCCACACCCCGGCCAGCGC
>JBGALY010000053.1:0-26343 GCA_044223435.1 Nakamurella sp.
TGCGCCCGTCGGGGGCGAACGCGACGGCTCGGACGGCGCCGGTGTGCCCGGTCAGGACCGCGGTCGGGGCGTGGGTGGTCATGTCCCACACGATGGCCAGCCCGTCGTCGGCACCGGAGGCGAGGAAGCGCCCGTCGGCGGAGAACCGCAAGGTCCGGACGGGCCCGGTGTGTTGCTTCAGGTCGGCGATCTTGGTGAGGGTGGCAGCCTCGTAGAGTCCGATGTCGGTGCCTTCGGCGACGGCGACGGTGCTGCCGTCGGGACTGACCTGGATGCCGTTGACGAGCATGGTCCACCCGTCGGACGGGTGGTCCAGGCTGGGGGCCAGGACGCGGGCCCGCGGCACCGGTGTGGACTGCACCGTCTGACCGGTGGCGACGTCGAGGACGGACAGGGTGGGCATGTCCTGCGTGGTTCCGACGTACAGCCGCGTCCCGTCCCGGCTCAGCGCCAAGGCCCAGAACTGCTGGTGCCACACCGCGAGCGGCGCGGTGGTGTCGGCCACGTCCCACACGGCCGACGCGGCATCCTCGATGCCCGTGCTCCAGTCGTCGCCGGCGCCGATGGCATAGGCGGCGATCCGCCGACCGTCACCGCTGTAGCTCACGTCCTGGGCGTAGACCCAACGGCCGGTGACGCCGTCGAGGACGGGCCGGGTCGAGGCGCCGGTCGCCACGTCGACCGTCTGGGCGCTGAGTTCGTTATTGGCCTCGGCGTATCCGGTCGCCAACGCGGCGACCATGGTGATCTGCTGGCCGTCCGGGCTGAACTTGACGGCCGCACTGCCGGCGGCGATGTGCAGGTTCTGTTCGGGGTGGTAGGTGACAGTGTCGTATCCGTCGGTGCTGCTGTCGGTGCCCACCACCAGGGTGGTTCCGTCCGGGCTAGTGTCCAGCGCGTGGACCGGCCCGGTACGGATGGACCGGATCAGCGCCGGGTGCTGGCTGAGCAGGTCCAACAGGACGGCCCTTGTCTCGGGTGCGTCGTGGATGCGCACGGCCTGCACGGCATACAGCAGGGCCTGGTCCAGTCCACTCGCCGTTCGCGCTGCGTCGTCGACCCGGCTGGCCTCGGTGGCCAGCGCGGCCTGTTCGGCCGCGTCCCGGGCCTGCTGTTGCCGCACGGCCAGCCCCGCGGCGACCAGAGCAACGATCACCAGACCGACAGTCGCGCCGAGAATGAGCCGGTTGCGTCGGCGGCTGCGGGTGCGGGCCCGGGCGGCTTGTTCGGCAGCGTGCGCCTCCGCCGACCTGGCCTCCTGCGCGCAGGTCAGGAAGTCCCGCTCGGTTGGGGTCAGGTCCGGGGTGGAGTGCTGCGCCCAGGCCAGGGCCTGGGTCAGCCGCACCCCCCGGTACAACTCACTGTCCGGGCGGCCCATCTGCTGCCAGGTCTGGGCCGCACCGGACAGGTGCCGCATGATGCGGTGCCCTTCCACGTCATCGTCCAGCCAGCCACGCAATCGCGGCCACGCCCGGGCCAGGCACTCATGGGCGACCTCCACGGCGTTGCGGTCGGTGGTGATCAGCCGGGCGGCCGTGAGCGCGTCGAGCAACTGTTGCCGGTCCGGGTCACCGGCCAGTTCATCGCGCGGGACCCGGGTCCGGATGGCGTCGTAGTCGTCGGTCGCGCTGACCAACCGCAGCAGCAGTTGCCGCAACCGGGTCTGCTGCGCGGCCGGCAGGGACTGATACAGCTGTTCGGCGGACAGGGCGATCGACCCCCGGATCCCGCCACCGGCCCGGTACCCGGCCACCGTCAACGTCCGTCCTTCGCGCCGCTCCCACGTCCGTTGCAGGGCGTGCGACAACAACGGAAGCGCACCCGGCTTGCCCTGCACCTCCTGGACCAGCAGGTCGACCAGGCCCGGCTCCAACAGCAGCCCGGCCTGCCGAGCGGGCTGCTCGACCGCGGCCCGCAGACCCGGCTCGGTCAGCGGCCCGAGCAGGTAGATCTCCCGCTCGGCCACCCGCGCGAAACGCGGATACCCGGCCAGGTCGCCCAGGTGATCGGCCCGCAGCACGATCAGCAGCGGCCCTCGGGCACTGTGCCGGATCAGCTGCTCCAGGAACTCGTCCCGCGCGGTGGCGTCGCGGGTGAGGGTGAACAGTTCCTCCGCCTGGTCCACGACCAGCAACTGCCCCGCCCGAGGGGTGTCGGCGGCCAGCGCCGCGACGGGATCGGCGCCCGGGGTCAGGACGACAGGGCGCCCACCGCCGGCCAATCCAGCGGCCACGCCGGCCCGGGCCAGGGAGGACTTGCCCGACCCCGACGGACCGGTGATCAGCAGGCTGCCGGACGTCGCCAACCGGTCCAGGCACGCGGTGATCTCACTGTCCCGGCCGAAGAACGCGTCGGCGTCGTCGATGCCGTACGCGGCCAGCCCGGGCCACGGGCAGGCCCAGGCGGCGACCGCCGCCGTAGCCTCCACGACCAGGGACGGATCATGCTGCAGGATCGCTTGTTCCAAGCTGGTCAGCTCCGGTCCCGGGTCCAAACCCAACTCCGAGACCAGCACGGTCCGGGCCCGCTGCAGGGTGCGCAACGCCTCGCCCTGCTGGCCGCACTGGTACTGGGCGCGGGCCAGCAAAGCCCAGCGCCGCTCCCGGAGCGGAGCCTGCGCCACCCCGCGTTGCGCGTCGGGTATCACCTCCCCCGACCGTCCGGCCCGGAGCGCGGCGTCCAGACGGCACTCCTGCGCGTCCTGCCGGAGTTCGTCGAGCCGGTTTGCCTCGATCCGGCCCGGTTCCCACTCGGCCAGATCGCTGAGCGGCGCGCCCCGCCACAGCTGCAACGCCTGATCGAATGTGTATTGGGCGCGTTCCGCTTCCCGCAACTCGAGCAATTCGCGCCCGCGATGTACCAACCGCTCGAACCGCAGGAAGTCCACCTCGTCCGGGGCCAGGGTGAGGCGATAACCCGACCCCACGGTCTGAATGGCGTCCACGCCGAGCAACCGCCGAAGCCGCATCACGCACCCCGGGACCACCTTGTTCCACGACGCCGGCGGCGATCCGCCCCACAGCGCGTCGGCCAACCGCTCCACCGACACCACCCGACCGGTCTCGACTGCGAGCGCGGCCAGCACGGTGCGATCCCGGGGACTCAGCCCGGCCGCATCCCCACGGACCTCCAACGGACCCAGGACCGCGATGTCGACCACCGCCATGGCCGCAGTCTCCCCCGGCCCACCAAACCGGTCAATCAGGCCGATAACGGTCTGATACCGGCCAAGAACTCCGCCGATACCACGTGACTCGACCGTGGGCCCTGACCGGCCACTCCACCACCACCCCGGTGGACAGGTAGCGCCGGACCGACACTCGGGAGGGTCCGATGAACGCGACCGCCACACCCCCGACCCCAATGACCCCGCTACCCGCACCACCCACCGGACCGCCCCGGCCAGGCCGCCTGGGTGTGATCACGACCCTCACCGTCCTGCTGATCACCGCGACCATCGCCGCGGCCGGTACCCGCCATGTCGCGCCCGGTGTTGCGCGTCTGGCGCCCGGCACTTCGCCCACCGCGGCCACCAGCGGCGAACCGCTGCCCGTGACGACCAACAACCTGCGCGGCGCCTGGTACATGCCGGCCCTGGCCGACGGTTCCCTGGCCCCGCTCCTCGCCCGGTTCAACCCCGACGGCACTTTCAGCTTCGACGGCATCCGCAAACCCACCGCGAACCCGAACGGCAATCAGGAAGCCTGGGTCTCCGGTGACTTCCAGGCCCGACCCACCGGCATGACCTTCCACCCGACCGGCGGCTGGTGCGGCGCCACCGACAACTTCGCCTGGCACGTCATCATCAACACCACCGGCCGGATGCAAGCCGTCCACCTCGGTTCGAACGGCGCCGATCGCAACACGATCGGACACTGCACCGTGCTCGTCGGCGCCACCTACGACCTCAGCCGTGTCTCACCCCGATCCCCCGCCGCGAACACCATCCACGGCGAACACCTCGCACCCAACCGGGCCATCACCGCAGCCGACCAATCCAGCCTCGCCGGGTACTGGCTCATCCGCGGCACCGGACTGCTCATCCACCTCACCCCAACCAGCTACGTCATGGACAACACCGGCAACCTCGGCGCCGGCGCCCTGGACACCGGCACCTTCACCATCACCGACCACACCCTGAAACTGGCCAGCGGACCGACCACCACCGCCTGCCCGACCGGCAACGACCTGACCATCACCGACGCCCACATCCAAGACGGGCAACTCCAAGGCACCGTCGACCACGACCACTGCCACCGCGGACTCAACGGCCCCATCGCGCTGCTCCACCTCGACCCCACCCGACCATGACCCACCCCGGAGTGCCAGTTCCGGGTCGGGCCGGCGGAGGTTGTCGGGGTCGCTGGTGACCCCACCGGTCGTGGTTCGTCGGGCGCAGGTGACGATGGTGGGGCCGGCGATCTCACTGGCGCCGCTGGCGGCGCCGATCATCAGGCCGACAGGAAGCGCACCCAGTTCGCGCCGCGGCCGGTGTCGGCCTGATCACGAAGGACGAGGCGCCCGTCGGGTTCTGCCTGCAAGAGCGAGACTGTTGTCGATTTCTCCCCGGTGCACAGCAGATAGCGGCCATCCGGAGAGACCGCGAATCCGCGCGGCTGCCGTTCGGCCCGCGTGAATAGTTCGGCCGGACGCGGCGTGCCGTCCGCATCGATCGGCACCGTGGCCAGGGTCGACTCGGAGCGCTCGCTCGCCCAGACGATCCTCTCATCCAGCGACAGGTGCAGGTCGGCGCCCCAGATCAGATGGCCGGCGATCGGGTCCGCCCCGAGTCGGCTACGCCGCAGCCCGCATCCCGGATCGTATGCCTGCACCTGCTCGGCCAGGGTGAGAGTGCCGTGCGTCGAGCGCCGGTAGTGCAGCACCTCGCCGGAGAATTCGGTCATCACGTAGCCGTGCCGGCCGTCCCGTGTCAGCACGAGGTGGCGCGGCCCGCACCCGGCGGGAGCCGCCACGGTCGGCGGATCCAGCGGGGTCAAGGCGGCGCCATCCAGTGCGCACTGGGCGATGAGGTCGGCCCCGAGGGCCACGAAGTACGCGGTTTTCCCGTCGGGCCCGACCGCGCAGCAATGCATATTCGGGTGATCGATTCGGGAGGCGACATCGCCGACACCCGAGTCGCCGACGCCCAATGAGATGCCGAAACCACCCCCGTAGGAGGCGGCCAGCAGCGTCCTTCCGTCCGGAGTCAGCGTGAGGTACGTCAGGCTAGATTCCACGTCTCGACGCGACGTCGGCTCCAGTCCGCCGTTTCCGCGGATCCGGCCGGAGACGATCGCCGGTGGATCGCCCTTGACGGCCACGTGCACCTGGCGCCGCTCGGCATCGACCGCCAGGGCCGAGCAGCCGGGCCCTATCTCGCTCACCGCCAGGCGGCGAAGCGCACCGTCGTCGAGAAGGAACGTCGAGACCGTGCCGTCGGCGGCGTTGGCGACGAACGCGAGAGACGTCATTGCGATGATCCTAGGAGGACCCGGCGCATTCGACATGCTGATCGGTCGACGTCGGGGCGACGGTGATGTGCGGCGCGTCGCAGTCCGGGTCGGCAGGGAGGACGCGACGGTCGGAGCGTCGATGAGCTCCGCTCGGGACGTCGTCGCAACCGTGCTGACCCACCTCGAACGCACCGTCTTTCGACCCGGCGTGATCGACGGCAGGGGCAACAGAACGGCGGCGATTTGACCCGGCTGAGATGACCGACTCCGCACGACGCGGGGTGACGACGCCGCAAACATGACATCGCTCATCAGCGCGCCGGTCGCCGTCGCCGAGCGGCGTCAGACTGGCCGCCGTCAACCTGGGGCGTCCCCAGAGCCTGGCTCGGCTCGGCGGGTAGCACGACCAGTGGGCCAGACCAACTACCGCGAACGATGACGGCCCTGGCTGTCACCCCGGACGGCCGCCAGGACGACGGGATACGCGGGTGTGCGCGGGTCGATGATGTCGAAGTGGCCGATGCCCGGCAGTTCTCGGTAGTCGACGCCGGTCAGGGCGCGGGACATCTCGGCCGGGATGACCTCATCGTCGGTGCCGTGCAGCACGGTGATCGGCGCGCCGGCGGGGTTCCCGGACAGGGCGTCGGCGGCCGCGTAGCGGTCCGGCACCTGTTGCGGCGAACCACCCATCAACGCGATCATCGCCGCGTCGTTCAGATGGCGGTCGTACATGCCGCGCAGGTCTGCCGCCGGGGCCAGGGCGACCACGCGGGTGACGTCCGCCGGCAGGCCGACGCGTCGGGCCAGCCACATCGCCATGTGGCCGCCGGCCGAGTGCCCCATCAGCACGATCTCGACGGGGCTGGGTCGATCGAGAGTGGCCAGCAGCTCGGGTAGGTGACGGATGGCGGCCCGGATGTCCTGGTAGCTCTGCGGCCATCCGCCGCCGCTGCCGCTGAGCCGGTACTCGGGCAGCACGACGACGAAGCCGTCGTCGGCCAGCCCACCGGCCAGCAGCCGGCAGGGTCGGCGGTCGAACTGCCAATAGCCGCCGTGCGCCAGAAAGATCACTGGCGCCGGTTGGTCTCCCGGCGGCAGGTACAGGTCGATGACGTGGTCCGGACCAGGCGCGTAACGGTCCACCGCGTCCGGATCGCGGGCGGCCTGGGCAAGGACATCGCGCGGATGCATGGTGGCCACGGTAGGCGTGTGCTCGCGACGACCGCGCCCTCCGCCCCAGGCGTCGTCGGCGAACAAGGAGGTCGGGCCCACCTCGGACCGGGAATCACAACGAGACACGGGGTGCGAGCTCCCAGCGCGGGTCGGCCGGTGGTGCTCCAGTTCGTCCCGGTCCGCCCGGACGGCCACGGCGTGATGGACGGCGCGGGCCTCGCCCTTCCGAACCGGAATCCTTGTCGACCGGGCTCGATATCGGCCAGAGTGCGCCGCCCCGCCTGCCGCGCCTCCCAGCCGGACCCGGTCGAGCTGGTCGCCCGACCGGTAGGGCGGCCGCGAACTGGGGAATCTTCTGTCCAGGATGCATCTAGAAGCCGGAAAGGTGCTCTGCAAGACGTTGGCCCGATTCTGGGCGACAGCCGGTCCGTCGAGAGGTTCACATCATGGCCCCGATCACCATCAACGGCATCACCGTCGACCCGGAGGTCCAGCAGCCCGTGCTCGCCGCGGTCGGGCTCGAGGCCGCGGATGCCTCGAACTCCGATCATCTGCTCATCCAGACGTCGGCCCCGCTCGGCGCCTCGGATCGGCAGAGCCTGGTCGATCTCGGTGTCGAGGTGCAGGAGTACGTCTCCGAGAACACCTATCTGGCCCGCTATCCGGCGACCGATCTGGCCGCGATCCGCGCGCTCCCGTTCGTCACCTGGGCCGATGTGTACCTGCGGGTGTTCAAGGTCCCGCCCGGCCTGCTCGCCGAAGGAATTGACCCCCGCAACCTGGAGATGCTGGCGGACGTCGGGCCGAACCCGAACCGGGTGCCGGCCCGGGTGGACGTCCTGCTCCATCCGAATGTCCGGCCGACGGACGATCTGGTCGCCCGGATCGCGACCGCCGCCCGGGTCGACCCGTCGACCGTCATCGTCACCCCGACCAAGGTCCGCGTGACGGTCCAGACCGGTTTGGTGGCCGACATCGCCGCGCTGGACGAGGTGCGGGAGATCCACGCCGTTCCCCGGCGCCAGTTGTTCAACAACGTCGCTCGGCAGATTCTGGACGCCGACGTGCTGGTCAACGGCACCACCTACGACGGTGCCGGTGAGTTGGTCGCGGTCGCCGACACCGGGTTCGACCTCGGCGACGCGGCGAACCCGCACCCCGCCTTCACCGGGCGGGTGGTGAAGCTCATTCCGCTCGGCCGCACCGCGCCGGCCCGGACCGACGATCCTCACGGCCACGGCACCCATGTGGCGGGATCTGTTCTGGGCGACGGAAATTCGGCGACCATGGGCGGCGCCATCCGGGGGACCGCACCGGGTGCACGGCTGATCCTGCAGAGCCTGCTCGACTCCGGAAACCAGCTCGGCGGAATCCCGGCCGACCTCAACGACCTGTTCCAGCAGACCTACGACGAGGGCGCCCGGGTGCACTCGAACTCGTGGGGGCTGCCGGGCGTGCACCTGCCCTACGACGCCAGCTCCCGCGAGATCGACGAGTTCGTATGGAACCATCCGGACCAGGTGATCTGTTTCGCGGCCGGGAACGACGGTACCGACGCGGACTCCAACGGGGTGGTCGACACCAACGGGATCGGTTCGCAATCCGCGGCCAAGAACTGCATCACCGTCGGGGCGAGTGAAAGCCTGCGCCCGGAGTTCAAGCCCAGCTACGGTACCTACTGGCCGGGAGACTTCCCGCAGGCGCCGATCCGGCGCGACCGGCAGGCCAACAACAGCGACGGAATGGTCGCCTTCTCGAGCCGGGGACCCACAGCCGAGGGCCGGATCAAACCGGACGTCGTCGCCCCCGGCACGTGCATCCTGTCCACCCTGTCCCGGGCGGCTTCCATGTCCAGCACCTTCGGTGCATCCAGCGACCCGCTGTTCTTCTTCGACTCCGGCACCTCGATGGCCACGCCGCTGGTCGCCGGGTCTGCGGCGGTCCTGCGCCAGACCCTGGTCAAGAATGGGGTGTCCGCGCCCAGCGCGGCGCTGGTCAAGGGATTGCTGATCAACGGCGCGGTGACACTCACCGGGCAGTACACACCGACCGAGGCGGGAGCCTCCCCCAACAACAGTTCCGGCTGGGGCCGGGTCGATCTGGCGGGCTCAGTCATCATTCCTGGGGCGGGTGATCCGAACGGGGGTTACGGTGACGGCGGTCCGCTGAAGGAGGGTGAGGAAGACGGTATCGTCATCTCGATACCGAAGCGCGGCCCGGGACAGCGGCATGCCCACGCGCCGGCTCCCATGGCCGGGGGTGCGACGCTGAAGGTGACACTCGTCTGGTCAGACCCGCCCGGCGCCCAACTCCAGAACGACCTGGATTTGATCGTGGTCGCCTCGGACGGCACTGAGCGTCACGGGAACATGGGCACCGGTAAGGGTTTCGATCGGACGAACAACGTCGAACAGGTGGTCTGGCCGAACATGCCGCCCGGCGACGCGAAGATCATCATTCGGGCGTTCCGGATCACCCAGTTCGCGCAGCCGTACGCCTACGTGTGGCGCATCTCCTGATCAGCCGTCGGGGTGCGGTGGAGCCACGAGTCACGTGCTTGCGACATCGGCCTCGCCCGGGGATGTCCTCGCTCACGGCGCATCCTGCAGCGGCCCCCGCGGCTGACGGGCCCCAGCGCCGGTGCGCCAACGGGCGATGCGCCTGACGTACGGTGCCGGCCCGCACGAGGAGAGTGTTGGCCATACTGGTTCCATGAACGCGATACTCCCGGCGTTTCCAGCGGACGGGTGGCGCAGGAGTGGACGACACCGCGTCCCCTCCTCCGCACCCGGCGACGACCGACGCCGGCGGACCACGATCGAGTTCGTCCTTCGACATCGACAATGATGACCGGAACCCCGCTCCGCGCGACGTTTTTCGGAACCTCATCGATCTATCTCACCGACGGAACCACCGGTATCTTCACCGATGCCTTCCTGACCCGCCCGCCACTGCTCAAGGTCGCGTTCGGCAGGATCAGGCCCAAGCCGAGGCTCATCGCGAGCATTCTCGAACAGGGCAACGTCGGGGTCCTGGACGCCATCTTCACGGCCCACTCGCACCATGACCATGCCCTCGACTCCGCGGACGTCATCAAGCTCAAGGGCGGCATCCTGTACGGGTCGGAATCAACGCTGAACATCGGCCGTGGCGCCGGCCTGGACGAATCCCGGTTGCACCGGATCGCCGACGGCGACCGGTACCGCCTCGGCGACTTCGATGTCCAGGTGTTCGAAGGCCGCCACAGCCCGGGCAACCGCTACCCCGGCATCATCGACCGCCCACTGAGCACGCCGGCGAGAGGTAGCGCGTTCAAGGACGGCGGGTGCTTCTCGTACCTGGTGATCCATCCGTCCGGCCGCGTCTTCATCCACCCCAGCGCGAACTTCGTCCCGAACCGGTTCGACGGCGTCCACGCCGACGTGCTCTACCTCGGTATCGGGGCCCTGGGCGTCCAGGACGGGCAGTTCCGGAACGACTACTGGCGCCATGTCGTCGACGCGATCCAGCCGAGACTGATCATCCCGGTGCACTGGGACAACTTCGGGCGCCCGCTGTCGAAGCGATTGCGTCCACTGCCCCGCTTCATGGACAGGTTCGCCGGCACCACAGAGTTTCTCGACCGCCAGACCGCGCGGGGGGCGCCGGCGATCCGATGGCAGGGCGCGCTGGAGACCATTGCGCTCTTTGCGGGGTGAGGAACTGAAGCGCGACGACCACAGTCGGCGCGGCGGCCGGGCGGCCACCGGCTCGCCCGGAACGATCGCTCGCCCGGCGGAGGGACCGAGCACACCAACGGCCGGCCGAAAGCCGGCCGGCCGGTGAAGCGCTCTTGGAGTCAGCGTGCCGGCGTGACCAGCACCTTGCCCGAGCTGTCAGCCTTGGCCCGGGCGAACGCCTCGCCCACCTCGTCCAGACCGAAGGTGAGGGAGACGATCTCGTCGGTGGGCAGGCCGCCGTCGGCGGCGATGGTCAGGGCCGTCTGCATGTCGGCCTCGGTGTAGGCGGCGCAGCCCTGGATGCGGATCTCCCAGTCCTGGATCAGCGGCATGGGCAGCGTCGCGTCGCGGGGCGGCACGCCGACGACCGCGAGGGTGCCGGCCCGCCGGAGCAGCGCGACGGCCTGGTTCAGCGATCGCTGATTGGTGACGCAGTCCAGCACGACATCGGCCGGACCACCCAATTCGGCCAGGACCTGCTCGTTGACGTCCGGATCACCGGCCTGCACCGCGCCGTGGGCACCCGCCCGCTTGGCCCGTTCGAGCTTGCCGGGATCCAGGTCGGTCACCACGACCGAGGCCGCGCCGGCGTGCCGGGCCGCCACGACGCACAGCACACCGATCGTGCCCGCGCCCAGCACGACGACCCGGGAGCCCTTGAGCTCACCGGCGATCCGGACCGCGTGGACCGGCGTGGCCAGGCACTCCACCAGCGCAGCGGTCGGGTCGTCCACGCCGTCCGGCACCGGGAACAGGTTTCGTTCCGGGGCGACGAAGTAGTCGGCCATCGCGCCCGCCCACCCCAAGGACGGATCGCACCCGATCCAGGTCAGGTTCTCGCAGGCGTTGGAGCGGCCGGCGCCGCAGTTGTGGCAGTCGCCGCAGGCGACGTTCGGCTTGAGCAGCACCCGCTGACCGACGGCCAGCTCGGCGACGCCGTCGCCGAGCGCGATCACCGTGCCGGTCGCCTCGTGGCCGGGCAGGTAGCGGCTGGTCAAGAAGGGATGCTGGCCGGCGATGGCGTGGGTGTCGGATCCGCAGATCCCGATCAGCGTGCTGCGGACCAGGGCCTGACCGGGGGCCGGCTCGGGGATGGCCGCGGTCTCCAGGCGCACGCCGTGGTTCGGCTCGGCCACGGCCCGGCGCATGGGGCCGGAAACGTCCGCCGCGGCCGGGTCGGTCAGGTCGGTGGTGGAGGCGGTCATGGTGGTCGGAATTGTGGTCATGATCGTCGCTTTCGTCGGTGAACAGCGGGTGGGGACAGGCTTGGTGGTGCACGGGCAGGTGAAGGGCCAGGCGGCGATCAGGCAGCGATCAGGCAGCGGTCGCCGCGAGCTCCGTGGCGCGGGAGCGGGTCTTGCTGGCGATGCCGGGCTGGTCGGGCCGGACGAAGTAGGTCAGGCCGGCGCCGATCAGGTACAGCACGGCGTAGGCCCAGCAGACCCCGCCGATGCCGGCGATGGGCAGCAGCACGATGGCGATGGCCGGGCCGAGGAAGGTGGAGACGCCGGCGGCCAGGTTGTGCGCCGACACGGCGGCACCGGTGTGCGCGGGAGCCAGCGCCGGGAAGACCGCACCCATCGGGACGAACGCGGACACGGCCACGGCGAGCAGCACCGCCGCCCCGGACAGGGCGATCATGTTCGGGCCGGTCCACTGCGGCAGGTAGTAGAAGGCCAGGGTCGCCACCGCGCAGCCCACGCAGCCGTACCAGCGCATCTGCCGCATCCAGCCGAAGCGGTCGCCGATGCGGCCCCAGAGCACGTTGGTCACGATGGTGACCGCGAACATCAGGCCCCAGAGCTGCATCCACTCGGTGACGTCCAGCACGCCGACGCCGTCGTACGTGGTCGTCGACAGGTACAGCGGCATGATCACCGGGAAACCGAACAGGGTCAGGTTGCAGATGACCCGGACGATCGCCAGGACCAGGATCTGCCGGTTCTCGACCAGGATCGTGGCGCCCCGCGCCAGTTCCCGCAGCTTCTGCGACGAATCCGGGCCCGCCGGTCGATCCTGGGTGGCACCCCGGTAGCGGTGGGCGCTCCACGCGGCCAGGACCACACCGGCGGCCACCCACGGCAGGGCCAACCACAGCGTCAACTGCTCCCCCAGCACCGGCAGCAGCCAGCTCGGCAGGTAGGTGCCCAGCACCCCGATGCCCAGCGAGTACGCCGCCCAGTACCAGCCCATTGCCGTCGCCAGCCGCGACCGGTCCACGGTCTGGGCGATCAGGACCACGAAGGAGTAGATGAACATGGGGTAGGCCGCGGCGCGCAACCCGTAGATCATCAGGATCAGCGGCAAGCTGCCGGAGTTCAGGCCGACGCTGAGCAACACGGTCTGCAACACCAGCCAGGCGATGCCAGCGATCACCATGACCCGCCGGGCGCCGAACATTTCCGCGATCACACCGGAACACCAGGCGGCGATCGCGGCGACGAAGCCGTACACACTGAACGCGAGTGCGGCATCCACCGGCGTGTAGCCCAGGTCGACCAGATACCTTGCCAGGAAGGTCAACTCGAAACCGTCGCCGGTCATGAACAGGGCGATCGCGGCGTAGCCGATGATCAAGGAACGGGGTAGTCGTGCAGACACGGGGTCACCTCGTTGTGCTGGATGGGGGGGCGGGGCCGAGTGCCGCTCTGTCACGTTCCGCAGCAACCGGTAAAACCATCCTCGCGGCCAAACCCGGCCCGATCTATAGCGACAGAACCACCTGACTGGTACTAATTTGACTTGCGTGCCGCTGCTGAGGGCTGGGCCGGTACCGACGCGAGCCAGTAGGAGGATCGGTGCTCGAGTCCGAGGTAGTCGTGAAGCGTGATCCGTCGACGCCGCTGACCGGTCGGTCACCGGCGGCCGAGATCGTGGTGCCCGATCTGGCCAGCAGCGTTCGGTGGCACCAGCACGACTTTCCGCACCCGCTCGCTCGGTGGCACACCCATCCCGAGGTGGAGGTACACCTGATCCGGCGGAGCAGCGGACTCGCGTTCGTCGGGGATCACATCGGTCCTTTCGGTCCGGGACACTTCGTGCTGGTCGGATCGCATCTCCCGCACAACTGGATCTCGGACCTCGATCCCGGTGAACTGATCGAGGGTCGCGACGTCGTCCTCCAGATCGATCCCGATCGCATCAACCGACTGGCCGAGGACCTCCCCGAAGCCACCGAGGCCCTGCGCCTGTTCCATGGCGCGACCCGGGGAATCGAGTACACCGGACCCACCGCGGCCAAGGCGGCGATCGAACTGGAGCGCATCGGAAGCAGCAGCGGTCTGCAACGGCTGCACCGGATCTTCGGCCTCCTGAGCCTGCTCGCCGACGCGCCCACGCACGAGCAGCACACGCTCTCCCAGAGGCCCGCCGGGGCTCCGTTGGATGCGCCGGCGCAGCTGAAAGTGGATGCGGTGCTTCGCTACATCACCGACAACCTCGCCGGGGAGGTCCGGTTGAACGAAGCGGCCGCCATCACCGGCATGACACCGTCCGGGTTCTCCCGGTTCTTCCTGCGCGCCGCGGGAAGTGGCTTCGCCGATACCGTCCGCCGGCTGCGGGTGATCAGGGCGTGCACCCTGCTCTTCCGGACCGACCGCCCGATCGCCGACGTCTGTTTCGATGCCGGTTACCAGAACCTTTCCAACTTCAACCGCCAGTTCCGGGCCGAGACCGGAATGACGCCACGCGAGTACCGAACCAAGATTCGCACCGGAGTGGCCCGCGGGGTTCTGGCGACCTGACCGGGCGGCGTCATTGCTCGAAAACCAGCCATTTCGGGCATCAGGACTCGGTCATTCGGGCAGCGCCGCGTCCGCCGGGCGGGCCCATACGGCCGATCTGCCCCAGAACGGCGCGGGAAAGCGGGCACGAACCGGGCACGGTCATGACCGGACACACACTGGACGGTTGCGCCGCCGGGGGTCATTCTTTGACCGCGGGTCGCGGCCCCACCACCGCACGGCAGGCCTGACCGGGCATACCACCCAAGATCCTCGGTATGGCAGGCAGCGCAGGTGAACTCGGACAACAACGGCGAAGGACGGGTGTGGGTCGATGCGAACGGAGGCGGGTGAGCAGCGGCGCCGGCTCATTCTCGAGCACGCGAGAGGCAGCGGGCACATCGATGTCGCCGACATCGCCGGCCGGCTCGAGGTGGCCGCGGAAACGATCCGCCGCGATCTGAAGGTGCTGGAAGACCACGGCCTGGTGCGGCGCACCCACGGCGGCGCCTACCCGACCGACGGTGCCGGCTTCGAGACCACCATGACCTACCGCTCGGGCCATCGGGTGCCGGAGAAGCGTCGCATCGCGGTGGCCGCGGCCGGCAAGCTGGGTGAGGCCGAGACGATCTATCTGGACGAGGGCTTCACCCCGCAGTTGGTCGCTGAGGAGCTGATCAAGCTCCAGCGCCCGTTGACCGCGGTCACGGCGTCGCTGGCCGTCGCCGGTGCACTGGCCCCGCTCGAGACGATGTCGGTGATCCTGCTCGGCGGCCGGGTCAGAGGACGCACGCTGGGTACGGTGGACCACTGGGCGACCACCATGCTGTCCGACCTGACCATCGATCTGGCCATCCTGGGCACGAACGGCATTTCCCGCGACCGCGGCCTGACCACCCCCGACCCAGCGGTGTCCGCCGTCAAGCGCAAGGTCATCGAAGTGTCCCGGCGGCGCCTGTTCGTCGGCGTCCACACCAAGTTCGGCACGAACAGCTTCTGCAAGTTCGCCGACGTCTCCGACTTCCATACGCTCGTCAGCGACACCGGACTGTCCGCCGGTGACGCCCGCCGCTATGCCGCCCTTGGCCCCGAGGTGAGCCGCGTGTAGCGGTCGATCCCCGCCGCGCACCGCCGACCTGCGGCGGGTCCCACCGCATCCCGCAGAACCCACACGGCCACCGACCGAGCGAATCGCTCGACCGGTGTCGCCCACGCGCCCCCACGTCCTGTTCAACCGAGAGGAAACCCATGCGAGCGCCGAACCGGAGAGCCAGTCGAGCCAATCGATTCAGGGGACGCATCACCATCGGCGTCGTCGCCGTCGCTCTTCTCGCCGGCAGCACCGCCTGCGCCGCCGGCGCCGGCGGAAAGTCCGACACCGGCCACTCGATCAACGTCCTCATGGTGAACAACCCGCAGATGGTCGACCTGCAGCGGCTCACCGCTGACAATTTCACCGCGCAGACCGGGATCACGGTGAACTACACCGTGCTGCCCGAGAACGACTTGCGGGACAAGGTTTCCCAGGAGTTCAGCAGCCAGGCCAACCAGTACGACGTGGCGACGCTCTCGAACTTCGAGATCCCGATCTACGCCGGCAACAAGTGGCTGTACCCCTTGGATGAGTTCGTCGCCGCCGACCCGGAGTTCGATCAACCGGACATCTTCCCGTCGATGACCCAATCATTGAGCGCGGACGGCGTGCTCTACGGCGAGCCCTTCTACGGCGAGTCCTCGTTCCTGATGTACCGCAAGGACATCCTGGACGCCAAAGGCGTGGTCATGCCGGACCGGCCGACCTGGCAGCAGGTAGCCGACAT
This sequence comes from Nakamurella sp., assembly GCA_044223435.1. Lineage (GTDB taxonomy): Bacteria > Actinomycetota > Actinomycetes > Mycobacteriales > Nakamurellaceae > Nakamurella. The sequence continues at coordinate 15,888 of JBGALY010000053.1, forward strand.
CGCCGCCACGGTCGACAACGCCCAACCCGACATGCGGGGCATCTGTCTGCGCGGCCAGCCCGGCTGGGGACAGGTTATCGCCCCCCTGACCACCGTGGTCAACACCTTTGGCGGCACCTGGTTCGACAAGGACTGGACGGCGCAGGTGAACGGTCCCGGGTTCAGCGAAGCCACCAACTTCTACGTCAAGCTGGTCCAGCAACACGGCGAGCTCGGCGCACCGTCAGCTGGTTTCACCGAATGCCTGACCGCGCTGGCGCAGTCCAAGGTGGCGATGTGGTACGACGCCACCTCCGCGGCCGGCATTCTCGAGGCGGCGGATTCTCCGGTCAAGGGCAAGCTCGGCTACGCCCAGGCCCCGGTTGAGAAGACTGCGTCATCGGGCTGGCTCTACGCCTGGTCGTGGGCGATCGAGAAGAACACCCGGAAGTCGGCGGATGCGTGGAAGTTCATCTCCTGGGCGTCCGGAAAGGGTTACGAGAACCTCGTCGGCAACGAGCTCGGCTGGTCCCGGGTGCCGGCCGGCAAGCGATCGTCGACGTACGAAAACCCGAACTACCTGGTGGCGGCCGCGGCCTTCGCGGAGCCGACCAAGACGGCCATCACCGAGGCGGATCCCACCGATCCGGGGGTGCAGCCGCGGCCGACCGTCGGCATCCAATTCGTCGATATTCCGGAGTTCACGGCGCTGGGAACGAAGGTCTCCCAGGACATCTCCAGCGCCATTGCCGGTCAGATGAGTGTCCGGGACGCCTTGAACCGGGGCCAGGAACTCGCCACCAAGGTCGGGGTGACCTACCAGCAATGATCAGTCGCGCCCCGCACCCACCGACACCCGCCGGCATCCGCTCCGACTCGGAGGTTCCCGCATGAATACCCCCACTGCCATCGCGCCCCCACCGGCCACCGCGCCGAACAACCTCGACCTCACTCCGAAGCAGGCCTGGATCCGCCGCATCCCGCTGCTGCCGGCGCTGGTTTTCACGATCATCCTGACCCAGCTGCCCTTCGTGGCGACCCTTGGCATCTCGTTCATGAACTGGAACGCCTACCGCCCCGACCTCAAGGGATTCGCCGGGCTCTCCAACTACGTCAAGGTCTTCACCGATCCGGACCTGCTGCGGTCGGTCTGGGTGACGATCCTGATGACGGTCACCGTCGTACTGGTCAGCCTGGTCCTGGGTCTGTGCATCGCGCTGCTGCTCAACCGGGTCTTCCTGGGTCGTGGGCTGGTCCGCACGATGATGATCACCCCGTTCCTGATCGTGCCGGTCGCCGCCGCGCTGCTGTTCAAGCACGCGATCTACAACCCGATCTTCGGCCTGCTCAACGGCCTGATCACCTGGGTGTGGGGCATTTTCGGCAGCGCCGACGCCCCGCAGGTCGACTGGATCACCCAGTTCCCACTGGGCTCCATCGAGGTCACCCTGATCTGGCAGTGGACCCCGTTCATGACCCTGATCCTGCTGGCCGGCCTGCAGTCCCGGCCGGCCGAGGTGCTCGAGGCCGCCGCGGTCGACGGCGCCAACCCCTGGCAGATGTTCGTGCACATGACCCTGCCCCACATGCGGCAGTACCTGGAACTGGCCGCCATGCTCGGCGCGATCTACGTCGTGCAGACCTTCGACGCGGTCTACACGATCACCTCCGGTGCGCTCGGCACGGCCAACCTGCCGTTCACCATCTACCAGACGCTTTTCACCGCCCAGGACTACGGACTTGCCTCGGCGCAGGGGGTGATCGTGGTGCTCGGTTCCATCCTGATCGCCACGTTCGCGGTGAAGAACGTGTCCAGCCTGCTCGCAAAGGACGGCGGCAAATGACCACCACCATCGCGCCCCGCGCAATCACCCCGACCGGCCGGCCCGCACCCGGCAAGCCGGCGAGCAAGAACCGGCTCGGCAAGTCTGCCCTGACTGTGCTCACCTGGGCCATCGGAATCGTCCTCATCACCCCCGTGCTGTACATGGTGCTGACCAGCTTCCACACCGAGATCGACGCGGCGTCCAACCCGCCCGACATCTTCGCGCCACTCACGCTGGACGGGTACCGGGCCTTCTTCGGCGGCGAATCCGGCGCCAGCCCGTGGCCCTCGCTGATCAACTCCGCCTGGGCGTCCGTCGGTTCGACGATTCTGGTGATCATGCTTGCGATCCCGGCGGCCTACGCCCTGTCGGTCAAGCCGGTCCGCAAGTGGACCGACGTGATGTTCTTCTTCCTGACGACCAAGATGCTGCCCGCCGTGGCCGGCCTGATGCCCATCTACCTGATCGCCGCGGGAGTCGGCCTGCTGGACAACATCTGGTTCTTGATGATCATCTACACCGCGATGAACCTGCCGATCGCGATCTGGATGCTTCGGTCGTTCCTGGCCGACGTCCCGCCGGCGCTGTTCGAGGCCGCGTCCATCGACGGCGCCAACCTGGTTCAGACCCTGCGCCGGATCATCATGCCGATCATCTCCCCGGGCATCGCCGCCACCGCGCTGATCTGCTTCATCTTCGCCTGGAACGAGTTGCTGTTCGCCAAGGTGCTGACCGGGGTCGTCGCCCAGACCGCCCCCGTCTACCTCACCGGCTTCGTCACCTCACAGGGGCTGTTCCTGGCCCAGCTCTGTGCCGCGACCACCGTGGTCTGCCTGCCGGTGCTGGTCGCCGGGTTCGCCGCCCAGGACAAGCTGGTCCAAGGTCTCTCGCTCGGGGCCGTCAAATGAGCCGGACCGAAGCCGGCAACCTGATGTCTGGCGCGGCCACGCTTCTCCGGCCGCCCGCCGAGATCTCCGGCGACCCGAGGACGGTGTAGCGCAACATGTCCACCATCGCCGTCGTCGGTGAGATCGTCGCCGACGCCGTCCTGCCGCCCGGCGCAGTGGTCGACGGAGTTGCCCACCTCGCCGTGCACCCCGGAGGCGGCCCGGCGAACACCGCCGTCGCCCTGGCCCGCCTGGGTACCACCGCCCGCTTCGCCGGCCGCTTGTCCAACGGGGCGCTCGGCGCACTGTGCCGGGCCAAACTCGAAGCCTCCGGGGTCGACCTGACCACCTCGGTGGTGGTCGACCGGCCCGCGACACTGGCAATCGCCCGGCTCGACGCCGGCGGGTCCGCCAGTTACGAGTTCTACACGGAAGGAACGGCCGACTGGGGCTGGACCGACGGTTCCCTCGCCCCGGTCCTGGACGCGCAGGGCGGCGCTCCCCACCACCCCCTGGCGATCCACACCGGGACTCTCGCGATCGCGCTGCAGCCTTCCAGGACGGCCATCGAGAACCTGCTCGCCCGCGCCTGCGGCCGCATGACCATCTCCGTCGACCCGAACCTCCGGACCAACCTGGTCCCCGCGATCGTCTACCGGCAACGCATCGACGGGTGGGCGGCGCTGTCCGACATCATCAGGCTGTCCGAGGACGATCTCGATCAACTCTGGCCCGGATGGACACCCGAACAGGCAGCCACCCACCTGCACCAGCTGGGAGTCGCGCTGGTCGTCGTGAGCCTGGGCGGGGCCGGCGCGTTCGCGTCGCTGCGCGGGGAGCAGATCACCGTGCCCATCGCCCCGACCGCTCTGGTGGATACGGTCGGCGCCGGCGACTCGTTCCACGCCGGGCTGCTGCACCACCTCGCCGAGGCGGGCGCTCTCGGCGGGCGGCTCGACCACCTCACCATCGGCCAGACGGGCGCGGCCCTGGAGTTCGCGGCCCGGGTGGCCGCCGTCACCTGCTCCCGTCCCGGCGCCGATCCGCCCTGGGCCGCGGAATTATGAGCGCGCCTACCGCGACGCGACCGGGCCGTGCCGTTCAGGCACGAACGACCTCCGGCCCCAAGGCCGCGTACCGGTGAGCCGCACCCACCGACAGGCCGGTGTCGGTGACCAGGGTTTCGAACTCGGCGACATCGGCAAACCGGCAGAAGCTGTTGGAGCCGAACTTGGTGTGCACGCCGACCATCAGCCGGCGCCGAGAAGCCTCGACCACCTTGCGTTTCACCGCGGACACCGAAGGTTCGGGAGTGGTCAGGCCACGTTCGATGGAAATGCCGTTGGTGCCCAGGATGGCCACATCGATCACCAGATCGGACAGCATGTCGGTCGCCCAATGACCGATGGTGGCCATCGAGGCGGCGCGGACCCGGCCGCCCAGCAGCAGCACCGCGATCGAGTTCACCGGAGCGAGGGTCTGCGCGGCGGACAGTGACGACGTCACCACCGTGAGCTTTCTTGCCCACTTGGTCAGCTCCTCCGCCACCAGACCGGGGGTGAAGCCCTCATCCAGATAGAGCGTGTCGGCATCGTTGACCATGCCGGCAGCCGCCATCGCGATGCGACGCTTCTGCGGAAGGAGCACTCCCGCTGACCGCGACACCGTCGTTTCGAAGCCCGCCGTGTCGATCGGGTAGGCACCGCCGTGGGTCCGTCGCATCAGCCCGTGGTCCTCCAGCACCCGCAGGTCCCGACGGACCGTCTCCGGCGACGTTTCCATCTGCTCGGCGAGATCGAAGACCGTGACGTGACCGGTGCGACGGGCTCCTTCGAGAATGCGTTGACGCCTTTCCTCGGCCCTCACCACCACCTGCCCCCGCCCATCATCCTCGAGTGTGCATTCGGCCGTGTCATGGCTTATCACACGGTGCCGGGGGTGGCTTTCCGGGCTCCCCAGGGCCGACCGCCTCCGGGTCATGGGCCCGGGACGGCCGAGCTGGACGTCGTCACCCTGCGGCCGGGAATTCGGACAGTGGCCACGCCCGGCCGTCGGTAGCCAACCGGGACGGCGGTGTGATGCAGCCTGTTCAGGCGCTTTCGGTGCGGGTGGGCTCGATCTGCTCGCCGAGCGACAGGCGCACCAGTCGATCGACCGCGTCCGGCGCCAGCACGCTCTCGATCACCATCGCGCTGGCCCCGCGCACGCCGGCCCGGGCACCGGTGTGGCTGGTCGTGATGAGCAGATGCTGGGTGGACAGTGGCGGCGAGCGGTGGTAGACGATCTCCCGAGCACCGGCCAGCAGGTGCTCACCGGCCTCGGCCAGCAACCCGCCGATGACGACGACGGACGGGTTCAGCAGGTTGACACACGTGGCCAGCACCGCGCCGATGTCCCGACCGGCCTGCCGGATCTCCTGCACGGCGAGCATGTTGCCCTCGCGAGCCAGCCGCACGACGTCGGCGGTCGATCCGGCCCGTAGGCCGGCGGTGCGCAACCGCGCGGCGATCGCCGGGCCGGCGGCGACGGCTTCCAGGCAGCCGATGTTCCCGCAGGTGCAGACCACGGTCGAGTCGCCGAACGCCCGGACGTGACCCAGGTCGCCCGCCGATCCCTGGGCTCCGCGGTTGAGTCGCCCGTCCGATACCAGACCCGCGCCGATACCGGTGGCCACCTTGACGAACAGGAGATGGCCGGTGTCCCGCCAGGCGTGCATGAATTCGCCGAGCGCCATCACGTTGACATCGTTGTCGACCAGTACCGGGGCGGCGAGGTGGCGGGAGAGATGGCCGGGGATGTCGAATCCGTCCCACCCGGGCATGATCGGCGGGCTGGTGGGCCGGCCGGTGGCGAACTCCACCGGTCCGGGCACGCCGACCCCGACCCCGGCGACATCGGCGACCTCGCGTCGCGCGTCCGCCAGCATCCTCGACCAGACCATCCAGATGTGCTCGAGCACGGCCGTCGGCCCGTCGGCGATGGCGAGGGCCTCGGTCCGTTCGCCGAGCGGGTTCGCGGCCAGGTTGGTGACCGTCAGTGTGGCGTGGGTGGCGCCGAGGTCGGCGGCGAGCACGACTCGGGCGTCCGGATCGAAGGCGAACCGGGTCGGCGGCCGCCCGCCCGATGATCGCGCCTCACCGGCGGCGCTGATCAGCCCGGTGGCCAGCAACTCGTCGACCCGGGCGGTGATCGTGGAGCGGGCCAGGCCGGTGCGATCGGCCAGTTCAGCACGGGTCCGCGCGGCGCCGTCGCGCAGGAGCTGGAACAGATCCCCGGACGCCATCGCACCGAACCGCAGCGTCGCCATTGCGTCAGTGAACCACAACCTTGCGCGCGGAGCGGTGACCCCTTTGTTATTTGCAGTTCGCGACTTTTGCTTGACCAACAAACATAAGTGCAACTACGGTCCCCGGTATGACCCAGGTCGACGACGACCGCGCGACTGCTCCCCTTCTCCAGATGCGGGGGATCGTGAAGACCTTCCCCGGGGTTCGGGCGCTGGACGGGGTCGATCTGCAGGTTCGGGCCGGTGAAGTGCACTGCCTGCTCGGGCAGAACGGCGCGGGGAAGTCGACGCTGATCAAGGTGATGGCCGGAGCGCACCAGGTCGACGCCGGCGAGGTGCTCTGGGCGGGTCAACCGGTCCAGCTGTCCTCCCCGGTGGCCGCCCTGCGCCAGGGCATTGCCACCATCTACCAGGAGCTCGACCTGGTCGACTGGTTGACCGTGGGCGAGAACATCTTTCTCGGCCATGAACTGGCCAGGGCCGGCTTCTCACAGCGTGCGGTCACCCTCCGCCGGACCCGCGAACTGCTGGAACGGCTGGGCCACTCCGAGATCTCGGCGACGCGGGAAGTCGGCACCCTGTCCGCCGCCGGCAAGCAGATCGTCTCGATCGCCCGAGCCTTGTCGCGCGATGCCCGGCTCATCGTCATGGATGAGCCCTCTGCGGTGCTCGACGGCGAGGAGGTGGAGAATCTCTTCAAGATCGTCGACGACCTGGCCGCGGCCGGCGTCGCCGTCGTCTACATCTCCCATCGGCTGGAAGAGATCCGGCGCATCGGCGATCGGATCACCGTGCTGAAGGACGGTCACAGCGTGGCGTCCGGCCTCGATGCCCGCGCGACCCCGACGGCCGAACTGATCCGGCTGATGACCGGCCGGTCCATCGAGTACGTCTTCCCGCCCCGATTGCACCAGACGCCGGCGGCGGACATCGAACCGCTGTTGTCGGTGCGCGGGCTGACCCGGCGAGGGGAGTTCGCGGACATCGACTTCGACGTCCGGCCGGGCGAGATCATCGGACTGGCCGGTCTGGTCGGGGCCGGGCGCAGTGAAATCGTGGAGACCGTCTTCGGGGCCCGGCGCGCCGATCGCGGGCAGGTGTCGGTCGCCGGCCGGGTCCTGCCGAACGGATCGGTGCGGGCGGCGGTCGACTCCGGTGTCGGGCTGTGCCCGGAGGAGCGCAAGTTCCAGGGATTGCTGCTGGATCAGCCGGTCTACCAGAACATCTCGCTCGCCAGTCTGCGCCGGTTCGCCTCCGCCGGATTCACCCGGCCGGCCCCGGAGCGGGCGGCCGCGATGCGGGTGGCGGCGACCGTGCACGTTCGTCCGGCCGACCCCGACCGGCCGGTTCGGACGCTGTCCGGTGGCAATCAGCAGAAGGTGCTGCTGGCCCGCTGGTTGCTGCACGAGTGTCGGGTGTTGTTGCTCGACGAACCAACTCGCGGGGTCGACGTGGGCGCCCGGACCGAGATCTACGCGCTGGTCAGGCAGCTGGCGGATTCCGGGGTGGCCGTGGTGGTGGTGTCCAGCGAGGTGGAGGAGGTGCTGGGGTTGGCGGATCGGATTCTCGTGATCGGCGCGGGTCGCGTGCTGTACGACGGCGCTGCCGATCGCATCGACGAGAACCGGGTGCTCGATCTGATCATGGCGGGCACCGCGGCATGACCGATCAGCCGAAGCCCGACCAGCCGGACCCCGGCCTGCCGGCGCGGGCCACCGCGGTCTCCCCCGCTGCTCCGGTCACCGGTCCCGGTGCCCGGCGGTCCCTGCCGTCCGGCGTCACCCGCAATCTCGGGCTGGTCATCGCCCTGCTGCTGCTCTGTGCGGTCGGTGTGATCACCGCCGGCGACCGGTTCGCCAGCGCCGAGAACGTGTTGACCATCCTGCGGCTGGCGTCCGTGATCGGCGTGGTGTCGATCGGAATGACCTTCGTCATCACCGCGGGTGGGATCGACCTCTCGGTAGGTGCGGTGGTCGGATTGGCGTCGGTGTGGGCCACCACCACCGGTACTCAACTGCTGGCCACCGACGTGCACTGGATCTTCATGGTCAGCACCGCCCTGCTGGTCGGCACGGCGGCCGGGTTGATCAACGGCGTGCTGGTCGCGTACGGCCAGATCGTCCCGTTCATCGCCACTCTGGCCATGCTGGCGGCCGCGCGTGGCCTGGCCGAGATCCTGGCCAACCGGCAGACGCAGATCATCCGGGTCCGCGGATTCCTCGACACGTTCACCGGCAACCTGCTGGGCATCCCGGTGCTGGTGTGGATCTTCGCGCTGGTCGCGGTGGCCGGCTGGGTGTTGTTGAACCGCACCACATTCGGGCGGCGCACCTTCGCGGTCGGCGGAAACCCGGAGGCCGCCCGGCTGGCCGGCATCCGGGTGAAGCGGCACACGATGCTGCTCTACGGGCTCGTCGGGCTGGCCGCGGGCATCGCGGCCGTGATGATCATGGCCCGCACCACGGCCGGCTCGTCCACGCACGGCACGCTCTACGAACTGGACGCCATCGCGGCGGTCGTCATCGGTGGCACCCTCCTGTCCGGTGGGCGCGGCACCATCGTCGGGACCATCTTCGGCGTGCTGATCTTCACCACCCTGACCAATGTGTTCACCCTGAACAACCTGTCGATCTCGGCCCAGGCGATCGCCAAGGGCGTCATCATCGTCGTCGCGGTCCTGCTGCAGCAACGAATCGCCGCCCGGTCGCGCGGCGGCTGAGCCGGCCGCACCAGCGACATCGCCGGTCTCGCCCCCCGCGAGCCCGACGGCGGTCCTGCGCGGCCGCCACGTCATCCGGACCATCCCGCCCACCCCGAAGGAGCCGACAATGCCCTCGCCGTCCCGACCCACCGGTCGCCGCCGCCCTGTCCTGCGTTCGCTGGCGGCCGTGGCCGTCGGTGCGCTGGCCCTGACCGCCTGCACCAACTCGTCATCGAGTTCGGGCACGACGCCCGCCGAGAACTCGAGCGCGGCGAACACCAGCACGGCGGCCGCCGGCACCGGATCGTCCGCCGCCGGTGGCACCGCCACCGGCGAGAAGATCCGGATCGGTTTCTCCGCCCCGGCCGCTGATCACGGGTGGATGGGGTCGATCACCAAGTCGGCGGTCGCCGAGGCGGCGGCGCTCGGCGACGTCGACCTGATTGTCGCCGAGGGCACCAACGACGTGAATCTGCAGATCAGCCAGGTCGAAACGTTCATCAACGACAAGGTCGACGCGATCGTGCTGCTGCCGTTCGACGGAGCCGCGATGACCGACGTCGCGATCAAGGCGATGAACGCCGGCATCCCGGTGATCAACGTGGACCGGGAGTTCGCGAGCCCGTTCGCCGCCCGCGCGACGATCCTGGGCGACAACTACGGCATGGGCGTGTCCGCCGGCACCTACATCTGCGAGCAGCTGTCGGGCAAGCCGGACGCGGTGGTCGCCGAGATCGCCGGCATCGATTCACTGCCGCTGACCCAGGACCGCTCCAAGGGCTTCTCCGACGCGCTGGCCGACTGCGGGCTGTCGGTGACGAACCGGGTCGCAGCCGAATTCACGGTCGAGTCCGGCGAGGCCGCCGCCTCCAACCTGTTGCAGGCGGCGCCCAAGATCGACGCGTTGTGGAACCACGACGACGATCAGGGGGTGGGCGTGATGGCCGCCATCAACAACGCCGGCCGGAGCGAATTCGTGATGGTCGGCGGGGCCGGCTCGGCCAACGTCATGCGGGACATCCAGGCCGACAACACCGTGCTGAAGGCGACCGTCATCTACCCTTCCACCCAGGCCGCCGACGGCATCCGGCTGGCCCGGCTCGTCGTGAAGGACGAGGCGCTCGGCGATCTGGTCGAGGTTGCGGTGCCCCGGGAGATCGTGCTGTACGCGCCGGTGGTCACCAAGGAGAACGTCGAGGCGTTCCTGCCGACCGCGTTCGAGTCCTGACCGTCCAGGGTGATTCGGGGAGCCGGCGATGACCGTTGAGTCCGCACCCGCGTTGCGGGTGGCCATGATCGGATACGCCTTCATGGGGGCGGCCCACTCCCTGGCCTGGCGGACCGCGGCCCGGGTCGCCGACCTGCCCCGCCGACCCGAGATGGCGGTGGTGGTCGGACGATCCGCGGACGGGGTGCGGGCCGCCGCCGATCGGCTCGGCTGGGCCGCGAGCGACACGGACTGGCGGCGGGTGGTCGAACGTCCCGACATCGACCTGGTCGACATCTGCTCGCCGGGAGACACCCACGCGGACATCGCGGTCGCCGCGCTGGGCGCCGGCAAGCACGTGCTGTGCGAGAAGCCGCTCGCCAACACGGTCGAGCAGGCCCGTCGCATGGTCGAGGCGGCCGCTGCCGCGCCGGGCCGGCAGGCGATGGTCGGCTTCACCTACCGGCGCACGCCGGCCGTCGCGCTGGCCCGGGAGATGGTGGCCGACGGTGCGGTCGGCACGGTCCGGCAGGTCCGCGCCCAGTACCTGCAGGACTGGCTGGCCGACGA
>JBGALY010000054.1:0-26527 GCA_044223435.1 Nakamurella sp.
CGGGTGGCCGCGGTCAGCAGTTGGGCGGGGGTGAACCGGCCGCGCTGCCGGGTGGCCAGCCGCTCGTGCATCTCCAGCGCCCGGGCCTCTTCGATCAGGTCGATGACGGCGTGCTGGTCGCTGCCCAGGCTCAGCCCCGAGCCGGCGTCGAGCAGGGCCCGAGCCGGGCCGATGCCGTCGGCCAGGTCGCGTTCGGTGGTCGGGCAGAAACACGAGACCGTGCCGGTCCGGCCCAGAGTCGCAATGTCCGAGCCGGTCAGATGGGTGGCGTGCACGACCGTCGTGGCCGGTCCGAGCACGCCGGCCTCGTCGAGCAGTTCGGTCGGGGTACGCCCGTAGAACGCCAGGGCCGCCTCGTTCTCGGCCGGCTGCTCAGACAGGTGCACGTGCAGCGGGCGGCCCGCGGCGGACTGGGCGACCACTGGCAGGGCGTCCCGGGGGACCGCCCGTACCGAATGCACCGCGGCGCCGATCCGCACCATGTCCGTTTCGATGCCCGAGCCGGCGAGCAGCTCGACCCGGTAGGCCCAGCGCTGCGCCGAACCGTCGGTGAACCGAAGCTGCTCGGGACCGAGCTCAGCGTGCCCATCCGGGCCCAGACCACCCGCCAGATAACAGGTGTCGAGCAGGGTCAACCGGATGCCGGCGTCGGCGGCGGCCTGGATCAGCGCGGCACCCATGGCGTTGGGGTCGGCGTAGGGGGCGCCGCCCGGCCCGTGGTGCAGGTAGTGGAACTCGCCGACCGCGGTGATCCCGGCCAGCGCCATCTCGGCGTAGGTGGCCCGGGCCAGGGCGAGGTAGGAGTCCGGGTCGAGCGCGGCGGCCATCCGGTACATCCCCTCCCGCCAGGTCCAGAACGTGCCGCCGCCGGCGTGGGTGCGGCCGCGCAGCGCCCGGTGGAACGCGTGGCTGTGGCAGTTCGCCAGCCCGGGCAGCACGACGCCGGGCAGCACGGTCGCGCCCGGCGGGGTAAGGGTGCCGGCCGTGACGGCGACGAAGCGCCCATCGGCCACCGCGAACGTGACGTCGTCCGCCGGCCCGGCCGGCAGCAGCGCGTGCCGGGCGAAATAGGTGTTCATGCGGCCAGGTCCCGGACGACCTCGGCCAGGGCGCGGACGCCGGCGTGGCAGTCGTCGCGCTCGGCGAACTCGGCCGGGGAGTGTGAGATGCCGGTGGGGTTCCGGACGAACAGCATCGCGGTCGGGATGCCGTGCACCGCCAGGATGCCGGCGTCGTGCCCGGCGCCGGTGCCCAGCCGCGGCACCGCCGGACCGAGAACCGCCTGCAGCCGGTCGGCGAGATCGGCGTCGAACGACGTCGATGGGGTCCACGACTCCCGCCGGACGACGGCCCCGTGATCGGCGGCGACGGCCGTGATGTCAGCCACCGCATCGAGCACCGCGGCCTCGTCCGCACCCCGGGCATCGAGCCAGCCGGTCACCGCGGAGGCGATCGCGTTGACGCCGCCGGGCCGGACGGTCACCTTGCCGACGGTGGCCAGGCACCCGCGGTGCTCGGCGGCGGCGCGGGTGGCCAGCACGGTGTGCGCGTAGCCGATCATCGCGTCCTGCCGGTCGGCCAGCGCCGTGGTGCCGGCGTGATTGGCCTGGCCGGGGAAGTCGATCCGCCAGCGGCCGTGCGGCCACAGGCCGGTGCCGATCGCGACCGGATCGCCGGTGTCGACCAGGGCCCGACCCTGCTCGACGTGCAGCTCGACGAAACACCCGATGCGGCGGAGGGTCTCGCCGTCGGCGCCGAGATTGTCGGCTCGCCCGCCGGCCCGGGCGAAGGCCTCACCCAGCGACACCCCATCGGCGTCGGTCAGCCCACGCGCCCGGTCACCGACGAGCTGGCCGGTGATGATGCGCGAGCCGGCGCAGGCGATCCCGAACCGGGCGCCCTCCTCGTCGGCGAAGTTCACCACCCCGATCGGCCGGCTCGGTGCGAACCGGTCGGCCCGCAGGGCATCCACCGCCGCCAGGGCGCTGACGACGCCGAGCGGGCCGTCGAAGGCGCCGCCGTCGGGCACTGAGTCCAGGTGCGACCCGATGACCACCCCGGGCCGGCCGGCGGCGACCGCAGCGTCCGGATCGCCCCACCAGCCCCACTGGTTCCCGGCCCGATCCGTGGTCAGATCCAGCCCGCGCGAGGCACATTCGCCGGCGAACCACTCCCGCAGGTCATGGTCGGCCCTGGTCCAGGCGAACCGGCGGTACCCGCCGGACGCGGCGTCCCGGCCGACCGGTTCGATCGCCGACCACATCGCGTCGAAGCTCACGGCGCGACCTGGCTCTCCTTCATCGGGATCCGGACGCCGCGGGCGACGGCCACGTCCGCGGCCCGCTCGTACCCGGCGTCGACGTGCCGGATGACGCCCATACCCGGGTCGTTGGTCAGCACCCGGGCCAGCTTCTGCGCGGCCAGGTCGGTGCCGTCGGCCAGCGACACCTGGCCGGCGTGGATGGACCGGCCGATGCCGACCCCGCCGCCGTGGTGGATGGACACCCAGGACGCGCCGGACGCGGTGTTGATCATGGCGTTGAGCAGTGGCCAGTCGGCGATGGCGTCGGACCCGTCGAGCATGGCCTCGGTCTCCCGGTAGGGGGAGGCGACGGACCCGCAGTCCAGGTGGTCGCGGCCGATGACGATGGGCGCGGACAGCTCGCCGGACGCGACCATCTCGTTGAACCGCAGGCCCGCCTTGTCCCGCTCGCCGTAGCCGAGCCAGCAGATCCGCGCGGGCAGGCCCTGGAAGGCGATCTTGTCCCGTGCGCCGCGCATCCACTTCTGCAGCCGGTCGTTCTCCGGAAAGAGCTCCATGACCGCGCGATCGGTCGCGTCGATGTCCTTCGGGTCGCCGGACAGCGCGGCCCAGCGGAACGGGCCCTTGCCCTCGCAGAACAGCGGCCGGATGTAGGCGGGGACGAAACCGGGGAACTCGAAGGCGCGGTCGTAGCCGCCGAGGCGGGCCTCGTCGCGGATGCTGTTGCCGTAGTCGAACACCTCGGCGCCCGCGTCCTGGAACTCGACCATGGCCTGCACGTGCCGGGCCATCGACTCCCGGGCCCGGTCGGTGAACTCCTCGGGCTTGCGCTCGGCGTAGTCGGCCCAGTCGTCGAGCTCGACGCCCAGCGGCAGGTAGGACAGCGGGTCGTGGGCGCTGGTCTGGTCGGTGACGATGTCGATGGCCACACCGCGGCGCAGCAGCTCGGGGAAGACCTCGGCGCAGTTGCCGACCAGGCCCACCGACCAGGCCCGGCGGTCGGCCTTGGCGGCCAGCGCCTTGGCGATGGCGTCGTCGATGTCGTCGGCGATCTCGTCCAGATAGCGGTGGTCGACCCGGCGCTGCAGCCGGGACCGGTCGACGTCGACGATCAGGCACGCGCCACCGTTGAGGGTGACGGCCAGCGGCTGCGCGCCGCCCATGCCGCCGGCCCCGCCGGTGAGGGTGAGGGTGCCGGCGAGCGTCCCGTTGAACCGCTTCTCGGCGATCGCGGCGAACGTCTCGTAGGTGCCCTGCACGATGCCCTGGGATCCGATGTAGATCCACGAGCCGGCGGTCATCTGCCCGTACATGGTCAGGCCCAGCTTCTCCAGGCGGCGGAACTCCGGCCAGGTGGCCCAGTCGCCGACCAGGTTCGAGTTGGCCAGGATGACCCGGGGCGCCCACTCGTGGGTGCGCATGACGCCCACCGGCCGACCCGACTGGACCAGCATGGTCTCGTCCGCCTCCAGGGTGGTCAGCGTGCGAACCATGGCGTCGAACGAGGCCCAGTCGCGGGCCGCCTTGCCGGTGCCGCCGTAGACCACCAGGTCGTCGGGGCGCTCGGCGTTCTCCGGATCGAGGTTGTTCATCAGCATCCGCAGCGGTGCCTCGGTGGTCCAGGACTTGGCGGTCAGGCTGGTGCCACGGGCGGCGCGGACGGGGCGTGCTCCCTGCATCGACGCGTTCCTCTCAGGTCGGGCCAGGTGTTCGGCATGGCGCGTGGTCGGTCCCGGGTCACCCCATGCAATCAGCGGCCCGACCGGTGCGGACAGGGCCGGCGGCCGGGTTCTGTCCGGTATCCCGGACACCTGGCCCGGGCCGCCGTCGCGGATATATCCGCGGGCTCCGTCACACCGCGTTGACCCGGCCGCACGACCTCGGTAGATTTCGGCCAGCGAGATAGACTTTCCATCTAGTGGATAAACACGAGCCGGGAGATCAGCCAGTGACCGCCAGCCCCACCACTGCGTCCACCGTCGAGGTCCGCGGAGTGCCCGTGCCGCGGGCCGACGAGATCCTCACCCCCGCCGCACTCGATTTCGTGGCCGGGCTGCACCGCAGGTTCGCCGGACGCCGGGACGAGTTGCTCGCCACCCGAGCGATCCGTCGCGCGCAGGCCGCGCAGGCCGGCCGGCTCGACTTCCTCCCCGAGACGGCCGCGATCCGGGCGGCCGACTGGACGGTCGCTCCCGCCCCGGCCGACCTGCTCGACCGGCGGGTGGAGATCACCGGTCCGCCGGAGCCGAAAATGGCGATCAACGCGCTGAACTCGGGCGCCCGGGTCTGGCTGGCCGACCTCGAGGACGCGAACACCCCGCACTGGCGCAACGTCATCGGCGGGCAGCTCGTGCTGCACGACGCGATCCGCGGGACGCTGCACTTCGATTCGCCCCAGGGCAAGCAGTACCGGCTGGCCACCGACCGGCGGCTGGCGACCATCGTCGCCCGTCCCCGCGGCTGGCACTTCGACGAGCGGGACCTGCTGGTCGACGGCACCCCGGCGGTCGGTGCGCTGGTCGACTTCGGCCTGTACTTCTTCCACAACGCCGCCGAGCTGCTGGCCCGCGGCAGTGGCCCGTACTTCTACCTGCCGAAGATGGAGAGCCATCTGGAGGCCCGGCTGTGGAACGACGTGTTCACCCACGCCCAGGCCGAGCTCGGCATCCCGCACGGCACCGTGCGCGCCACCGTGCTGATCGAGACCATCCCGGCGGCCTTCGAGATGGACGAGATCCTGTACGAGCTGCGCGATCACGCCTCCGGGCTGAACGCCGGGCGCTGGGACTACCTGTTCAGCGTGATCAAGTACTTCCGCGACGCCGGCGCCGCGTTCGTGCTGCCCGACCGGGGCAGCGTGACCATGACCGCCCCGATGATGCGGGCCTATACCGATCTGCTGGTGGCCACCTGCCACCGGCGGGGTGCGTTCGCCATGGGCGGGATGGCCGCGTTCATCCCGAGCCGCCGGGACCCGGAGGTCAACCGGGTCGCGCTGGCGAAGGTGCGGGCGGACAAGGAGCGCGAGGCCGGCGACGGCTTCGACGGCTCCTGGGTCGCGCACCCGGATCTGGTGCCGGTGTGCGCGGAGGTGTTCGACGCGGTGCTCGGGGACCGGCCGAACCAGCTGGACCGCCACCGGGACGACGTCGCCGTGAGCGCCGAACAGCTGCTGGATGTCGCGTCCGTGCCGGGCGCGATCACCGAGGCCGGGCTGCGGGGCAACATCGACGTCGCCCTGCGGTACCTGGAGGCCTGGCTCGGCGGCAGTGGCGCGGTCGGTATCCACAACCTGATGGAGGACGCGGCGACCGCCGAGATCTCGCGTTCCCAGGTGTGGCAGTGGGTGCACAACGGCGTCACCCTGGACACCGGCCGCACCGTGACCGCCGAGCTGGTCCGCGGCATCGCCGACGAGGAGCTTGCCGCCATCGCCACTGAAATGGGCGACGAGGCCTTCCGTACCAGCCGGTACCCGCTGGCGCGCCAGGTGTTCGAGCAGGTCGCGCTGGCCGACGACTTCGCCGATTTCCTGACGCTGCCGGCGTACGCGGCGGCGGGGGACTGAGCGCACCGTCCCTCCCGCGCCCAGAGGCCGAGCCGAAGCGGGTCGGCCTTTGGGCATTTCGCGGCGCGGCGGGACGGCTGGTTTCGTACAGTCCGGGGCAGCGGCAGCGGTGCTGGCGTGGGCCGCGGCTCCATCGCGTCCCGGGGAACGAGGCTGGGGGATGGTTCGCGTGTCGGACATGTGGTCGCGCCGTCATGTTCTCAAGCTGGGAGCGGCCCTGGCCGCGGCGCCCCTGGCGGTGGCCTGCTCACCACCGGCCGAGAAGTCGGCCGGCAGCGGCTCGACCGCCCCGACCGGGGCCGGGGGGACGGTCACGTCACCGTCCCTGACGGCTCCCGGGTCGGTCCGGACGACGGCTCTGGTGCGCAGCGAGAACGGGGTGTTGACAACGACGTTAACCCCGCGGCCGGCGGTCGTGGACATCGGCGCGGAGAAGTCGATCACCACCTGGGCCTACGACGGCCTGCTCCCCGGGCCCACCTGGGAGATCAATCCCGGCGACGTCCTGCGGGTCGAACTGGTCAATGACCTGCCGGCCGGCACCCCGGCCGGGGCGAGCGCAGCCCCGGCCGACCACAGCGGGCACGACATGTCGTCCGATCCCATGCCGATGGACCGCCCGCACGAGTGGACGACGACGAACCTGCACTACCACGGGATGCACGTCTCGCCCGAGGGCAACGGCGACGACGTGTTCCTGACGGTGGAGCCCGGCCAGCGCTATCAGTACGAGATCGAGGTGCCGAAGGACCATCCCGGCGGGCTCTTCTGGTACCACCCGCACCGGCACGGCGGGGTGACGCAGCAGATTCGCGGCGGCATGGCCGGGGCGATCGTCATCCGCGGGTCGATCGACGAGGTGCCCGAGGTGGCCGCCGCGGCCGAACAGCTGATGGTGATCCAGGCGATCGAGGTCGACCAGAACTTCGCCGTCCCGGCGCCCATTCCCGATCCGACCTCCAGCGAGGCGTTCTTCCCGCGCAACCAGATCCTGTATCCGATCAACGGCGGGCTGAACCCGACGCTGACCATGCGGCCGGGCGAGGTGGTCCGCTGGCGCATCCTCAACGCGGCCGAGGGCAAGTTCATCAACCTGGTCGCCGACGGGCTGGAACTCCACGTCATCGCCTGGGACGGGCTGACCCTGCCCGAGCCCGAACTCGTGCCGAACCTGTTCCTGTCGGCCGGGAATCGCGTCGACGTGCTGGTCAGGGCGGTCGAGCCGGGGAGCGTGCAGCTGCAGTGCACCCCCAGCTCCAGCCAGAAGCCCGGCACCCAGGGCGTTCCCGGCTCCACCGAGGGGCTCTCGCCGGAACTGGTGACCCGGCCGATCGCCACCGTGCAGGTCGCCGGCGAGCCGGTGACCATGGCCCTGCCCACCGAGCTGCCGGCCTGGGACCAGGAGATCGGCCCGATCGTGCGCACCCGGGAGGTGACCTACTCGGTGGAACGCGACGGGACCGAGTTCGAGGACTTCGGGGTGGACGGGCAGCAGTTCATGGCGACCAACCCGCCGTACCAGGTCAAGCTGGGCACGGCCGAGGAGTGGACGATCGTCAACGGGCTGGACGGGAAGTACCCCCAGCACGCGCACGTGTTCCACATCCACGTCAACCCGTTCAAGATCACCAAGATCAACGGTCAGGTGCTGGACAAGCCACTGTGGCGCGACACCTACATCCTGACCGGCACCAACGGCGACTCGTTCACCTTCCAGACGAACTTCCTGGATTTCACCGGGAAGTTCGTCGACCACTGTCACATCGTCAGTCACGAGGACCTGGGAATGATGGAAACGATCGAGGTCGTGCGATGACCCCGCCGGCCGAGAACACCACGGGCACGGTCACCCGCCGGCGGATGCTCCAGCTCGGCGCGGCCGGGGCCGTGACCGGGTTGCTGGCCGCCTGCACCGGTACGGAGACGTCGTCCGCGGCGTCCACCGGCGCGGGCGGGTCGGGAGCCCCGTCCTCCGGTGGTGCGGCGCCGTCCGGCGACCCCGAGTGGCGGACCCCGACCGCCACGTCGGCGGCGACGCCGATCCCGCCGGAGCCGGTGTCGGAGGCGGCCGTGCAGGACCTGCGCGGCCGACTGACCGGAACGGTGCTGTCCCCCCTGAGTGTGGACTACCCGTTCACCGCGCTGTCGGCGAACACGCGCTACCTCGACCAGCGGCCGGCGGTGATCGCGCGCTGCCGCACCGAGACCGACGTGGTCAGCGCGGTGAACTGGGCCCGGGAGAACGGCCTGACGGTCGCGCCGTACGGCGGCGGGCACAGCTACGCCGGCCTGTCCACGACCTCGGGCCTGCTGCTGGACATCGGTGCGATGAACGACGTCACCGTGGATCTGGCGGCCGGCACCGCGTCGGTCGGGGCCGCCGCGCTCAACGGCGACGTGCTGGACAAGACCATCAACACCCCGTTCCTGCTCCCCGGCGGCACCTGCCTGGGAGTCGGCACCGGCGGTCTCGTGCTGGGCGGGGGCATCGGCTACAACACCCACTGGGCCGGCCTGACCTGCGACCACCTGACCGGCACCCGGGTGGTGCTGGCCTCGGGCGAGGTCGTGGACGCCGACAGCGGACAGCACAGCGACCTGTTCTGGGCCTGCCGGGGCGGCACCGGCGGGACCTTCGGCCTGAACACCTCGTTCCGGTTCGAGCTGGTGCGGGCCCCGCAGACCGTCGTGTACTTCCGCTACGACTACCGCGGGGCCGATGCCGCCACGGCGATGCTCGCGGCCGTCGACACGCTGTGCCAGACGGCGCCGGCCGGCCTGAACCTGAGCTCGAGCGCGCAGGCCACCCCGGTCGGCTCCGGCGGCCCGCGGGAGGCGATCGACGCGTTCGTCCGGGGTCAGTACGTCGGGACGGTGGACGAGGCCAGGGATCTGCTGGCCCCGTTCGTCGCCCTCTCCCCGGCGACGTCGGCGTTCGAGGAACGCCCGTTCTGGCAGGTCCAGCAACAGGTGTGGCCATCGGCCAATCCCGAGCCGCACTCCTGGGGCGACTGGTCTCGATACACCCGCGAGGCGCTGCCGCAGGACCGGGTGGCCAGGATGGTCGATCTGCTGGCGCAGTGCCCGGTCCGGACCGAGGACTCGAACGGTGCGCTGTGGTTCCTGGGCTGGGTCGGCGGGGACGTCGTCGGCCGGGTCGGGCGCACCGACACCGCCTACGTCCACCGCGGATCGCCGCTGCTGCTGCGGCCGACGCCGGTCTGGCAGAGCGGTGATCCGGCCTCGGTGGGTCAGGACCTGCTCGACTGGACGGCGGCCCAGATCGACATCGTCGCCGACGTCACCCCGGACGAGAGTTACCAGAACTTCCCGAACCGGCTGATTCCGAACCCGCTCGAGCAGTATTTCGCCGAGAACCTGGACCGGCTGATCGAGGTCAAGACCGCCTACGATCCGGCCAACCTGTTCACCAACGAACAGGGCATCCCGGTCCGGAGCTAGAGAGCCCGGAAGGAGACGGCCGATGGCGCTGCAACTGAGGCCCAACTGCGAGGGCTGCGACAAGGACCTGCCGCCGGCCGCCCCGGACGCGATGATCTGCACCTACGAATGCACCTGGTGCACCGCGTGTGTCGATCGATTGCGGAACGTCTGCCCGAACTGCGGGGGCGGGTTTGCTCCCCGGCCCATCCGGCCGGCCCGGGAATGGCGGCCGGGCCTGTCCCTGTCGCTGCGTCCGGCCTCGACCGAACGGGTGCACATGTCCTACAGCTGGGCTGAGGCGCAGGCGCTGTCGGACGCGGTGGCGGCGATCCCGCCGGCGCAGCGGTAGCGGTCTTCCTGTGGTGGAGTCATGGTGCTCACCATCAAGGACGCGGACACCGATTCGCTGATCCATCACCCGCCGGCGGTGAGCTCCTCCACCGCCCGCCGCACCTGCGCAAGATGCTCGGCCATCGCCGCCTCGGCTCGCTCGGGGATCTGTGCGTCGATGGCGGCGACGATGACGCCGTGCTCGGCGTTCGCGGCGTCGCGGCGGTGCGCGACCAGGTTGAGCGTCTCGGACTGGCGGGACAGCGCCGGCGCCATGGTGGCGTGCAGGTCGGCGAACACCTGATTGCCGCTCGCCCGAGCGATCGCGGAATGGAACGCGGTGTCGATCCGCACCCAGTGCGCGGGGTCGCGTTCAACCTCCATCTCGCGGATCAGCCGGCGTAGTTCGTCTCGTTGCGCGGCTGTGCGTCGGCTGGCGGCCAGCCCGGCCGCGGGGATCTCGACGTGCGGTCGGGCCTCCACCAGGTCCTGGCTCGAATAGGTGCCGACGGTCAGGGTGGTCGGCACGTGATCGGCGATGACGTAGGTGCCGCTGCCGGTCCGGGTCCGGGTCAGGCCGAGGGTCTCGCAGGACCGCAGCGCCTCCCGCACGACGGCCCGGCTGACCCCGTAGCGGGTGCCGAGCGCCGCCTCCGATGGCAGTCGTTGGCCGACCGGCAGCTCCCCGCGCTCGATCGCCCCGCGCAGGTCGGCCAGCACCGCTTCCGCCGCGGACACTCGGGCGAACTGCGGCTGCGAAGTTGTCCAGCTGTCGGACGGACCCATGGTTTGCATCGTAGCCACGCGCAGCCGCAGGGCCCGGACCTGCGGGTTCCCGTACTGGGTGTGAGCGCCGTCACGCCCTGTTGACGGCGGTACCCGGCAGGCCCTACCGTCTAAATCTGTCAGACAGCTTGACAGCAGGGCAGCAGGACTTCACGCTCCGTGACTCGCAGACCCGCAACTTCAAGACCGCAGTGCCCACCGTCGTCGCCACTGCAGAAGGGTGTACCCCCGACATGTCCACGCGCACCGAGCACGACCTCCTCGGCTACCTCGACGTCCCGGCCGACGCCTACTACGGCGTGCACACCGCCCGCGCCGTCGACAACTTCCCGATCACCGGCATCAAGCTGGCGATCTACCCGGCCTTCATCGCCGCCCTCGCCGCCGTCAAGCAGGCGGCCGCGACCGCGAACCGCGACATCGGGGCCCTGGAGGCGGGCAAGGCCGACGCGATCATTGCCGCGGCGCAGGAGATCCGGTCCGGTGCGCTGCACGAGCAGTTCGTCGTGGACATGATCCAGGGCGGCGCCGGCACCTCGACCAACATGAACGCCAACGAGGTCATCGCGAACCGCGCGCTGGAGCTCCTCGGTCACGCCCGCGGCGAGTACGCCTTCCTGCACCCGCTGCAGGACGTCAACCTGGGGCAGAGCACGAACGACGTCTACCCGACCGCCATCAACATCGCCCTCGACGCCTACGTGGTCAAGCTGGACGCCGCTCTCGGCGTGCTGCACGAGGCCTACCTGCGCAAGGCGGTCGAGTTCGCCGACGTGCTGAAGATGGGCCGCACCCAGCTGCAGGACGCCGTCCCGATGACCCTGGGCCAGGAGTTCGGCGCGTTCGCCTCGACGCTGGCCGAGGACCGGGAGCGGCTGCGCGAGGCCCGGGCCTTGCTGCACGAGATCAACCTGGGCGGCACCGCGATCGGCACCGAGCTCAACGCCCACCCCGAATACCGGCGGCACGTGGTGGCCGAGCTGCGCCGGCTCACCGGCATCGAGACCCTGGTGTCGGCCACCGATCTGGTCGAGGCCACCTCCGACGTCGGGCACTTCGTCCAGCTGTCCGGGGTGCTCAAGCGGGTCGCCGTCAAGCTGTCCAAGACCTGCAACGACCTGCGGCTGCTGTCGTCCGGCCCGCGCGCCGGGTTCGGCGAGATCAACCTGCCGGCGCGGCAGGCCGGCTCGTCGATCATGCCCGGCAAGGTGAACCCGGTCATCCCGGAGGTCGTCAACCAGGTCGCCTTCGAGGTGATCGGCAACGACGTCACCATCACCATGGCCGCGGAGAGCGGGCAACTGCAGCTCAACGCCTTCGAGCCGATCATCGCCCACTCGCTGTTCGCCAGCCTGGACCACCTGGCCGCGGCCGCGGTCGTGCTCGCCGAGAAGTGCATCGACGGCATCACCGCCAACCGCGATCTGCTCCGGGCCCGGGTGGCCGACTCGATCGGCCTGGTCACCGCGCTCAGCCCGGAGATCGGCTACGAGAACGCCACCGACGTCGCCCAGGAGGCCCTGATCAGCGGCCGCGGCGTGGCCGACATCGTCGCCCAGCGCGGGCTGCTGACGGCCGAACGGATCGACGCGATCCTGGCCGCGGTGGCCACTCCGGCCGGCGCGCGATGACCGTCACTGCCGACGTCATCCCGACCGCCGCCACGGTCGGTCCCGATGTGGAGCTGGCCCGGGTCTACCGGTCCGGGCTCCACGAGGGCACCCACTACGGCGCCCTGGTGATCGTCGACCAGGACGGCGCGGTGCTGCACCGGCGCGGTGACGTGCACCGCCCGGTGTTCCACCGGTCCTGCGCCAAGCCGTTCCAGGCCGTGGCCATGCTGGACGCCGGCCTGCGGCTCAGCGAATTCGAACTGGCGGTGGCCGCCGCCTCGCACACCGGTGAGGCGGAGCACCTGGCGATGGTTCGTGCCGTTCTGGCCGCCGACGGGCTCACCGAGGACGACCTGGGCTGCCCGGCCGACCTGCCGAACGATCCGGATGCCCGGGCGGAGGCCCTGCGCCGCGGTGACCGGCCGAGCCGGGTCGCCATGAATTGCTCGGGCAAGCACGCGGCCATGCTGCGGACCTGCCGGACCGCTCGCTGGTCGACGGCGAACTACCTGGATCCGGCGCACCCGCTGCAGCGCCGGATCCGGTCGACCGTCGAACGTTTCGCCGGCCCCACGCATGACATCGTCGGTGTCGACGGGTGCGGGGCCCCGGTCTTCGCCACGGATCTGGTCGGTCTGGCCCGCGGCTTCGGCGCGCTGGTCACCGCGAACCCGGGAACCTCGGCTCGCGCGGTCGCCGACGCCATGCGGCGGCACCCGCAGCTGGTCGGGGGCCGCAGCTCCGGCGACACCCTGCTGATGCGGGAGATCCCGGGCATGCTGGTCAAGCTGGGTGCCGACGGGGTCCAATGCTTCGCCCTGCCGGACGGCCGCGCGGCCGCGTTCAAGATCTCCGACGGCGCCGAGCGGGCCCGGCTGCCGATCGTGCTGGCCGCCCTGGACGAGCTCGGTGTCCGCACCGACACCGTCGCCGCCACCCCGCTCGCGACCGCGAGCCGCACCGTGCTCGGCGCCGGGCGGCCCGTCGGCTCGGTGGTCGCCGCGCCGAACCTGTTCCACTGACCGTCGTTTCATCCCCCACCATCCCCCCACACAACGAGGTGTCTTTCGTGACCGTCGAGTCGAATCGCACGCCCCCTTCCGGGCCGCACACCTACCATCACCCCTCCCCGGAACAGACCGAGGCCCACCTCGGCGAACTGTTCCAGGACGAGGAGAAGGGTTACCACAAGGGCCTCAAGGCCCGGCAGGTGCAGATGATCGCCATCGGTGGCGCCATCGGCACCGGTCTGTTCCTGGGTGCCGGTGGACGGCTGGCCCAGGCCGGACCGGCCCTTGTCCTGATCTACGCGCTGTGCGGGTTCTTCGCCTTCCTGGTCCTGCGGGCCCTCGGTGAGCTGGTCCTGCACCGGCCGTCGTCCGGCTCGTTCGTCTCCTACGCTCGCGAGTTCTACGGCGAGAAGGCCGCTTTCGCCGCCGGCTGGATGTACTGGCTCAACTGGGCGATGACCGCCATCGTCGACGTCACCGCCGTGGCCCTGTACATGAAGTTCTTCGGGCAGTACTCACCGTTCATCAGTTCGGTGCCGCAATGGGTCTGGGCGCTGGTCGCGCTGGCCGTCGTGCTCTCGCTGAACCTGGTGTCGGTCAAGGTGTTCGGCGAGATGGAGTTCTGGTTCGCGCTGATCAAGGTGCTGGCCCTGGTCGCCTTCCTCGTCGTCGGCACCTACTTCGTGCTCTTCGGCACGCCCATCGACGGGCACCAGGTCGGCTTCAGCCTGATCTCCGACAACGGTGGTTGGCTGCCCAACGGCCTGCTGCCGGCGATCGTGATCATCCAGGGCGTCGTCTTCGCCTATGCCTCCATCGAGCTGATCGGTACCACCGCGGGGGAGACGAAGAACCCCGAGAAGGTCATGCCCAAGGCGATCAACACCGTCATCGTGCGGATCGGCGTCTTCTACGTCGGCTCCGTGCTGCTGCTGGTCCTGCTGCTGCCGTACACCGCCTACCAGGCCGGCGTGTCACCGTTCGTCACGTTCTTCGACTCCATCGGCGTCGATGGCGCCGGGCTCATCATGAACCTGGTGGTGCTCACCGCCGCGCTGTCCTCGCTGAACGCCGGGCTGTACTCCACCGGCCGCATCCTGCGCTCGATGGCCATGAACGGCTCCGCGCCGAAGTTCGCGGCCCGGATGAACAAGGCGGGCGTGCCCTACGGCGGCATCGCGATCACCGCGGCGATGACGCTGCTGGGCGTCGGGCTGAACGCCATCGTTCCCGAGTCCGCCTTCGAGATCGTGCTCAACGTGGCCTCCCTCGGCATCATCGCGGCGTGGGCGACCATCGTGCTCTGCCAGATCCGGCTCAAGCAGTGGGCCGACCGGGGGCTGCTCAAGCGGCCGTCGTTCCGGATGATCGGCGCGCCGTTCACCTCCTGGCTGACCCTGGCCTTCCTGGCCGGCGTGCTCGTGCTGATCGCGTTTGACTACCCGGTCGGCACCTACACCATCGGCTCGCTGGTCATCATCATCCCGTTGCTGGTGCTCGGCTGGTTCCTGTGCCGCGGCCGGATCACCGCGATCGCCGAGGAGCGGGCCTCCATCACCGGGCCCTACCCGGTGGTCGCCAACCGCCCGGCGATCGACGGCCGGACGACCTCCACGGACGACTCGGCCGAGTAGCCCGCAGCCCCGCCTCAGCACACCGCTCCACCGGTGGACCCGATGCCGCCCGCGCCGGGTCCACCGGGCATTCCCCCCGACTTTCCACCAGCGCCACCGAACGAGAGGCATGAAGACAATGGCTGTCGCCCCGTACGAGCTTGTCCATGGACCGCGGGAGGTCGTCGCGCGGGTGGCTGCCCGTGGGCGGGCGATTCTGTCGTCGCCGACGATCAACAAGGGCACGGCGTTCACGCTGGAGGAGCGTGAGCGGTTGGGGTTGACGGGGTTGTTGCCGACCGGGGTGACGACGTTGGAGGGGCAGACGCGGCGGGTGTGGGCGCAGTATCAGCAGCAGCCGACGGATCTGGCGAAGTGGGTGTATCTGGCGAATCTGCGGGATCGGAACGAGGTGTTGTTCTACCGGTTGTTGTCGGAGCGGTTGCCGGAGATGTTGCCGGTGGTGTATACGCCGACGGTCGGTGAGGCGATCCAGCGGTTCAGTCATGAGTTCCGGCGTAGCCGGGGGGTGTTCTTGTCGGTCGATCATCCGGATCAGGTGGAGACCGCTTTGCGGAATACCGGTCTGGGTCCGGATGATGTGGATCTGTTGGTGGCGACCGATTCCGAGGGGATTTTGGGGATCGGGGATCAGGGGATCGGGGGGATCGAGATCTCGATCGGGAAGTTGTCGGTGTATACGGCGGCGGCGGGGATCCATCCGCGGCGGGTGTTGCCGGTGGTGTTGGATGCCGGGACGGACAATTTGAAGTTGCTCAACGATCCGATGTATATCGGGGAGCGGCATGCGCGGATCCGGGATCACCGGTATGACGAGTTGATCGATGCGTATGTGAGTGCGTGCAGCAAGTTGTTCCCGAATGCGATGTTGCATTGGGAGGATTTCGGCACGACGAATGCCCGGCGGATCCTGAACAAGTATTACGACCAGGTGTGCACGTTCAATGACGACATGCAGGGCACGGCCGCGGTGGTGATGGCTGCGGTGCTCTCCGCCATGCGGGCTTCCGGAAGTCGCCTGACTGATCAGAGGATCGTGATCCATGGGGCCGGGACGGCCGGGTTGGGCATCGCGGACATGTTGCGGGATCAGATGATCCGGGAGGGGTTGTCGCCGGACGAGGCGACGGGGCGGTTCTATCCGTTGGCCAAGCAGGGTCTGCTGGTCGGCGACGATCCGGCGTTGCTGGATTTCCAGGTGCCTTATGCCCGGTCCCGGGCCGAGGTGGCGAACTGGCCGAGCGGCCCGGAGGGGATCTCCCTGGCGACGGTGGTGACGCGGGCCAAGCCGACGATCCTGATCGGCACGTCGACCCAGGCGGGGGCGTTCACCGAGTCGATCGTCAAGGAGATGGCGTCCTATGTCGATCGGCCGATCATCCTGCCGCTGTCGAACCCGACCAGCAAGGCCGAGGCGTTGCCGGGGGACCTGATCGAGTGGACCGACGGCAGGGTGCTCACCGCGACCGGGAGCCCGTTCGAGCCGGTCCGGTACAAGGGGGTGACGTATCAGATCGCGCAGTCGAACAATGCGTTGGTGTTCCCCGGCCTGGGGTTGGGGGTCGCGGTGACCAAGGCCGAGCGGATCACCGATCGGATGATCGCGGCCGCGGCCGATGCGGTGGCCGCGATGTCCGACGCGGGCAAGCCCGGGGCGAGTCTGCTGCCGCCGATGACGGCGTTGCGGACCGCGTCGGCGGCGGTGGCGATCGCGGTGGCCAAGGTCGCCGACGAGGAGGGGCTGGCCCGGGTCGAACTGACCAACCCCATCCAGCAGGTCTACGACGCGATGTGGCAGCCCGAGTACCCGCGGATCGAGATCGTCCAGGACTGACCGGGCGGACCGACGTGCGGCCCGCACCGGTCACCGGTTGACCGAGCCGGTCATCCCCGGCCCGAAGGAGAATGTCGCGATGATCAGCGTTTTCGATTTGTTCAGTGTGGGGATCGGGCCGTCGAGTTCGCACACGGTGGGGCCGATGCGGGCGGCGTTGATGTTCACCGAGGAGTGTGGCACCGTCGCGGCCCTGGAGGGGTGGGCGCCCGATCGGGTGCGGGTGGAGTTGTTCGGGTCGCTGGGGGCGACCGGTCATGGGCACGGCACGGTGAAGGCGGTCATTCTCGGGTTGCTGGGCTTCGCGCCGGAGACGGTGGATCCGCGGGCGACCGGGGCGGCGGTGCAGGCGGTGTACGACACGCGGTCGTTGCGGTTGCCGTCGGGGGTGGTGATCGGGTTCGACCCGGATGCGGACATCGTGTTGCACCGGCGGAAGCGGTTGGATTTCCACACGAACGGGATGCGGTTGTTCGCCGACGCCGGGGACGGGTCGGAGCTGCTGGTGCGGACGTATTTCTCGGTGGGTGGCGGGTTCGTGTTGGGGGAGGACGAGGCGGGCCGGCCGGCGGTGGTCGCCGATGCCACGCCGGTGCCGTACCCGTTCCGCACGGGGGCGGAACTGCTCGCCCACACGCGGGGCACGGGCCGGTCGATCAGCTGGGTGATGCTGCAGAACGAGTTGGTGCTGCGCAGCGAGGATCAGGTCCGGGCCGGGCTGTTGCAGATCTGGGCGGTGATGCGGGAGTGCGTGGAGAACGGTGTCCGGGAGACCGGGGTGTTGCCGGGTGGGTTGAGGGTGCGGCGGCGGGCGCACACGTTGCATGAGCAGTTGAGGGCGGCCGGCGGGTCGGCGGATCCGTTGCAGGCGATGGAATGGATCACGTTGTTCGCGTTGGCGGTGAACGAGGAGAACGCGGCCGGGGGTCGGGTGGTGACGGCGCCGACGAATGGGGCGGCCGGGATCGTGCCGGCGGTGTTGCATTACTGGACCCGGTTCGTGGCCGGTCCCTCCGAGCAGGAGCAGCAGGACGGGGTGGTGCGGTTCTTGCTGGCCGCGGCGGCGATCGGGATCCTGTTCAAGGAGGGCGCCTCCATCTCGGGGGCGGAGGTCGGGTGCCAGGGCGAGGTCGGGTCGGCCTGTTCGATGGCGGCGGCCGGGTTGGCCGAGGTGTTGGGGGGTACGCCGGAGCACGTGGAGAACGCGGCGGAGATCGGGATCGAGCACAACCTGGGGTTGACGTGTGATCCGGTGGGCGGGTTGGTGCAGATCCCGTGCATCGAGCGGAACGCGGTCGCGTCGGTGAAGGCGGTGACGGCGGCGCGGATGGCGATCCTGGGGGACGGGCAGCATCACGTGTCGTTGGACAAGGCGATCAGGACGATGCGGGAGACCGGGGCGGACATGAGCGTGAAGTACAAGGAGACCGCCCGCGGTGGGCTGGCCCTGCACGTCATCCCGGTCAACATCGTCGAATGCTGACCGGTTCCGAGGTGTGGGCGGGCAGGCATCGGGGCTTTGGTGGGTTGGACACCACCGGCCGCACGATGCTCACGTCCGATCTGCGGTGTGCTGAGTCACACCATCGATGACAGCTCGATGTCGACGATGACGACCGTGACGGGA
Organism: Nakamurella sp.; assembly: GCA_044223435.1. Taxonomy (GTDB): domain Bacteria; phylum Actinomycetota; class Actinomycetes; order Mycobacteriales; family Nakamurellaceae; genus Nakamurella. The sequence goes on from JBGALY010000054.1 coordinate 18,110, forward strand.
ACCTCCGTGCCCGCCGCCTCGGCCGGCACCCGACCCGATGCTGGAGACCGATCGTTCCGACGTTCCGACCGGCGGGCGATCCGACGTGCCGGCCGGAGTCGTCACCGCCGCCGGCCGGGAGGTCGACGCCTATCGGGGCGTTCAGCGGACCGGGGTGGCGCTGACCGGGCCGGCCGGACCGAGCCCGAGCTGCGGCTGACCGTGACGGCGGACCCCGACGCCGACCCGTCCCGGCTCCGGCGGCGCATAACCGGTGAAGCGCTGGCGCACGCCCGGACCGCGCTCGACGCCGATCGGCTCACCGCCCGCCTGAATCTGATCATGGGCCGCCGAGCCCGCCTGAAGAGCAATAAAATCTCCTCGGGGATGACCGTTCCGGAGCTGATGCCGGGCGGTTACGAGGGCCGTCGACCGGCGGCCCCTGGTCAACCCCCACTGGAGGAACCCCATGAGCATGGGCGACAAGATCAAGAACGCCGCCGAGGAAGCCACCGGCAAGGCCAAGGAGGTCGCCGGCAAGGTCACCGGAAACGAGGAACTCGAGGCGCGCGGCCAGGCCGAGCAGGTCAAGGCCAACGTCAAGCAGGCCGGCGAGGACGTCAAGGACGCGGTCAAGAAGGTCATCGACTGACCTTTTCCCGCGGCGCGGCCGTGGCCGTCCCCCACGCCAGGGCTGCGCTGGCGTACTACTGTCCGCTGGCCGGTCAACGCCGTAGAGTGCGGCACGGGGATCGGCCGAAGGGCGAGGGAGTGGCATGCCGCGGGAAGGCGCCGGACCGGACTTCATCGAGGCGCTGGCCCGCGGCCTCGAGGTGATCGCGGCCTTTCGCCCGGGCCGGCCGGTGATGACCCTGGCCGATGTGGCGACCGCGACCGGGCTCGCCCGGCCGACCGCCCGGCGAATCCTGCTCACCCTGATCGAGCTCGGGTACGTCCGGCCGTCAGGGAGCGGGTTCGCGCTGACCCCGCGGGTGCTGGAGCTGGGGATGGCCTACGTGCACTCGATGGGCCTGTGGGAGATCGCCCGCCCGCACATGGAGCGGCTGGTCGCGCAAACGAACGAATCCAGCTCGATCGCCCAGCTCGATGGGTCCGACGTGGTCTACGTGGCCCGCGTCTCGGTTCCCAAGATCGTCACCCTGGCCGTCGACATCGGCACCCGGTTCCCGGCCCTCCCCACTTCGTTGGGAAAGGTTCTGCTGGCAGCCCTTTCGCCCGACGAGGTGGACCACATCCTCGCCGAACCGTCCCGGTCCGGCATCACGCCGCGGTGGCAGCCCGACCGGGACGAGCGGGATGCCGAGCTGCGGGACGTGCGCGCCCGCGGGTGGGCGTTGACCGACGAGAGGCTGGCCCCGGGCATCCGGTCGGTGGCCGCCCCGTTGCGCAACGGGTCGGGCCGCGTCATCGCGGCGCTCAACGTGAACGCGCACGCCGCCGAGACCAGCGTGGACCGGCTCGTCGAGGACTATCTACCGTTGCTGCTGGCCGCGGCGGGCGAGATCAGTGCCGACTTCGCCCGTCGTGATGCGCTGCCGCACGTCGGCCGACCGGCCTCCCGACCCGCGGCGCCCGCCCCGGAATTTCATGCCGAGGTATTGATCCGCCACCCTTGACACAACCTGAAGGGTGGGGGAGATTCAGCAGCGGACACCTGTCCGCTGTACGGCAGGAGAGATGGTCACCGTGGATCCGGCTCCGGACGAACGCCCGAGCGGCCCCCTGGCGGGCATCGTCGTCGCCGACTTCTCGCGCGTGCTCGCCGGGCCCTACGCCACGATGCTGCTGGCCGACCTGGGCGCCGAGGTGATCAAGGTCGAGGGTCCCGGCGGGGACGACACCCGGGCCTGGGTGCCGCCGGCTCGCGGCGATGTCGGCACCTATTACCTGGCCATCAACCGCAACAAAAGGTCCGTCGTGCTCGACCTCACCGACGCGCCGGACCGCGCGCTGGCCCATGAGCTCAGCGCTCGCGCGGACGTGTTCATCCAGAACTTCAAGCCGGGCGGCCTGGTCCGGTTCGGTCTGGACTACGACGCGGTCCGGGCCCGGAACGAGAGCGTGATCTACTGCTCCATCAGCGGTTTCGGCGCCGGCCGGGGGGCGAGCCTGCCGGGCTACGACCTGCTGGTTCAGGGCATGTCCGGGCTGATGAGCCTGACCGGGGCCCCGGACGGCCCGCCGTTCCGCTCCGGCATCTCCGTGTTCGACGTGATGACCGGGTTGCACTCCGTCATCGGCATTCTCGCCGCCCTGCACCACCGGGACCGGACCGGGCAAGGGCAGCACATCGAGACCAACCTGCTCTCCAGTGCCCTGTCCGCGCTGGTCAACCAGACCTCCGCGTACGTCGCGGGCGGGGTGGTGCCGAGCCGGATGGGCAACGCCCACCTGAGCCTGTTCCCGTACGAGCCGATGCCGACCGGCGACGGCGAGCTGATCGTCATCGCCGGCAACGACGGCCAGTTTCGGCGCCTGGCCACCGCCCTCGGCCGCCCGGAGTTGGCCGACGACGAGCGGTTCGACTCCGTCGGCAAGCGCAACGACAACCGGGAGTCGCTGCGGCCCTTGCTGCTGGCGGCGCTGGCGACCAGGAGCGCGCAGGAGTGGTTCGGCATCCTCACCGAGGTCGGCCTGCCCAGCGGGCCGATCAACACCGTGCAGGGCGGCATCGAACTGGCCGAGCGGCTCGGGCTGGATCCGGTGGTGGAGGTGGGTGAGGAGGGCGTTCCATCGGTCCGCAACCCGATCCGGTTCTCCGCCACTCCGCCCGACTACCGTTACCCGCCACCGGCGTTGGACGAACAGGGCGCCGACATCCGGGCGTGGCTGCAGTCGGCGGGGACCGTCGATGGCTGAGATGATCGAGCGGCCGGTCTACCCGACCGCGCTGGGTGCCAGCAGCCGGCACCGGATCACCCTGCTCGGTCAGGACCTGGCCGAAGACGTGATGGGTTCGGTCGGGTTCGGCGAACTCGCGTTCTGGCTGGCCACCCAACGCCGGCCGACCCCCGGTCAGACCCGGTTGTTCGAAGCCGTTCTCGCTGCCCTGGCCGACCATGGCTTCACCCCGACGGCCATCGCGACCCGGCTGACCTACCTGTCCGCCCCGGACTCGATCCAGGGTGCACTGGCCGCCGGCCTGCTCGGCGGCGGCTCCCGGTTCCTCGGCGTCACCGAGGACTGCGGCCGGTTCCTGCACGAGGTTCTGGCCGCCCAGGACGGCGTCCTGCCCACCGACGATGCTGGGTGGGACGCCCTGGCCGGGGCGGTGCTGACCGAACGGCGGGCGCAGCGCCGGTTCGTGCCCGGCCTGGGCCATCACGTTCACAAGGAGGGCGACCCGCGCACTCCGCGGTTGTTTGCCATCGCCGCGCAGGAGGGGCTCGTCGGGCCGCACCTGGAGTTGTTCGCCGCGATCGGCCGGGTCCACCCGGAAGTACTGGGAAAGACGTTGCCGCTCAACGGCGCCGGAGTGTGCGGTGCCGCGCTGGCCGATCTCGGGCTGCCGCTGGAACTGCTGCGCGGGTTCGCGCTGCTGGCCCGGACCGCCGGGTTGATCGGGCAACTCGCGGAGGAGCTGCGGCACCCGGTCGCCAACGAGATCTTCCTGTCCGTCGACCTGAACAACGAATCCGTCCCCCCGGACCCCTACCAACCGCCGGATCTGGTCCCGGATCCGACCGCCGAGAGCGCAGGTACGCATGGCTGAGATCGCCGCCGTCATCGCGTCCACCCACCATCCCTTCTACTACCGGGCCAGCACGTCCAGCGGCGCCGACCGGCCGCCGTTCGCCGACGAGTGGGTGGCCAAGATCGAGCGGTTCCGGCAGACGCTGACCGTGGCCGAACCGGATGTGCTGGTGATGGTCGGCAGCGACCACTTCCACCAGCTGTGGCTGGACAACATGCCGCAGTTCCTGGTCGGCAAGGCGCCGTGGTTCGACGCCAACTGGTACAACGAGCAGCGCGAGTTCGGCCTGCCGCGGTTCCGGCTCAAGGGCGAGGAGGACCTGGCCGCGCACATCCTGCGAGACGGCCTGGATCGGGACTTCGACCTGGCGTTCAGCAACGAGCTGCGGATCGATCACAGCGTCACCTGCCCGATCATCACGCTGCGCCCCCAGGCCGACCTGCCGATCGTGCCGGTGTACACCAACATCTTCGCCCCGCCGCTGCCGCAGCCCAGACGCTTTGTCGCACTGGGCAAGGCGCTGCGCGAGATGGTCGAATCCTGGGACAGCGACAAGCGCGTGGCCATCATCGGCACCGGCCACCTGTCCCTGGAGCTGGGCGGCCCCCGGCAGTTCGGCGAACACGGTCCGGACCCGGAGTTCGATCGGAAGGCGGTCGACTGGATCGCCTCCGGCGACCTCGAGGGCTGCCTGGCCGAGGTAACCCTGGACAGCCTGCACGCCCCCGGCAACGCCACCCACGGATTCATGGACTTCATGCTGATGATGGGCGTGGCGGGGGAGGGTCAGAAGGCCGATTACGTCGACTCTCTCGACCTGTTCCACACCATGGAGGCCTACTTCACCTGGTACCCGAACGGGGCTCCGAAATGAGCGAGGCTTGCCGAGCGAATCGTCAATACTCGAGTGGCGAGGACGTCCTCGGGACGGCCGAGCCTGCGAGGTGTCTCGAGGTGTCGGTGCCATGAGCGAGGCTTGCCGAGCGAATCGTCAATACTCGAGTGGCGAGGACGTCCTCGGGACGGCCGAGCCTGCGAGGAGTCCCGAGGTGTCGGTGCCATGAGCAGATACCTGCTGAACAAGTTCCTGTTCACCGTGGACCGCGATCCCGAGCTGGTGGAGCGGTACCGCGAGGATCCGGTGGGCACCGTCGACTGGTGGGAGGCCGAGCGGGCCAACACGATCCTGAACTGCATCGACGCGGAGCGGTCGACCTGGCTGGAATTCACCGACGACGAGCGCCGCGCGCTGAAGGCCCACGATCACGTCGCCCTGTTCCAGTTGGGGGCGCACCCGTTCCTCACCCTGACCCTGTTCATCGCCATGTTCGAGCGGGACCACGGTCCGCTGGAGTACCAGATCGCCTACGGCCAGGCGATGAAGCACCTGACCCTGCCGTACCCGGACATCACCACCTGAGCAGTACGAGAAAGGGGCCTTCAATGACGAATCCCGAATCCCTGGTCTTCCGCGGCGGCACCGTGCTGACGATGGACAAGACGCACGCCATCTTGGAGGGCGCCGACGTGCTCGTCGTCGGTGACACGATCGCCGGTGTCGGCGTGGGCCTGGACGTGCCGGCCGGCACCCGCGAGATCGACGCCGGTGGCGGCATCGTCATGCCCGGCATGATCGACACCCATCGGCACATGTGGCAGACCGCGATGCGCGGTTACGGGGCCGACTGGACGCTGACCCAGTACTTCGTCTGGTACTACCTCGAGCACGGACGGAAGTTCCGACCGCAGGACGTGGCCGCCGGCAACCGGCTCGCCGCGCTGGAATCGCTGGAGTCGGGCGTGACCACCGTCGTCGACTGGTCGCACGGCCTGCAGACGGTCGACCATGCCCAGGCCGCGGTGGATGCCCTGCTCGCGGTTCCCGGCCGATATGTCCTGGCGTACGGCAACATCCAGGCCGGCCCGTGGGAGTGGTCGGCCGATCCGGCGGTCCGCGCGTTCCTGGAGCGGTACCGGGACGGCGAGGGTTCACTCGACGGCGTGCAGATGGCGTTCGATGTCACGGGCGACCCGGCGTTCCCGGAGAAGGCCGCGTTCGAGGTGGCCCGCGAGCTGGGGCTGTCGGTCACCACCCACGCGGGCGTGTGGGGCGCCACCGGCGACGACAGCATCAAGCAGATGTACGACGGCGGCTTCATGCAGCCGGACACCGTCTACGTGCATGCGGCGTCGCTGTCCACCGACTCCTACCACCGGATCGCGGCCACCGGCGGGTCGATCTCGGTGGCCACCGACTCCGAACAGAGCGCGGGACAGGGTTACCCGCCCACCTGGCAGGTCCGCCGGCACGGCATTCCGGTGTCCCTGTCGATGGACACCAGCGTCTGGTGGAGTGGCGACCTGTTCGGCGCGATGCGGACCACCCTGGGTGCCGACCGGGCCCGCGAGCATTTCGAGGCGCACCTCAAGGGCGAGACCGTCACCCACGCCTCCCTCCGGGCGGAACATGTCGTGGAGTGGGCGACCCGCGGCGGCGCCCACGCCCTGGGCCGCGACGACCTGGGCAGCCTGGAGGTGGGAAAAAAGGCCGACATCGTGCTGCTCAAGAACGACGACTCGACCGTGTCGTTCCCCGTGCTGAATCCGTACGGGCACGTGGCGTTCCAGGCCCAGCGGGACGACGTACACACCGTGGTGGTCGACGGCCGGCTGGTCAAGAGCGATGGGAAGCTGGTCGATGTCGACCTGGCCGCCGCCCGCCGGGAGATCGAGAACACGGTCGGCTACCTGCGCTCCGAACTCGGCGAGCAGGCCTGGGCGGCCGGCATGTACCCGGACCAGGCGGCCACCGAGCGGCTGGAGAACCCCTACCAGTACACCGATTTCAAGTCGGAGACGACGACGATCGCCCGCGAGGACGCGTTCCGCGAGCAGCTTGAGGAGGGGTGAGGGTGCCGACGCCGGTCCGGCAGTGCCCGGGGGGACCGTCGGGGGCCCTCCAGGCGCGGCCGGCGGGCGCCCGGGCGGCATGGTCATGACCTCGGGGGTACGGGCGGCGCTGCTGCCCGATCCGGGCGGGGTGCCGCACCTCGGCGAGCGGGATGTGCTGCCGCCGATCGGTGACCAGGTGCTGATCCGCGTCCGGGCCGCGCCGATCACCCCGCTCGACCGGCTGTGCGCCACCGGCCGGTCCTACTTCGGCGTGCCGGCCACCCCCTATGTCCCCGGGGTCCAGGGGGTGGGGACGGTCGAGGCCGGTCCGATGGCCGCCGGCACCCCGGTCTGGTTCGCCACCATGGCCGGCATGCGGGCCGGCGACGGCAGCATGCGCGAACTGGTGGTTGCCGAGCCGCGGGACGTGGTGGAACTCCCGGCCGGCGCCGATCCGGTGCTGGTCGGGGCGCTCGGGCTGTCCGCCGTCGCGGCCTGGATGGCGATGACCGGCCCCGGGCAACTGGGCGCCGGCGATCGGGTGATGGTGCTCGGCGCCGGCGGCGTCGTCGGCCAGGCCGGCATTCAGCTGGCCCGTGGCGCCGGTGCGACCCGGGTGATCGCGGTCGCCCGATCCGCGGCCGCGCGGGAGCAGGCCACGCGGCTGGGCGCCGACGCGGTGGTGGCGATCGACCCCACCGACGACGTCGACTCGCTGGCCGCCCGGATGGCGGCGGCCGCCGACGGGCCCGTGGACCTGGTCCTGGACCCGCTCTTCGGTGTGCCGGCCGCGGCCGCGGCCCGGAACCTGCGGGGCGGCGGCCGGCTGGTCAACCTGGGCAGCTCGGCGGGCGAGACCTCGCCCATCGACTCGTCCACGCTCCGCAGCCGGCAGCTGGAGATCCGCGGCTACAGCAACAACGCGCTGTCCGTCGAACAGCGACGGGACGCGCTCACGCACGTCGCCGCCGAGGTCGTCGCCGGGCGGCTGGTCGTCGAGCACCAGCGGGTCCCGCTGGCCGAGGTCGCCGGGGTCTGGGACCGGCCGGGGCCGCGGGTCGTCCTGGTGCCCTGAGCGGTCCTGCATTCGGTTCTGTCCTGCTCCGGTCGGTGGACCGCCGGTCTTGAACCTCAAGGACGGGGGCTTGCCTCGAACAATGACGGAACGGTTCGCCCACGACGTGGGTCAAGAGGTGAACACTTCGCCCAGGGAGGGGCTTTGGGCGGCCTGATCCAGCGGTGGGATGCCGGCGAGTTCGGCGAGATAGCGGTCGAGGGAATAGTGGTTCAGCGGGGTGGCTGCCACCACTGCGGACACGTTCGGCGAGATGATCGTGGTGAGCACGTTATTGCCGGCGGTACGGTCATCCTCGTCGAAGGTGATCACGATGGCCAGCCGCCCGGCCTGATAGTCAGGGCCGGCCATCACGAACGGAATCCACTGGTGGAGCCAGCTGTCGGCGACCTGCATGGAACAGTCGTGCGCGTCGTTGCACAGATCGGGGACGAGTAGCCCGATGGTCGGCATCGTCCCGGCCAGCACGTCGTCGTGCAGCGCGCCCTGCTCCGGAGTCCCGGCCGGGACGTCGAACCGCTGACAGTTGGCCCGCGACGCCGGTGCCGAGAAGTACGCCCACGGATTGTGTTTCACCGCGTACCGGCCTGAGTCGGTCAGTGTGCAGGTGTGCGGCATGGTGAATTCAACCGGTCAACGCAACGGCTTCTTCTGTTGGGTTGGACAGTAGCCGGTCTAGCGCTTCGGCCGGGGTTGCCCAGTTGAGGCGCTTACGGGGCCGGTTGTTCAGCTCGGCAGCGACGCGGTCGAGGTAGCC
>JBGALY010000055.1:0-27019 GCA_044223435.1 Nakamurella sp.
GCGCCGGTGACGCCCAGGCCGACTTCGACGGCCAATACCGGGAGTGGCACGCCGACCTGTGGTCCGACGTCGCATCCGCGCTGGGTCTGTCGGAGCACGCGGCGCGGGCCACGCCCGGCGGTCCCCGGTTGACGATCTCCACGGTCAACCGGCTGCTGACCAACCCGGTGATCGTGTCCTACGAGGCGATGCCGACGTTCGTCACGCGCAACGTCGAGCTGACGGCCGACGGCTCGCCCGGCGTCCGGTCCACCCGGCACGTCGAGGTGGCATTGCCCGCGGGCATGACCTACCGGGCCGGCGACCACCTGGGCGTGCTGCCGCGCAACAGCCTGAACCAGATCCGAAGGGTCATGGGACGTTTCCGGCTGGACATGGGCACGTACCTGACGATCACCGCGAACAGCGGAACCCACACGCACCTGCCGGTCGACGAACCCGCACCCCTGCTCGGCGTGCTCGGCAGCTGCGTGGAACTGCAGGCGACCGCCACCCGCGCCGACATCGAGGTGCTGGCCGAGCACACCGAGGATCCCGAGCAGCAGGCGGCGCTCCGGCTCCTGGCCACGGATGACGAGAGCTACCGGACCCAGGTGCGCCAGCCGAACCTGTCCGTGCTCGACCTGCTGGACCGGTATCCGGCGTGCGCGTTGCCGTTTCCGGTCTTCCTGGATCTGTTGCCGGCGCTGGCCCCGCGCTATTACTCGATCGCCTCGTCGCCGACGGCCAGCCCGGAGGCGATCGCCGTGACCGAGGGGGTGCTGGCGGCGCCCGCTCGGTCCGGCACCGGCGAGTTCGACGGCGTCTGCTCGACCTACCTGGCGTCCATGCAGCCGGGCAGCACCGTGTTCGTGTTCAAGCGGGAACCGACCATCCCGTTCCGGCCACCTGCCGACCCGAGCGTGCCGATGATCATGGTCGGGGCCGGTACCGGGTTCGCCCCGTTCCGCGGGTTCCTGCAGGAGCGGGCCGCGCAGGGCTCGGGCGGTGCCACCCTGGCGCCGTCGTTGCTGTTCTTCGGCTGTCGCACCGCGCGCGACCGGCTCTACGCCGATGAACTAGCCGACTTCGCTGCGAGTGCGAATGTGCGTGTTTACACGGCATTCTCGCGAGAGCCCGGGCACGAACGACGGTACGCGCAGGAGGAGATGCTGGCCCATAGCGACGAGATCCGGTCGTTGATCGGGGACGGTGCGGTGGTCTACGTCTGTGGCAACGCGCGCACGCTGGCGCCCGGCGTGCGGGCCGCGCTGACCCGGATCGCCGCGGACAAACGGGGGCTGTCCGGTGCCGAGGCCGACGACTGGCTGACCGGGATGCGCCGCGACCACCGCTACCTGGAGGACATCTGGGGCGCCAACTGACCCCCGCGCCCGCCGGCCGGGCGGATGATCCGGCCGGATGACATAGTGGGCGCCATGGGGGCACCGGTGTGGTCACTCGACGATTTTTCCGACGTCTATCTCGCCCTGCTGAAATCCGGTGATGCCGTCGGATTGGGGCAGCTTTACACCCGGCAGGCGGTGCTCACCACCACCGGCGGGCCGTTCGGCTCGTCCTGGGTGGTCGGGCGCGAGCAGATCGTCGCGATGATCAGTGGGGCGTTGAGCCAATACACCGTCATCGATCAGACCGTCCCAGCCGCACCGTTCGAATATCATGGCCCGGCGCAGGCGGCTCGGAATGGCACATTCCAGTCGACGGTGTTGATGAAGTCAACCGGTGAACGGATCGAGATGACCGTCGCGGCGTTCGAGGTGTTCGGTCGTACAGCCGACCAGGGCTGGCAGTACCTCGCCGATCACTCGACGGTCACGTCGATCACCAGATTCCCACCGGCGGCGGATTCTGGCTGACCAGCCCGAGTAACTCGTCCGGGGAGGCGACCGATTGGGTCAGACTGGTCAGCCGGGAGCGTTCCTCGTCGCTCAGCGGTCCCAGGATCGATTCGAGAGTGCCGGCCGGGTCTTTGGCGAGCTGATCGCGGAATTGCGGATCACTCAGGAATCTGCTCCGGATCGAGGAGTATTGCTCTGCACGTGACGAATCGTCGGTCATGACGCCCCCTTGGAGAATTGCTCGAGAATGCGGCTGGTGCCGTCGAGCAGCATATCGATGTGGCGCCGGTCCGCGCAGTGTTCGGCCAGCGCATCCGCGGCCGTGCGGGCAGCGGTCAGGTGCAGCCCGGCCAGCAGCCGCACGTCGGTGATCGCGGGCGCGAGCTCACGACCGATCAGCCGGCGACGAAGCCCCTCGTCGTCCGCCGCGGTCCGTAATTGCTCGACGAGGGCCGCTCGCCTCCCGGCGGACACGCGCTGCAGTGCGAACGCGGCGATCATCGTCGCGGTCCGATTGCGCAGATCCGAGGTCCGTCCGGTCAGCAACTCGGTCAGGTCGTTGACCAGCTGCCGAGCCAGCCCCAACTCACCGCCCAGTCGACGGGCCGCTCGGCGGGTGCCGTCATCGGCCCCGGCGGCGACCGCGGCCATCTCGGCGAACCCAGCGAGCATCGCCCCGCTGCGCGCCCGAATGCCGGCCGCCACATCTTCGACCAAGGTGGACGCATCGAGCGGCTGCTCGCCGCGAAGCTGCCCGTCGATTACGGCGGCGGCCATGGCGAGGTACAGGCCGCCGAGTTCACGGGCACCGGAGAGTGATCCGTGCGCTGCGTGACCGGCCGCCGTGGCGATCAGCAGATGGGCGCCGAGCATCCGTTGCGGGGTTGGGTGGGCTGACCAGAACGTCGGCGGATCGCCGTCCATCTCGTCGTCCAGCAGGTCCCAGGCCAGGTAGGTCGCGGCGGCCGAGGTCAGCAACCCCGCCGGCGGTAACACGCCGCGCAGGCCGGTGAAGACGGCTGCCGGCACAGCGACCGCGCCCACCCGGTCCGCCGGTCCGGCCTGCAACCGCTGCGCGAGCTCGCATTCCGCCTCCTGCGCGAGAGGCCGTAGCGAATCAGGCCACTCGGCGAGCGCCGCCCGCAACGCCTCGACGACGGCCTGCCGCCACTGCGGCGGCTCGCCCGTCAACCGGCGACCAGCCGGCGAATGACCGTCGGAAGGTCCTCCAGCGGTGTGGTCATCGCTCGGGCCTCGTCCGATCCGGCCGTCCGGCCCCCGACCGTCGATGCGTACAGCGGTCCCAGTTCCGCCTCGATCATCGGCCGGAGCGCCAGACCGGCCCGGGGGCCGTGGAACATTGCCAGTGCGAACAGCGCCCGCGCCGCCTCGGCGTGACCACCGGCGGCGAGCAACCCCGCGTAACCGATCGCCAGGAACGGGTAGTCGACACGGCTGCCGCATTGCTCCGCGGTGGCCAGCCCGGTGTCCAGGTGAGCGCGGGCCTCGTTCAGCCGACCCTCGACGATGTCCAAACGTGCGAGGCCGGCCAACGTCTGCGGGGCGCCGGCCCCGAGTGGACGGGCCAGCCAGAGGGACAGGGATCGGTCGTACCACATGCGTGCCTCCGGCAGGCGTCCGGCCGACAGCTCCAGGTCGCCGAGCCGGGCACACGGGGCGGCCGACAACCAGGTCATCCCGCTACGCCGGAGCTGGTCGATGCACTCCAGGTAGAGGCCTCGGGCGGCTTTCGGGTCCCGGGTGGCGATGGCCACGTCACCGGCGTTGCCCAGCGCCATCCACAGTGCCAGGCCGTCCCCCAGCGCCCGGGCGATGGCCAGCGCCTCCGCGGCCCGCGTCCTGGCCAATTCGACGGACTCGTCCGCGGCATCGAGCATCGCGCTGCGCGACAGCAGCATCGAATGGATGGCCGGCACCATGGGGGCGCCGTCGGCGAACGCCTCGTCGGTCCGCCGGCGCACCGACGTGGTGTCTCCGACGCAGTGGTCCAGGAACACGGCCGCGTTGATGGCCAGTAACCGCTTGACCGACGGACGCCCGGACGAGCGGCGCAATAGCGCGTCCAGCCAGCTGCGGCCCTCGGTGATTCGACGGGCGTACCAGTACACGGCGAGCACCGCGGCCAGACCCAGCGCATCGTCCAGCGCGTCGTCGTCGTCCAGGCCGCGCTGAAGCAGTCGACGGACATCGGACAGGTCGGTTTCCACGGTCCAGATGTGATCGTCGTCCTGCGCGGCCGCAGCGCGGGTGATCACGGCCGCATCAAGAGCGGCCTGGACCGGCTTGACGTCGCCGGTCGGCGTGAGCTCCTGGCCCAGCGCCCGCACCAAGGGGAGCTGGGTGACTCGGGTCACCCCGGCGGTATCGGTTGTCGTGGAGGCGAATCCAACTTCGACGAGTTCGGTGACGACGGTGGGCAGCGGTGGTGTGCCGGACCAGGCCGTGGCCAGGTCGTCGTACGGCGCGCCGTTGGACCGGCAAGACAGCACCACCATCAGGTCCCGCGCTGCCGGGTCCAGCCGATCGAGTCCGAGTTGGAAGCAGGCGCGCATGGATCGGTGCCGATCGATGGTCCGCCGCCGGTCGACCAGGGTGCTCAGCGGCTCGTCCAGGGACCGCAGCAACGCCGTCGGGTCCAGGGTCTGCAGCTGGCAGGCCGCAAGTTCGAGGGCCAACGGGATGCCGCCGATCGCTGCCGCGATCCGGTCGATGACCGGCCAGGCGTCGCCCCTGACCTGGACGCCGCGCCTCCGGGCCGCTGACGCGAGCAGCGACGAGGCCGGGCTGACCTCGCCGGGCGTCGCCTCGTGGTCCAGCGGCTGCAGCCGTATCACCCGCTCGGCATCGAGGCCGAGCTCGGTGCGGGAGGTGACCAGCCATGTCACCGTCGGACAGTGCTCGGCCAGCCGGCCGATGACGGCGGCGCCGCCCTCGACCTGTTCGGCGTTGTCCAGCAGCACGCAGCAGCGCCGCCCGGCAAGCTGGTCGGCGATTGCGGCCACCGGGTCGTCACGGCCCGGCGCTCCCAGCGACCCCGCCAGATGGATGCCCAGCTCGTCCGCCGCGGTGATCCCGCTGAGGTCCACCAGGCCCTCGCACCGGGTGACGGCACGGCGGGCCGCCTCGACGGCACAGCGGGTCTTGCCCATGCCACCTGGCCCGACCACCGTGACGACCGCCGCGCCCGCGTCGATCAGCTGAGTGATCTCGTCGACGACCTCGTCGCGACCGATCAGCTCACCCGCCCAGAGCGGCAGCGGCAGAGCGGCGTTGGGTCGGGGCACGGCGACGTCGGGCCGACCGGGTCGCAGCGCGACACCGGTGAGCCGGGCATAGCAGCCTTCGACGTCGTCATGCAGGCCGATCCGGTGTTCGATCTCCAACAGTTCAGGACCGGGGGCGGCGCCGACCCGTTCCTCCAGTTCTCGGCGGGCCTCGGCGGTGGCCGTCAACGCCGCGACCGGGTTGCCGAACAGGTAGAGGGCCGCGACCAGGTGCAGCCACAGTCGTTCGTTGGTCGGTTCCTGGGCGATCAACGCCCGGACGGCGCTGATCGTCTCGGCCGAGATGCCCCGACGGATGTCGGCGGCCGCCCGCTCGACCCGGGCGCCGCTGCGCAGCCGTTCCAGCCATTCCCGGAAGGGGCGCAGGCCATCCAGATCGCAGCCGGCGAACGGCTCGCCGCGCCACAGCGACAGGGCGGAGTCCAACCGCTCCAGACGCACCGTGTCGACCTGGCATGTCCGGGCCGAGGAGACCAGGGACTCGAAGTGGACCGCGTCGACCTGTCCCGGCGCCAGGCTGAGCACATAGCCGGCCGGCCCGGTATAGGCCAGGTCGATCCGGCTGTCCGCCAGCAGCCGGCGCACCCGCTTGACGTAGCCCTGCATCGTCTTGGTCGCCGTCCGTGGTGGATCGTCCGGCCAGAGCAGGTCGACCAGGCTCGCTCCGGTCACCGGACTGCCGGCGTGCAGCGAAAGCATCCCCAGCACACCGATCTCCTGGCGGCGGGTCAGCGTCTGCATGCCATCGGCGCTACGGATGCGGACCGGGCCGAGCAGATCGACGCCGCCCTCGACCACCCCGGTCATGTGATCGCCTTGCCGGGGCGCCTCGTCGGCTCGGCTCTCTTTCCTGCACGCCTCGTCGGTCCGGTTGCCCGCTGCCGAAGGGCGGCCCGGCGGTGTCCCACCGTTTTCCCACTGGGTGGCTGTTCCATGTGCCCGTCGCATCGGACGGTCGGGCGATCCGGGGAGAGGAGGTCGGTCCGATGGAGCGCATATCGATCCGGGCGGGCCGCCGGTCGGGGCGTGGACCGCCGCCGCGAGCGGGCCCGATCTGTTCGGCCGGCTGACCGCGCCGTCCCTGGGCATTCACGATCACCGAGTTCGGTGGGCACGCCGACGTGCCGCAGGACTCGTACGAGGGGTGACCGTGAGGGCCGACAGGGCCGCCGAAGGATCACGAAGCCACGCACCCAATCCACCGGAGGTAACGGTGTTCGATTACTCACGGATCGTGTCTATCTTCGCATTGCACCCGGTCGCGCGGGGGAGCGCGCCGGGAATGATCGTGGGGGACCCGTCCGAGTGGCACCGACCGATCATCCGGTCGGACGACGCCGAGCCGGACCTGCCGACCGTCGATCGGACCGATCTCGACGACGACATCCTGTGCTGGTAGGCGGCGCCCGTGATGGTGGACGTCAGGTCGAGCCGGGGTTCGTTCGATGAGGCATGTATCCGACGTGAGCGAGGCTTGCCGAGCGAACCGTGGGTGCTGGCGGCGGCGCCGTGTCCGGGTGGCCGAGCGTGGGAGGCGACCCGGGGAGGCGGCGACGTGAGCGAGGCTTGCCGAGCGAACCGTGGGTGCTGGCGGCGGCGCCGTGTCCGGGTGGCCGAGCGTGGGAGGCGACCCGGGGAGGCGGCGACGTGAGCATCATGTCCGCCGTCATCGGGGCGGACTGCGGACCCCGGACCCCGGGGCAGGCGGTGGAATGGGCAAGGGCGATGCTGCGCCCAGGGGTTGCGGTGGTTGTCGGGATCGCGATACCGGCCGGATCGACCGTGGCGACCGACATCGCTGTGGTGGACACGGACGGTTGCCTGCGCGTCCACGGCCGGGCCGACGACGCCGCACAGCGGGCTCTTGCCGATTTGATGCAGGCCTCGGCCAGCCGCGTGCTCTTGGCGTACAACGCGCCCAACGTTCGCGAGTGGGTGACGTTCGACGCCGTTCGCGGTGGCGTGGGGCGCGGGTGGCTCGCCGATCCCGGCCGTTGGGGCTGCATCATGCGGGCCAGGTCCGCCGCGTTCGGGCGGCCGGACCAGCTGTACCCGCTCGGCACTGCGCACGGAGCGGTCGCGGCGGCGGGGCGCGCGCTGGCCGTCGTCGAGGACATCGCTCGGCGGCGGTTCCTGCCGGTGCAGCCACTGCCGGTCCAGTCACCGCCGGTCCAGTCGCTGCCGGTGCAGCCGGGGCCGAGGCGGGCGGGGCCGTGGTAGGGCCGGCCTCTGCGATCGAGCCGGAAGGCGGCAGGGCGACATGCGGCCTTGCCCGCTGGCCCGTTCCGCCAGACAGACCGACGACGGCCACAGGGGGAGATAGATGGCGAAATGGGCGACGCCGGCGGATCCGGAACGGTCAGCCACCCGTCGCCGACCACGTCCTGACGCACCGGAACCGTCGGCGGCACCCGCCCGCCGGTCGGCGTGGTGGCCGCGGTCTCGAGTCGGTGCGGCCATCGAGTCCGTCATCGACGTCGTCGTCACGATCGCTTCCGGTCGGCGTCGTCGTGGGCGTCATCGGCATGCGGGGGCGCAGGAATGCCCGTCGGAGCACGGCCGGACCCCGGTGGCGGCAACCTGCGGCGCGCCGACCTCTCTCCGCTGATCAAATCCGTGCGAAACCGGGCATTTCGCTGCCGGTTTCGCGGGAATGATCAGCGTAGGTCGGTTCTCGCGGGCGCCCGGGCCGAGCGCTGCTGCGCTGATCGACGCACGAAATCTGCGCCTGAAATGTCCGGCTCGGTCGTGCGATCAGCACAGCGGTCGTTCCCACCAAGAGCCGATTTTCAGCCGCCGCCCAGCCGCCGGCTCGGAGCCGCTCGCAGGTGCAGGGTCAGTGCGCAGGTGCAGGGTCAGGCGGTCACCATGAACGACCGCTCGTCCAGGCCGGTCGCCCCATCGGGGATCACGTCCTGGATGAAGTCGGTCTGCACGGCACCCGTGGCGTCGATTGCTCGACAGCGCGCGGTGTGCTGACCAGAGGTCGCGCCGTCCCAGTAGTAGACCCATTGCCGCCAGGTGTCCGGCCCGACATCACCGGACAGCGTGGCGTCCACCCACGGCAGGTCGTCGATCTGCACCTGCACCCCGGTGATCCCCCGATGCTGTGCCCAGGCCATCCCGGCGATCGCCACCCGGCCCTTGGACACCGAGGTCCCGTCCCGTGGCACGTCGATCCGCGACGAAGTCTTGATCGGCCCGCGCGCCGACCAGCCGCGCGCGGTCCAGTAGGCGGTGGCCTCGGCGAAGGTCGTCACCTGGACGTCGACCACCCACTTGGTCGCCGACACGTACCCGTACAGCCCGGGCACCACCATGCGCACCGGGAAGCCGTGCTCCACCGGCAGCGGCTCGCCGTTCATGGCGTAGGCGAACAGCGCATCCCGACCGTCGGTGAGCACCTCCAGCGGGGTCGTGACGGAGAAGCCGTCCACGCTGGTCGAGTACAGGCAGTCGGCATCGGCCTGCGGCCCGGCCATGGACAGCACGTCGGCGATCCGCACCCCCTGCCAGCGGGCGTTGCCAACGTAGTCGCCGCCGACCGGGTTGGACACGCAGGTCAAGGTCACCATGTGCTCGGTCGCCGGCATGGCCAGCAGGTCCGACCAGGACAGCGTGATCTCATTGTCCACCAGTCCGTGCACTCGCAGCTGCCATTGGTCGGTGGTCATCCGGGGCACCACGAACGCCGTGTCCACCCGGTAGAAGTCGGTGTTGCCGGTGACGAACGGGCTGATGCCGGGGACGTCGTCGAGGGTGTCGGCCGGCGGGGCGGCCCCGTCCACCGAGGCCGGGGTGGGTAGCGACACCGACCCGCGGCTGGCTACCACCTCGGCGCTGCTGGGAATCCACCGGGCCACCGCACCCGCCGCCACCGCGACCAGCGCTCCGATGCCGACGAACCGGAAGAAGTCCCGCCTGGTCGCGCCGGCCGCCGCCCGGGCCATCGGGTGCGCGGCCCCCGCCGTGTCCGGCTTGGGGTTATCCGGGTCCAGCACCGACCTCTGTGTCGGTGTCTGTGCCGGTGTCGCGTCGGGCGCGAGTTGCCGGCGGAAGGTGTTGACCAGAAAGGCGATGCCGACGACCGCGCCGATCAGCAGCGGCAGCAGGTCGAACACCGCGGATCCGGATCTGTTCAGGATCGCCGCCCCCGTCAGCACGACCAGGCCGGCGGCGATGCCGACGGCCACCCGCGGTCGATCCCGGCCGACCACGCCGACGCCGAACCCCACCAGCAGCAGGGTCACGCCCATCCCGGCGCTCAGCGCCAGCTTGTCGTTGGAACCGAACGTGCTGATGGCGAACTGCTTGAGCCATTCCGGAGTGAGTCCGATGAAGGTCTGGCCGAGTGAGGACAGTGGCGAGGACGCCGGGTTCAGCCAGCCGAACAACTGACCGAGGGCGGCCAGTAGTTCGGCGACCGCGACAGTCAGGCCGAGGGCGATCACGCCGACCAGTCCGGACGCGGCCCATCCCGGCCGCCACCCACCTGGCGAGGCCGGTGATGACGCACGATCGGCGTCGGACCGACCTGGCGGAACCTCATTGGACACGGCCACGAATCCATGATCCACCCCGGAACTGTGAACGCCGGTGTCCGTCACGGAGCCGTAAGAGTTGCCGCGGACCCGCCCGCCACCACCGGTCGCGGCCGGTCGCGGTTACCATCTGCCTCGGCATTGACCGCGGTCGTCACCGTTCCGCGGGACCCAATCCGGCCAAGTCCGGCCGCCGAATCACCGGGTGAGACTCCACCACCCGGCGCGAGGAAACGCCATGCCGCCACCCGACGCACCAGGTACGCGCCGGCCGCTGTCCGCAGTACCCGACTCCGCCATCGACCGACCACCGGAGGAGCTGTTGCGGCTCACCGCGCTCGGGCAGCAGGACGCGTTCGAACGGCTCTACGACGCGTTCTCCGCCCGGGTCTTCGGTCTCGCGCGGCGGATCGTCCGCGACCCCAGCCACGCCGAAGAGATCGCGCAGGAGGTGTTCCTGGAGATCTGGCGCCGGGCCGGCCGGTACGACCCGGCGAGGGGCTCGGCCACGTCGTGGATCATGACGCTGACCCACGCGCGCGCGGTCGACCGGGTGCGGTCCGCGCAGGCGGCCACCGACCGTGAGGTGAAGGTCGCGCAGACGTCGTCGGAGCGGGACGTCGACACGGTGGTGGAGGCGGTCGAGTCGGCGTTCGAGCGTCGCGCCGTGCAGCGCTGCCTCGGCTCACTGACCCAGTTGCAGCGGGAGTCGATCACGCTGGCGTACTTCAGCGGATACACCTACCGGGAGGTCGCCGAGCTGCTCTCCGCCCCATTGTCGACCGTCAAGACCAGGCTGCGGGACGGCCTGATCCGGCTGCGCGAGTGTCTGGGGGTGGCGACGTGAGCGAGGCTTGCCGAGCGAACCGTCAGCGCAGGCGGCGGCGCCGTGTCCGGGTGGCCGAGCGGGCGAGGCGACCCGGGGAGGTGGCGACGTGAGTGAGGGGGAGCACCTGGACACCGCGGCGTTGGCGCTCGGCGCTCTGCCGGCGCGGGAGCGGGCGACGGTCGAGGCCCACATCGACACCTGCGATTCCTGCCGCGCCGAGCTGGTCGGCTTCCGCGAGACGGTGTCCCGGCTGGCGGCGGTCGCCGCCGAGACGCCGCCCGCCGCCCTGCGCCGATCCGTGCTGGCCGCCGTCGCGGTGACCCCGCAGCTGCCGGCCCCGGATTCACCGGCGACGATGACGCCGGACACGACCTCCGCACAGCCCTCGTCGGCGCCGACCGATGACGCCGTCGGACCGGCCCGCGACGCGCTCCCGGTCGCCGGCCGGCGTCGCTCGCCCTGGTACCGGCGGCCGGGAGCCCTGATCGCAGCCGCCGTCGCCGCAGTGGTGATCGTCGGCGGCGCGGTGGTGATCACCCAGTTCCGCGGCCAGCAACAGGTCGCGCAGACCCCGGAGCAATGCGTGTCGAGCGCGGCCGATCAGGTCCGGGTGAGCCCGGCCAGCGGTCAGGGCGAGGTGGTGTACGCGGTCTCCTGTGGCGCGGTCACCGTCGACGTCAGCGGGCTACCCGCGTTACCCGACGACCGCACCTACCAGCTCTGGGCGCTGTCGAACGCTCCGCAGAACCCGCCCCGCTCGCTGGGTCTGCTGCCACAGGCCGCCGACGGGCAGCCGCAGGTCGTCACGGAGCCGATGCAGCTCAGCGACACGCAGATGGCGATCACCACGGAACCGGCCGGCGGGTCGGCCGCCCCCACCTTCCCGGTCGTGTGGCAGGCGGACCTCGCATCGTAGGGCGTCGACCACCCCGACGATGAGCCGAACGAGTGACGACCGATCTTCGGAACTCGTGCAACCATCCAATGGTCACCGTCCGTCTTGTCCGTGTCAGAGCTGGAGGCTTCGTGGGTCCGGAGGAGGAGGCGCAGTTCTCTGTGTACGTCACGGCCAGACGGGATCGGGTGCGCCGCACTGCCTACCTGCTGTGCGGGGACTGGCACCGCGCGGACGACCTGACCCAGATCGCGTTCGTCAAGCTGTACGGGGCATGGTCGGACATCCGGGACTACGCCGCCCTGGACGCGTACGTCCGGCGGTGCCTGATGCGGGCCGCGGTGGACGAGTCTCGCCGGCCCTGGCACCGGGAGCGGGCCGTTGACACGGTGCCGGACGTGCCCGCTACGGGTCTGGATCTGGCCTCCGTGGTGGCCGATCGCCAGCTGATCAGGATGGCGTTGGACGAGGTGCCACCCGGCCAGCGGGCGATGCTGGTGCTGCGGTACTTCGACGGCCTGGATGTGGCGGCCACCGCCGCCGCGATGGAATGTTCGGAGGGCAACGTGAAGTCGCAGACCGCCAGGGGGCTGGCGGCCATGAAGCAGGCGCTGGTCCGGCAGGGCGCGGTGGGCAGCGGGGGAGGGCGGCCATGACCGGCCCGACCGACTCCAATGATGTCGACGACTTCGACGGTGCGGCGTTGGGGCGCCTGCTGACCGACCTGGCCGACGACCCGGACGCGCCGCCGACTTCGGTGTCCGCCCTGTCGGTGATCGCCGCGGCCAAGTCCGGCGCGCCGTCGGCCGATGCTCCGCCGGCCGCGGACGGTGCCGGCGCAACGACCGCGCTCCCCGCCATCCGGCCCGCCGCCGAGCCCGCCGTCCCGGCCGGTTCGCCGCCGGCCACCGTCGGGGAACTGCACGTGCTCAGCGCCGCGCAGGACGCCGAGCGACGGGCCAAGCGTCGTCGTACCGGCTGGATCGCCGGACTGGCCGCGGCCTGTGCGGTGGGCGTCGCGGCGATCGTGATCCCGCTGGCCGTGTCGAACTCCGGCAGCACCACGTCGGCGGGTGCGGCCCGCGACACGTCAGCGGCCGCCGCGCAGTCCGCGGCCACGCAGGCCGGCGACGCGGCCGCCGCGGTGCCGACCGCCGGATCGGCCGAGGGCGCGCCGGGCGCCGCCGATCAGGGGCAGGGCGGCGAGGCGCCGTCGGTGACCGTCGACCCGTCGAACCCGGACGCGAACCGTCCGCCACCCGGCCAGGATGCGCTGACCCAGACGGTGCCGGTGCCGGGTGGGACGGCACCGACCGAGGGACCCGCCGCCGGCGGCGGGGTGACCGCTAGTTGCTGGCCGGCGCTGCCCGACGCGGCCTCCGCGGCTCTGGTCGGCGCCCTGCCTGCGGGCGCGTTCGGCGCCCCCGGCCTGCTGGGCCTGGGTTGTCCGGCCGATCCGGTCGCCGGGGCCTCGCTGACCGGCACCACCCCGGACACCCAGCTGGTGGTCCGGGTGACTCACGCCGAGCCTGGCGCGTGCGCCCAATCGGCCAGCGAGACGGGGGCACGGTGTGTTGCCCGGGGCGGGGATCAGTACGTGTCCAATGACGCGGGGAACCTGTCCGTCTACGCCTATGGCAACGGTTACGAGGTGGAGGTGGGCGGACGGCCGGCCACCGGCATCGCGCCGATCCCGTCGGGGTTGTCCGCGGATCAGCTGTCGGCCGCGGCCGCGGCGGTGCTCGGCGCGCTCGGCTGATCTGGGAGTCTTCTGCCTCGACTCGTGTCATATGCAGGTTCCCTGGCCCTCCGAACCTGCATATGGCCAAAGTCGAGGAACGCAGGGGTGACCAGACGGGTGTCGGGGGGACCACGGTTCGAGAACGAGCCGCATATCGGGAAGGACCACGGACCGCCCTAGGCAAACCACGTCGTCCCGTGTCGCAGCGGTCGGGTTATCCGGTCGTCCTCGACTTGCGTCAGATGCAGGTTCCCTGGCCGATCGAACCTGCATATGGGGCAAGTGGGCGAACGGCGTCGGTCAGTGCCGGCCGGGAATCAGCCAGAGGGTGAACCGGGTGATCGGCAGGAACCCGAGCCGGATGAACCCGGGACGGCTGTCGTCACTGGTGAACGCCACGGCGGGCAGCTCGGGCGCGTCGTCCACCCGGGCCCAGACCAGGGACTGCCAGGCGCCGCGGCGGCGGGTCGTGGGCAATGTCGCGGCCAGGCACAGGTTCGCCACGCCGTGCCCGACGTGCCCGGAGCCGACCGCGGCCGGGTAGCCGTCGACGTAGGCGATCCGGATCACGATCGGTCCGCGCAGCAGGGCCGTCCCGAACAGGGCGTGCGGGGGCAGCCAGGCCGCCTCGGGCAGCGGGTAGCCGTCGATGACGATCCGTTCGGCCACGGCCAGATCGTCCGCGGTGTGGGCCGCCGCCACGCCGACGCCGGCCGGCGACACGACGTCGTGCGGCCCCGGCGCCCGCACCACGAACATCGGATGCCCGATCAACTGCCAGCCGCGGCCCGTCAGGTCCGGCGTCGGCCACGCCGACAGCATCATCGCGGGCCGCGGCCCGGCGAAGAACCGGTCCACCTCGTCCAGCAGCGGGTCGTCGGCGTCGAGCACCGGCCGGAACAGCACCGCTTGGTTCGCGTAGACGACGGGCCCGCCGGTGTCCGCCAGCGCCAACCCCGGAACGCGGGTATACCGACCGCCGACCGCGCCGGCCACCAGATCCCCGACGTCCGCCTGGTTGTGCAGGAACCCCCGGAGCACCGAGTCGGTCGCCGGGGCGTCATCGAACCAGCCGGATTGCAGCGCCATCGCCCCTCCTTGCCCCGGTTCGGTGCCCGCCGTTCAGCCTGACCATTCGATCCATCTGCGTCAATCCGCCCGCCCGCGGGGTGCCCGTGTGAGAGCGTGATCGCCATGAGCAGACCGATCCTGGTGACCGGCGGGACCGGCAAGCTGGGCCGGGCCGTCGTCCAGGAATTGATCGAGAGGGACCGGCGAGCAAGGGTTCTCAGTCGCCGAGAGAAGAACTCCGGGGATCCGGCCGGCGTGCAGTGGGTGACCGGTGACCTGGTCAGCGGGGTCCGGCTGGCGGACGCGGTCGCCGACGTGGACGCGATCATCCACTGCGCGACCGAGTACCGGCATCCGGACAACGACGTGCGGGGCACCCGCCGGCTGATCGAGACCGCGCTGCTCGGCGGCTCGCCGCACCTGGTCTTCGTGTCCATCGTCGGCGTCGATCGCATTCCGCTGAAGATGTACCGGTACAAGGTCGGCATCGAGGACATCGTGCAGCGCGCGGGCCTGCCGTGGACGGTGCAGCGGGTCACCCAGTTCCACGACCTGGTGCTGACCGTCCTGCGCAATGCCGGACGACTCCCGATGATGGCGCTGCCGGCCGGCCTGCAGTTCCAGTCCATCGACACCCGGGACGCCGCCCGCCGGCTGGTCGACCTGGCCGAGGCCGAGCCGGTCGGGCGCGCCACCGACATCGGCGGCCCGCTGGTGCAGACGGTCGAGGACCTGGCCCGGCAGTATCTGGTGGCGGCGGACAAGACGCGCCGGATCGTCGGCGTCCCGGTGCCCGGCAAGCTGCTGCACGCCTACCGGGAGGGATGGAACCTGACCCCGGACAACGCCTTCGGCACCGTCACCTTCGAGGAATACCTGGTCCGGGCGATCCGCCGGGCGCGCTGAGCCGCGGCCGACCGGCACGGCCCGGACCACCGGTCGCCGGAACGCCGGCGGACCGGATTGCCGGCCGGCCGGACCGGGCTGTCAGGATTGACCGGTGAGTGCAGCCGCTGTCGAGAACGTGTTGGCCCAGCGATACGCGTCGCCGGAGATGGTGGCGATCTGGTCGCCGGAGAACAAGGTCGTCGCCGAGCGGCGCTTCTGGATAGCGGTGCTGCGCGCGCAGCGGGCCGCCGGGCTGGACGTGCCCGACGAGGTCCTGGCCGACTACGAACGTGTCGTCCACGACGTGGATCTGGGCTCCATCGCGGCCCGGGAGCGGATCACCCGGCACGACGTGAAGGCCCGCATCGAGGAGTTCAACGCGCTGGCCGGGCACGAGCAGGTGCACAAGGGGATGACCAGCCGGGACCTGACCGAGAACGTCGAGCAGGACCAGATCGTCCGGTCGCTGACGCTGATCCGCGATCGCGCGGTGGCGGTGCTGGACCGGCTGGGCGCCCGGGCCGGTCAGTTCAGCGGGTTGGTGATGGCCGGACGGTCCCACAACGTACCGGCCCAGGCGACCACTCTGGGCAAACGCTTCGCGTCCGCCGCGCAGGAGCTGCTGCTGGCCTACGAACGAGTGTCGGAGCTGCTGGAGCGGTATCCGCTGCGCGGCATCAAGGGTCCGGTCGGCACGGCCCAGGACATGCTCGATCTGCTCGGCTCGGCGCAGGCCGTGGACGCGCTGGAATCGACGGTGGTGGAAGCGGTCTCGCCGTCCGGTCGGGCGCTGATCAGCGTCGGCCAGGTCTACCCGCGCTCGCTGGACTACGAGGTGCTCTCGGCGCTGGTGCAGCTGGCGGCCGGGCCGGCCTCGCTGGCCACCACGATCCGGCTGATGGCGGGTGCGGAGCTGGCCACCGAGGGCTTCCGGCCCGGGCAGGTCGGCTCGTCGGCCATGCCGCACAAGATGAACGCCCGCTCCTGCGAACGGGTCTGCGGGCTGGCCGTGGTGCTGCGCGGCTACGCCTCGATGGCCGGTGAACTGGCCGGCGCGCAATGGAACGAGGGCGACGTGTTCTGCTCGGTGGTCCGCCGGGTGGCTCTGCCCGACGCGTTCTACGCGATCGACGGGCTGATCGAGACCTTCCTGACCGTCGTGGACGATTTCGGCGCGTATCCCGCGGTGATCGACCGGGAGCTCGAGCGGTATCTGCCATTCCTGGCCACCACCAAGGTGCTGATGGCCGCGGTGCGGGCGGGGGTCGGCCGGGAGACGGCGCACGAGGTGATCAAGGAACACGCGGTCGCCGTGGCGTTGGCCATGCGGGAGAAGGGACAGGTGGACAACGACCTGCTGGACCGGCTGGCCGCCGACGAGCGGCTGCCGCTGAACCGTTCCGACCTGGACGCGCTGCTCGCGGACCGGCTCTCGTTCACCGGTCTGGCCGAGCGGCAGACCGCGGCCGTGCTCGACCGGATCGATCAGGTACGGGCCCGGCATCCGGTCGCCGCCGGCTACCGGCCCGGCGACATCCTCTGAGCGGCACCGGCGTTCGATCCTGGGGCGGCCACCGGTCCGATCCGCTCGGCCCCGGTGCGGCATGCATCCGGTGATCGCGGAACTCTGCACGGCGTGTCCCGGCATGACCGGCGGTGGGCCCTTCCCAGGCCGGGTCACCGAGGGTAGCGTGCAGAACACGGCCCGATATGGGCGGATTCTCCCCAGTGCCTCCGGTCGTCACCGATGCGGGCACGGGGTCGAGGGGAACGACGGGCGGAGGGGTTGAACAGGATGGTCGAGTCCCGGTTCATCGCGGTCCAGGACGATCCCGCTTCGTTCTGCATGGATTGGCCGGTCATCGATCACCGGCCCACCGAGAAACGCTTCGAAGGTGCTGTTTTCGTCTTGGACGCGACCGGATTGCGGGTCGGTGACGCGCCGATGCGGACACCCGGGGACACGTCGGCCGACCACGCCCTGCGCGACCTGGGCTGGGCCCGCACCGACGACTGGCGGCCCGACGGCTTCGGCCGGCCGACCGCGGGGGTGGAGCGCCGGGTGGTCGGCACGCGACCCCGGTTGCCCGTCCAGGCGGGCGACTCGTCGGCCGAGGATGCCTCGCTGTACCTGGGATGACGACCGATCCCGCGCCCGGCCCGGGACAGGCCGAAGGGGCGGACAGCTGATGCCGTCCGCCCCTTCAGCTTTGTGGGGTGGGAGGTACCCCGCGAGGTGACGCTTACTTGAGCAGGTCGTGCGCCTGGCTCACGGAGGCGTCGACCAGCTCGGTGATCGCCTTCGCGTTCTTCTTGGTCAGCTCGCTGACCGCATCGTTCTTGAAGGTGTCGACGAACTCGACGGTCAGGTCCAGGTAGCGCTTGACGGCCTCCTGGTAGGAGTCGACGGAGATCACGACGACCTTCTTGACCTCGGCGGTGAACGCCTCGGCGTACTCCTGCGCCTTGGCCTCGGCCTTCTTGTACTCCGCGACCCAGGCCTCGGTGAGCTCCTGCGCCTTGGCCTCGGCCTTGCGGACCTCGGCGGTGAACTGCTCGGTGAGCTCCTGGCCCTTGGCCTCGGCCTTCTTCACCTCTTCGGCGAAGGCGGCGGTCAGCTCCTGGGTCTTGGCCTCGGCCGACTTGACGACCGGGGTGAAGGCGTCGGTGGTCTTGGTGACCAGGTCGTTGGCGACGGCGGTCGCCTTGGACACGGTGGAGGAAATGGTGTCGGTGACCTGCGCGACGGCGTTCTCGGGCTTCTCGGCCCCGCTCTGCGCGGCCTTGGTGGCGGTTGCCATGGGGGGCGCTCCTTCGAATGGTTGTGTTCGACACGTTTCGCGGGCACCGGACACACCGGCACCCGTTAGCAGATTAGCTGACTTTCTGGCTAACCGGCTAACAATTGGATTGTGACTCCGACCACCGAATTCGACTGACGCCCGCGATCGATGCCGGACGAGCCGATACCGCACGAATGGCCGCGCCGCCCTCCCCGGACGCCTCGCCGGCTCGGCCGTCCCGGCTCGGGCGCTGCGATGACGGTGTTGACGTCGCTCGGCAAGCCCCGCTTGGCGCGGCCGCCCGGGCTGGTTGTGACATTCCCGCTGCCGCTGGACGGAAATCGTGAGCCGCGCAACATCCCTTCCGCTGCGGTCGGGTCGGTCGTGACCTGGCCACGGGCCTGGTCGTGGTCGGGGCGGCTCTGTCACGGGTGATCGTCCGGCGCCCCCGACGGTGCCGGGCGACGGAGGTGGAACCCGGATTCAGGGTCGCGTCGGATGGGGTGCGGCTGATCGACGCTCGGCGGCGGCGGTCCGCGCAGTCCCGGGTCCGGTCCCGGCGTGCCGCGAAACACGTTGTCCGTCCTCGCTTTCGGCCCACCGCCGCCGGTCGGGGCCACCTGTCCGGGCTGGGCCGCCCGGCCTGATGCGCGTGCCGGCCGATCCGGCACGCGACCGGCCCGCTCCGGTCGAGTGACGAGCCGTGTCCGTGCGGTGCCGGACGGTCGGTGCGGTGCCCCGCGGAGCTGGCGGCCGGCATCGTCGGCAACCGCGTCGCCAGGCGCGTCGTCATCGTGGCAATGCGTGGTGTTCTCCTGGTCGAAATCTCGATAACGTGGTTCCGGCCAGCACCTTTGACACTGCCGCGCCACGGTGCCCAGCACGATGCGGCGTCAACCGGAAGGAACGTGATGTCCTCCCCTCAGGAACAGTTCGCGGCAGCCGTGCGCTCCACCCAGGCGCAGGCTGTGGATGCGGTGGAGACCTGGACCAAGATCACCCAGGATGCGTTCGGCAAGCTGGGCGATGCGCCCGCCCGGGCCCCGCAGCCTGACGAGGTCATCGACCAGGTCTTCGATTTCGCGGAGAAGATGCTGGAAGGGCAGCGCGATTTCGCGCACAAGATGCTCGGCGTGACCGAGCGGGTCGGCGAAGCGGCGCGCGGCGAGCTCGAATCGGCGACGGAGACGATCCGCGACCAGGTCGAGTCGCGCACCGAGGCCGCACGCCGGGCGGCCGAGTCGGTCCGCGAGGACCTGACGGCGCGCGCCGAGGCGGCCCGCAAGCAGGCCGAGGACATCATCGAGGCGGCCCGGGAGCGGGCGGAGACCGCGAGCAAGGCGGCGCGGGAGCAGGCCGAGGCCATCCTGGCGGAGGCGCGCCGGCAGGCCGAGGTGATCCTGGAGACCGCCCGCAAGCAGGCCAAGACGCTCGGCGCGCCGTTCGCCGAGATCGCCGAGTCGATGACCAAGGCCGGCGAGCAGGCGTTGGCCGCGGTCACCCCGGGCTCGGCCGCCACGCAGGAGGCGGCCGAGGCGGAGGCAGAGGCGGCGCCCGAGGTCGTCGAGGAGGCTGCGGAGGCCGTCGCCGATGTCGCCGAAGATGTCGTCGAAGATGTCGCCGAGGCGGCGGAACCGGCCGAAGAGGAAGCGGAAGAAGCGGAGGAGGCCGAGACCTACCAGGGCTGGACCAAGGTCCAGTTGCAGGAGGAACTCGTCCGGCGCGGGCTGCCCAAGTCGGGCAACGTCGCCGAACTGCGGGAGCGCCTGCGCGCCGCCGACTGACCGTAGGGCCGACCGGCCCGTCGACGATGCCGCTCCGGACGACCAGTTCGGGGCGGCATCTGTCGTGACGGTGCTCCTGCCGTCGACCGGCCCTCAATCGGCCCTCCTGAGCCGTTAGGTCAGTCGATCCCGACTGCCGACGAGTGGTGGACGTGGTTGCCGTCGACGGCCAGCACGACGCCGAGCAGATCGGTGAGCGCGTGTCGCAAACGCCGATCGGCCAGCTCGTAACGCACCCGCCGGCCCTCCGGGACCGCGACCACCAGGCCGCAGCCCCTGAGGCAGGCCAGGTGGTTGGACAGGCTCTGCCGGGATACGCCGAGCAGATCGGCGAGCTCGGCCGGATAGGCGGGCGCCTCCCGGAGCGCGAGCAGCACCCGGGCCCGCGTCGGGTCGGACAACGCGCCGCCGAACCGGGCCAGCACCTCTGCATGGGCGACGGCGAACATCCGCTCACAATACATCGAACGATGAACCATCGGGGGCCCGCGGCGCCACCGTGCCGTGCGGTGTCCCGCATGAGGGCCAGCAGTTGCTCGCGCATCTCGTTCATCCGTCCGGCGCTCACCGGCGGATCGTCGGCGCCGCCGATGTGCACGTAGACGGCCAGGCGCTCGTCCGGGAAGGCGAACGTGGCGCTGTCCGCGTTGAAATGGCCCAACCCCGTCGCCCACTTGCCGCCCTCGGTGCTTTTCCCGCATGGGCACGGCGGCCACACGCCGAGGTCGATATTGAGGTGCTCAGGCCGGTCATCGCCCGGCGGGCGTCTGTCAGCACCTCGTCGCGATCGAGCAGGGCGTCGAAGAGGCAGCCACGTCGACGGGCGCGGCGGTGACCCCGCCGGACGACGAACCCACCCATCCGGCGCGGTCGTCGGAGATCAGATTCACCGTGGACAGGCCAAGCGGTTCGGCGATGCGTTCCCGGACCAGCGTCCCGTAGTCCGATCCGGACAGTGACTCCAGCAGCAGGCCGAGCCACAGGTAGTTGCTGTTGCTGTTGGACACGGCTTCGTCCGGTGGATGGACCCGCGGAGCCCGGGTGGACAGCGACACCAGCTCGGCGGCGGTGTACACGCGCGACGGATCGTAGCCGGGCGCCTCGGTGTACTGGATGAGGCCGGTCGAGTGCTGCAGCAGCTGCCGGGGGCGTGACCGGCAGGCCGTCCGTGGGCGGGCCACGCCGGGCAGGTCGGGAACCGGCGCATCCAGGTCGAGCAGACCGTCGGCGGCGAACTGCAGGATCAGCGTCGCGGTGAACGTCTTGGTCATCGACGCGATGGCGACCGTGGACTGCGCCGCGGTGGACTCACCGTCGCGCTGCGCGCTCCCGCTCCAGGTCCGGCAACGGTCAACACGGCCGGCCCGATCAGCATCCGGGGCGGCGTACTCGTCCAGCCGGTCGCGGGCCGGCCACCGATGCGTCGACCGGGCCACCACTGCGCCGGTTGGCGAGCCGCGACGTCCTCCACTCAGCCGAAGGCGAGCACGGCGACCCCGGTGAACAGGACGTCAGCAGCAAGCGAACATGCCGTATCAGAGCAGGTCGCCGATGGCCACCCGAGCGACCCCGGTCGGGGTGGGGCAGCCCGAGGGCTGGCGCCAACTCCAGCAGCGCCAGCCCGGCCAGCGCGACCGCGATCACGAGCCGGACCCGCCGGGCGAGCAACACGGCCAGCGGCAGCAGCGCCAGCAGGCACAGGTAGTCGGTCAGGCACCAAAGGTGGCCAGCCAGCCAGACCCGGTCGGTGTCGGCGGTGTCGTGCAGCGGGATCAGCCACGACAGCGGCCGGAGCCACGACGCGTCGGCAGCCGCCGGCGGCTGGTCGGTGCCCACCGGTGCCGGCGTCGGCGCCGTCGTCACCCGTCGTCATCAGGACGACCAGCGAGTAGACCCAGAACGGGATCAGCAGCCGGTGGGCTCGACGAGCGAACCGCCGATCCGGCGGGCTGCCCGGAGCCGGGGCCGGGCGACCTCGTCAGGCGAGCGACCGCGCCGGTCGCGTCGCCAGCACGGACCCGGCGAGAAAGAACATCACCGGCATGGCGGGGAAGACCCAGCTCAGCCAGGGCGCGGCGAAGGCATGCGAGAGCGCGACGCGGGTCGGCGCGACCGTCCGGAGCGCGTGACCAGGGTGGCCCGCGACCCGGACACAGCGGCGACCGGCGTTGGCGTGGGCTCGTCAGCGGTCGTCTGATGCATCCGGTCCGTCCTCGCTCGACCCGCGCACCGGTGTCGCCAAGAGCCCGCCGGCACCTGTGCCGCGCCCGCGCCGGCCGGTGCCGCGCCGGACGGCGCCTTGCCGGATCAGGGCGTTGCGGGCGTCTGGGCCGGCTGCTGCTCCTCGGTGGTGGTGATCGGGGTGCTCGTGGTGGTCGACGTCGGGGTGGTGGGTGTGGTGCGCGTGGTGGTCGGCGTCGTCGGTGTGGTCGGCGTCGTGCTCGTGCTGGTGGTGGTCGGCGTGGTCCGGGTGGTCGGAGTCTCCCGCTCGGTCGTCTCGGTCAGGGTGGTAGTGACCACGGACGGCGCGGTCGATGTCGGGGTCGATGTCGGGGTCGTGGTCGGCACCGTCGGCGTGTCGGTCTGCGAGTTGCGCTGGATCAGCGCGATCACGCCGACGACGGCCAGCGCGGCGATCGCCAAAACCAGCAGGGTGATGGCGAACGTCTTGCCCGCGTTCGACTTCCGCGGTGCCGGTGGCGGCGGAATCGGCGACGGCACCGGCTGTGGCAACGTCGCGGTCGCCGCGGGAGTGGCGGGCAACTGCCCCCGTCCGGTGAGGGTCGCCTCCACCTGGGCGGCGGTCGGCCGGCGCACCGGATCGGCGCTCGTCATCGCCCGGAGCAGGGCGGGCCAGGAGCCGGGCAGCGTGTCCGGCACCACCGGGTCGCGCAGCAGCCGGGCCACCGCGGACTCGACCGCCTGGCCGGGGAACTCCCGGCGGCCGGTCAGCGCCTCGAGCAGGACCAGGCCGAGGGCATAGACGTCGGTCGGCGGACCGACCTCCGCTCCCCGGGCCTGCTCGGGGCTCAGGTAGGCCGCCGTGCCGATCACGTCCACCGCGGCGGTCAGCCGCTCCGCGGCCAGCTCCCGGGCGATGCCGAAATCGCTGAGCTTGACGTCACCCTCGGTGGACATCAGGATGTTCGCCGGCTTGACGTCCCGGTGTACCAGGCCGTGGCCGTGCACGGCGGCGAGCGCGCCGGCGACCGCTGCGCCGATGCGGGCCACGTCGGTGGGGGCCATCCCGGTCGGCGTGATGCGGTTGGCCAGCGTCCCGCCCTGCACCAGTTCCATGACCAGGTAGGTCAGGTCGGCATCGGGTTCGACGCTGTCCTCGCCGTCGGCGTTCGGCGCCGGTTCGACGCCCAGCCTGGCGTCGTACACGGTGACCAGGTTGGGGTGATGCAGCTTGGCCAGCACCTGCATCTCGGTGCGTTGCCGGGCCACCGCGGTGGGGTCGCTGATGCCGCGGTGGAACACCTTGACGGCCACCTGCCGGGCGAGCAGTTCGTCCAGCCCCCGGTACACCTCGGCGGTGGCGCCCCGGCCGAGCAACTCCTCCAGCCGATAACGGTTGTCGAGCACGATGCCGGGCACCACGCCGGGAGTGGGGTCGCCGGGCGGCCCGTACGGCTGGGTGTGGTCCGGCGGTTCGCCGGTGTCGTCGAACCAGTCCTGCGGGTTGCCGCGTGCCGTGGGTGGGCCCTCGTGGCCGTGGGTGGGCGGTTCGTCGCGCCGGGTGCGGTCGTGGGATGGGTCCCCGCCGTTCGCGGGCTGGTCGACGTCCGGCACGCGGGTCAGCCTATCGGGATCGCGCTCGTCGGCACGGCGACGAGCAGGAGCGAACACGATCGCGCCGATGGTAGGTCTCCGGCAGGATCGCGGTGGTCATTCCGCTGATCAGGCGAACCACCGGGCGTCGGTATGTCTGTGATGCCGCCTTTCTGTAGACGGAACGATCGCTTCCGTCGGCGG
Source organism: Nakamurella sp. (assembly GCA_044223435.1). GTDB lineage: Bacteria > Actinomycetota > Actinomycetes > Mycobacteriales > Nakamurellaceae > Nakamurella. The sequence goes on from JBGALY010000055.1 coordinate 23,654, forward strand.
AACGATCGCTGCGCTGATCTGTGAGTCTGGGTGTGCGCCGGTTCTGGAGGTGCTGGCAGGATCCGGTGTTGGTGTTCGGGATTGACTCAGCGCTGATTCGGCCACTTCGGTGTGTCTTCGTTTTGACTTGTCGTCCCGGGCGCCGACGCCGGCCTGCTCACCTGTTGGCCTGATTAGAAGCCTGTCCCTTTCCCTCGTTCGCGCGGGGGTGGGTGACCCGTCACAGATATGCCGTGGGTGGGGCTTCCAGGCCGGCGTCGACCCCTTGTTGGACCCGAGCTCTGGAAAGGAGAGCGCGAGCCAATGCCTACTGTGGCAGATTCCGTCGATGCTGTCGTCGGCGGCGACACTCATGTGGACACGACCAGTTTGTGCGTGGTGTCCCCGGTCGGTGCGGTGCTGGACCAGATCACCATCGACAACGACGAGGACGGGTACGACCAGGCGGTCACCTGGATCTTGCAGACCGTGCCGTCCGAGCGGTTCCTGGTCGGGCTGGAGGGGACCGGCAGCTACGGCGCGGGGGCGTGCCGGGCGTTGCAGGCGGTCGGGATCGTGGTCGTCGAGGTGGAACGGCCCTCTCGTGGGGAACGGGGCCGCCGCGGTAAGTCCGATCCTGGTGACGCTCTGTTGGCGGCCCGCAAGGTGTTGGCGATGTCGATCGACCGGGTTCCCGTTCCACGGACTGGGAACGGGATACCGGAGGCGTTGCGCCTGCTGTCGGTGGGCCGGGAAGGCATGAGCAAGCATCGGACCCAGCTGATCAACCAGCTCCTGGCGGTCCTGCTCACCGGTGATGCCGGGCAGCACGCGATGCGTAAGCGTGACCTGACCGCTGGTGTCCTGCGGACATTGGCCGCCGGCCGGGTCGGTAAGGACATGGGCATCGATGAGCAGGTCCGGGTCGGCGAGCTGCGCCGGATGGCCGAGGCCATCATCACCCTGGATCGGCAGCTGAGGGACAACGACCAGCGACTCAAGGCGATCATCGAGCCGGTCGCTCCGCAGCTGCTCGCGTTGACAGGAGTCGGGCCGGTGGGCGCGGCCCAAGCGATCGTGACCTACAGTCACCACGGTCGTTGCCGCAGCGAGGCCGCGTTCGCCGCGTTGGCCGGTGCCAGCCCCGTGCCCGCCTCCAGCGGCCGGATCACTCGGCACCGACTCAACTACGGCGGCGACCGCCGGATGAACCGCACCCTGCACATCATCGCCCTGACTCGCGCCCGCAACGATCCCCGCACCCAGGGCTACATCCGGCGGCGCAGTAAGGACATGAACATCAAAGAGATCCGTCGCATGCTCAAGCGCTATATCGCCCGCGAACTGTTCAAGGTCCTCCAGACGATCGATGCCCTCAAGCCCCCGTCGACGACCATGACGGCGGCGGCACCGGCCGCGTAACCCCCATATCACCGGGCCGGCCATTCTATGAGACACCAAGGAATGGCTTGCTCAGCCATGCCCGTTTCTCCGCAGGCGCCCCCACCGCCGGGAGGTGGCAGGCCCCCCACGCTCCGGACAAAAGCATAAAGCGACGAGGCTGGACGGGGCCTGCCGCGTCCCGGCGCACCGTCGACAGCGGAGAAACGGGCACCGCCGCACCAAGACTCAAGACAACCCGAACATGATCAACATCAGGGCTTGACAAACATAGAAGCGTCATCGCACGACCGAGCCGGACATTTCGGGCGCAGATTTCGTGCGAAGATCAGCGCAGCGGCCTTCTGACAGATCAATCTCGAGTATCCGCTTGCGTCGGCGGCGGGACGTAGGTTAGCCTAACCTCGTTCGACAGGAACGATGCCCGTCGGATCACACCGGTCTACGTCCCGCGGCGGGGACAGAGCCACGCTCCCGGTGGGGATCCGGCATGGGGGATCCGGTCTGCGAAAGCACCGCCTGTCGATGGGCCGGCGCGAACACCTCCGGGTGCACGCGCCGGCCTTTTTCTTCCGCCCTGGTCGTGCTTGTCCTCGTCGGAGCGCTTATTCGGCGGCATGGGTGCCGCCCGTGGGGCCCACAGGGCCGCAGCACCCACGTTCGGCAGGAAAAGTGTCGCTGCGCGGGCTCTTTCCTTCTCGGCGCGGCAGGTCGGAGCGGTCCGGCCCCGGCCGGCGCGGCGATCCGCCCTTTCTCCGTCCGCGCTCCTCGATCCGTCCGAAGAGTCCTCGTCCGGCCGGGACCTTGGACTCTGCCTGCCGGGCGCCCCCCTTTCTACCGTGGCGAAAGCAACCAAGGGCCGGCCACCGGCCGCCAGCGATCGAGCGAGAGGTCACCACGATGGGCATCGACGACACAGCAATCATCGGAGCCCACCGGGGGTCGGCCCTGCGGCCCTGGGACGCGTGGACGGACGCGCACGGCATCTTCGGCATGGTCGCCGCCGCGGTGCTGGCCCCGAGCCCGCACAACACCCAGCCCTGGCGCTTCACCGCCGGCCCGACCTGGCTGGACGTGCGTGCCGATGACGAACGCGTGATGCCAACTGTGGATCCCTATCGCCGCGAACGCACCGTCGCGCTGGGCGCGGCCATCGAGAACGCGGTGGTCGCGGCACCCGCCAAGGGCCTGCGGCCGACCGTGACGCTACTGCCGGACGGGCCGGACTCCGGTCTCATCGCCCGCATCGACGTCACCCCCGTTCACGTCGAGTTCACCCCGCTCGCCCAGGCGATCACGACCCGGCGCACGAACCGGGGGCCCTACCGGCCGGACCCGGTCGATCCGGCCCTGCTCGCCGAACTCGCCGGCCTCGCCGGCACCGAGGGCCCCGAGCTGCGCTGGCTGACCGATCCGGCGTCGCGGCAGGCACTGGGTGAGTTGATGGTCGACGCCGCGCAGGCCGTGGTGGACGACGACGCGATGTCCCGGGACGGCTACGCCTGGTTCCGCCCGTCGGACGCGCAGGCCGACGCCCACCGGGACGGGCTCACGGTGGACGGCCAGGGCCTGGCCGCGCCGGTCCGAACGGTCGCCAAGCTGGTCCCGTCGATGACCTCGCGGTCCGTCGCCGACGCCACCTGGGTCAAGCAGACTCGCAACGTGCAGACGAAGACGGCGGCCGCCTACGGCATCGTCCTCGTCGACGACCCCTACGACCGGGCCCAACAGCTGGCCGGCGGCCGGCTCGCCGAACGGGTGCACCTGGCCGCGACCGGCAACGCGCTGGCCCTGCAGCACATGAACCAGATCACCGAACGGATCGACCGGGACCGGTGGACCGATCGACCGTCCGACCACCAGGCCCGGCTGGCCGAGATCCTGGGCGCCGACGCCGCGCGGGTGCTGTGCATGTTCCGGGTCGGCTGGCCGACCCGGGCCGGTCGTCCGACGCCGCGCCGGGCCGCGCACCAGGTGATCACCCAC
>JBGALY010000056.1:0-26512 GCA_044223435.1 Nakamurella sp.
CCAGACCGGCGAGGGCGGCGATGTGGGCCTTGGTCTTCAGCAGGCCGAGAAAGATGAAGACCACGGCCAACGGGATGATCGAGACCATCGCCGTCAGGAACAAACTGTCGCCGACGGCGGTGACGTCGGGCTGATACGGGCTTGCCATGTCGACCTTCCGGAGGGTAGCTGGGACTTCGGGCGGGGAGCGGCTCCGGGCGGAGTGACCCCAGGGACGGGTCGGAGACCGGAGGTTCGTGCCGAATGAGCCAAGTGAAGTACGAGGTAGGCGCTCGGTGTCGAAAAGTGTCTTACACGTATACACGGCTGTCAAGTATCGACCGGTGGCGGGGAGTCAGTGGGCGGACCGCCGTCGGTGGTGGGTCGCGGCGCTTGCCCCATGAGGCAAGGCGACCGGCCCGATCCGTTGACCGGGGAGCCTGGGAAAGGGGGTGCCGGATCCGGACACTGGGCTAGGTGGCGGGGCCGGAATGGCAGGTGACTCGGCGGCCACGGCCGGTGGAGCCAGGACCGTCGGCCGTGCTGCCCCCGGTGCGGGATCCGTCCGGGTGGGTTCATGGATCACGCGGTGCCCACCCGGAGGCCGGGGCCGGGCGGTGGGTCGGCAGCGTTCAGCGATCTGCCGGCAACCAGGCCGTTGTCGAACTCCTCGGCCGCGCCGTGCAGCGTGACCCCGTTCCGGCCGCCGAGTCGGCGCCACCGTCGGCCGGTGGTCCGGTGGCGGGGCCGGCCGGCGACGCGCCAAGTCGTGAACCCACCGCGCAGGAGCGGGACAAGTGGGGAGCGTGGTTCCCCGACATGGAGTTCCGGATCGTGCGACCGGCCGAGAGCGGGTACAACTGCTACGCCTGGGCCGTCGGGCTCACCGACCGGATCATCTCCGCCGACACCCTGATGCAGGCGAATTACCAGACCAACGTCGACGGATGGACGAGATACCTTGCCGACCATCATCGGTTGACCCCGACCAGGGACGGCCTCGACCCGACCGCGGACCTGATTCTGTACGGCGATTTGCCGACGATGATCTACCACGCTGCGCGCCGGGCCGACGTCCCGTTCGGACGACTCACCTTCTCCAGCAAGCTCGGTGACGGTGAATCCCCGGTCATCCTGCATGACCCCGCCGACATTCAGGGCCGGGCGTACGGCGCGGCGCAGCGCTCGTTCAAGCGAGGATGACCGGCCACCCGGCTCCTCATTCGATTCGACCGGCGTTCGCCGGCACCACCAGGACGGGGCCGGCGGCCAGGCCGATCAGGTCGTGGCTCGTCGACCCCAGGACGAGTCCGGCCAGCGAACCGTGCCCGCGGTTGCCCACCACGGTCAGTTGCGGCCGTTCGTGTCCGGTCAGGTCGGTGAAGTGCGCCAGGCACTGGGCGGGCCGGCCATCCAGCAGCATGCGATGGACCGTGACGTCCGGGTACTTGTCCGACCAGCCACTGAGCTGTTCGGACAGCACCGCATGGTCCTGCTCGATCTCCGTCGGCAGCGGTTGGACCGGCCGGCGGGCGAAGCCCTGATGCGCAACGATCCGGTCACCGGCCAGCACGGCCACCAGCTCGACGCCGCGCCGGTCCGCCTCGTCGAAGGCCAGGTCGATGGCGGTCTGGCTGGAGCCCGCCGGGTCGACCCCGACGAGCACCGGGCCGGACTCCGGGACGGGACGACGCGGGATGACCGCGGTCGGCGCGCTCGCGTGCGCGGTGACGTACAGGGCGACGGACCCGGTCAGCGCTTCGGACAGCCGGCCGGTGCCGCGGTTGCCGACGACGATCATCTCGGCCGACCGGCTGGCCTCGACGAGCGCCGCTCGCGGATCCCGCTGTTCGAAGGCGCCGGTGACCCGTAGGTCCGGGAACCGGTGCCGGATGCGCCGGGTGACCATGTCGACCAGGGCGCGACCGGCGCCGGTTCGGCGATCGGCGTTCTCTCCGGGCAGCATGACGTTGGGCAAACCGACGTGGTGCGGGCGCACCGCGGACAGGATCAGCAGACCGGCCCGCCGCCGGAGCGCCTGGGCTGCCGCCCACTGGGTGGCGACGACCGACTCCGGCGAGCCGTCGATCCCGACGACGATCGTGGACGCCCCGGTCCCGGACGTCGGGACTCCGCTGTCGGCCTGACCCACCGGCATCGTCGGGCCGGCCGCGCTCTCGCTCATCCGGCGACCCGGGCGTGACCGGACGCGATGGGGTGCCGACCGTCATCCGGGCGTAGATCGAAGACCAGGCGCGCCGGAACGGTCCCGTTCAGCACGTCCTGCATCGACTGCTCGACGCTCTCCAGCGGCCGGGTCTGCGCGATCACGGTCGTCCGGGCCAGCGCATGCAACCGGAACACCTCCGCGAGATCCTGTCGGGTGCCGACGATCGACCCGATCACCGAGATGCCATTGAGCACGGTATCGAAGACCGGAAGCGTGATCTCACCCCCGGCGGGCAGCGAAACCAGGACCAGCCGGCCACCGTTGTTGAGCGCGGCGAACGACTGGGCGAAGACGGCCGGTGCCACCGACAGCACGATCGCCACGTCCGCGCCGCCGAGCGCCTTGATAGCCGCGACCGGGTCGTGCCGGGCCGCGTTGACCGTATGGTCGGCGCCGAGTTCGCTGGCCAGGCGGAGCTTGTGGTCCACGACATCGACGGCGATGACCTCGGCGCCGACCAGCCGGGCGTACTGCACGGCCAGGTGGCCGAGTCCGCCGATCCCGAAAACGACCACGCGCTCCGACGGCACCACGCGAGCCGCCTTGACGGCGGCGTAGGTGGTCACTCCGGCGCAGGTCAGTGGGGCGGCGTCGACGGAACTGACGGCGTCGGGCACCGTCACGGCGAACCGGGCGTCGGCGACCGCATAGTCGGCGAAGGCGCCGTCGACCGAGTACCCGGTGTTGCGTTGCCGAGTGCACAGCGTCTCGCGACCCGAGATGCAGTAGCCGCAAGCGCCGCAGGCCGAGCCGAGCCAGGCCAGCGCGACGCGCTCACCCACGCGGTCGGTGCTCACCCCAGGGCCGCACATCTCGATCCGGCCGACGCCCTCGTGCCCGGGCACGAACGGCAGCTTGGGCTTGACCGGCCAATCCCCGCGCGCGGCGTGGATGTCGGTGTGACACAGACCGCAGGTCTCCAGTCGGACCAGGACCTGGCCGATGCCGGGCGCCGGGATCGGGCGCTCCTGTACCTCGATCGGCTGATTGAATGCGGTGACGACGGCGGCACGCACGTTCTCGATCCTCTCTGTTCGAAACGGTTTGCTCTGCTGTACTTCTTGCGCTCAGGAGGTGGCGCCGGCGGTCGACGACCTCAGCTCGGCGGCGATCGTCCGGGCCCATTCGGTGATCTGCGGGAAGTCCCGGTAGTCACCGGCGAGGTCACCCTTGGCCATGCTGCCGGCCAGGAATCCCTTCGCGCTCTCCGGCTCGATCCGGCCGCCGAACGTCTTGGGCTGGTCGGCGCCCAATGCGATCGCGTAGGCCGCCACCTTGCCCGGCGCCGGCACCGACGCCTGGGCCTGCCCGGGCCCCAGCGGCCCGCTGTGGAACAGCCACACCCGGACCCGATGTCCCACGTGCCGGTCCGCCGCCAACCGCTTGAGCAGGGCCCGCGCCGGTCGCATCCACCGGCCCGCGTACACGGCGCTGCCGAGCACCACCGAGTCGTAACCGGTCAGATCGTGCACGTCGGCCGCGGGTAGCAGGTCCACGACCAGACCGGCGGCGCGCAGTTCGTCGGCGACGGCCTGGGCGATCCCCTCGGTACCACCCATCCGGCTGGCATAGGCCACCAGCGTCCTGGACATCGTCATCTGCCTCCGTCTTCGATTGCGCCGAGGAGATCGCGCCGGGTGATCACTCCGACGACGGTCCGGCCGTCGACCACCGGCAGGCAGCGGATCCGTTCGTCCAACATGATCTCGGCGGCATCGGCGACATCCGCACCGGGCGTCAAGGACTCGACCGGGCTCGTCATCACGTCGGCCACCGTGGCGCCCCGATGCCGGTGGCGGATCGTCTCGGCGCGCCAACGCCGCTCGTCCGGCTCGACCCGGCCGTCGAGAAGATCGGCCTCGGTGACGATCCCGATCAATCGCCCGTCGTCGTCAAGGACCGGGAGGGCGGTGAAGCCGCGGCTGCGCAATGTGCTCGCCGCATGCTGAACGGTACTTGCGGAACTGATGGTGACGGCGGGGCTGGACATGATCTGACGGATCAACATGACCGCACCTCCTTCCTGCTTCCTGCCTGGGCTGGTTCGTCAACGGGGTGGACCGGTCGCCGCTCCCGGCTCAGGCCGACCTCGAACCGGCGTCGAAGGACGCCCACTCGTCCTCCCACATCTGCCGCCGGCGCCGGTCGAGGCCCCACCCGGCCGTGCGCCGGACGGCGACGAACAGCATTCCCAGGAACAGCCAGGCACCCGCGGCGGCCAGGACCAGGATTCCGGCTGCGGTCTGCGTGGTCATCGGCGGATCCACCACCGTTCCCTGCCCGTCCTGCCAGATCGTCTGATGATCACCGGTCCGGGCCCCCGCCCGGACGACGATCGATTCGGTGATCGGCCGGCCGTCGCGACCGAGCCAGGTGGCGGTGGCCTTGGGCTGCAACGCCGACGACGAGTACGACGTGTGCGGATCGGCGATGACGACGTCGGCGTCCGAGAGCAGCACGGCGTCGGCGGAGGTCACACTGTGCTGGACACCGGCCACCGCCGACTCGACACCCGGCCACTGCGCGCTCGCGATGGTTGCGATGAGGGGAGCGCTGAGCAGCCATGCGATCGCCAGTCCGATCGCCAGTACCGCCTCGGCTCGGTAGGAGCCGCGGGCCAGGGGATTGCCCCAGACCCGAATCATCAATGGCGCGCGGTGCGCGGGCGCCGGACCTGCGTTCATGGCCCCTCCGAGACTCGGTCAGGTGGCTGGTACGGCGACCCCGCGTCACGTCGTACCGATGCCACCACTGTCGTCGGCGGGGCCACCGCCCGGCAGGGAAGAAAGTCCCCAATGGTCCCGGATCGGCCGCCGCCACCACCGTCGGGACCTTCGGCCCGCGGCCCCGGACCTTCCGGTCCTGCCGGTTCGGTCGGCCGCGGGATTGGCTGGTAGGGAACCGCGTTCATCCGGTGAGGAGGACCCATGAGCGTCCCAACGACCGAACCCGTCCGCGCCGTCGCCCATCCCGTCGCCCGCGCCGCGCTGGTGTGCGTGGAGTGGTTCGTGACGATCGGCGCCGTCTTCGGCGGCGTCGGTCTGATCGCCGACAATTCGATCGGCATGCTGCCCGAGTGGCTGGAGGGAACCCCGTTCACGTCCTGGCTGTGGCCTGGGGTGCTGTTGCTGCTGGTCGTCGCCGTGCCGATGGGCACCGCCGGCTACGCCGAGATCACCCGCCGGCGCTGGGCATTCGCCGCATCGCTGATCGCCGGGGCCGCCCAGATCGGGTGGATCGCCGCGCAGTGGTTGATCTTCCAACGTTACTTCTTCCTGCAGCCGATCATGCTGGCCTGCGGGATCGCCGTGCTCGTGCTTGCGTGGTGGGTGCACCACGCCGAGCCGTTGTGGCGGCGCTGAAGGCCCGCGAAAAGCTGTGGTCGAGCGGACCGCCGCGTGTTAGCGTGGCGACGATCGTGATCGACCGGCCGGAGGTGAAACCCATGAACGCAGAACCCGAAGTGGGTGCTCCGCTGCCGTCCACGATCGTGCGACCGAGATAGGTCGCCACCGGGAGCGCCCGCCACGCAACCTCGCGGAAGGCACTCCCATGAACACGACAGCTCCCTCCCGGTCTCCCGAGCGGGCATTGATCCTCGGCGGCGGCGGGTCGACCGGCAACGCCTGGCTGATCGGCGTCGTCGCCGGTCTGTTCGAGGCCGGGCTCGACGTCACCGACGCCGAGCTGACCGTCGGAACCTCGGCCGGAGCGACGGCCGCGGCTCAGCTGGGCTGGGCGCCCCCGGCCGAGCTGTTCGCCGCCGCACAGACCGCGCCACCTTCACGACCGTCCGGTCCGGCCGGCTCCGCCCCCGGGCATCCGGGCCGGCCCGTGGCCGACCAGCTGATGAGAATCCGCGCGATCATCGCCGCGGCTCGCAGCCAGGCCGACCTGCGCCGGCGACTGGCCGCCGCGGCACTGGAGCTGGAGGCCGCGTCGGACGGGTCCTGGCCGGCGCGGTGGCGCAGCACGGTCGCCGCTCGGCTGCCCGACAACCGCTGGCCGGCACGGCTGGTGCGCATCACCGCGGTCGACGCGACGACCGGAGATCCCGCCGTCTTCGATCGGCACAGCGGCGTCGACCTCGTGGATGCGGTCGCGGCCAGCTGCGCCAGCGGCCTTCCCTACCGGATCGGCGACCGCCCTTACCTTGACGGCGGCTACCGAGCCAATGCCGAGAACGCCGACCTGGCAGCCGGTTACGGACGGGTGCTGGTGCTGGCACCGTTCGGCGGGCGATCGTTGACCCCGCCGGGATGGGGTACCCAGCTGGCGAGCCAGGTCGATCGGCTGCGCGCGGAGGGCAGCTGGGTCGAGACCCTCTGTCCGGACCACGACGCCGAGCACCTGTTCGGCATCAATGCGATGGACCTGACCCTGCGTCCGGCGGCCGCCCGCGCGGGTCGTCGCCAGGGGCAGGCCGCGGCCGAGCGGCTCGCCGGGTTCTGGCGTTGACGGTGTCACCGGGGACCGCGCCGTCAGAGCTGGCGTCGGCCCAGCCGGTGGACGGCGAATCCGGTCAGCGCGGCGCCCGCCACGACGGTGGTGATCAGGGCCGGAACGAAGTCGGCCAGCGTTCCCGTGGTCAGCAGTTCGGCCTGCGCGCCGACCAGGGTCGAGGGAAGCCAACGATGGATCGCCGCCACACTTCCGGCGACGGACATCAGGATCAGCGCGCCGAGTGCGGTCCCCACGGTCGGCAGGACCCCCCGGGTCACCGCCGCGGCGGCGGCCACAACGGTGACGGCAAAGGCGAGATCTGCTGCCTGGCAGATGAATCCGCCGAGCATCGCGCCGAACGGCAGCGGTCCGAGCAGCAATGCGGTCTCGTACCAGGCCGCCAGCAGCCCCACCGCATAGGCCAGCACGGCGCCGGCGATCGGGACCACCAGACGGGGGGTGACCAGCCGCCACATGTTGCTCGTCCGGGTCCGCAGGAAGACGGCGATGCCACGCCGGGAGTCGAAGGCCAGGGCACCGGCCGCGATCACCACGACCACCACCAAGCCGGTTTGGGTGACCTGTCCCAGGTAGTTGACGACGCCGTCCCGGGGTTGGGCCGGGGGCACGACGATCGTCATCTCCGACTGCACCCGCTGCAGGATGTCGGCCAGATACTTCGCCGTCACCGGTCCGAGCAGGCCGAACACCAGGTAGACGCCGAACAGGGCGATCCAGCGAGGAGTTCGGAACAGCCGGAGCCATTCGACCCGCCAGGGGCCGACGAGGCGCCCCCCGGCCGGGGCCGTCGGCGCCATCGAAGATGCGATCACTGCGGGCTCCTCAGACATTGGTCAACGCCAGGAAGGCGGCCTCGAGGTCGGCGGCGACCGGCTCACACGACACCAGTCGATCGGCACCGGAGGCGAGAACCCTGGGGATTCCGCGTTCCCCATCCTCGATGGTCAGGGCGTCGATCCGGACGGCGTCCGGCCCGACCGGTACGGCCCGGGTCACCCACGGTTCGGCGGTCAGCCGGTTCCGGAAGTCGGACGCGTCACCGGCCACGCGCACCAGCCAGCGCGGCTGGAGCCGGTCGTCGATCAGTTGCTGGGTGCTGCCCTGATAGAGCAGCCGACCGCGCCGCAGCACGCCCACCTGATCCGCGACGCGCTGCACATCGGCCAGGATGTGGCTGGAGAAGATCACGGTTCGACGCCCACGCATGCTCAGCACGAGGTCGAGAACGTCGGCCCGGCCGGCCGGGTCGAGCGCCGAGGTCGGCTCGTCAAGGATGAGCAGTTCGGGGTCGCCGACCAGCGCACAGGCCAGGCCGAGTCGTTGCAGCATGCCCCGGGAGAAGCCGGCGACCCGCCGATCCAGATCATCACCCAGTCCCGCGACGATCAGCGCGTCGGCCGCGGCACCGGGCGTCCGATCGAGGTCGATCATCGACGCGGCGAGTTCGACGACCTCGACAGCGGTGAGCCATCCGTCGAACTCGGGAACGTCCGGGCACACCGCGACCCGCTTTCGCGGCAGCCCGACCTGCACGGTTCCGTGGTCGGCTCGGCGGGTGCCGTCCAGAATCGACAGCAGGGTCGTCTTGCCCGACCCGTTCGGCCCGACGAGACCGTAGATACAGCCGCGAGGAACCACCAGATCGACGTCGAAAAGGCCTGTACCGCCGTAGTCCCGGGTCAGTGCCCGGGTCTGGACCAGGACGTCGGGAACGACCCTCGCCGCGCCGCCGACTCCCGACGTCGGGTCGGCGGCCGGAACGGGCGCGGTGGTGGGTGGTCCGGGTGAACCCGAACGGTCCGGATCGGTCGCGGACCCCGCCACACCATCGGCCGGCAGCGGAGCGCTCCTGGGTTGGCGGCCGGCGACCAGGTACGCGATGGCGCCGAGCGGCAGCGCGACGAAGACGATGATCAGGGCCCAGGCCGGCTTGGGCAGGTAGGCCACGGCCGGGCGCCGGACCAGGTCGACGAGCGCAAAGACCACGACGCCCAGTACCAGGACGAGCACGGGGACGAGGGCCAGCAGCACCTGCCCGGAGGGCAGATTGATCGCGCCGTCGGCCATCGGCGGGGTTCCGGTCATCGAGGTCATTTGCAGTCCTTCCTCAACGACCATTTCGCCATGGCCCACCGGCCCGGGCCAGGGGCGAAAGGCCCAGGTCGTTCGGTGCCGCCCGGGATGCCGGCCGGCTCTGGCTGACGCCGCGGTGCGCGCCGAACCGTCGATCGGGCTGCTACGGCCCGGTCAGGTCGTGGTCCGCAGCGAGGGCGACACCCGAACCCGGGCCGAGACCATCGATCCGGAGATCATGGTCAGCGTCACCGGGAACCCCGGTCTGTCGGTGGCGGCAGCGCAGGCACGGACCCGGTGACCGCCGCCCTACAGTCACTGGAGCAGCCCCCGTCCCAGCAGTAGCGACCCCCCGGCCGGCACCAGCCACCACGACATCGGAGGTACCCACCATGGTCGAGATCGCCCCGAATTCCTTGGGGTCCGTGATCAACCGGCTACGCCGCGCCCAGGGGCAGATCGGGGGTGTGCTGCGGATGATCGAGGAGGGACGCGACTGTCAGGAGATCGTCACCCAGCTGGCCGCGGTCAGCAAGGCCGTCGACCGGGCCGGGTTCGCCGTGATCGCGGCCGGTCTCAAGCAGTGCCTGGTCGAGTCCGACGGCCAGGACACGCTGGACACCAAGACGATGGAGAAGCTGTTCCTGTCCCTGGCCTGACCCCGACCGCTGCGCCGGTCGGTCCGGGACACTCCCATGGGTGTCGGGTGGGTCGTCCGGCCGGTCGTCAGGCCAATATCGCGGCCGGCGCCGGGAAGGCCTGCGCGTTGACGACGCCGAGTTGGCGCAGCGTATAGCGGCGGAGCGCGGCGACCTGGTGCCGGGTGATCCGGTCGCACACCCAGTCCCAGTGCAGCGCGCACCAATCGCCGGGGCGCAGCCGCGGGCTGAGTCCGAGCCCGTCCAGCTGCAACCGCGCCGACTCCTCCTGGGGCGCGCCCAGCTCGAGCCGCCGGCCGTCCCAGACGAGTGGCCGGGACCGGATTCGGGCCCGGCCGTCGCCGGTGATCGCGATGACGCGGCCCCAGCGGATCCGGCAGCGGTCGAGCACCCGCAGCGGTTCGTCGACCCGGCCGCCACGCAGCAGCCCGACCCAGGGGTACACGCCGAACACGTGAAAGCTGTGGTGCGGCACCGCCCCGGCCGGTACCGGACCGACCAGCCGGTCGAACACGGAGCGTCCGACCCGGCCACGGAACCGGTCGTCCAGCGATCGGCCCAACTCCGCCGGCCCGACCCGGTCGAGCAGCTCATTGCCCACCCAATAGGCCTGCACCACACGGGTATCCAAGGGATCGCCGATGCCGGCGCTCGCCGCGATCAGCTCCAGGTAGGGCCACGCGCCGTCAAAGCCCCGCACCAACCGAAGCAGGTCGCCGTCATCGGCGCGCGCGGCCACCTGCTCCAGCAGCTGTCGGTCGGCGTCCGGCCCGCAGTACCCGAGTTCGTTCGGGGGATAGGCGTAGCGCCCGAACAGCACTGCGCCGCCGGCTGCCCCGATCGCGGCAGGCATCGACATCGCCTAGGTCGCCACCGGTTGTTCGCGAGGCCGCCGCCAGGCCAGCGCCCCGATCAGGGTTCCGCCGGCCAGCACGACCAGCAGCCAGCCCAGCTGCGGGGCCAGCGGGGTCCCGTTCACCACGGCGTTCAGCCCGGCGGTGATCAGCGCGGCCAGCACCAGCACGGCGGTGACGTCGACCGCCTGGGCCCGGGCCAGGGCCGCGAACCAGGTGGCGACATAGCCGGCCAGGATCAGACCGGTGAGCAGCACCCACCCCCATTGGGCGGCGTCCAACGTCAGCAGCGCGCCGCCGGAACCGGTGACCAGCAGCCAACCGACCAACGCGGCGGAGCCGAAGCCCATCCGGGCCAGCCCCACCGTCCAGGACGAGAGCCCACCGAGCAGACGTTTGGCGATGACGACCTCGATCGCCCAGAGTCCGGTGGCGGCGAGGATGAGCAACTCGCCCGATCCCAGGGACGGGCCCACCCCGCCGGACAGACCCGCCTGCCCGATGAGCAGCAGGCCGATCGCGACCCAGTGCCAGGGCAGCAGCCGCTCCTTGAGCACGACGACGGCCAGCAGCGCCACCCAGAGCACCAGCGTCTTGTTCAGGAACGCGGCCTGGGTGGACGACGCCCGCGCCAATCCTTCGAAGAACAGCACGAACGGCGCGCTGCCGCCGATCACCCCGACCGCGATCAGACCCCACCACTGGGCGGGGCCGCGGGGCCGGGTGACGGCCAGGCCGTGGCGCCGCCCGGCCGTCGTCACGGCGACCAGGACCAGGGCCGCGACCACGTTCTTCGCGGTGGTGTAGACGGTCGCGTTGCCCACCGCCCGAACGCCGTAGGCGTTGAGGAAGATCGCCACACCGCTGATCACGGCGGTCAGTAGCGCGAGCAGCAGTCCCCGGCGTCGGGTGGCGGTCATCAGGTTCGTGGTCATCAACTTGCCTCCGGCATCGTCGGTGGGGTACGCAGCGCGATGGCCTCCCGAGCCTCGTCGGCGGTCAACCGGGCGAGGGCGAACCCCGAATGCAGGACCACCCAGTCCCCGGGTCGCACGGCCTCGGTCAGCGTCAGGAGGCTGACCGGATGGGCCCGCCCCCGGTAGAACACCAGTGCTTGGCCCGCCAATACGTCGATGACCTGACCGATCTCGCCCACGCACATCAGGATTCGACCTCCCGGACGTCGTCCGGGGGCGGGCCGGCCCGCCGGGCCGGACAGCGCTCCGGGGCGCCGATCCGGGTGACGATCCGGCACACCGCACCGACCACCCGGTCCATCGAGTCCTGTACCGCGGGGGACAGCACCCGCTCGTCCAGGCCGGCGGCCTCGACCCCCACCAGGACCAGACGTCCCGGAAGTCGGCCCAGCGCTCGGGACAGCTCCACCGCCGCGGCCAGGCCGAAGGCATGGGTGCCGCCGCGTCCGGTGCCGGCCCAGGCGTCGTTCGTCAACGGGCCGCGGCCGGCACCGGCCTCGGTGATGCGCACCGTGCCCGGGGCACGATTCGAGCGCACGGCGTCCACCACGACCACCAGGTCCTTCTCCCCCCACCACTGGATGAGCGAGGTCGGATCCTCCTGCTGCAGCACTTCGACTCCGGGGAGCCGTTGCGCCGCCACCCGGCCGGCCACCGCCGGGCCCACCGCGTCGTCCCCGCGGTCCGGGTTCCCCAGGCCCACCACGGCCACCCGCTTGCCCGCGCACGGCCCGGCTCTCATGACCGGTTCACCGTCAAATCCAGGAAATGCGTGGCGCAGGAGATGCAGGGGTCGTAGTTGCGGATCGCCTGCTCGCACCGGTGCGTCAGGGTGTGGTCGTCCAGGTCGGCCCAGGCCTGAACCATCCTGCGCAGGTCGGCCTCGATGCTGCCCTGGTTCTGAGACGTCGGCGGAACGATCTGGGCGTCGGTGATGATGCCGTCGGCGTCCAGGACGTACCGGTGGAACAGCACGCCCCGCGGGGCCTCGCTCGCGCCGAACCCCGAGCCGGCGCGGGGTGGTACCGGCACCGCCGGTTGCACCCCGTCCGGCCAGCCGTCGATGATCCGGATCGCCTCGTCGTAGGCGTACACCAGCTCGACGGCGCGCACGATGATCGACCGGAACGGGTTGCGACACACCGGTCCCAGCCCGACCTCCCGGGCGATGTCCTGCGCGAGCGGGGACAGTCGGTCGAAGTTGAGCGTGTAGCGGGCCAGGGGGCCGACCACGTAGGGCGAGCGGCCGTCGAGCGTGGCGTGCAGCGCGTTCGACCACTCGACGTGCTGTTCCCGGATGTGGTCGGGGAAGTCCTGCACCGCGAAGGCCCGGCCGGCCGAGGTCACCACGTCCCCGGATTCGATCGGGTAGCCGACGGCCGGCCGCAGCGCGAGGTACTCGTACGGCTGCTCCAGCTCCGGGAAGTCGAAACCGGCTACCAGGCGTACTGTTTCGATCGCCTCGTCGCGGGCCCGGTCGAGCGTCGGGCGGATCGCACGCAGGTCGGCGGCCGTCGGCATTCTGTAGAACCCGCCGACCCGGACGTTGATCGGGTGCACCGACCGCCCGCCGACCAGATCCATCAGGTCGTTGCCGGCCTTCTTCAGTCGCAGGCCGCGCTCGACAACCGTGGGGTGGTCGGCGGCCATCTCGATCGCCCCGTCGTAGCCCAGGAAGTCCGGGGCGTGCAGCAGGAAGATGTGCAGGGCATGGCTCTCGATCCACTCCCCGCAGTACAGCAGCCGCCTCAGCTGCCGGATGTGCTCGGAAACCTGTACTCCGCAGGCATCTTCGATCGCGCCGCAGGAGCTCATCTGGTAGGCGACCGGGCAGATCCCGCAGATCCGGGCCGTGATGTCCGGCGGTTCCGTCCACGCCCGGCCGCGCAGGAACGCCTCGTAGAAGCGGGGCGGCTCGTAGATCCGCAGCTGCACGGTGCTCACCTGGCCGCCCGTGTACTCGATGTGCAGAGCCCCCTCACCCTCCACCCGGGCCAGGGTGCCCACGTGCATCACCTGGCCACCGGACTTCAACTGGTGACTCATGACGATCCCGTCCCGAACGCCTCGACCGGCGTGTCGTCCTCGTGCCGCTCCGATTCGCGGCGGAAGGGCTCCGCCGCGGCGTTGAAGGTGCGATAGATGCGCATCACCTCATCCCGGCGCATGCCCAGGGTGAGCAGCCGGTCGGCCAGCGCTGAGGTATTTGGAGTGTCCTGAGGGCCGAAACAGCCGTAGCAGCCGCGGGTGAACGCCGGGCACAGCGCGCCGCAACCCGCCTGGGTGACCGGTCCGAGGCACGGTGTCCCGTTGGCGACCGCGACGCAGACGGTGCCGCGGCGTTTGCATTCCACGCAGACGCTGTAGGACGGGATACGCGGCTTGCGGCCCTGGATCGCGGCGGCCAGCACCTCCAGCAACTGGTGCTTGTTGATCGGGCAACCGCGAAGCTCGAAGTCGACACTCACATGGGCCGAGATCGGCGTCGAGCGGGCCAGCGTCGAGAGGTACTCGGGGTGGGCGTAGACGATGGACCGGAACTCGGCGATATCGCCGAAGTTGCGCAGTGCCTGGATGCCGCCGCTGGTCGCGCAGGCCCCGATGGTGATCAGCCGGCGGGACATCTCGCGGATCCGCTGGATCCGGTGGATCTCCTCCGCGGTGGTCACCGATCCCTCGACCAGCGACACGTCGTACGGCCCTTCGACCACCGCGCGGGTGGCCTCCGGGAAGTAGGCGATCCTGACCGCGCCGGCCAACGGGATGAGCTCGTCCTCGCAGTTGAGCAGGGTGAGCTGGCAGCCGTCACAGGAGGCGAATTTCCAGACCGCCAGGGTGGGTCGGGTCAGGGTGCGGTCCTCGGTGATCGTCATGGCTACAGCTCCGCCCGGGTCATCAGCGAGGCCAGCCGGTCGTACCCCAGCACCGGTCCGTCCACGCACAGGAAAAGTTCCCGCAGCTGGCAGTGCCCGCACAAGCCCACGCCGCACTTCATGTTTCGTTCCATCGACAGGCGCATGCGCTCGGGCCGCACACCACGGTCGGACAGCGCTTGGGCGCAGTGCCGCATCATCACCTCGGGACCGCAGACCAGGGCCAGCGCCCGGACTGCGTCGAATCCGGCTCGGGTGACCAGGTGGGTGACCAGCCCCACCCGGCCTCGCCAGGCGTGCTGACCGTTGTCCACCGTCACCTCGACGACAATGCCGTTGCGTTCCGCCCAGGTCCGTAGGTCGTCGGTGAACAGGATGTCCTCGGGGGTACGGGCGCCGTACAGCAGCACCACCCGGTCGTAGTCCGCGCGGTGCGCGATCAACTCGAGAATCGCCGGGCGCAGGGGCGCCAGCCCGATCCCGCCGGCGACGAAGACCACGTCACCGCCGCGACCCTGGCCGACGTCCCACCCGGTGCCGAAGGGGCCACGCACCCCCAGCACGGTCCCGGGACCGGCGGCCACCAGCGCGGCGGTGACCGAGCCGACGTTGCGGATGGTGTGCTCGAGGCGGTCGGGGCGCCCCGGGTCCCCGCTGATCGAGATCGGCGCCTCGCCGATCCCGAACGCGTGCAGCATGGTGAACTGGCCGGGCTGCCAGGCCAGCGGCGCACCGTCGGCCGGCTCGAGCTCGAGCGTGTAGGTGTCCCGGGTGTCCTGCCGGGTCCGCCGGACGACAAAGGGACGGGGCAGCATGGGGTCCCGCCGATCCGGCCGGGAGGGACCGGCGTCGCGCCGGGAAGCCAGGCTAGTCACGGGGATTCCCGTAGAGGTCGAGCAACCGGATGCGGGCCGAGTGCAGCCGCCGGTTCATCACCTCGACGAACCGCAGGGTCAGCTCATGGCCGACCCGCGGATCGGCCGCGCAACCGGCTCGCACGCCGGCGGCATCGAATCCGACCGCAGTGGTGTCGGTGACGGCCCACGCGTCGAAAGTCCAGCGTCGCGGCGGGACCAGCCAGGACCACCCGACGACGTCCCCGTCCTCGATCGTGTCGAGGACGACGGCGCGGACCGGCGTGCGGATCTCGATGGCGACGCGACCGTGCCGCACCAGGAAGAAGCGATCCGCCGGCTCGCCCTCGCGGAACAGGAACTCGCCGCGCCGCAGCCGCTGGTCGGCGGCGCAGCCGGCCAGCAGTTCGACGGCGGCGGCCGGCAGGCCCTCGACGAAGGCCTGGCCGCGAAGGTCATCCAGCATGGTTGGCATTCCGACCTCAGCCGCGGCGGGCGGGTTGGCCGGTCCCGCGGAGCGCCGCCGCCTCCGCGGTGATATCGATCCCGGCCGGGCACCAGGTGACGCAGCGGCCGCAACCGACGCACCCCGACGTACCGAACTGATCGATCCAGGAACCCAGCTTGTGCGTCATCCATTGCCGGTAGCGGGATCTGGTCGACTCTCGGACGGTTCCGCCGTGGATGTAGGAGAAGTCGGCGTCGAAGCAGGAGTCCCACCGTCGGTGACGTTCGGCGGCGTCCCCGGTCAGATCGGACACGTCGTCAACGGTCGTGCAGAAGCAGGTCGGGCACACCATCGTGCAGTTGGTGCAGGCCAGGCAGCGCGAGGCGACGTCGTCCCACTGTGGGCTTTCCGCGCTCGCGTACAGCAACTCCTTGAGCCCCTCGGTGTCCAGCGACCGGCCCATCCGCTCGGCAGCGGCGCCGGCCACGGCATCCGCGGCCGCCAGTTCGCCCTCCGTGGCCGGGTCGGCCGGAACGTCGGCCAGGACCTCGGCCCCGCGCGGCGATCCGATCTCCACCAGGAACCGGTGGTCGCCCCCGTCCAGCAGTTCGGTCAGCGACAGGTCGAACCGCGCATCCGGGCCCGACCGGGGCCGGGGTCCGGTGCCCATCGACACGCAGAAACAGGTCCCGCCCGGATCGGTGCAGCTGACGGACACCAGGAAGGCACCGTCCCGGCGGGCGACGTAGTGAGTATCCGCATGGCTGCGACCGGTGAGCACCCGATCGTGGATGGCGATCGCGTGCAGGTCGCAGGACCGCACGCCCAGCAGCGCGTAGGGTCCGGAATCGGCGGCGGAACCGGGATTGTCGTCGGCGGGTTCGGGTTGCACGGTGAACTCGCCGCGCGCCCGCCGACCCCGCCAGAGCAACTCGTCGGTCGGGAAGAAGACCGGCTTGGCCGACTGGGCGCCGGCGGCGAATCCGAACAAGGCGTCGTCGTCGCGCCGCCGCAACCGGTAATGTGCCGAACCCTGGTCGTCACCCCACCCCCGGGGCAGGTCGTCCAGCGTCCGGATCGGGCCGTTGACGATCGCGCCACCGCGGACCGTCGGCCCGAGGACCGTGTACCCGCGGGCCAGCAGCGCGTCGATCAGCGCCTGCAGACCGGCGATGCCGAGTGTTCTCGGCGCGGCATCCACCGTCCGGTCGCCGATGCTGTCGTCCGCCATGACACCTCCTGCCTGCCGGTACCAGTCTTCGGACGGCGGACACCCGGCAGAAGGGACCAAAGTCACGAGCCGGTCCCGGCGTCGTTCGACCCGCGGCGCCGGCGGTGGACCGCCGCGGGCCCCGCACCATTTCGACAAGTGCGTTCCGATCGGTTCGACGAAGCCGCGAATGCGGGTCTATGGTTCGATCCATGTCGCAGTTTCTGATCCGTGAGGCGGCCGAGCTGTTGGGCGTCAGTGACGACACGGTGCGCCGGTGGATCGACGCCGGCTCCCTACCGGTGACCAAGAACGAGGCCGGTCGCAAGGTGATCGATGGGGTGGCGCTGGCCGAGTTCTCGCGGCACCACGCGGCCTCCCCGGCGCCGGACCCCTCCGGGGTCGCCCGGTCGGCCCGGAACCGGTTCGTCGGGCTCGTCACCAGAGTGCTGATGGACGGGGTGATGGCCCAGGTGGAGATCCAGTGCGGCCCGCACACCGTGGTGTCCCTGATGAGCAGCGAAGCCGCCCGCGACCTGGAGCTCGAACCCGGCCGGCTGGCCGTGGCCGTGGTCAAGGCGACCACGGTGATCGTCGAAACACCCGGAGGTCATTCGTGAGCCGTTCACCTTCGGTCCACGTCCGACGCGGCCTGGTCGCGGTGCTCGCCGCCGCCGGGCTGACCGTGCTGGCCGCGTGTGGATCGGGGGACGGCAGCTCCGGCCCGACCGGTGCCGCCGCCCCATCGACGTCATCGGCGGCGGAGGCGTCAGGATCGCCGTCGGGGAAGGCATCGGGTTCCACGGCCGCCTCGTCGAGCGCGGCGGGCTCGGCGGCACCGGGTGCGGGCGGCACCCTGACCGTCTTCGCGGCCGCATCGCTCAAGTCGACGTTCACCGAGATCGGGCGGACCTTCCAGGAGCAGAACCCGGGCGCCACCGTGACGTTCAATTTCGCCGGCTCCTCCGATCTGGTCACCCAGCTCACCAACGGTGCGCCGGCCGACGTGTTCGCCTCGGCGGACGAGAACAACATGAACAAGGCGGTGTCCGGCGGCGTCATCGACGGCGCCCCGGTCACCTTCGCCAGCAACACCCTGACGATCGTCACACCACCCGGGAACCCGAAGGGCATCACCGGTTTCGCCGATCTGGCCAAGACCGACGTCCAGGTGGTGGTGTGTGCGCCCCAGGTGCCGTGCGGGTCGGCCACCCAGAAGGTCGAGCAGAACGCCGGGATCACGCTGGCTCCGGTCAGCGAGGAGTCCTCGGTCACCGACGTGCTGAACAAGGTGCAGACCGGACAGGCCGACGCCGGCCTGGTGTACAAGACCGACGCCAAGGGCGCCGGCGACAAGGTCACCGATGTGCCGTTCCCGGAGGCGACCTCGGTGGTCAACGTCTATCCGATCGCTCCGGTGAAGGACGGTCCGCAGCCGGAGCTGGCGGGCAAGTTCATCCAGTTGGTGACCGGTCCGGACGGGCAGCAGATCCTGCAGGACGCCGGCTTCCAGCCGGCGCCCTGATCCGTCCGGACACGAGTCGGTGTGGGTTTGATGACCGGCGGAGTTCGGGTTCCCGTCCGCCGGCGTCGGCTTGCGGGAACCGGCTCCGGTCTGCCCGGGTGGGTGTTCGCCCCGGCATTGCTCGGCGGGATCTTCATCCTGCTCCCGCTGATGGCGATGCTGGCCCGGGTGCAGTGGTCGCAGTTCTGGACGTTGATCACGTCGGATTCGTCCCTCGACGCACTGTGGTTGAGCCTGAAGACGTCGACCGCGAGTACGGTCCTGTGCCTGCTGCTGGGCACCCCGATGGCATTGGTGCTCGCGCGGGCGCAGTTTCCCGGGTTGCGACTGGCCCGATCGCTGGTGCTATTGCCACTGGTGCTGCCGCCGGTCGTCGGTGGCATCGCGCTGATCTACACCTACGGACGGCTGGGCCTGATCGGCAGCCACCTCGAGGCCATCGGTGTGCGGGTCGCGTTCACCACGATCGCGGTGGTGATTGCCCAGACCTTCGTGTCACTACCCTTTCTCGTGCTGAGTGTGGAAGGTTCGCTACGGACGGCCGGGCGCCGGTACGAGGCGGTGGCCGCCACGCTGGGGGCGAATCCGACGACGGTGTTGCGGCGGGTCACCGTTCCGCTGGTGCTGCCCGGGCTGCTCTCGGGGGCGGTGCTGGCCTTCGCCCGGTCGCTGGGTGAGTTCGGCGCCACCCTGACGTTCGCCGGCAGCCTCCAGGGCGTCACCCGCACCCTGCCGTTGGAGATCTACCTGCAGCGGGAGACCGACGCGGACGCCGCCGTCGCGCTGTCCCTGGTGCTGGTCGTCGTGGCGGTGCTGATCGTGCTGGCCACCCGCGGACGCGGCCGCGAGGGTGCGCTGTGATTGCCCCCCCGGTGCTGGTGGGAGGGGTGACCATGGCCGCGACCGTCGCCGACCGGGACGCCGACCTGCGGCTGTCGGTCGAACCCGGTGAGGTGGTGGCGGTGCTCGGTGCGAACGGCGCCGGGAAGTCGACCCTGCTGGCGCTCCTGTCCGGGCTGCTGCACCCGGATACCGGCCGGATCACCCTGGACGGGCAGGTGCTGGTCGATACCGCCACTGGCGCCTGGGTACCGCCCCACCGGCGCAAGGTCGTGCTGCTCGCCCAGCAGGCCCTGCTGTTCCCGCATCTGACCGCCGCGGCCAATGTCGCGTTCGGCCCCCGCAACCGCGGCCTGTCCCGGCGGGACGCCCGGGCCGCCGCGGACCGGTGGTTGGCGGCGGTGGACGCCACCCAGTTCGCCGACCGCAAACCGTCACAACTGTCGGGCGGGCAGGCCCAGCGCATCGCCATCGCCCGGGCGTTGGCGGCGGATCCCGCCCTGCTGCTGCTGGACGAGCCGATGGCCGCGTTGGATGTCGCGGTGGCGCCCGCGATCCGACAACTTCTGCGGCGCGTCCTGCGTGAGACGCGGCGAACCGCTGTGCTGGTCACCCACGACCTGATCGACGCGCTGACCCTGGCCGACCGGGTGGTCGTCGTCGAGGCGGGCCGGATCGTCGAGGACGGCCCCACTCGAACGGTGCTGGCGCAGCCCCGTTCGCCGTTCACCGCGCGTGTTGCCGGCATCAACCTGATCACCGGGACCGCTGACGGCCATCACCTGGTGACCGGCGACCGCACCCGGATCAGCGGGTTGCTGGATCCCGGCTGCCTACCCGGCGAGGCGGCCGTTGCGGTCTTCCGGCCCAGCGCGGTCGCCGTCCACCTGACCCCGACGTCCGGCAGCCCGCGCAATCATCTGCCGGTGACGGTCACCGAACTCGAACCCCGCGGCGAGATCATCCGCGTGCACACCGCTCCCATTGCCGGGGCCGTCGGGTTGCTGGCCGACATCACCGTGGCGGCGGCGGCCGATCTCGAACTGCAGCCCGGCAGCCACGTCCACCTCGCGATCAAGGCGACCGAGATCACCATCTACCCAGCCACCGGCATGACCAACGGGACATCATCCTGACGATCGGCTGGACAGCGTCGTCTCCTGGTCCAAAGGTGCTGGACGGTGGCGCCGGGCTGCCCATCGTGCGCGCTGGTGCCGGCCGGACTGTGCCGGAAGCTCAGGATGGCCGGACGGTCCGCCTCCCGAGCAAGTCCGCACTGCTCGAGGTGCCTGCCCGCCGGGTATGTCGAACGGATTGCACCGGTGGCCACCTCACCCGTTGCTCGCGAACGCCTGGGCCAGATCCTTCGGGATCGCATGATCGGCACCGTCGCCCGCACGGTCGACCCCGGCCGCCTCACGGCCGTCGGCGTTCCGGTGCCCGGGCCCCCGAGGAGATCGAGATGCCCTCCCACACTGACCCACTCACCCGCGGGCCGGGTCGCTTCACCGGGCGAAGGTGGCCCCGACCCCGGACAATGTGACCGGACGAGAGGTGACCGATCATGCCCGGCTCTGACCCCACCGAACGGGTGGGAATGCTCCCGACGGATACCCGACCCCGAGAACAGTGTTCCGGCAGGAGAGATCATGACCACCGTTGATCACGACCCATCCGGCCGCTACGCGGGATTGATCGCTCGGCTCGACCTGCCGGCCAAGGTGCGGTTGCTGACCGGCGAGACCGCGTTCACCCTGCCCGGGAGGACCGGATCGGGCTCTTGCCGCTGGCCTTCTCCGACGGGCCGACCGGGGTGCGGGGACTGAAGTTCGCCGGCGGGGACCCGGTCGCCCTGCTGCCCAACGCGACGCTCATCTCCGGATCCTGGGACGACGCGATCGCCGAGGAGGTGGGCGAACTGCTGGCCCAGGAGGCGCACCGGCAGAACATCCACGTGGTGCTCGGGCCGACGATCAACCTGCACCGGTCGCCGTTGGGCGGCCGGTTGTTCGAGGCCTATGCGGAGGACCCGTACCTGACCGGCCGGACCGCGGCCGCCTACGTCCGGGCGATGCAGGCGCAGGGCACCGCCGCGTGCCTGAAGCATCTGGTGGCCAACGAGTCTGAGACCCTGCGCAACTTCGTTGATTCCCGGGTCGACGAGACCACGCTGCGGGAGCTGTACCTGCTGCCCTTCCAGATCGCAGTGCAAGACGCAGGCGCCTGGTCGATGATGGCCGCCTACAACGACGTCAATGGGCAGTCCGCGACCGAGAACCGCCGCGTGCAGCAGGAGATCGTCAAGGACGAGTGGGGCTGGGACGGCCTGATCATGAGCGACTGGTTCGCGGTGAAGCGGACCGTCGCATCGGCCGAGGGCGGCTTGGACCTGGTGATGCCTGGCCCAGACGGGCCGTGGGGCGACCGTCTGATGGCCGCCGTTCGGCGCGGTGACGTCGCCGAGGCCACGATCGACGACCACCTGACCCGCCTGCTCCGGTTGGCCGACCGCACCGGCGCACTGGGCGCGCCGGCGACGGCGGGTCCGGGGGCGCTCGGGTCCTTCCCGGCGCCGGACTCGCCGCAGCGGCGGGCGCAGCTGCGCCGCATCGCCGCCCGGGGCATGGTGCTGGTGAAGAACGACGGCGGCGTGCTGCCGCTGGCCGCGACCGGGCCGCTGGCCCTGATCGGCCGCCCGGCGCTCGAGACCCAGGGCATGGGTGGTGGTTCGGCGCAGGTCACCCCACCGCACCTGACCAGCCTGGCCGAAGCGGTCCACCGCCGGTTGGGGGACCGGGTGCGGGTGCTCGACGGGGTGGCGGTGCGTTCCCGGCCGGTCGCCGCCACGCCGGGATTCGTCACCGATCCGGTGACCGGTGAGCCGGGGATGCGGGTCACCTACCTCGCCGCCGACGGCCGGGAGCTGGCCGTCCGGCACAGCGCGGGGACGACGATCACGGTCGGCTGGGACGACGACTTCGCCGAGCCGCCGGCCAGCGTGGTGCTGGACGCGCGGTTGCGGAACCGGGCCGGCGCGGTCCGGGTCGGTGCCCTGGGCGTCGGCCGCTGCACCGTGCGGGTGGCCGGTCGCGAGATCGCGTCGAGCGAGTTGCGGGTCGTCGGATTCGACCCGGGTGAGGCGATGCTGCAGCCGCCGTACCTGCAGGACACCGTGGATCTACCGGCCGACGCGGTGATCTCGGTCCGCCTGGATATCGCCGCGGTGGATTGGCGGGAGATGTTCGCCGCGCACCCGGTCCTGGATGTCGCCGAGGAGAGTCACCTGCTGACGACGGGATCGTCGGGGTCGGTGGCCCTGATCGCCGACCAACGGACCGGCACTGACGACTTGGCGCTGGCCGCCGCCGAGGCAGCGGCCGGGGCAGCCGACATCGCCGTGGTCGTGGTCGGGCTCACTGAGGAGCAGGAGACCGAGGCGGTCGACAAATCGACCTTGGCGTTGCCCGGCCGGCAGGACGAGCTGGTGCGGCGAGTCGCCGCCGCGGCCGGCCGCACGATCGTCGTGGTCAATGCGGCCACTCCCGTATTGATGCCATGGCTGGCCGACGTCGATGCCGTGCTGATCGCCGGGTTGCCCGGTCAGGAGGCCGGCGACGCCATTCTCGACGTCCTCACCGGGGAGGCCGAACCCACCGGGCGATTGGTGACCAGCTACCCGGCCCGGGACGGTGACGGTCCGGCCTGGACCGTCACGCCCGACGACGACCTCGGCCTGACCTACTCCGAGGGACTGCTCATCGGCTACCGCGGGTACGGCGCCGGCCGTTCACCGGAGCCGTTGTTCTGGTTCGGACACGGCCTTGGTTACGGCGCCTGGCGGTACGTCGGGGCCGAACTGCTCGGCGGTGGGACCGTCCGGGTGCGGCTGACCAACGTCGGCGAGCGGCGCTCCCGGGAGACGGTCCAGGTCTACGTCCGGCCCGACGACGCCGACCAGCCGGTGCGGCTGGTCGGGTACGCCGGCATCGAGCTGGCTGCCGGCGACACCGGCGTCGTCGACGTGACGGTGGACCCGCGACTGCTGCGTCGCTGGTCCGAGTCCGAGCAGGCCTGGATGCCCCTCGGCGCCGGCGAGCTGCTCATCGCCCGTGGGCTGGGTGACGTCCGAGCTCGGTTGCGGTTGCCTTGACCGGCAGCTCGGCCAGATCCGATCGGGCTCGGTGCCGGTCGACCGGATGCCGGTGACCACCGGCGGGCAGAGCGTGCCTGACGACCACGCCGACCCGGACGGTGACCAGACCTGCCCCATGGCCAGGGAGACGCCCACTCGCCCTGACAGGTGATGGCCCGCGGCCTCACTCGCCCGAAGGGGCCATGTGTTGGGTACCGATCGCGGCCAGCAGTTCGAGTTTGCTGGAGGCATCCGTGCCGGGTCGGGCCGTGTAGATCACCACCCTCAGATTCGTGCCCTGGGTGATCAGCACGTCGGAGTCCAGGTCGATGTCGCCGACATGTGGATGCTCAACGATCTTGTGCCCGCTCTGGTGCTCGGCCACCGATCGGCGGGACCACAGCTCCCGAAACCGGTCCACCCGATCGAGCCGGCCGACCAGTGCCCGTACGTCCGGGTCGCGCGGGTACCGGGCAGCGGTGCCGCGAAGATCGGCGACGAGCGATTCCTGGAACGCGGCCAGCTCGCCCGGGGCAAACTTGATGGGAAGCGGCGCACCCACGAACTGG
Organism: Nakamurella sp.; assembly: GCA_044223435.1. Classification (GTDB taxonomy): domain Bacteria; phylum Actinomycetota; class Actinomycetes; order Mycobacteriales; family Nakamurellaceae; genus Nakamurella. The sequence continues at coordinate 23,688 of JBGALY010000056.1, forward strand.
CTGATGAGCAGGTTCCGACCGTCGGCGGCCAACCCGCTCGGGTCGCCGAAAGTGGCCGCGAACAGGCGATTCCAGTGCAGCAGCTGCCAGGTTGCGTCGAACACCGCCACCGGGTGGTCGGCAAGCCGATCCAGAATGCGGCGCACGCTGCCCGGTATGAGTCGGGGCACTCGATCCGGGTCGGCCGCATGCCCGGCCAACCGCATCAGATAGGCCTGCTCCTGATCGTCCAATTGCAGCGCCCGGGCCAGGGCCAGGCAAACCTGGGCCGACGGCGTGGTCGCCCGGCCCTGCTCGAGGCGAACCACGTATTCGATCGAGATGCCGGCCAGCACGGCCACTTCCTCCCGGCGCAGCCCGGGAGTTCGCCGAGGGGCATTGACGGTCAGCCCGACCGCGGTGGCGTCCAGCCGTTCCCGCCAGGAACGGAGTGCGGCGCCGAGATCGCTCATCCGGACAGTCTGCCCGCGCGGTGCCGACGCTGCCTGGCACCGGTGGTACCAGGATCGACCGTGGCTCCCCACCCGGCCGCGACCGGGTCATCGTCGACGTCATGACGAGATACCAATCCACCAGGAGCCCCAGTGGGTCGATGACGACGACGAAAAGCGCTGCGAACAAGAAGCAGTCGACCGTGGGCGGGCTGGTCGTGGTGACCGGCGCGTCCAGCGGGATCGGCCGGTCCACCGCACGGCAGCTGGCCGACGACGGTTACCACGTGCTCGCCGGCGTGCGGAAGAGGGTCGATGCGGAGCGGTTGGCCGCCGACAACCTCGAACCCGTCCTGCTGGACATCACCGATCCGGCGCAGGTGGCAGCAGTCGCCGACCGGGTCGTCCAGGACCCGGAGGGCCGGCCGTTGCGGGCGCTGGTCAACAACGCCGGCATCGCGATCAATGCACCCGTGGAAACCCTGCCGCTGAACGAATGGCGCCGCCAGTTCGAGGTCGGCGTCTTTGCGCAGATCGCAATGATCCAGGCCCTGCTGCCGGCCCTGCTCGCCGGCCGCGGGCGGATCATCATGATCGGTTCGGCGGGCGGCAAGGTGGCCATGCCCAGCTTCGGCGCCTACTCGGGCGCCAAGTTCGCCATGGAGGCGGTCAGCGACGCACTCCGCCGCGAGGTCGAACCGTTGGGGGTCAAGGTGGTCGTTGTCATTCCCGGTGCGATGCGAACCGGGATGACCGCCAGCGGCCTCGGCACCGCGACCCGGCTCGCCGACACCATGACACCGGACCAGCACGCCCGGTACGACCCGCTCGTGCGGGCCTACCAGGCGACGGTCACCTCGTTCGAGGCCAACGGTCTGCCACCGGACCGAGCCGCCGCAGTGATCACCACCGCGATCACCACCGCCAAGCCACGCACCCGGTACACCGTCGGGCGCGATGCCGCGATGATGGTATTGCTCGCCCGATTCGTCCCGGACCGAGTCCTCGACCGGGTCCTGCGGCGTCAGATGAGGCTCGGGGCGACCTGAAGCAGGGCGAGCCGTTGCCACCAGCTGTTGCATCCAGGAAGGACAGCGAGCGGTTCGGGGTGGCCGATCCGCCTGCGCTGGCGGCGGTCGGGCGCTGGTCCTGGCCGTTCCTGTTCGCTCGCAACGCCGAGCGGATCAGGTGCGCGGCCGATGGCGGGCCTGCCCCATGGCAACCGAATCGAACAGTTCCTAGCAAGCGGCGACGAATGTGTCGACGCCCTCGGCTTCCAGCAGCGTGCACACGTCGTTCAGGTCGACGCCGGCGGTTTCCAGTGCGGAGAAGACGGCGGCGGCCTGATCGAACCTGCCATCGATGGTGTTGCCGGTGATCCTCCCGTGGTCGGCGACGGCGGCGATGGTCTTCTCCGGAGCGGTGCTGACCGTGCCGGGGGCGACGAGCTCGACGACGTACCGGGTGTCGTCGTACTTCGGGTCCTTGACTCCGGTGGACGCCCATAGTGGGCGCTGCTTGTTGGCGCCCTTGGCCGCCAGGGCCTCCCACCGCGGGCCGGTGAACGTCTGCTCGTAGGCCTGGTAGGCCAGCCGGGCGTTGGCGATCGCGGCCTGGCCGCGCAGCGCGTCGGCCCGCGGAGAGTGGACCGCTTGCAGTCTCCTGTCAACCTCGGTGTCCACCCGGGACACGAAGAACGACGCGACGGAATGGATCTCGCGTAGGTCGTGGCCGGCCCCGGCGGCCATCTCCAGGCCCGCCAGGTAGGCGTCCATGACGGCCCGGTACCGGGCGAGGGAGAAGATCAGCGTGACGTTGACGCTGATCCCGGTGCCGATGGTCTCGGTGATCGCGGGCAGGCCGGCCTCGGTGGCCGGGATCTTGATCAGCACGTTGGGCCGGTCGACGATCTTGTGCAGTTCGGCGGCCTGGCCGATGGTCGCTGGGGTGTCGTGGGCCAGCCGGGGGTCGACCTCGATGGACACCCGCCCGTCGACGTGGCCGGTCAACTCATAGATGCCGGTGAACAGGTCGCAGGCGTCCCGCACGTCATCGGTCGTCATTGCCCGCACCGCGTCATCCACGGATGCGCCGCGGGCGGCCAACTCGTCGAGCTGCTTCTGGTAGGACGCGCCGTCGGCGAGGGCGGCCCGGAAGATCGACGGGTTGGTGGTGACCCCGGTGATGTGCCAGGTGCCGATCAGATCCTTCAGGTTCCCGGAGAGCAGGCGTTGACGGGACAGGTCATCGAGCCACAGGGACACCCCCTGCTCGGTCAACGCGGCAAGTCGGTCAGTCATTGGTTTTCGCCATGGGGGATCGCTTTCTTGAGTGGGCGGAAGAGGAGGCGGAGGTAGGCCGGTCGTGCATGAGACCGTTACCCAGATCCACGGC
>JBGALY010000057.1:0-25767 GCA_044223435.1 Nakamurella sp.
TCCGGGAGGCAGTACCGGCTGGGCATCAGGTAGACCAGCACGTCGTCGGGGAGCGCGTCGGGTGCCCATTCCGGAGCCGCGAAGTCGGCGTCCTCGGTGGCGTCCGGCACGGTGACCAGCGCCTGGTAGCCGAAGCTGGACCGGCCGGCCGGCAGCACCATCCGGTGGCACCGGTTGTGGTAGATGTCCCGGTATTCGTGGGTGTCCTGCGGCGGATCGAGGTACCACTGCTCGACCTCGATCGTCACGCCAGCACCCCCGAGCGGGGCCACCTGGACGACCGCCGGCGTCGCGATCGTCGCGGTGTAGCGGAAGTCGCCGCCGATGGCCAGTCTGCGGGTTCCCATCGGGCCAACGTAGGCGGGTCACATGCCGATCATGTTTCCCGGCCGTCCGGTACCGTCGCTACCGGTCGGTAACTTAGTGGAGGCCCGGGTATGCAGCAGAGCCGTTTCCTTCAGTTGCACGGCCAGCGGATGTGCCTGACGGATGCCGGGTCGGGACCACCGATCCTGTTCGTGCACGGCTTGATGAGTTCACGCCGGACCTGGTCCGATCAATCGGTTCGGCTCGCCGACGATCATCGGGTGCTGGCCCCCGACCTTTTCGGTCATGGTCAGTCCGCCAAACCGCTGGGTGACTATTCCCTCGGCGCGCACGCGGCGAGCCTGCGCGATCTGCTCGATGCGCTGGATCTGGATGCCGTGTGCGTGGTCGGGCATTCGCTCGGCGGCGGCATCGCCATGCAACTGGCCTACCTGTTCCCGGAGCGGGTCGAGCGGTTGGTACTGGTCTCCTCCGGCGGGCTGGGCCGCGAGCTGAACCCGGTGCTGCGGGCCGCGACCCTGCCGGGCAGCGAATTCGTGCTCCCGGTGCTGGCCTCCGATTGGGTACGCGGCATCGGCGATTCGGCGCTGCGGGTGTGGGCCCGGACGGGGCTGCCGGCGGTCAGTCCGAGCACCACCGAGGCGTGGCGGGCCCTGGCCACCCTGGCCGACGGCGACACCCGCCGAGCGTTCCTGGCCACCAGCCGCTCCGTCATCGACGCCGGCGGGCAGACGGTCAGTGCCGCCAATCGGCTCGCCGGACTGTCCTCCCGGCCGGTGTTGCTGATCTGGGGCGAGGGCGATCGGATGATCCCGGCCGCGCATGTCGAGGCCGCGCGGGCGGAACTGCCGCACAGCCAGGTCGCGATCCTGCCCCGATCGGGTCATTTCCCGCACCTGGACGAGCCGGACGCCTTCGCCGCGGTCCTGGCCGCGTTCGTGCGGACGCCGGGGCGGACGGCCGGCGACCTCACGGCCCCGGCCCCCCGCCCCGTCGCCGGGTGATCAGCTGCCGAGGTTGGCGGTCACCCACTCCTGCGCGACCTGCGCGGAATCCTGCTTGTCGACCGTGACCTTGGTCAGCAGCTCGGTCAGCGTGGCGGTGTCGAGCTTGGCCGACACCGCGTTGAGCGCCTCGGCGACCTGTGGGTTGTTCGCGTCGGCCCGGAGCAGCGGCAGCACGTTCTGCGCGGCGAACAGGTTCTTCGGGTCCTCGAGCGCGACCAGATCGTTGGCCGGGATTGCCGGGTCGGTGGTGAACAGGTTGCCGGCCTGAATCTGGTCGGAGGTCAGCGCGTTCAGGGTCAGCGGGCCGCCCGCGTCCAGTGCCTTGAACTCCTTGAAGGTGAGCCCGTACTTCTCCTTCAGCCCGGGCACGCCGGTGGGCCGGGTCTCCCACTCCGACGGGCCGCCGAGGATGAAGGTGGACGCGACCGGCGCCAGGTCGGCGATCGACTTCAAGTTGTTGGCCTCCGCGGTGGCCTTGGTGACCACGACGGCGTCCTTGTCCTCGGCGCCGGACTTGTCCAGCACGACCAGCGTCGCCGGCAGCGCCTTCGGCAGGGCCGCGAACACGTCGTCGGCGGAGACGGCGGTGGCCTGCGGGTCGAAGTACTGCAGCAGCACGCCGGAGTACTCGGGGACCAGATCGATCGAGCCGTCCTCGATGGCCTTGATGTAGACCTCGCGGCTGCCGATGTTCAGGTTGGTGGATGCGTCCAGGCCGGCCTTGGTCAACGCGGCGGCGTAGATGTTGGCCAGCAGGGCGCTCTCCGGGAAGTTGGCCGAGCCGACCACGATCTTCCCGCCGCTGGCCGCGGCCGAGCCGGATGCGGCGGCCGATGTGGTGTCCAGCGGGCCGCCGGACGAGCCGCCGCAGGCGGACACGGTGAGCAGGGCGGCCAGGCCCGCGGCGACCACGCCGGCGGCTCGGAACAGGCCGTGGCGGCGGCCGGTGCGTGCGGTCATGTGAATCTCCTTGATCGATGGGGGATGGCTGATGGTCGCACCGGGGTACGACATCGGAACTGGGCCGCGAAATCGGGGGCCGGGACGCCGGTCACGCCTGGGCCTCCGCCTCGCCCTTGAGCACCACCAGGTCCGCGGTGGTCGCCGCCGCCTTTCGCGTGCGGGTCGACCGGCCCGTGAGCCCGGGGGAGACCAGGAAGTGCGCGATCACCGCCAGGATGCGGTCACCGATGACGGCCAGCAGGGCGACCAGGAAGGCGCCGGCCACCATCATCGAGTAGTTCTGCTGGGCCAGGCCGTCGATGACGTACCGGCCGAACCCGCCGAGCGACACCACCGCGGCGATCGTCGCGGTCGCCACCACTTGCAGGAAGGCGGACCGGACGCCGGACATGATCAGTGGCAGGGCCACCGGCAGTTCGACCTTGCGCAGCACCTGGGAGCCGGTCATGCCCATCCCGCGGGCCGCGTCCCGGGCGGCGGGGTCCACGTTGGCGATGCCGGCGTAGGTGTTCGACAGGATCGGTGGCACCGCCAGGATGACCAGCACCGCGATCGCCGGGCCGAGCAGGGCGATGGTGCCCTTGAGCGTGTGCAGCCCCCACAGGGCCAGCAGGATCAGCAGGCCCAGGCTCGGCAACGCCCGGAGCGCATTGGCCACGCCGGAGACCAGCCCGGTGAACCGGCCGGTGTGACCGATCACCGCGCCCAGCGGCAGCGCGATGACCAGCGCGATGGCCAGCGACAGCATCGAGTACCACAGGTGCTCGGCCAGCCGCGCCCACACGCCGCCGGGCCCGCTCCAGTTGGCCGGATCGGTCAGCCAGGACCAGGCCCCCGTCATCTGCCCACCCGGGCCCAAGGGGTGGTCAACCGGACGATGAGCTGGATGACGCCGTCGAAGATGCCGGCCAGGATCAGGCACAGCACGATGCCGGCGATGATCGGGGTGACGAAGTCGAGCTGGAAGCCGACGGTGAACAGCTGCCCCAGCTGGGGGATGCCGAGCAGGGCGGCCACCGAGACCAGGCTGACGTTGGATACCGCGGCCACCCGCAGGCCGGCGCCGATCACCGGCACGGCCAGCGGCAGCTGCACCGTGACCAGCGACCGCAGCGGCTGGTAGCCCATGGCGGTCGCGCTGGCCACCACCAGGGGCGGGACCGCGGCCAGGGCGTCCGCGACGACCCGGACCATCAGGGCGAGCGTGTACAGCGTCAGGGCGACGACGACGTTGACCGGGTCGAGGATGCGAGTGCTGAGCAGGCCCGGCAGCACGACGAACAGCGCGATGGACGGGATGGTGTAGAGCAGTCCGGCCAGGGTGATCAGCGTCGCGTAGCTCCAGCGGTAGCGGTGCGCGATCGCGCCCAGTGGCAGGGCCAGCAGCAGGCCGAGCACGGTCGGCGCCGCGGCCAGCCAGATGTGGTCGAGCGTCCAGGCCCAGATCTGGGCCGAGTTCCGGGAGAGCCAGTCCCAATTCACCTCCCACCCACCCCGCTCACGAGACCCGCCGGGCCTGCTCGATCGCGGCGAGCACCTCGCCGGCGGCGATCGTGCCGATCACCGTGCCGTCGGCGTCCACCGCGACGCCGCGGCCGGACGGGGAGGACAGGGCCGCGTCCAGCGCCCGTCGGAGCGAGGAGTCCGGAGTGGCCAGCGAACCGCCCAGCACCAGGTCGTCGTTGGTCACGGCGTGCCCGACGGGCACCGCGGCACAGTCCAGCCAGCCCCGTGGCTGGCGGCTCTCGTCCACCACCAGCACCCACCGGCCGTGGTCGGCCGAGATCCCCTCCGCGGCCGCGCCGGCCCCGGCCGGCACCGGCGACCCCACGACCAGGGTCTGCTCGGCGTGCAGCGGCAGGGCGCCGTGCACGAAGGACAGCGCCCGGTACCCCCGGTCGCGGCCGACGAAGTCGGCGACGAAATCGTCCGCCGGCCGGCTGAGCACCTCGGCGGGCTCGGCGTACTGGGCGAGCCGGCCGCCCACGGCGAACACCGCAATGCGGTCACCGAGCTTGACCGCCTCGTCGATGTCGTGGGTGACGAACACGATCGTCTTGCCGAGGCCGGCCTGCAGCCGGATGAATTCGTCCTGCAGCTGCGCCCGGACCACCGGGTCCACCGCGGAGAACGGCTCGTCCATCAGCATCACCGGCGGGTCGGCGGCCAGCGCCCGGGCCACGCCCACCCGCTGCTGCTGCCCGCCGGAGAGCTGAGCGGGATAGCGGCGGGCCAGCGCCCGATCGAGCCCGACCCGGTCCAGCAGCTCCGCCGCGGCCAGCCGGGCCTCCCGCCGGGACCGGCCCTGCAGCACCGGCACCGTGGCCACGTTGTCCAACACGGTGCGGTGCGGGAACAGGCCGGCGTTCTGGATGACGTAGCCGATGCCGCGGCGCAACACCGGCGCGTCCACCGTGGAGATGTCCTTGCCATCGATCGCCACCACCCCGTCGGTGGGCTCGATCATCCGGTTGATCATCCGCACCGACGTCGTCTTTCCGCATCCCGACGGTCCGACGAAGACGGTGATCTTTCCGGTGGGGATCTCCAAGGACAGGTTCTCGACGGCGTGGGTGCCGTCGGGGTAGACCTTGGACACCGAGTCGAAGCTGATCACGGGCGGTCCCTTTCGGGTAGGCCTGGGTCAAGGGCTCCCGGCAGACAGTACCCGCGCCCACCGACGGTCACGCCCGTGCGTCGTCGGCGCCACGCTGTGCGACGCTTCTTTCATGACCGAAGCGCTGCCGATCCCGCTGTTGCTGTCCCGCGACGGGTTGGACCCGATCGCCGAACTGCGGGAGCGGCGGGCGGCCGAGCCCGTCGCCAAGCTGGAGCTGCCGTTCGGCATCGTGGCCTGGCTGGTCAGCGGGTACGAGGAGGCCAAGCAGGTGCTCGGCGACGCCGGGACCTTCAGCAACGACATCGGCAACCTGACCAACGAGTCGTCGGAAGATCCCGGCGGCCTGGGCATGACCGACCCGCCGTACCACACCAAGCTCCGCCGGTTGCTGACGCCGGAATTCACCATGCGCAAGTTGCAACGGCTGCGCCCGCGCATCGTCGAGATCGTCGAGGGCCAGCTGGACGCGATCGAGGCCGCCGGCCGGCCCGCTGACCTGGTCGAGCACTTCGCCATGCCGATTCCCTCGCTGGTGATCTGCGAGCTGCTCGGGGTGCCGTACGGCGACCGCGCGGAATTCCAGGCGCTGTCCACGGCCCGGTTCGAGATGGGCGACGAGTCGCCGCTGGACGTCATCGGTACCTCGCTGGAGTACCTGGGCGCTCTCGTGCAGCGGGAGCGGGCCGACCCGGGGGACGGGTTGCTCGGCCAGCTGATCACCGAGCACGGTGACGAGCTGACCGATCGCGAGCTCGCCGGATTGGCCGACGGGATCCTGACCGGCGGGCACGAGACCACGGCCGCGTCACTGTCCCTGGGCGCCCTGGCGCTGCTGCAGAGCCCGGATTACTTCGCCGCCCTGGGCGCCGCCGACGAGTCGACCGTGCACCTGGCCGTCGAGGAACTGCTGCGGTACCTCAGCGTCGTGCAGGTGGCTTTCCCCCGGTTCAGCCGGTCCGCCGTGCGGATCGGTGACGTCGAGATACCGGCCGGTCAGATGGTGCTCGTCTCGTTGTCCGGGGCCGACCGCGATCCGGTGCTGGGGGAGAACCTGGAGAGCTTCGAGCCGACCCGTCCGGCCACCTCGCACCTGGGCTTCGGGTATGGCATCCACCGCTGTGTCGGCGCCGAACTGGCCCGGATCGAGCTCCGGATCGCGTTCCCGGCGCTGGCCCGGCGGTTCCCGACCATGCGGCCCGCGGTGCCGATCTCCGAGCTGGACTTCCGGCAGACGTCGATCGTGTACAGCGCGGTGGAGATGCCGGTCGTCTGGTAGGTCCGGAATAGCGCGCCCCGGCGCGGCGTTGCCCACAGACGTGACGATCCTGCAGCAGGCCCCGCCGGTCCGGCGGCGCGGGCAGCGGACGCACGAAGCCGGCCCGGGTCGACAGGTACCCTCGACGCTGCGTCGCGCTGGCCGCGGCGTGGCGGGCGCCGAGCGCCCGCCATCGTCGACCGCGAGGCAGGTGACCAGTGTGACCACCTCGGTGGACGACGACCTGGGCCAGCGGTTCACCGAACAGGCGATGCCGCTGATCGACCAGCTGTACGCGGCCGCGCTGCGGATGACCCGCAACCCCGCCGACGCCGAAGATCTGGTCCAGGAGACCTATCTCAAGGCATTCGCGGCATTCGGCTCCTTCACCCAGGGCACCAACCTGCGGGCGTGGCTGTACCGGATCCTGACCAACACGTACATCAACGGCTACCGCAAGAAGCAGCGCCAGCCGGCCGTGACCGCGACCGACGAGATCACCGACTGGCAGCTGGCATCGGCGGAATCGCACACCTCGACCGGGCTGCGGTCGGCCGAGATGGACGCGCTGGACCGGTTGCCCGACTCCGACGTCAAAGAAGCGCTGCAGGAGTTGCCGGAGGACTTCCGGCTGGCCGTCTACCTGGCCGACGTCGAGGGCTTCTCCTACAAGGAGATCGCCGAGATCATGGGCACGCCGTTGGGCACCGTGATGTCCCGGCTGCACCGGGGACGTCGCCAGTTGCGGGACCTGCTGACCGATTACGCGACGGAACGTGGCTTTCTGCGTGGCAACGGACGAGAGGACGGTCGCGACGATGGCGTGCGGTGACCCGGCCGAGATGGCCGACCCGGATTCCCGTTGTTCCGACGTGCTGCGGGACGTCTGGAAGTTCCTGGACGACGAGATGGACCCGGCAAACCGGGCCCGGGTGCAACAGCACCTGGACGAGTGCTCGCCCTGCCTCGAGGAGGCCGGGTTGGAGCGCAAGCTCAAGGAACTGCTGCACCGCAAGTGCGGGGGCGACCGCGCCCCCGAGCACCTTCGCCAGCGGGTGGTCGCGAGCCTTCAGGTGAGCGTCACGACGGTGCGGATGACCCGCGGGCCGGCCTGACGGATCTGGTGGTCAGAACCGCTCCGGCCCGGGCCCGCGGATCTCTCCTCAGGCGTTGGGTCGCTTGCCGTGATTGGCGCCGCTCTTGCGACGAGCCTTCTTCTTGCGTCCGCGCTTGCTCATGGTGACCTCGCTTTCTGCCGATTGCCCGGGCCATCTTGCCACGCATCGGCGGGCACACGGAGATGACAAGATGAGTGCTCGCACCGCGCACGTTGGTGCTGGCGCATGCTGGAGGGAACGCGGATGGCCGAGGAAGTCCGGGCCGAGATGGTGGCCAACGTCTGGAAGGTGCTCGTCGCCGAGGGGGACACGGTCGCCGACGGGGACACCCTGGTGATCCTGGAGTCGATGAAGATGGAGATCCCGGTGATCGCCGAGGTCGACGGAACGGTGTCCAAGCTGGTGGTCCAGGAAGGCGGGCTGGTCCAGGAAGGCGACCTGATCGCCGAGATCTCCTGATCCCGACCGACATCACATGTCCACGCTTTCCGATGTCCTGGCGGAGTTCTCCTCTCTCTCCGGTGCCGCGGTCGCCCACCTGCAGGCGGTCGTGTCCGAATGGCAGCTGCTGGCCGACCTGTCCTTCTCCGACCTGTTGCTCTGGGTTCCCGCCGAACCGGGCCGGCTGATCTGTGCCGCCCAGGCCCGGCCCACCACCGGGGTCACCGCATTCATCGACGACCGGGTCAAGGCCGTCGTCGCCCTCCCGGATTTTCCGTTGTTGCGGCGCGCCTGGGAGGAGGAGCGGGTCGTCTCCGACGACCCACCACCGGAGACTCCGCGCAGTTGGATCCGCCGGCAGACGATCCCGGTGCGGCACCAGGGCGAGGTCATCGCGGTGATCGAGCGGGACACCAGCAGCCTGGTCGGCCGGGAGGGCAGCCTCCTGGAAACCGCCTACGTGGACGCGGCCGACGACCTGTTCCAGATGGTCTGCGACGGAACTTTCCCCCCGCCGGAACGGCCGGGCGAATTGCACACCGGACCGCGGGCCGGCGACGGGCTGCTACGGCTCGACGCGGACGGCAAGGTGGTCTACGTCAGCCCGAACGCGTTGTCCGCCTATCACCGGCTCGCCTACAACGGCGAGATGGTCGGCCAGTCACTCGCCCAGGTCACCCGCGGCCTGGTGGACGACCCCTTCGACGCCGCCGAACTGGCCAAGCGGATCACCGACGCGGTGGACGGCCGGCCCGGTCTGCGGATGGAGGTCGAGGCCCGAGCGGCCACCGTGCTGTTCCGGGCCCTGCCGTTACGGCCGCACGGGCGCCCGTCGGGCGCGCTGGTGCTGGTCCGGGACGTCACCGAGGTCCGCCGGCGGGATCGTGCCCTGCTGAGCAAGGACGCCACCATCCGGGAGATCCATCACCGGGTGAAGAACAATCTGCAGACCGTCGCCGCGCTCCTGCGGATGCAGGCCCGGCGGTCCGCCGACCCGTCGGTCCGCCAGGCGCTGGGGGAGTCGGTGCGCCGCGTCGCCTCGATCGCGATGGTGCACGAGACGCTGTCCACCTCGCCCGACGACCGCGTCGACCTCGACCAGATCGTGGACCGGCTGGTGCCGATGATCTCGGACGTCGCAGCGGCGGAGACGTCGGCCCGGGTGCGCCGGGTGGGCTCGCTGGGCGTGCTCGGCGCCGAGCTGGCCACGCCGCTGGTCATGGTGCTGGCCGAGGTCGTGCAGAATGCCCTGCAGCACGCGTTCGACGGCGCGCCGGAGGACCCGGGTCCGGACGGCGGGGCCCAGGTGACGATCCTCGTCGAGCGATCCGCCAAGGAGCTGGACATCGTTGTCAGCGACAACGGTGTCGGGCTGCCGCCGGGTTTCGCCATCGAACAGGCCAAGGGACTCGGGCTGCAGATCGTGCGCACCCTGGTGGAGGCCGAGTTGCTGGGCACCATCGAGATGGGCGCCATCGACGGTGGCGACGGGCAGGGCACCTACGTGCACATGACGTTCCCGCTGCGCGGGCGGAGCAAGTAGCAGGTGGCCCGGGTTCGGCGCCCGCGAGCGGTCGACGAACCCATGGCGGGCAGTGGCTCATGTTCTGTCCCCGCGAAGCGGGGGCAAGCCCCTGCGGCGAGCAGTGGCTACATGCTCCGGGCGCGGGCGCGGGCGCGGCGACGCTTGAGCGAACGGCGCTCGTCCTCGCTCATGGCTCCCCACACGCCGGCGTCCTGCCCGGTCTCCAGCGCCCAGGCCAGGCACTCACTGGTCACCGGGCACCGCTGGCACACCGCCTTGGCCTCGGCGATCTGCAGCAGGGCAGGGCCGGAGTTGCCGACGGGAAAGAACAGTTCGGGGTCTTCGTCGCGGCAGATCGCGCGGTGACGCCAGTCCATGGGTGTGCTCCTCGGTGCTGCGCCGGATCGGGTGGGATCCGACCGGTATCCATTGGTCGCCGGGCGGCGTCATCGCCCCCGCACGGCCTGCTTGTGAATGCTTTCACATGGGACGTTCGTGTCAAGGTTTCGTCACGCCGGGGTTACCCACGTCACGACAGATCGTGTTCGGTGGCCATCCCGGAGACCATGATGCCTGGTCGGAACGATTCAGACCAGGGTTAGTGACGACGACCTCGGCGCGTCGTCGGGCCGCAGGTCGCGGATCAGACTACTAACCGAAGCGCTCGAGGAACAGAGGTGAATTCGACTTCGGACCTTTCGCCCAGGTAGTCTCCATCGACTTGGAAGGCAACCGGCTCCCGGCAGCGAACGGTCGCCCATGCCTCGTCATCTGCGCGAACGACGTGCCGACCCCCGCTCAACCGACCGGTGACGATGGCTGTCGAGGCCCGCAGCGCGTGCGGCAACGCCAGGCTGGTGAGCGCGAAGACGCCCAGGCCGCCGGTCGGCGAGGTGCCTGGATTGGTGCGGATCGGCGTTTTTCCCAGATAGGTCCACGGATCGACGTTGGACACGAAAACCAGGTGGGCATCCTGGATCGGCTCGCGTCCGGGCAACTCGAGGGTCATTCGCGGCGCCTTGTGGTGCGCTCGGAAGAACTGCAGGACGGCGTCCCGCACGTGCATCGCGTTGGAGATCGTCTTGCCCTTGGCCCGGCGCTTCTCCACCGCGCGGACCGTCTCGGCATCCAGGCCGAGCCCGGCGTTGAACGTGAAGTACCGATCGTCGGCCCGGCCCAGCGAGACCGTGCGTACCCGGTGGGCGGCCAGCGCCTCGAGGATCTGTTCGGTCGCCACCGTCGGATCCGGGTCGATGCCCATGGCCCGGGCGAAAACATTGGTCGACCCCCCGGGCACCACCGCCAGCATCGGAACGTCCGGCCGGACCCCGCGGAACATCAGGCCGTTCGCGACCTCGTTGACGGTGCCGTCGCCGCCGTGCACCACGACGACGTCCACGCCGCTGTCGGCCGCGGCCGCGGCAAGGTCGGCGGCATGCCCCCGGCTCTCGGTCCGGGCGACCTTCAGCGACAGTTCGCCACCCAGGGCGTGCGCCAGCAGATCCCGGCGCCGTTCCGTGGTGGACGTCGCATGCGGGTTCACGATCAGAAGTGCGCGCATCGCCCGGCAGCCTACGTGGGTAGCCTGACCGTCGTGAGCGCCCCGTGACGGTCCAGCCCGACCCGCCGCCGATCAGCATCCCGCCACCGCGGCCGGTCGTCGTCGCGGCCTGGTTGGTGCTGCTGGAAGCGGCCGGCCTGGTGGTGTTGGCCGGGGTGAACCTGGTCTCCGGGTTGTCCGAGGGCCTGTCGGTGGGTCGAACGCTGGCCCAGGTCGCCTACGACCTGGTGCTGGCCGCCGCCCTGGCGTTCTGCGCCACCGGGTTGCTCCGGGGCCGGCGGTGGGCCCGAACCCCCAGCCTGGTGGCCCAGGTCGTCGTGTTCGCGATCGGGGTCTGGCTGGTCGCACCCAGCGGGCAGTACGTCTGGGGTCCGCTGCTGGTGCTGGCCGGAGGGTCCGGTGCGGGGCTGCTGCTCAGCCGTCCGACGAACGCGTGGATCAACCGATTCCCGCTGCCGTTCGCAGGGCCGGACCGGTGAGCCGGAACGTCGTCCACTCGTCCATCGGATCCGCACCCAGCGAGCGGTAGAAGTCGATGGACGGGGTGTTCCAGTCCAGCACCGACCACTCCACGCGGGCGTAGCCCCGCTCGACGGCGAGCTGCGCCAGCCGGGCGAGCAGCGCCTTGCCCAGTCCGGAGCCGCGCACGTCGGGGTGCACGTACAGGTCCTCCAGGTAGATCCCGTGCACGCCCTCCCAGGTGGAGAAGTTCAGGAAATACAGGGCGAAACCGCCGATCACCCCCGGCTCGCTCTCGGCCACCAGCCCGAACAGCGCCGGTGCCGGCCCGAACAATGCGGTCTGCAACTGCTGATCGGTCAGGTGGCACCGCTCCGGCGACTTCTCGTACAGCGCCAGGTCGTGCACCAACTGCACCACGTCGGCGACGTCGCCGGGCTCGACCGCCCGGACGCGGTCGGCCGGTCTCGCCGAATCGGACACGCCGGGATCGGTCACTGGTGAATCGGACACCGCGGCTTCAGTGCCCGACCTGCGGCGACCGGAACGGGATGATGTTGGCGTGCTCGATGCACGGCTCGTCGTGGTAGGTGCCCAGGACCGTCACGGCGGCCGGATTCATCAACAGCAGACCGCCGTTGGCCACCGCCAGATTCACCCACCGGATGGCCAGGACGCGGGAGAAATGTCCGTGGCAAACCAGCGCCACGTCACCATCGGCCAGCTTTTCCCGGGCGGCGGCCAGGACCCGATCCGCGCGCTCCGCGACCTGGGCGGGCGACTCGCCGCCGGGGGCCCCGTCCTTGAAGATCGACCAGCCGGGGTTGGTCTGGTGGATCTGCTTGCTGGTGATGCCCTCGTAGTCGCCGTAGGCCCATTCGGCCAGGTCGTCGACGACCTCATCGATGTGCAGTCCGGCCAGGACGGCGGTGCGTTGGGCGCGCAGCCGCGGGCTGGTCCACACCGTCGTCGGGTCCAGGCCCAGTCCCCACAGCAGGCTGGGCACGGTCATCGCCTGATGCACGCCCTCGTCGGTCAGGTCGATGTCGGTGGTCGAGGTGTGCTGTCCCGACTTGCTCCACGCGGTCTGTCCGTGCCGGACGAGCGCTATCCGATTCGTCACGCTGCCGCCTCTCCGGGGCACCTCGCCGGCTCGGTCGCCCCGGAAAGGGCGCCGACCTGACGTGTTGATGGTTCGCTCGGCAAGCCTCGCTCAGTCACTCCGTCGCCTTTCCGGGGCACCTCGCCGGCTCGGTCGCCCCGGAAAGGGCGCCGACCTGACGTGTTGATGGTTCGCTCGGCAAGCCTCGCTCAGTCATGCCTGCAGACTCTCCACCCAATCCCGACATGCCTGCCAGTCGGGTAGCAATCCTTGCTCGGTGGCCTGCGCCAGCGTGGGGGCGGCTGCGTCCTTGTCGGACAGCCGGAAGTCGACCCCGGCGGGCAGCGGCAGGGCCAGCGCCGGGTCCAGCGGGTTGATGCCGTGCTCCCGGCCGGGGGAGTAGCCGGTGGAGCACAGGTACGTCAGGGTCGAATCGTCCTCCAGAGCCAGGAACGCATGGCCAAGACCCTCGCTCAGATACACCGCCCGGCGGTCGTCGCCGTCGAGCCGGACGGCGTCGCAGACACCGAACGTGGGCGAGCCGACCCGGATGTCGACGACGAAGTCGAGCACCGCGCCCCGCGGGCAGGTGACGTACTTGGCCTGTCCGGGGGGCACGTCGGCGAAGTGCACGCCGCGCAGGGTCCCGGCCGTCGACACCGACAGGTTGGCCTGGGCCAGGCTCAGGGGGTGCCCGACGGCCTCGGCGAGCCGGTCCACCTTGAACCACTCGAGGAACAGACCACGGCCGTCCCGGTGCTGGATCGGGGTGAACTCGAACGCCCCCGGAACGCGGAGCTCACGAACCTTCATGATCGGCGATCCTAACGAGGCCGGGATGGTTACCGTTGACTCATGACCCTGCTCAGCGCCGCCGACATCGACCGAGGCCTGATCGACCTGGCCGGCTGGGGCGGTGATCCGGACGACATCCGGTGCCGGTACGTGGCCCCCGACTTCCCCACCGCGATCGCGCTCGTCGATGCGGTCGCGGTCGCCGCCGAGGCGGCCGACCACCACCCCGACATCGACATTCGCTGGCGTGAGGTGCTGTTCGTGCTCTCCACGCATTCCGAGGGCGGCGTCACCGATCAGGACCTGCGGTTGGCCGGCCGGATCGACGGCATCGCGCGGGGGCTGGGCCTGGTCCGAGGGGAGCGACACGCCGGCGGGTTATGACTTCGGCGGCCCGTGGTGCATCATGAGTTCACCCTTCGCACCGCCCGCACCAACCCTTGACCTTCGATGGACCGACCAGGCCCATCCGGTCCGGCAGTTCGTCAGCGCCCACCGCGCGCTCGCTGCCGGCACCGGCTCTTCACCGTTCCGCACCGAGCGGATGTCGCCTGCCCGTCCACGGAGATCCAGCCATGCTCACCACCCTCGACTGTCCGGACACCACGCTGCCCACTCAGATGACCCCACCGCCGGCGCCCCGCCCCGGCTTCACCGACCAGGACGTGCTCGACGCACACCGCGGCGGCAAGCTGTCCATCGAGCTTCGCTCGCCGCTGGTCGACAAGCGCGATCTGTCGATGATGTACACCCCCGGCGTCGCCGGGGTGTCCAGCCTGATCGCCCGTGATCCGGCCGCCGCCCGCGAATACACCTGGACGTCCCGGTTGGTGGCCGTCGTCTCGGACGGTACCGCCGTGCTCGGCCTGGGTGACATCGGACCGAAGGCGTCCCTGCCGGTGATGGAGGGCAAGTCGGCGCTGATGCGGTCCTTCGCCGGGCTCGACTCGGTGCCCATCGTGCTGTCCACCAAGGACACCGACGAGATCGTGGCCGCGGTGACGGCGATCGCCCCGTCGTTCGGGGCGATCAACCTGGAGGACATCTCCGCGCCCCGTTGCTTCGAGGTGGAGGAACGGCTGGTCGAGGCCCTGGACATTCCGGTGATGCACGACGACCAGCACGGCACGGCGGTGGTGGTACTGGCGGCCCTGATGAACGCGGCCTCGGTGATCCAGCGGGTGATGGTCGACC
Source organism: Nakamurella sp. (assembly GCA_044223435.1). Classification (GTDB taxonomy): domain Bacteria; phylum Actinomycetota; class Actinomycetes; order Mycobacteriales; family Nakamurellaceae; genus Nakamurella. Next base: position 14,368 of record JBGALY010000057.1, read on the forward strand.
TGAAGGTGGTCGTGTCCGGCGCGGGCGCCGCGGGCATCGCCTGCGCCAAGATCCTGCTCGCCGCCGGGGTGCGGGACCTGGTGGTGGTCGACTCCAAAGGCATCCTGTCGCCGGGCCGGCCCGGCATGCACCAGGTCAAGCAGCAGATGGCGGCGGCCACCAACCCACGCGGGCTGAGCGGCGACCTGGCCGTCGCGATGGCCGGTGCCGACGTGTTCATCGGCGTCTCCGGCGGGTCGGTCGACCCGGCTGTGGTCCGCACCATGGGCCCGCGGCCGATCGTCTTCGCGCTGGCCAACCCGACCCCGGAGATCCACCCGGACGATGCCCACGCCAACGGGGCGGCGGTGGTCGCCACCGGGCGCAGCGACTTCCCGAACCAGATCAACAACGTCCTGGCGTTCCCCGGCATCTTCCTGGGCGCGCTCGACTGCGCGGCCACCCGGATCACCGAGGGCATGAAGGTGGCCGCGGCCGGCGCGATCTGCGCGGCCGTGCCGGGCCGTGCCGACGCGGGACGCATCGTGCCCGACCCGTTCACCCCGGGCCTGGCCCGGATGGTGGCCGACGCGGTGATGGCCGCCGCGGCCGCCGAGCACGTCACCGTGGCGGCCCCAGGGCACCCCTAGCCCACCAGACCGCCGGAGCCCCACCATCGGCTCCGGTCCACTCGCGGCCCTCGCCCCCCACCATCGGGGCGGGGGCCGCGAGCTCGTCTCAGGCGGGTCCGCGGCCGCCGATCGCGGTGGTCACCTCGCGAGCGGCGGCCCGGATGGCCGGCGCCAGCTGCGCAAAGGAGACCGGACAGGCCGGCTCCAGCTCGCTCGGGCAGCGATGGCCCACCGTGACGCCGACCGCGGCGATCGGCACCCGGTTGTGGTCGAACACGGCCGCCGCGACCGAAGCGGCCCCGGCCGAGACGCGCCCGTCCTCGACCGCCCAGCCCTGACGCCGGGCGACGGCCAGGTCACGGCGCAGCGCCGGCAAGGTGCCCGGGCCGCGGCCGGTGCGATCGACGAACGCCGCCGCGTCCGGGAACAGCGCCCGGACCTGGCCCGCCGGCAGGTGGGCCAGAATGGACAGGCCGGTGGCGGTCAACGCGGCCGGGAGCCGCACCCCGACGTCGGTGACCAGGGTCGGTGTGCGTCCGGACTTCTCCTTGGCCAGGTACAGCGTCTCGTTCCCGTGCAGGACGCCCAGATGGGCCGTACCGCCCGTGGTCGCGCTCAACCGGGCCAGCACCGGACGGCCGACCCGTTCCAGGGGCTGGCCGCGCAGGTAGGCACTGCCGATCTCGAAGGCGGCCAGCCCCAGCCCCCAGCGCCGTTCGTCCGGCAGGTGGGCGGCGAACCCGGCCGCGGACAGCTCGGTCAGCAGCTCGTAGGTGGTCGATCGGGGCAGACCCAGGTCACGGGCGATCGCCGCGGCCGAGACCGGCGCGGCCCGCGACGCCAGCAGCTGCAACACCGCCAATCCCCGGCGCAGAGCGGGAGCTGGGGCCTCGTTCGGCATGCTGTCCGGTATACCGGACAGATTCGGCCCGCGCACCGTCGCGGTCACCCGCCCCGCCATCGTCCAATGGGGCGGTGACCAGCCCACTGCAGATCGGAACCCAGCCGCTGACCCCGGCCGACGTCGTCGCCGTGGCCCGGGACGGCCGCCCGGTGACCCTCGGCGACGACGCGCTCGCGGCGATGGCCGCCAGCCGGGCCGTCGTCGACACCCTGGCCGGCGACGCCCGCCCGCACTACGGCGTGTCGACCGGGTTCGGCGCACTGGCCACCACCTCGATCCCGCCGTCGCGGCGCACCGCCCTGCAACGGTCGCTGATCCGCTCGCACGCGGCCGGCAGCGGGGACCCGGTGGAGCGCGAGGTGGTGCGCGGGCTGATGGTGCTGCGGCTGGCCACGCTCGCCCGGGGCCGCACCGGCATCCGCCCGGCGACCGCCGGGCTGCTGGCCGCCGTGCTGTCCGCCGGCATCACCCCGGTGGTCTCGGAATACGGGTCGCTCGGTTGCTCCGGCGACCTTGCCCCGCTGTCCGCCGTGGCGCTCTGCCTGATCGGCGAGGGGGAGGTCGTCGACGCCGACGGGCGTCGGCGGCCGGCCGCCGACGCGCTGGCCGCGGCCGGCCTGTCGCCGGTCACCCTGGCCGAGAAGGAGGGCCTGGCGCTGATCAACGGCACCGACGGCATGCTGGGCATGCTGGTGCTGGCGCTGCACGACATCGCCCGGCTGCTGGACGCGGCCGACCTGGCCGCCGCCATGTCGGTGGAGGCGCTGCTGGGTACCGACCGGGTGTTCGCGGCCGATCTGCAGCGCCTGCGGCCGCAGTGGGGGCAGGCCGTGAGCGCCGCCCGGATCGCCGCGGCGCTGGCCGGCTCGCCCATCGTCGCCTCGCACGCCGGGCCGGAGGACACCCGGGTGCAGGACGCCTACTCGCTGCGCTGCACACCGGCCGTGCACGGCACCGCACGGGACACCGCGGAACACGCCGCGCTGATCGCCGAGCGCGAGCTCGCCTCCTCGATCGACAACCCCGTCGTGCTGCCGGACGGACGGGTCGAGTCCAACGGCAACTTCCACGGCGCTCCGGTGGCCGCCGTGCTGGACTTCCTGGCGATCTCGGTCGCCGACGTGGCGTCGATCAGCGAGCGACGCACCGATCGGATGCTGGACCGGACCCGGTCGCACGGTCTGCCGCCGTTCCTGGCCCACGAGGTCGGGGTGGATTCCGGCCTGATGATCGCCCAGTACACGCAGGCCGGCATCGTGTCCGAGCTCAAGCGGCTCGCCGTCCCGGCGTCGGTCGACTCGATCCCGTCGTCGGCGATGCAGGAGGACCACGTCTCCATGGGCTGGCATGCCGCGCGCAAGCTGCGCCGGGCGGTGGACGGCCTGCGCCGGGTGATCGCGATCGAGCTGCTCGCCGCGGCCCGGGCCCTGGACCTGCGGGCCCCGCTGACGCCGGGACCGGTCACCGGCACCGTCCGCGATGTCATCCGGACCGTCGTGCCCGGGCCCGGACCGGACCGTCATCTGGCGCCCGAGATCGAGGCCGTGGTAGCACTGTTGTCGGCGGGAACCATCCGCATGCCGTCGGAAGAATCAGCCGGGAGTTGACGTGAGATTCGGCCCCTCGCCCGGCGATGCCAGCCGGTTCGCCGGCGTGTGGTCGGACGTGGCCGGGGTGGGTCGTGACCACCTGCGGGGTGGCTACTCGCGGCACGCCTTCGACGACGCCGAGATGCAGCTGCGGCAATGGTTCGCCGAGCAGGCGCGGCGCCGCGGGCTGGAGGTCGAGAACGACCGGAACGGGAACGTCTGGGCCTGGTGGGGCGCGCCCGCGCCGGGCGCGGTGGTGACCGGCTCGCACCTGGACTCGGTGCCCGGTGGGGGCGCGTTCGACGGACCGCTCGGCGTGGTGTCCGGGTTGCTGGCCGTGGACGAACTGCGGTTGCGCGGGATCACGCCGGCCCGGCCACTGGCCGTCGCCTGCTTCCTGGACGAGGAGGGTGGCCGGTTCGGTCTGCCGTGCCTGGGGTCGCGGCTGCTCACCGGTGCGGCCGACGCCGATCACGTGCGGCGGCTGCACGACGCCGACGGTGTCTCGCTGGCCGACGCGGCCCGCCGGGTCGGCTTCGACCCGTCGACCATGGGCCCCGATCCGGCTCGGCTGGCCACCATCGGCACCTTCGTCGAACTGCACGTCGAGCAGGGACGGTTGCTGCGCGCGGTCGACCCGGCCGCGGCCGTCGCGGTGGCGTCGGAGATCGTCGCCCACGGGCGGTGGCGGCTGACGATCACCGGTCAGGGCAACCACGCCGGCACCACCGTTCTGGCCGACCGGGCCGACCCGATGATCCCGGCCGCGGCCGCGGTGCTGGCCGCGCGGCGGGCGCTGTCCGGCTTCGACGGTGCGGTGGCCACCGTCGGCCGGATCACCCCGGTGCCCGGGGGGACCAACGTGATCGCCTCGGCGGTGTCACTCTGGCTCGACGTGCGGCACGCCGACGCCGGCGTGACCGCCGCGGTCGTCGACGCCATCGTCGCCGACGTCCGGGCCGAGGCGGCCGCCGAGGGCTGCACGATGGTCGTGCAGCGCGAGTCGCTGTCCGACCGGGTGACCTTCGACGCCGGACTCGGGCTGGAGATCTCCGGCCGGCTGGGAGTGCCTGTCATCCCGACCGCGGCCGGGCACGATGCCGGGGTGTTTGCCGCCCACGTGCCGACCGCGATGCTGTTTGTCCGCAATCCGTCCGGGGTATCACACGCTCCGGATGAGCATGCCGACGCCGCCGACTGCGTCACCGGCGTGCAGGCCCTGGCGGACGTACTGGAGACCCTCGTTGGCGACATCAACCCTGCTGCACGGCATGTCGGAGCTGGTGACGAATGATCCGGCTCTCGGCCCGGGTCCGCTCGGGCGGATCCCCGACGCGGGGCTGATCGTCCAGGACGGTCGGGTCGCCTGGGTCGGACCGGGCCGGTCGGCGCCGGCGGCGGACCGCTCGATCGACCTCGGCGGCCGGGCGGTGCTGCCCGGATGGGTCGACTCCCACACGCATGCGGTGCACGGCGCCGGTCCGAGCGGCGATCCGTGGCTCACCGTCACGGCGACCCGGACGGCCGACGACGCCACCCTGCTGGCCGGTGCGCGCCGCCACCGGGCCCGGATGCTGCTGGGCGGCACGACCTGCGCCGAGACCAGCACCGGATTCGGGCTGACGGTGACCGACGAACGGCGGGTCGCGCTGACCGCCGCAGCGGCCGGATTCGACGAGATCACCTACCTGGGAGCTCATCTGGTGCCCGACGAGTTCCGGACGGACCCGGACGGCTACGTCGACCTGGTGTGCGGACCGATGCTCGATGCCGTGGAGGGGGTGGCTGGCTGGATCGACGTGCGTTGTGCCGATGGATTTTTCGACGAGGCGCAGAGTCGACGGGTGCTGGCCGCGGGGCAGCGCAAGGGTCTGGGGCTGCGGGTGCACGGCAACCCGGTCGACCCGACCGCCGGGGTGCGGGTCGCGGTCGACATGGGGGCCGCGTCGGTGGCGCACTGCACACGTCTCACCGACGCCGACATCGACATGCTGGCCGGGTCGACGACCGTGATCACCCTGCTGCCGGCCGGCGAGCTCGCCTCCGGTCAGCCGCCCTCGCCCGCCCGGGCGCTCCTGGACGCGGGCGCAACGGTGGCCGTGGCCTCGGACTGCAACCCGGTGTCCTCGGGCACGTCGTCGATGAACCTGGTGGTCGCGCTGGCCGTGCTGCGCGGCGGGCTGACCCCCGGGGAGGCGGTGTTCGCAGCGACGGCCGGCGGCGCCGCGTCCCTGCGCCGCGCCGACGTCGGTCACCTCGCGCCCGGGGCGCGGGCGGACATTCACGTGCTTGATGCGCCCGGCCACGCCCACCTCGTGCACCAGATCGGGATGCCGCTCACGCATCGCGTCTTCCGGCATGGGACGGAGGTGGGCGGCGCTGCCGGGTGAGGCGTCGGTGCTCCGGTCCGGACGATTTCCGGTCGCCCCGCCCGGTCCTGGAGCCCAGGGGCCGGACCGGTGAGGAATCATCGAGTCCGGTAGGCCGACCGGGAAGGCACGACGGTGACACAGCCCACGACGACGCAGCCGTCGACAGCGAGGTACGACAGGTGGGTGGCGGCGACCACCCGCCCGCTGGACCTGCTCGGCCTGCTGTTCCTGATCGACTTCCTGGCCGGGCGCCTCGTGCCCGGGGGGCCGCCGTGGTGGCAACCGTCCTTGACGATCATCTCGGTCCTGGTCTGGGTGGCGTTCGTCATCGACTACACGGCCCGGCTGATCCTGTCGCCGCACCGCTGGGATTTCATCCGCGCGCATCCCCTCGATCTGCTGATGGTGCTGCTGCCGATGCTGCGCGTGCTGCGGGCCATCCTGCTGGTGCGCCGGTCGTTCAAGAACGTCTCGACCGAGCGCATCGCCGGATCGCTGCTGGCGATCGTCGGCATCATCGTGGCTTCCGGGGCGGTGCTGGAGTTCGCGGTCGAGCACAACGCTCCCGGAGCGAACATCACGACGCTCGGACTGTCGTTCTGGTGGGCGATCGTCACCACGACCACCGTCGGCTACGGCGACACCTATCCGGTAACGCCCATCGGCCGGGTCATCGCATCGGTGATCATGCTCGTCGGCATCGGCTTGATCGGTACGGTTTCGGCGACCGTCGCCGCCTGGTTCGTCAAGCACAAGCCGCCACGCCGGGCCGGCGCATCGACCGGCAGCGACGCGACTGGCAGCGACGCGACCGCGGACGGCACGAGCGCCGGTGACGCCGGCGGCACCGGATCGGCGGCACCGGACGTGGCCGCCGCCCTCGCGTCGATGACGGCCCAGCTCCGGGAACTATCCGACCGCCAGGTCGAGCTCCAGCGCTCGATCGACCGGCTCACGGGGCCTCCCGGGTGACGGGTCTGCGCAGCCCGGCGGCACGGGCACCGGTCCGGGGCTGACCCACCACTTGACGGGGGTCCGGCGGAACGGATAAGTTGATTCTCCAAACAAATTATGCGGGAACGGAGCGCCATGCCGCTGGTCGCCGGGGTCGATTCGTCGACCCAGAGCTGCAAGGTCGCCATCGTCGACGCCGATTCCGGCGTCCCGGTCCGGACCGGGCGGGCGTCACATCCCGATGGCACGTCGGTCCCGCCGGCCGCCTGGTGGTCGGCCCTGCAGGAGGCGATCGCCGGTGCCGGAGGGCTGGACGACGTTGCCGCGATCTCGATCGCCGGCCAGCAGCACGGCCTGGTCGCCCTGGACGAGCACGGCAACGTCATCCGGGACGCGCTGCTGTGGAACGACACCCGCAGCGCCGACGCGGCCCGGCAACTCATCGACGAGGTCGGTGCACAGGACTATGTCGACCGCACCGGGGTGGTGCCGGTTGCCTCGTTCACGGCGACCAAGCTGCGCTGGCTGCGCGACGCGGAACCGGACAACGCGGCCCGGGTCGCCGCGGTGGCGCTGCCGCACGACTGGCTGACCTGGCGGCTGCGCGGCTTCGGGCCGGCCGGGGAGAGCCCGCACGGGGCGAACTTCGACGAACTGACCACCGACCGGTCCGACGCCAGCGGCACCGGTTACTTCTCGCCGAGCACCGGCGAGTACGACCGGGACCTGCTGGTCCGGGCGCTGGGTCACGACGCCCTGCTGCCCAGGGTCCTCGGTCCGGGCGAGGCCGCCGGGAAAGCCGGGCACCTGCTGGTGGGACCCGGCGCGGGGGACAACGCCGGCGCCGCCCTGGGACTGGGGGCGACCGAGGGTGACTGCGTCGTCTCGATCGGCACCAGCGGCACCGTCTTCGCGGTCACCCCCGAACCGGTGCGCGACGCCGGCGGCACGGTGGCCGGCTTCGCGGACGCCAGTGGCGTCTTCCTCCCGCTGGTGGCCACGCTCAACGCGGCCCGGGTGCTCGACGCGGTGGCCGGGCTGCTCGGCGTGGACCACGGCGGGCTGGCCGAGCTGGCGTTGCAGTCCGAGCCGGGCGCCGCCGGAGCGGTGCTGGTGCCGTACTTCGAGGGTGAACGCACGCCGAACCTGCCGACCGCGACGGCGTCGCTGACCGGGCTCACGTTGGCCTCGACCACCCGCCCGCACCTGGCCCGGGCCGCGGTCGAGGGCATGCTGTGTGGCCTGGCCGACGGCCTGGATGCGGTCGTCCGGCAGGGCGTGCGGCCGGCCCGGGTGCTGCTGATCGGTGGCGCCGCGCTGAATTCGGCGGTGCAGGCCGTGGCGGCGCAACTGTTCGGCGTGCCCGTGGTGGTGCCGACGCCCGGCGAGTACGTCGCCATGGGCGGAGCGGTACAGGCCGGTTGGGTGCTCACCGGGCGTCGTCCGGCCTGGGCCGTCGACACCGCCGCGGAACTGGCGGCCGATCCCCAGCCGGTCATCCGCGAGCAGTACGCGAAGGCGCAGTCCGCCTACTGACCGGCGGGCTGCTCGACCGCTTCGAACAGCGTTCGAACAGCCGCCCGGTACTCGTCGAACGGCGGTTGGCCGTCGATCGCCTGTTGCATGACCATGCCCTGGACGACCGACATCATCACCGGGGCCAGCGCCTCGGGGGCGACCGCCAGCGAGTGGCCCGCGTCGATCCACCGGTGCATGGCCTGGCCCAGCACGGTGCGTAGCTCGTCCAACAGCTTGCGAGCCACCTCGTTCACGGTCGGGTGTCGCGACGCCTCGGCCCAGACGGAGAGCAGGAGCGAGAACAGGTCGCCTGGTGCCTGGGCACGCGCGAGGACGGGTTGCTCGGCCAGGAAGCCGATCATCGCGGACGGGCTCGGCGGTGGGTCCTGGGCGACGTACGCGGCCAAACGCTCCTCGATGCCGCCGAACACCTCGCCGGCGACCGCGACGATGATCTCCTCCTTCGAGCGGAAGTACAGGTAGACGGCGCCGGCCGACAGCCCCGCCTCGCCGATCACGTCGGCCATCGACGTCGCATGGAACCCCTTGCGGGCGAAGCATTTCCAGGCGGCTTGCAGAATCTGGTCGCGGCGGGCGGCGCGGTGTGCATCGGTGACCTTGGGCATGGGTGTCAATATAAACCGAATAATCGTTCTTGACGAAGCGGCAGGGCCGGTCTACCGTTCGCACCAAGAAAAACGAACGATCATTCGGAGGTGGAGCATGACCCATTCAACCACTCCATGGCGGGCCGAGACCCGCCACGCCGTCGGCCTTGTCCTGGCCGTGACGGCGGGATTGACGCTGATCCTGGCGTTGTTCGTGGGGGTGGCTGTGAACAGCGGGCCCAACGGCGTGCGGCTGGCCGTGGCCGGGCCGCCGGCCGCCACTGAACAGGTCGCTGCCGAACTGGCGGCGACCGCCGGACCGGACGCGTTCGCGGTCGACGGGGTGGCCGATGCGGCGCAGGCGCATGCCGCGCTGCGGGCCCGGGACGTGGATGGCGCGATCGTGCTCGGCCCGAACGGGCCGACGGTGCTGGTCGCCGGCGCCGGCTCACCCGCCATCGCCCAGTTGCTGACCACCGCGGCGGCCCACCTCGGCACTGGCGGGGCCACGGTGGCGCCCGTGGTCGACGTGGTGCCGTTGTCGCCGGACGACAGCCACGGCGCCGGCCTGCCGGCCGGATCCCTGCCGATGGTGCTGGCCGGACTCGCGCTGGGCGCGGCGGCGGCGTTGAGCTTGCGCAACCGGTGGGTGGTCCTCGGTGCGGTCGCCGGCGGCGCGCTGGCCATCGGCCTGTCGTTCGCCGGGGTACTCGCCTGGCTGGGTGTGACCGACGGGGCCTACCTCGCGGTGTCGTCGGCGATCGCACTGACCGTGGCCGTGTCGGCGGTGGTGGTCGCCGGGTCGAGCCGTCTGCTCGGACCCGCCGGCATTGCGCTCGGCGTGCTGCTGCTGATGATCATCGGCAATCCGCTGTCCGGCATCGCATCGTCGCCGCGGCTGCTGCCGGCGCCCTGGGGTGAGTTCGGCCAGTGGTTGCCGACCGGCGCCGGTGGCACCCTGCTGCGGACCGTCGCGTACTTCCCGGACGCCCCGATCGGCGTCCCCGTCTGGGTGCTGTTGGCCTGGGGGACCCTGGGTCTGCTCGGTGTGCTCCTCGGCCGGCGCGGGTCGTCGCCGACCAGGGCCGCCGCGGGTGGGCCGTCGATACCGGCGGGGCGCGCGGCCGTCGAGCCGGTGAGCTGATTCCCCCGAGGCGCAGATACTGGGATATGCGGAGCCGACGCCCACCGGTCGCGGTGGTCGTCGTCGTCGGGCTGGCGGTGGCGCTGCTGGCCGGCGCCTGCACCGGTCCGGCGACGCCGGCCTGGCAAGTGGTGACCCCGGCCGGGGTGGTCCCGGCGGCGCTGTTCGCCGGGCCGGCCGGCGTGTTCGTCGCCGGTCAGGCAGTGTCGGACGGGGCCCCCGTCCTGGAACTGCGCGCCGGCGCCGACTGGCGGCGGATCCCGGCGACCGCGGTGACCGGTTACGGGCGGGTGGCGACCTTCGTCGCCGGCGCCGCGGATCCGGCCGGCCGGATCGTGCTGATGGGCACCGCGACCGGCGGCGCTCATCTGAACCCACGCTGGACCGCGTGGGTCGGTGACGGCGCCGGCGTCGTCGAGGAGCCGCAGACAATGGAGACGTTCGGCGGCCCGAACGCGGGTGGCGTCACCGGGGTGTCCTACGGCGCGGATCCGGCCATTGTCGGCTCGTGGACCGTGGCCGCCGGAGCGACGGGTGTCGCGCTGTGGCGGCATCGGGGGACGACATGGATCCGGGACCCGAGCCCGCCCGCCTTCGTCGGGTCGCCGCCGGCGTCGACCGAGAGTGCCACCGCGGCCACGGCCGTGGGTGCGGCCACGGTCATCGTGGGCCTGCAGACCGATCTGAGAGGTGGTGCGGTGCATCAGCGGGCCCGGTTCTGGCGGTCCGACGGCGGATCCTGGTCGAACACCGATCTCGACACCTCCGGCGCCGACAGCGCGGCCACCGGTGTCGCCTGCACCGACACCGAGTGCCTGGTGGTCGGCCGGTTGGACGGGGCCGTGGCCGCCTGGCGGGTCATCGGCGACGGCCTGGGGGATCGAGTCGAGCGGGTCGTGCTGCCGGACCGCGCCGTCGACCACTTCGCCGGCCACCCCTGGCTGGCCCGGGACGGCGCAGTGACCGCGATCGCCATCGGAGCCGGATCCGAGCTGCTCACCAGCGCCGACGGTCGAGCGTGGACGAGTGCGCCCACCCCGGCCGGTGACGTCCGCGGGATCGCCGTGCACGACGACACGATCCTGCTCCTGCTGCGCGACGGCACCGGGGCGCAGCAGGTAGCCCTGCGCCCGGCGGCTTGATTCTGTAGCCGGACCTCGTGATCGTCGGCCTGGGCCGCAGGCAGGGTTGGCTCACCGGTTCGGCGGGCTGCTCCGGGCGACTGGCCGGTTGGACTTCGGTGCGGGCCAGTGGATCTCGATCCGCAGTGCCGGCTGGTCGGTTGTGGCGGGGCGGCGGATCCGGTGCCGCGGTTGCCAGGGTGGGGAGGCCGGGGGTCGGGGTGGCCGGCCGTGGTGGTGGTGGCCGGTGGGTGTGGTGGTGGTGATGACGCCGGTGTCGTCGACGTGGGTGGTCCACCCGCGCAGGTCTTTGACCAGGTTGCAGGTGGTGCACCGGCCGTTGCCGTTGGGCAGGTCGGTGGACCCGCCCCGACTGACCGCGACCGCGTGGTCTGCTTCGCGGATCGGCGCCCCACACCACGGGGTGCGGCAGATCTGGTCGCGGGCAACGAGGAACTGGCGGGCGGCGGGTGGGAAGTCGCGGCGGCGGGCGTCGGTGGCCAGCAGGTCACCGGTGCCGGGGTCGGTGAACAGTCGCCGCACCCACACCCGGGTGCGCTCGTCCGCGGTGAGCAGGTC
>JBGALY010000013.1:0-144011 GCA_044223435.1 Nakamurella sp.
GTTCGAATCAGGGCCTTTGACCTGCGTGGGCGATACTGGGATCGAACCAGTGACCTCTTCGGTGTGAACGAAGCGCTCTCCCGCTGAGCTAATCGCCCGGGATCTCGTCGTGACGAGCAGCAGCCACCTTACCCGATCCGAGGGACCGCTCCGACCACCCCCACCGGGTGTCGTCATCGACGACCGGACATCACCGGACCGGGTCGTCACAGCATGTTTGTAGTCCAAACGGGTGAACTCGGAAAGTCTGCGTGATGAGCGTGAGGGTTCGCCGTCCCCACTGCAGAGGAACGGCCTGACACCACTGCAAGGGAGCCCCCGAGCACAGGCCACCGGACAGCGGGGAACGATGATGTTCGACTTCAACACGGTGGAGTACCGCATGACGGCCGCGGCGACCGAGATGATCCTCATCTCCGACCCCGCTCTGCCGCCGGTGCATGCGGAGTTTCGTTACCGCAGCGACGACCCGTTCGCCGTCCAGTTGCTCTTGTCCGTCGATCAGAGCCCGGCGATCACCTGGGTGTTCGGCCGCGAGCTCCTGCTGGAGGGCGTCCGCGGCCCCGCCGGGATGGGCGACGTGCAGATCTTCCCGGTCCACGACGGCATCGTCATCGAACTGCGCTCCGGCGACCATTCGGCCCGCCTGCTGGCGCACACCCCCGACCTGACGGATTTCCTGGACCACTCGGTCGAGCTGGTGCCCACCGGGTCCGAGTCCGCGTACCACGAGGTCGAGTCGGACCTCCGCGATCTTCCGGTTCACGACACCTTCGAGGCGTGAGCGGACCGTTTTCGCGGCGATCGATCTGATCGCCGCGAGCAGGCCGTGACCGCCTGCGTCAGCCGGACCCGATCGGCGACGAGCCACATCGGACCGGGCCCACCGAGGGGTTGGGCAGCCATTGGGGATGGCTCGGCGCGGGCGGCACCAGGGACCCGACACGGTCGTCGACAACACGGGAGTGGTGCCCGGTTTGGAAGCCGCCCACCGTGTCGGATAGAGTTGCCGGGCTCGCGCAGCCGGGAACGGCGGCAAGAGCGGTGCGGACGTAGCGCAGTTGGTAGCGCATCACCTTGCCAAGGTGAGGGTCGCGGGTTCGAATCCCGTCGTCCGCTCGGAAGAGGTCCCGGCAACAAGCACCTCCGGATCCTCCGACGGTGGGATGGCCGAGAGGCGAGGCAACGGCCTGCAAAGCCGTGTACACGGGTTCGAATCCCGTTCCCACCTCTATCCGTCCCACGGACGGCCCGGGCGATTAGCTCAGCGGGAGAGCGCTTCCCTGACACGGAAGAGGTCACTGGTTCAATCCCAGTATCGCCCACCACGTCTGACCTGCGAAAACAGGTTCGGACCTCGGCCTACGTGCCCAAGATGCCCTCGTGTTTGGCCCTGACCCCATCCGGCCCCGGCCGGTCCTGCACTCAGGTACCCCAGCCCGGGGGAACGCGGGGTAGTTGGTGCGGGCTGCCTGGAACTGGCCAGCATCATCGGCGACGTGGCGCTGGACGTAGTGGTTGACCTGCCCGTTGTGGATGAGGCGACTGAACAGTTGTGAGCCCTATGTGACACCGCGTTCCAGCGCGGCGCGGACGGCGACCACACAGTCGGTGCGGGCCCCCCGGACAGTCCGCTTACCACCACCCGGCCCAATTCAAGGGCCCGGTCCGCAGATACTCCTGCGTAGCTTGTCGTCTCGACAACAACACGGAGAGTAGCCGGGCGACCGTGTCGTAAGCCGGGCGGTCAGCCGGCCCGGGCGGCGGCCGATGCTGGGCGCCCGGTGGGCTGGGGTGCAGAGTTCCCGAGCATGACGGCCGACGACGATGATCGGCACTGGCCGGTCTCCGCGCGCGAAATTGACGGAGCCGTCCTGTCCTCCTGGCGCATCAGGACCGGATGGGCGGACACCCCGCTGGCGGCGCCGGACGTGCGGAAGCGCTGGGCCTTGCGCCGACCATTCCGCGCGACCAGGCCAGCGCGGCGGCATGCATCCCGACCACCGTCCACGTACCTGAGCCCGTCAGTCCCAATGGCCGCGGATCAGGACGCTGCGGGCCCGCCGGGCTTCATCCAGACCTCCGTGGCACAGTGGCCCCCGGTGTCGTCGGGGTGGGGGCATCACACGATGCGTCCCCTGGTGGACCGGGAGAGCTGCGACACCGCCGTCGTGCCCCCAACACCTCCGGCAGGACCGGCTCATTCAGAGGCGCCGAGCTCGCCAACATGGCCCGCAACGCGCAGGCACGGTATTGGGTTCCTGGGCCTGACCGAGTCCGACATCATCATCGGCGCGCTGCCGCTGTTCGACTCGTTCGGTCAGACTGTGGCGATCAACGCCGGTGTTCTGGTCGGCGCCACCCTGACCCTGCTCCCCCGGTTCGACCCCGGCCGCGGCGCTCGAGGTCATCCGGCGCGACGTCGTCACCGTGCCGGCCGCCGTCCCGACGATGTACGTCGCTCTGCTGCAGTAGGCGGCCCACGTGCAGGTGAACACCCCGTCCCTGCGGCTGGGCGCCTCCGGCGGCGCGTCGATTCTCGAGGGCTACGGGCTGTCCGAGACCAGCCCGGTCGCATTGTTCAACCACCCGGACCGGAACGTGAGGCGGTTCGGTCGGCGAGCCGATCGAAGGCGTCGAGTTCCCGGCCGATCGACCCGGTGCGGAACGACGTTCCCGAGGGCGAGATCGTAAGGTCGCGATCAGGGGGCACAACATGATGATTGCCGGCCTGACGACCCGCTCGCCAACACGTCGGCGGGCGGTCAGCACACCGCCGACATGAATTCGCTGGGCGCCCTTCCCGCGCGGAGCAGGTCGCACATGGCCGCCATGGCCGGACGGATGTGGCGGAAGAAGTGCTGGTAGCTCGGGCACAGGTAGTTCAACCCGGCGGGCGCTCCGGGACGGTTCACCCGGTCCTTGGGACACCCGCCGTGGCAGGCGAAGCGGACATCGCAGCCACGGCACTGCGCCGGTAGGGCGTCCCGCTTGTCCGCTCCGAACCGCTTCTGCGCCGGCAGCACGATCAACTCCAGCAAGGGCCGCTCGCGGATGTTGCCGAGCCGGTGGGCGGGATCGACGTAGTGGTCGCAGGAGTAGACGTCCCCGGTGTGCTCGAGAGCGACTGCCAGACCGCAGGTCTCGCTGTGCACGCACAGGCTGGACGGTTCGCCGTACCAGTTGGCCAGGGCGGCGTCGAACATCTGGATGAAGACCGTCCCGACGTCCGATCGCTTCCAGTCCTCGAACACATCGACCAGGAAGCGGCCGTAGCCCGCCGGGCTGACCGACCGATCGGTCATGGCCTCACCCTGGTTGACGTAGACCTGCTCGGTCCGGCCCCATTTCGTCTCCGAACCGTGCCCGGTCGTGCGCTCGATGATCGGGATGAACTGCAGGTACCGCGCACCGCAATCGTCCCGCAGGAACCGGTAGACCTCCCGACCTCGGTGTTCATTCACCGCGTGCACCGTCGTCAACGCATTCCATTCGACCCCGTGCCGGCGCAGCACGGCCAGGCCGCCGATCACCTGGTGAAAGCTGCCCCGGCCCGCCTTGTTGACCCGATAGGCGTCGTGCACGTCCTGCGGGCCGTCGATGGAAAGGCCAACCAGAAAGCCCTTCTCGGCCAGGAACTCGCCCCACTCATCGGTCAGCAGGGTGCCGTTGGTCTGCATCGTGTGCAGCAGCCGTTGGTCCGGCCGGGCCAGGGTCTCGGCCAGCCCGACCGCGCGGCGGAAGAAGTCCAGTCCCATCATCGTCGGTTCGCCGCCCTGCCAGGCGACGACCACCTCCGGTGCGTGGGCGTGGGCTTCGATCAGCTGGCGCAGGTACGCCGCCAGGATGTCGTCGGCCATCCGGAACGTGCTTCCCGGGTACAGCAATTCCTTGGACAGGAAGAAGCAGTAGCTGCAGTCCAGGTTGCACACCGCACCGGTCGGTTTGGCCAGCACGTGGAACGCGCGGGGCACCCCGGGTCCGGCCGGGACGGCCGACGACATCATCCGGTTCCCCGCTCAGTCGATGCTGAACCAGGCGCGGACCTGGGCCTGGTCGTCCACGTACCGATGCCCGGACACGTCCACCACGACCTTGTCGATCGTGCCGCCGGTGAACCGGAAGGGCGCCGGGTAGTCGGGCGCCACCGGCGAGGCGTCATCCCGGCCGACGGTGATCCCGTCCCCGACCGCGCAGAAATACCCGGGTTGGGTGACGATCTGGCCCTGACCGACCGGCTCGCCGTCGACCAGCAGGGTGGCCGTCCCCTTGGCTCCCGGCATCATCGGGTCGTCGTTGCGTCCCTCGGCAACGAAGTCCACGCTGATCACGTGCGGCCCGGGGGTCAGCTCGCGGTCCGCGTCGATCCGCTGCAGGTGCGTCCCGACCCAGTTGAAGATGTAGTGCACCCGACCGTTCTGGATGAACAGCGAGTGGCCGCCCGCGATACCGCCGTGCGCGTAGATGACACCCTGCGCCTCCGCGGAATCCAGGGTGACCCCGGCGGCGAGGGTGTAGGAACGCCCGCTGATCGAGACACCCGATTGTTCCGGCACCGACGCGCAGTCCGGATAGTAGGTGTAACGGTCGCGGGCGGGTGCGCCGGACGGGCGGTCCGCCCGCACCTGCTGGATGGCGGTGCGATCGTCCAGCGGCAGGCCGTGGTAGATGCCGGCGTAGTAGTGCCAGAGCTGCTTGAGCTCCTCCAGCCTCTGCGGCTCCTTCTCGGCGACATTGTTGGCCTGGGCGCGATCCTGCTCCAGGTGATAGAGCTCCCACACGTCGTTCTCGAAGTGCCCCCAGCCGGACAGCGGTGGATGGACGGTGCACGCCAGCCATCCCTCGTGATAGATCGACCGTTGCCCGAGCATCGTGTAGAACTGCGTCGACTTCCCCGGCACGGACGCATCGGTCAGCGACGCGGCGAAGCTCTCCCCCTCGATCGGGTTCTGCTGGTACCCCTTGATCACCTCCGGTGGGGTGATGCCGATGAGTTCGTAGATGGTCGGCACCACGTCCACCGCATGCACGTACTGCGAGCGCGGGGTCGACTGGGCCGGGATCTTCGCCGGCCAACTGACCAGGCACATGTCGGTGACGCCGCCCTCGTAGCCGGCCCACCGCTTCCAGTAGGGGTAGGGCGTGTCGAAGGCCCAGGCCCAGCCGGTGTTGTAATGGTTGTAGGACCGGGGGCTGCCGAGTTCGTCGATGTGCGGCAGGGTCTGGGCGGTCGTGTCCGGGATGCCGTTGAAGAAGCGCCACTCGTTGAACGACCCGTTCGGGCCGCCCTCGCCGCTGGAGCCGTTGTCCGACACGACGACCACGATGGTGTTGTCCAGCTGCCCGGACTGCTCCAGGAAGTCGATGACCCGGCCGATCTGGTCGTCCGCGTAGGAGATGTAGCCCGCATAGACCTCAGCCATGCGCACGAACAACCGCCGCTCGTCCTCGCTCAGGGAGGCCCAGGGACGAACAGTGTCCAGCATCGGCCAGGGCTGGCCATCCGGACCGGTCACCGCCGGTTCGCCATGCGGGTTCAGCGGGGAGAGCGGCGTGTCCGCCGGCAGCAGGCCGAGTTCCTTCTGCCGAGCCAGGATCCGCTCCCGGATCGCCTCGTAGCCTTCGTCGAACGCTCCCTTGTACCGATCCGCCCACTCGGCAAAGACGTGGTGCGGCGCATGCCCGGCCTGGGGCGCGAAGTACAGGAAGAACGGCTTATCGGGGTCGATGACCTTGGCGTCCCGGACGAACTCGATCGCCTTGTCAGACAGGTCCTTCGACAGGTGGTAGCCCTCGTCGGGCGTGGTCGGCGGATCGACCGGATGGTTGTCGTAGACCAGGTCGGGGAACCAGGAACTCGACTCGCCGCCCAGATAGCCGTAGAAGCGCTCGAAGCCACGCCCGAGCGGCCAGCGCCCCTTGTAGGCGGCCATCCCGGTCTCGTCACCGGGCGTCAGGTGCCACTTGCCCACGCAATACGTGTTGTACCCGTGCTCGGCGAGAACTTCAGAGATAAAACCGTTCTCGAAAGGAATCCGGGTCGAGATGCCGGGGAAGCCGGCGCCGAACTCGGCGATCGTGGCCATCCCGTTGGACGTGGCGTTGCGACCGGTCAGCAGTGATGCCCGGGTCGGCGAGCACAGCGCGGTGGTGTGGAAGTTGGCGTACTTGACGCCCCGCTCGGCGATACGACGCATGGTCGGCGTCGTGACCGGACCGCCGAAGATGTCCATCGTTCCGTACCCGACGTCGTCCCAGACGACGAACAGCACGTTGGGTGCGCCGTCCGGAGCCTTCGGCGGCAGGAAGGGCGTCCAGTCCGGCGTGGACTTCCTGATGTCCAGTTCGACCTTGCCAGCAAACGCAGGCATCCCGTTCGTCTCCCGTCCCGTCTCGTTCGCACGACCCTGGTGCGGCTGTCATGACCACCATCGTCCATACGCCTTCCGGCGTCGTCCCCCGAAGTGGACGAGATGAGCTGCGCCGCGCGGGACCTCGCGACGCATGCCCTTCCGCGTCCGGCACTAGAGGCGAAAGTCCCGACATCGCCACGAGGGCGCGCCGGCTTCCCGACGACAACCGGCGCGACGTGCTCACTTCATCCTGATCGGGTAATACGTCGGCCTGCGGCCGGGGCCAGGATGGCGAGGGGTTGGTCGGACGCCGCCCGGGCGTCCACCCACAGTGCGGTTCCACCCTCGGAGGATGAGGTGTCGATGTCATGACTGCTGTGGTCGAGGACGCCACGGTCGACGAACTCGGGCCGGTCGACTATCTGGTCGTCGAGTTCCCCGGAGATCAATTCAACGGCGAGATCCTGCCGGAACTGGCCACTCTCGTCCAACGTGGCATTGTCAGGGTGTTGGACCTGGTATTCATCAGGAAGGACCAGGACGGCAGCTACGAGGCGTTCGAGTTCGGTGACCCCGACCTCGGCCCGTTGGGCGAGATCCGTGAGCTGGAACGGCAGCTGGCCGATCTGCTGAGCGATGACGACGTGGCCGGGGTCGCCGAGACGCTGGCGCCGGGGTCGAGCGCCGGTTTGTTGGTGTACGAGAACCTGTGGGCCGCTCCCTTCGCGTCGGCCGTGCGCCGTGCCGGCGGGCAACTGGTCGCGGACGGACGGATTCCCGTCCAGTCGTTGTTGGCCGCGGTCGAGGAAGAGCTCGCCGATGAGGCCACCGAGGAAGCGGAAGAGGTCGGTTGACATGCTCGGAGTACACCGTGTGGGCCGTCCAGGGGTGCTGGGCCCGGTCGGACGCACCGCCGCCGCGGTCGGCACCACCGCCGTCGTCGCGCATGGCGTCGCTCGTCGGGTCGACCGCCGCGACGATCGGCGGGACGACCGGCAGGATCGCCGGCGCGACCGACGGTTCTGACCTGGTTGCCGGAGGCATCGACTGCTGCGCGGGGCGTCGTTCCGGTCACACTGCCGCCGGGATCGCGCAGATCGTCATGCCGCACGTCAAGATGCCCGCGATGGACGACCAGTGCCTCACGGAGGAATGCGCGAAGCAGCGCGGCAGCCGGCCCTGATCCGGACGCCCTGGCGTCCGTCGGGCAGGGCAGGTGAGCGCGGTGACTCGTCGAACCTGCGGATCTTCACGGAGTGGGTGTCGCGCGCCGACCATGCCCCGATCCCCGGCCGAACGGTCCGACCACCGGGCCGGTGCGGGTGGCACCGCCCGGTCGGAGTGCCTACTCCGGAGCCGAGCCGGCCCGCGCACCGGCCCGGTCGGGCCGGAACGGGCCCTGGTCGTCACCCTCCCCCGGTTCGCGTTCCTTGCGCCGCAGCAGCAGCGCGGTGGCGCCGAGGACCAGGACCAGCCCGCCGAGCACGGCGACCTCCCACATGGCGTCGGAGAACGACGTGCCGGTGCCGATCTCGTCCGCCGCCTTGACCGACAGCACGACGATCTCCTTGATCGAGGCGATGATGCCGACCAGCAGGAACGGCTCGGCGATCAGCTCGCGGCGGGCGATCGTGATCCGCACCGCGAACAGCAGCTCGACGACGATGAACACCAGCAGCAGTGTGTCGAGCATCTCCAGGGCGGCCTTGGCGGCATCGGACTGGCTGAACAGTGCGGGGACCTGCCGTGCGGCCATCACGAAGGCGCCGAACGCGAGCACCAGTAGGAAGGCCGCGATCCCGGCGTAGACGACGCCCTCGGCGACCTCCAGCGCCCGGTTGCCGGCGCGCACCAGCGGCGGGACCCGTTCGTCCGTCGTCTCGTCCGACGAACGGGCCGGCGGTTCAGCGTTCGTCGCAACCTCCGTCGCGCCTCCGCCGGGGCCGCCCGCGGCGCGGACCCGAGCCGGTGACGAGGCTCGGGAGAGGCCAGTAAACACCGGCGCCGGCGCTGCGGCGACCCGGCCGCGCGGTGAGCGGCCGCGTGGTCAGCGGCCGCGCGCGAAGACCACCTCGAAGAACGTCCGGATGATGATCTTGACGTCGAGCCAGAGCGACCAGTTCTCGATGTAGTAGTTGTCGTACCGGGCCCGGTCCGCGATCGAGGTGTCCCCGCGCAGGCCACTGACCTGCGCCAGACCGGTCAGGCCGACCTGCACCCGGTGCCGGTAGGCATAGCGGTCGTACTTCTCCGAGAACTGCTCGACGAAGTGCGGGCGCTCGGGCCGCGGTCCCACGATGCTCATGTCGCCGCGCACGATGTTCCACAGCTGGGGCAGCTCGTCCAGCGACGTCCGGCGCAGGATCCGGCCGACCTTGCTGACCCGGTTGTCGTTGGCGATGGACCAGTTGGTCGCCGACTCGGCGCTGGTGGCCGGGCGCATCGAGCGCAGCTTCAGGCAGTCGAACAGCTCGCCGTTGCGTCCCACCCGGGGCTGCCGGAAGATCACACCCGGTCCGCCGTCGATCCGGACGGCCAGCGCGCAGATCGCCAGGATCGGCGACACCAGGATGAGCGTCAGTCCGGCAACGAGGACGTCGAAGACCCGCTTGACCACCGTCGCCGGGCCGCTCAGGCGCGGCTGGCCGATCCGCATGATCGGGATCGAGCCGATGTGGTCCGATCCCCCGGACTCGGTCCGGAACTGGTGCATCCGCGGCACCACCAGCAGGTCGCACTTCGAGCTGGCCGGCGCGCGCACCTCCTCGACCAGGGTGCGTTCCGGCGTCGCCGAGTCGGCCACCAGCAGCACGTCCACTCGGCGCCGGGCGACGACGAAGTCCAGATCGGAGATGTTGCCCAGTCGCTCGGCCACCGGTCCGGCCGCGCAGTCGTCGGTGTCCTCGACGAAACCGACCACCGACAAGCCGTACCGTTGATGCTCTTTCAGGATGCGGACCAGTTCGGCGGCGGTCGGGCCGCCGCCGATGATCACGGTGCGGTGGTGGCTGTACCGGCGCCGGCGGCTGAAGATGATCAACTGCGAGGTGATGATGCGCCCGACGATGACCAGCCCGATGGCGATGGCGGCGTTGCGCAGGTAAACGCTGACCGGGACCTGGTCCGGAAGGATCACGATCGCGGTGGCCACGATGGCGGCGGCCGTCAACAGGCTGGCCAGCAGGCTCGGCAGTTCGTCGAGGACGCTGACATGCAGCCGGGCGTGGTACCGGCCGCGGTCGACGATGAAGAACAGGGACAGCGCCGTTGTCGCCAGCACCGCCACGTACTCCTCGGGCGCCCACAGCATCGGCGACATCAGCATGAGGGCGTCGACCGGCAGGACGATCATCCAGGCGCGGATCATCCACAGGAACCGCCGGGTTCGGGACCCTCGTCGCTCCGACGGCTTCGGTTCGGGATCTGTGTCGGTGGCTGCGGAGTTGGTGCGCAATGAGGTCATCGGTGGCCTACCTGCAATGACGTAGCGAATGATGGATTGACGTTACCCAGTTGCCTACACCCATATGGCGCTATGAACCTCACCCTATAGGCGTAGTTCTCGCGTCGTCCACCCCGTCGAACCGCGCGGCCGGCGTGGGATCCGACCGCCGCGACCGCTGCCGGGCCGCGCCGACGGCCATCGCCACCGCCAGCACCGCCATCGCGCCGAGCGCGGGCGCGAGCCACCACGGCGGCGACGAGACCGGTTGCGGCTGAGCGGGTTCGCCGACCAGCAGGTAGCCGGCCTGCAGGTCCGCGACCCGTGCCTTGCTCAGCTCCACCGCGGCGCGGGTCAGGTCGGAGGCGAGGGCGGGTTGATCGGCGGTGACGGTGACGACCACCGCACCACCCAGCCGGGAGGGGGCGACGTCCACGCTGGCGCCCGCGGCGCCGGCCGGGAACCGGCCGGCCTGGGCCGCAACGGCGTCCGGGTCGATCGACCGGTCCAGCACCTCGGCCAGCGTCGGCACGATCAGCCCGCGGCTGACCACGTCGAGCTCGTACGCGGTGGCGCCGCCCACCGCCCCGGTCGGCACCACGCCCAGCGTCGTGGAACTGGTGTACACCGTCTGGCCGGCCAACAGGGCCCCCGTCGCGCCGACCAGCGCGAGCGCGGCGACGCCGGCCCAGCCGAGCACCGCCGCCCGGCCCGGCCGCCGCGGCCCGGCCGCGGCGTCGCTCTCCCCGACCGGGTCCGCGTTCACCGGCGAGACCGCACCGTCCGCCGGCACGGCGGCAGCCGCGGCCGCGGACCGGCAGCGAACGTCGGCGACCGCCGCCAGGGCGGCCATCAACAGCAGGGCCCGGAAGTCCGACAGGTGCAGGAACACGCTGGCCAGCAACCAGCCGACGAGCCCGCCGATCACGCCCAGGGCGAGGAAACGGCTGGGGTCGTCGCCGGCCCGACGGGCGCCGATCATGGTCCGCAGGGCGACGAAGAAAACGGTGCCGAAGAAGAAGGCCCAGCCCAGCAGCAACACGACCCCACCGTCGGCCGCCTGCTCGAAGTAGAAGTTGTGTGCGGCGACGACGATGTCGACCCGGTCGTCGAAGTTGGCCAGCCGGTCGTACTGCAGGAACAGCGCCGGGTAGCTGCCGATGCCGTGCCCGGTGATCGGCCGGTCCAGGAACATGTTCCAGGCATCGAGCTGCAGCCGTTTGCGGGTGACCACGGACGGGTCGGCGGTGGTGGTGGAGCCCGAGAGGACCGCGGTGAGCGTGCCCAACCGGCTGCCGATCCCGCTGACCGGCACGATGACCAGCAGCGCGACCGGCAGGAACAGCAGCGACTTGCGGTACCACCCGCCGGCGAGCACCGCCCACACCACCAGCCCGACGAACAGGGCGATGAAGCCGCCGCGGGACTGGGTCAGGTACACCCCGAGCAGCAGGGCCAGGGTCGCGCCGGCCCACAGCAGCCGGTCGCGCAGGGACCGGCTCATCGCGAGCAGGGACAGGGCCATCGGCGTGAACAGGATCAGCAGCCGGGACCAGAAATTGACGTCCGGCGACGTACCGGCATGCCGCGGGGTCAGCGCCCCACCTTCCTGCACCAGCGGCACCCGGCTGAGTCCGAACAGGCTGCCCGAGTTGTGCAGCACGAACTCGTGGATCACGGTCAGCCCGGCCAGGCCGGCCAGCACCAGCACGGCCACCATGGTGGTCGTCCTGAGCGAGTCGGTGGACAGCAGCAGGGCGTAGACGACCAGGAAATAGAGCAGGTCCCGCGCGTAGGACAGCAGCAGATCCAACGACGTGACCGGGTCCGCGGCGGCGACGAAGCTGAGGCAGAATCCGGCGGCCAGCACCAGCAACCCCAGCAGCACCGGGGACCAGGCGAACCGGAACATCCTCCGCCGCACCATCACCAGCACCGCGATCACGGCCAGGGCCAGCTGCGGCTTGTACGGGCTGGTGCCGATCTGATCGGCGATGACCCCGTTGATGTTGGAGACGTCCAGCGCGACCAGCGTCAGCAACGACACCCGCGGAAACCGGATGGCGAGCACGACGAAGGCCAGCAGCAGGACGCCGCCGCCCACCAGGGCCAGCTCCTTCATCGCCGATCCCGGGTCACCGGGGGACCAGGTCCGGGGCCGGTTGCAGGCCGAAGGCCACGTCGTAGGCCGGCCCGACGACGGCCGGCGAGAAGCTCCGCTCCCAGCTGCCGCGGGCCGCCGCGGCCAGGGTCGGGTTCGCCGCCGGGTCGGCGGCCTGGGCCAGCAGTCCGGGCAGTTCCGCCGGGGACGCCGCGACCAGGCAGCCGTCGGGCCGGCCCACCGGCAGCCCGAGCACGCCGGCCTCGGTCGCCACCACCGGCAGCCCCCGGGCCAGCGCCTCGAGCACCTTGATCTTGGTGCCGCTGCCGACCCGCAGCGGCGACAGCAGGGCCGTGCACGAGCCGAGCACCTCGTCCAGGTCGTCGACCCAGCCCAACGCCTGCACCCGGTCGCCCCAGGCGGCCGCCTCGGCCGGCAGGTTGGCCGACCCCCGGCCCACCACGAGCAGCCGGAAATCTGGTACGGCGGCCAGCACCTCGTCCCGGAACGTACCCAGGAACCAGGTCAGACCGTCCCGGTTGGGCGCGAAGTCCAGGCCACCGAGGAACACGAAGACCGGCCGGCCGTCCCAGCGGCGCTCGCGCACCGCCGGTTCGCGCAGCAGCGGCAGCAGGGTGCCGATCGTCGGGTCGCCGGTCCGCTCCTGCAGCTCGGCGGCCTCCTGGGCGTTGACCAGGAAAGTCGCGTCGAACTCGGCCGGGGCCAGCTCCTCCGACCGGGCCGTCAGCACCCGCTCGAGTTGCAACAGGCGCCGGTAGACCGCCCGGCGGCCGACCACCGTGCCGACCGCGCCCGGCAACAGCTTGCCGAACTCGCCCAGCGGGTCGGTCACCTTCCCGGCCCCCCGCCCACCCGGCGGTTCCGCATCGATCCGCTCCAGCATGCTGGCGTACCGCTTGGAGAACAGGTCGTCGGCGTAGAGCACCCGCGGCTTGCGGCCCAGCCGCCGGGCGTACTGCCCGGTCCGCATCGTGTCCCAGATCTGCAGGTCGGCGCGGACTTCGGCGAGCTTGTCGGCGATCGCGGCCAGCGTACGGCCCGACCACAGGGCCGCCTCCTGCAACGACGAGTGCGGCGGCCCGATGACCCGCCGGGCGACGGCGGCGAGCTGTTCGGTGCTCGAGGGTTTGTCGACGATGTGCCGCTGGTAGGGCACGGCCGGGCGGTCGATCCCGGGCCGGCCGACCAGGATCACGTGCACCTGGTCCGGTCCCAGCCGGGCGCACAGGTGGTCCAGCAGGCCGCCGAGGACGACCTGCTTGCCGAAGGAACGCGGTTCGGGTTCGGTCGCGGTGATCAGAACGACCCGGCCGGTGGGGCCGCGGCTCGGAACAGCGGTCATGGCTTCCTCCTGATGGCTGCTGAGGGACGGCCGGGGCGGGCCGGACTCCGGCGGGCGGGCGGGTTCATCCGGCCCCGACCCGGCGCCGGCGCAGCAGGGCCACCGTGTCCGTCACGGTCGATCGGGCGAACAGCACACCGGACCCGATGGCGGCGACGGCGCACGCCAGGGAGACCACCAGCAGCGTCACGAACCGGCCGTCGGGCAGGAACGATCGCACCAGCAGACCCACCCCACCGGTCACCGCGGCGATGGCCACGGCCGGCGCCACCGCGGCCAACAGCCGCCGCCAGGCGGTCCCGTGCGCGTAGCGGACCAGCGCGAGCCGGGCGACGCAATACAGCAGGTTGAAGATCAGCAACGCCACGGCGACGCCGACCAACCCGTGGTCGGCGGCGATCACGAAGCCGACGATCAGCAGGATGGTCGCCGGGACGTCAAGCGCCACCAGCGTTCCCGGCCGGCCGGTGGCGGTGAACACGTCGCCGCTGGCCCAGCCGACGGCCATCAGGCCCAGCGCCAGGGAGATGAACACCATCGGCGTGATCGCCGGGGCCCACTGCGCGGAGAACAGTACCGGCACCGCGTCCGGGGCGATGACGGCCAGCGTCACACCGGCGGTGAGCCCGTAGATGGACAGCAGGCGGGTGGCCCGCAGCATCCCGGAGGTGAGCACGTCCGCGCTGATCACCCGGGCCTTGGAATAGGTCGACAGCGCCACCGCGGAGAAGATCCACAGCACGTTCTCGATGACCAGTTCGGGCAGCTTGTAGGCCATCCCGTAGTAGCCGAGCGCCGTGGTGCCGATCATCGCGCCGACGACGAGGTAGTCGGCCGACGCGCGCACCGATCCCAGCACCCGGATCACCGTGACCAGCCCGCCGAAGCGCAGCAGATCGGGGGCCAGATGCCAGTGCGCCCGTAGCGCGGGACGGATCGGCACCAGGATCCACAGCAGCAGCATGGCCACCAGTTCGCCGCCGACGATGCCGGCGGCGATGCTGAACGCCCCGCCCACGGTCAGCGCCAGGGGCACCGAGATGGCCACCCGGACCGCGGCCCGGGTCAGGTCGATCGCGGTGCGCCGCTTGAACTGCAGGTCCCGCTTGAGCACCGCGTCGCTGACCTGCCCGGCCCCGCGGAACAGCGGGTAGAGGAACAGCAGGGCGAACACGTTGGCCTGGGCGTCGGCGTCGAACAGCGCGGCGATCCAGGGCGCGGCGGCGATGCCGGCGAGACTGATGGCCGCGCTGATGGCGAGGTTGATCGTCATGGCCATCCGGGTGGCCGCGGTGATCCCCTGCTCCTGCCGGGCGACCACGGCCGCGCCGACGCCGAGATCCAGTGCGGCGTCGAGCATCGCGATGATCGTCACCGCGGCGGTGACGACGCCGAAGTCCTCCGGGGTGAGCAGCCGGGCCAGCAGCAGGGTGAGCCCGAGGATGACGATGCGGTTGGACCCCCAGGCCAGGGTGGTCCACAGGAACCCGCCCACGGAGCGGCGGGCCAGCGCGCCGGTGGCGTCGGTATCGGTCCGCTCGCTCGCGTCGACGTCGGGCGGGAGGGCGGGCGGGACATCCGGCGGGGGATCCCCGTTGCCGAGAGTGTGAATGGTGGATTCCCCCTCCGGGACCCGTCAGCCCTCCGGGGTAGCCCCGACCGGTGGCCCGCCACGCCCTGTGAGCATTCGAGGACACCAAAGGTTCGAATGCTCACCATCGATGGACACTTTGCTTACGTATCGCGACACACGCCCTGAAACTCGCTTCCAGTATAGTCTGATCGGGTGTAATAGACGCAGAACAATTCGCGCTACGCGCCTTTGGACTGTGACTCGGACCGGGATCGAAGGAGACGAGCGTGCGAGTCCTCACGGTGGTGGACGCCCTGAAGCTCGGCGGGGCGGAAACCCTGATCGCGCAACTCGGCCGGGTCAGCGCCGAGGCCGACATCGAACTGTCGGTGCTCAGCCTGCACGGGCGTTCCCCGGAGCGATCCAAACTGGAGCCGCTGCTGCGGGAATCGGGGGTCGAGCCCGAGTACCTGGGGGTGCGCCGGACCCTGGACGTGTCCGGGTTCCGCCGTCTGGTCGGCCATCTCAAGCAGACCCGGCCCGACGTCGTGCACGCGCATCTGGAAATGGCCATGACGATGGCCATTCCCGCCGCGCGGCGGGCCGGGATCCCCGCCGTGGGCACGTTCCACCACGTGCACCGGCCGCTGTCCGGCCGGGCGTCCGCCCGCGAGCGGCTCGCCGTGGAGATCGCCACCCGCAGCGCGGCGGCGATCTTCGTCTCGCAGGCCTCGCTGGACTCCTTCGCCGAGCGCTACCGCCACGGCAAGCCGGTTCCGGCGTCGTGGACGGTGGTGCACAACGGCATCGACCTGGACTACTTCACCCCGGCGCCCGGCGGCGGCCCGGCGGCGTTGCCGGCGGACCTCGGCGTCGGCGGAACCGGTCCGGTGGTCACCATTCTCGCTGCCCTGCGCGACTTCAAGGGGATCACCCATGCGATCGACGCCTGGCCCGTGGTGCTGGCCGAGCAACCGACCGCGCGGCTGCTGCTGGTCGGTTCGGGCGAGCAGGAACCGGCGCTGCGGGCGCAGGTGGCGCGGCTGGCGCTGACCGACTCGGTCATCTTCGCCGGCATGCGGTCCGACGTCCCCGACGTCCTGCGCGGATCGGACCTGGTGGTGCTGCCCTCGATCTACGGGGAGAACCTGCCGACCGTCCTGATGGAGGCGGGCGGCTGCGGGCGGCCGGTGGTCGCCAGCGACGTCGGCGGCATCAGCGACATCGTCGCGGACGGGGAGACCGGGCTGCTGGCCCCGCCCGGCGACTCGCCGGCCCTCGCCGCGGCGATCCTGCGCCTGCTCGCCGACCCCGACCTGCGCGACCGGATGGGCCAGGCGGGCCGGCGCCGGATGGAGCGGCTGTTCGACGCGCGGTTGTGGGCCCGGTCGCTGCACACGGTCTACCAGAAGGCCATCGACGCCGGCGGCCGGGTGGCGGTGACGGCATGAGTGACCACACCGGTTCCGGCCCGGGCGCGACCCGCCCCACCGTGGTGGTGGTCGCCGAGGCCCGGCCGATGCGTGGCGGCATCGCCACCTTCGCCGAGACCATCACCGCCGATCCGATCCTGGCCCGGGACTTCGACGTTCAACTGCTGAACACCGCCCGGGTGGCCACCCGCGAGGGCGGCCGGCTCAACCTGGCCAACCTGCGGTACGCCGTCGTCGACGCCGCGCGGGTGTTCAAGGCCGCCCGGCACGCCGACATCGTGCATCTGCAACTGGTCGCCGACCCGGGCCTGCCGTCCCTGCGCGCCGCCGCCCTGAACCTGGCCGCCGCCGCCGGCCGGGCCAAGCTCATCGCGCACGTGCACTCCGCGGTGGGCAACGCCGGACGGCCCGAGTTCGCGGCCTACGGAAGGATCGACCGGATCGCCCTGCGCACCCTGGGCCTGGCCGACCTGGTCTGCACCGTGTCCACCGTCGGGACCGCGACGATGCGATCGTTGGCCCCCGGCACCTGGGTCGAGACCGTCGACAACGCGGTCAATCTCGACGATTTCCCGCCCGGTGATGCGGACGGTGACCCGCCGACCGTGCTGTTCGTCGGGGTGATCTGCCGGCGCAAGGGATTGTTCGAGCTGGCCCGGGCCGCCCGGGCGCTGCGCGAACGCGGCACCCGCGACTGGAAGCTGGTCGTCGTCGGCGGGCAGGGCCCGACGCCGCAGGCCGAGTACGACCAGATCGTCGCGGAGTTCGACGCGGCCGGGCTGCGGGACTCCATGGTCGGCCCGGAGTACGGCGACCAGATCAAGTCCCGGCTCGCGCAGGCCGACATCTTCGTGCTGCCGTCGTTTCTCGAGGGCCAACCGATCGCGATCATCGAGGCCATGGCCTCCGGCCTGCCGGTCGTCGGCACCTCGATCGGCGCGGTACCGGACCTGATCCGGGACGGCGTGGAGGGGCGGGTCGTCGAACCCGGCGACGACGCGGCCCTGGCCGACGCGTTGGGCGAGGTCATCACCGATCGCGACACCCGCCGGCGGATGTCCCGGGCGTCGCGGCAGCGGGCCGAACAGGGTCACGGGCTGGGCCGGCTGTCCGCCCGCCTCGGTGCCCTCTACCGCGCGGTGCTGGCCGGTGAGCACGCCACCGTCGACGAGTCCACTCCGGTGCCCCGATGAGCCGGTCGGGCGCCTTCGCCCGGCGCGAGGTGCGGATCAGCGTGCTGGCCGGTGCCGTCGCCGCCCTGCTGGTCGTGGTGGCGGGGGCCGGGCTGGCCCTGATGTCCCACCCGAAGTGGACGGCCGAATCCGTCCTGGTGGTGCTGCCCAGCGCCGACCTGGACACCTCGGATTCGGCGGCCTACTACGAAACGCTCAGCCGCGGGCAGATTGTCGCCACCTTCGCCGAGGTGGCCGACAACCTGCGCTTCCAGGATCAGGCCGAGCAGAACCTGCGGTTGTCCGACGAGCAGCGGGCCGGGGTGACCACGACGGTGACCGTGGTGCCGGACACCTCGGTGATCCTGGTCCGGACCACCGCCGGCTCGGCCGCGGTCGCCGAACAGGTCGCCGACGCCACCACCACCTTGGCCACCGCGTATCTGGCCGGGCTGTCCGAGCCCTACCGGACCGACCTGGTGCACGGCGCCGAGGGCACCGCAACATCCTCCGGGACGTCTCCGACCACCCTGCTGGCGCTGGCGGTCGTCGTCGGGCTGATCGTCGGAGTCGGTGTCCAGCAGGCGGTCTATCACCTGATGATGACCATGCGGTCGGGTCGCGCGCGCCGGGCCGCGGGCTCCGAACCGCCGGCGGAATCGGCGGCCCCGACGGACCCGGTCCCGACGCACTCGGCCCCGACGGGCTCGGCGGCCCTGGCCGTCCCCGACCCGGCGGTCCCGGCCGACCCGGTTCCGGCGGACCAGGCGGACTCGGTCGGTCCGACTGCACCGACCGGCCCGGCAACACCGACCGAGCCGGCCGACGCCCGGGGCGGCGCCCCCGTCACCCGCCCCCCGAACGACGCCCCGGACAAGTCCGTCCGGGGCGACACCCGGCCCCAGGAAAGCATGGTGGGTCCGCATGGCGGTTGAATCCGCGCCTCTGACCCCGCTCGTCCGGCCGGCCAGCACCCCGGCCACCGCCCGTCCGGGGCCGGCCCTGGACGGCCCGCTGCCGGCCGGTCCGCCGCTGACGATCGTGCTGGTCGAGTTCCTGCCCACCGGCGGGATGTTCCAGTTCACCTTTCAATTCGGCGAGGCGCTGGCCCGGCAGGGCCACCGGGTGCTGCTGCTGACCGGGCCCGATCCGGAACTGCGGTCGGCCACCCCGGGACTGGAGGTCGTCGAACTCCTCCCCACCTGGAACCCGAACGTGGAGTTGGGCGGATCCGGGTTCCGGCGCAAGGCCCGGCGGGTGGGCCGTGCACTGCGGCTGGTCGAGTCCTGGCGGCAGGCGATGGCGTTGATCCGCCGGCTGCGGCCCGACATCGCCCAGTTCGGCGAGTTGCGCTACCCGTTGGACAGCGCGATGTTCCTGCTGCTGGCCCGCCGCTGCCCGGACACCGTGCTGGTCGACGTCGCCCACAACCCGCTGCCCTACGACGTCAACGGCCCGTCGGGCTCGGTGGAGAAGGGCGGCCGGTTGACCCGCCGGCTGCTGGACCGGGCCTACCGGGCCTGCGAGCTGGTGCTGGTGCTGGGTGAGGGCCCCCGGGCGACCCTGGAGTCGGCGTTTCCGGGATTGCGCCGGGTCGCGGTGTGCGGTCACGGCGACTACTCGTCGGTGCTCACCGCCGACCGGACGCCGCCGCCCTCGGCGGCGCCTCCCCATGTGCTGTTCTTCGGCGCGTGGACCAAGTACAAGAACCTGCCGCTGCTGCTCGACGCGTTCACCCTGGTTCGCCGCGCACTGCCGGACGCGCGATTGACCCTGGCCGGTCCGGTCATGCCGGACGTGGATCTGGACGCGATCACCCGTCGAGCCAGCGAGATCGGCAATGTCGACCTGCATCCCGGCTACGTGCCGATGGGCGAGGTGGCGGAGCTGTTCGGCGCCCATCGGGTCGTCGTCTTCACCTACGCGACGGTGAACATCAGCGGCAGCGTGCACATGGCGTACACCTTCGGCCGGCCGGTGGTGGCCACCGACGTCGGATCGATGAGCGACGCGGTGCTCGACGGGGAGACCGGGCTGCTGACCGCGGCGGAGCCGGCCGCGGTGGCGGCGGCCCTGGTCGAGATCCTCGGCGATCCGGCGGCCGCCGACCGGATGGGTGCGCAGGCCGCGCACCGCGTCGACGATGCGGCGTCCTGGACGACCGTGGTCGACAAGGCCGTCCCGGCCTACCGGGATGCCCTGGGCGTGCGCAACGGCTGAGCCGGCGTCCGCGCCGGCGGCGAGCCCGACCCGGCGCTGAACCGGGGCGGGCGCCGATCAGTTGCTCGAGGCGGTCACTGGTCGGCGGCCAGCACCCGCAGCCGGTCCCACGGGATGTGCGGCATGCCGTAGTAGTCCCAGGCGAGCCCGGCCTGCGTGTACACCGCGCCCGGGTTGGTCGGGGTCGCGTCCGGCGCGACCTCGAACCCGACGGCCAGCGACGTGTCGGCGCGGTCGATCAGGAAGCCGCCGTAGTCCTGCAGGGCCCGGGCCACCGCCACCTCACCCGGGGTGATGTCCGGGATCGCGGCGACGTCGATCGTCGGATCGAGTTGCAGGCGGGCACCCTCGGGAATGCAGTCGGGCCGGGTGGACTCGCCGTCGGTCTTGACCGCGGGCGGCCGGAAGGTGCCCGCGCACGCGGTGTCGCTCTCCAGCACCAACGCGTGCGGGATGCGGCCGGCCTGGATGTCGGCGACCCGGATGATGCCGCCCAGTCGCGACGCCCCGGCCCCGGTGGTGCCGCCCTCCCACCCCGACCCGGACAGCGAGGTGATCGTTCCCCAGCCGGTGATCCAGCCGCCGGACCCCGCAGTGGCCTGGAAGTACTCGTCGGCCGTGCCGGCCCCGCCGTCGATGACCACCATGGCACCGTCGCGGCCGACGCCGGGTTCGGCGTTCGCCGGGATGGGCCGCGGGCTCTCGTCGGCCAGCGGGCACGGACCCCACTCGGTGATGGTGCACTGCACGGGCCGGCGGGGCGTGTCGGCGTCAGCCTGGTAGATCGGGATGCCGAACTCGACCAGGTTGGCGTGGCCCAGGCCGGCCCGGCTGAGCCGGGCGATCATCGCGGCACTGTCGGGGTCCAGCGCCGGGTCGGCGACGACCGGCACGTTGAACGGGCTGGACGCGGCGAAGGGCCGGTCGACGGGCGGGATGACGGTCTGGGATCCGGTCGCTGCCCCGCTCGACCCGGTGCTCGACGCTTCGACCGGGACCGGCGGTCCCGCCGAGGTGGATGCCGGCGGGCCGGCCGAGGCGGATGCCGGTGCGGCGGGCGAGGCGAACGCCGCCCCTGACGACGTCGGGATCGGCGCGGAGCTGGGTGCCGCGGAACATCCGGCCAGGGCCGCCGCCGTCATCACCACCGTCATGGTCGCCGTCGCACGTTTCGTCGTCCGGACCCAGCAGCGTCGCACTCGTCACCACCCCCGCCGGCGGGGTTCCCACGCCCCGCTGGTAACTAACAGTATCGCAACATCACATTCTGTAGCAGGTTCGGATCACCCGCGGTCAGCGGTTCCACGCCTGGAGCACCCGCAACTGCTGCCACGGGATGTGGGGCATGCCGTAGTAGTCCCAGCCGAACCCGGCCTGCGTGTACACCGCCCCCGGGTTGTTGGCGCCCGCGTCGGGCGCCACCTCGAAGCTGACGGCCAGCGAGGTGCCGGCCCGGTCGATCAGGTACGCGCCGTACACCTGCAACGCCCGGGCCACCGCCACCTCACCGGGCGTGATGCCGGGAATGGCGGCGACGTCGATGGCCGGGTTCAGCTGGAGCCGCGCACCCTCGGGCATACAGTCGGACCGGGTCGAGTCGCCGTCGGTCTTCAACGCCGGCGAACGGAAGGTGGTCGCACACACGGTGTCGGTCTGCACGACCAGGGCGTGCGGGATGACGCCGGCCTGGATCTCGGCCACCCGGACGACCCCGGCCAGCCGGGAGGCACCGGCCCCGGTGCTGCCGCCGCCCCAACCCGAGCCGGACAGCGGGTTGATGGCGCCCCAACTGGTGGTCCACCCCGTGCTCGCCGGCGCGGCCTGCCAGTACTCGTCGATGGTGCCGGCCGTCCGGTCGACGACCACCATCGCGCCGTCGCTGCCGGCGCTGGGCCGGGCCTGGGTGGGAATGGGTCGTGGGCTCCCGGCGAACGGGCAGGGACCCCAGTCGGTGATCGTGCACCGGACCGACTGACGTGGGGTGGATGACGTTGCCTCGTAGACCGGGATGCCGAACTCGACGAGATTCGCGTAGCCAAGCCCGGCCCGGGCGGCCCGAGCGACCATCGCCGCGCTGTTCGGGTCGATCGCCGGCGCGGCCGCCACCGGCGTGTTGAACGGGCTGGAATCCGCGAACGGCCGGGTCACGGTCGTCGTGGCCGCGCCGCCCGCCCGCGAAAGCCCCTGCGCGGCCGCGAGGCCCGCGCCGGCCACGGTCGCGGCGACCGTCAACACGAGGCTCACGGTGACCTTCACCATCACATCGAGACGCCTGGACACCGGCTACCCTCCCCCGGCCGCCACCCCGTTCGGCCCGGCCCTGTGACCCAGCGTATCTGATTGGTGACAAATCGGTCAGCACTCAGGTGATAGCCGTTGCCTGATCAGCCGCGCTCGGCCAGGAACGCCGCGGCCAACCGCTTCGGCGCCCTGGCCAGCCACGCCTCGGTGATCAGTTCGGTGAGTTCGTCGGCGTCGATCGGGGCGAGCCGGACCAGCACGGCGGCGTACCCGTCGAAATGCGGGATGGTGAAGAACACCTCGGGGCGGTCGGCGATCAACGCGTGCTTGACGCCTTCGTCCGCGACCGCCGCACCGAGGATGTCCCCGTCGGGCGCCTCGTCGCCCAGGGCCGCGTGATCGGCCGCGCGCAGCGGGCGCTCCCACACCATCAGCTTGCCCTTGACCTTCCAGGCCATCGTCCCGTGGCTGGTGCCCTCCGCCGTCTCCGGTAACCCGGCCACGAGCCGCCGCACGTCATCCCAGGTCGCCATGCGACCGACGCTAGACCCGGGGTGTTGCGACAATCCCCTGACCCTGAGCGGCCCCGGGCCGGTCGAAGTTCCGCAGCCCCGACGCCGACGAGTGCCACCGACACAGCCAGGGCGGCCCGACGCAGCCAGGGCGGTCGCCGTGAGGCGCTGCTACATCCGGCCGCCGGCCAGCACCTTGCGCTGCACCTGCTTCTCCGCGACGAACGAGACGAACGGAATCGTCCCGGCGATCAGCACCCAGAGGGTGCCCAGCGGCGACCAGCGGTCCTTGTAGGCCAGGTCGAAGGCGATGATGACGTAGCCGACGAACAGCGCGCCGTGGATCGGCCCCCAGATGGCCACGAATTGCGGCAGGTCGAAGAAGTACTTCAGCACCATCGCGGCGCACAGGATCAGCAGACCCCAGCCGACGATGAACGCGGCAATCTTGTACCGCTTGAAGGCGGCCATGACCTTTGCCGACTTCGGCTTCGCCGGCCGGGTCGCCGAGGTGGGGGTGTCGGTGATCTCACCGGCGGGGTCGACGGGCACGGCGGCGGTCCTCCTCGGCCAGGGCGGCCAGCGCCTGGTTGTACGCGGTCAGTTCGGGGTCGTCGGGATCTTCGGTCTCCACGGTAGCGACGCTGAGCACGTACCCCTCGCTGGGCCGCTGCCACCCGCGTTCCGGACGCTCGGGCACCGGCTCGTCGTCGGCCGGCACCGACGCGTCGTCCTCGGCGCCGGGGGCGGCCGGAACCTCGGGATCGATCTCGGTGAGCAGTTCGGCCAGGTCCCGCCCGGCCTGCTCGTCGTCCTCGGCCTGTTTGATCTTCTCCAGCCGCAGGAACCGGATCCACATGTAGATGAACGCGACCGCGAACGCCGGCCACAGCATGGAGTACCCGAGGTTCTGCGCCGTCCCGTCGGATTCGTGGGCCCGCTCCCACTGCCACCAGCCCAGGCGCAGGCAGGTCAGGGCGGCCGCCAGCACGAGCAGGTGCCCAGCGATCCAGCCGGGCCGCAGGAAGCGACGGTCCACCCCCTGACGGTACCGCTCGCGCGCCGCCCGGCGGGCCTGGCTCGGCAACCCTCGGGGTGCCCCGGCCCCGGCCCCGGTCCCGGTCAGCCGGCCAGCTCGGGACCGACGCGGGGCAGGCGGGCCAGCGTCGTCAGGACCGCACGGGTCCGGGGCCCGGTCACCGACCGCAGGTTGTCGACCCGGTCCACGTCGCGGCGCAGGCCGCTGCGGGAGGGCAGCGCCAACGGGACCGCCCCGCCCGCGACGTGCGCCGCGAACGACCCCGCCCCGTACCGGGGGTCCAGCAGGTCCGCCGACCGGGCCGCCAGCAGGGTCGTCCCGGTGCCGGCCCGGTCGGCGACCACGCTGCGCGGGTGGGCGGCCGCCAGGTTCAACGCTTCGGCCAGCTCCGCGGCGGTCAGCGACGGCAGATCCGCCGGCACCACCGCGACCGGCCCGGCCGGTTCGGGACCGAGCGCCCCGAGCCCGTCCCGGATCGCGGCGTTGAGCTCGTCGGTGTGCGTGACGAACAGGTCGACCCCGGGCACCCGGGCGAGCATCGCACCGTCGCGGGCATCCTCGAGCACGACCAGCGTCCGGCCGACCGGCGCGGCACCGACGATGGCCGACACCGTGTCCTCGGCCATGATCAGTGCCAGCGTCCGCCGCATCGCGGGATCGAGGCGGATCCGGCTCTTCGCGCGCGCCGACGCCTTGACCGGCACGATGACCGTCCACGGGCGGGAGGCGGATTCACTCACCGGGCCATTGTCACCGTCGTCGGGGGCGATCGGCGCCGGGGTCAGCTGTCCCGGACCCGCCGCTTCTCCACCTCGACGTCGAACTCGGCGTCCGGATAGCGCAGGTTCAGCGCCTCGAACGCCTCGAGCAGCAGCGCGGCGACCGCCCAGTTGCGGTACCACTTCCGGTCGGACGGGATGACGTACCAGGGCGCCGCATCGGTGTTGCACCGGCCGATCGCCGCCGAGTACGCCTGCTGGTAGGCGTCCCAGTAGCCCCGTTCGTCGACGTCGCCCGGGTTGTACTTCCAGTACTTGGTCGGGTCGTCCAGCCGGGCCAGCAGCCGATCGGTCTGCTCCGACTTGGACACGTGCAGGAAGCACTTGACGATCGTGGTGTGCCCGCCGACCAGCCGTTGCTCGAAGTCGTTGATCTGCGCATACCGGGCCGACCACACGCTTTGCGGCACCAGGTCGTGGACCCGGACGACCAGCACGTCCTCGTACTGCGAGCGGTTGAACACGCCGAGCCGGCCCGGTCGGGGCACCTGCTTCTCGATGCGCCACAGGAAGTCGTGCGCCAGTTCCTCCGCGGTCGGCTTCTTGAACGACACGAGGCTCAGGCCGGCCGGGTCGACCAGGCCGACGACGTGGTTGATGACGCCGTCCTTGCCCGCGGTGTCCATGCCCTGCAACACCAGCAGGACGCTGCGCGGGTCGCCGGCCATGCCCTGCGCGTAGAGCATCTCCTGCAGCAGGGCGAGCCGTTCCCCGATCTGCGCCAGCGCCTTCTCGGCATCGTCCCGGGACTGCGGGCCGATCGGCATGGCGTCGGTGCTGATCGTCCTCACGTCCACGTCGCCGCCGTCACCGATCGGTGCGCGGAACGCCTCACTGGGCGGCGCGTCGTCGTTCTTCTTGTTCTTGGCCACGCCCCACCGTCGCACGGACGGTCGGGTCCGACCATCCACCTGTCCGAATTGCCGCGGCATTGCGCCGATCGGGTCGGGCCGTCGATACGCTGAACTCCGGGCGCCCGTCGGCGCCGCTCACCGGAGGGCGCACGCAGATGACCGACGTCGAGGGCACCGATCCGCAGACGTTCCTGGACCTGGACGAGCGATGGTGCGCGCACAACTACCACCCGCTGCCCGTGGTGATCGCCTCCGCCGAGGGCGCCTGGGTCACCGACGTCGCCGGCCGCCGCTACCTGGACATGCTGGCCGGGTACTCGGCGCTGAACTTCGGGCACCGGCACCCGGACCTGATCGCGGCCGCCGTCGAACAGATGGGCCGGGTCACGTTGACCTCACGAGCGTTCCGTCATGACCAGCTGGGCCCCTTCTGCGCCGAGCTGGCCCAGCTGACCGGCACCGAGATGGTGCTGCCGATGAACTCGGGCGCGGAGGCGGTGGAGTCGGCGATCAAGGTGGCCCGCAAGTGGGCGTACGAGGTCAAGGGGGTGCCGGAGAACCGCGCGCAGATCATCACCGCCGGCGGCAACTTCCACGGCCGCACGCTGACCATCGTCTCCTTCTCCGACGATCCGGACGCGCGCGACCACTACGGCCCCTACACCCCCGGCTTCCTGACGGTGAAGTACGGCGACCTGTCGGCGATCGCCGAGTCGATCGTCCCCGACACCGCGGCGGTGCTGCTCGAGCCGATCCAGGGCGAGGCGGGCGTCGTCGTGCCGCCGGAGGGCTACCTGGCCGGGGTGCGCGCGCTGTGCGACGAGCACGGGGTGCTGCTGATCGCCGACGAGATCCAGTCCGGGCTGGGCCGCACCGGGTCCACGCTGGCCCTGGACCAGGAGGGGGTGCGGGCCGATCTCTACACCCTCGGCAAGGCGCTCGGCGGCGGGATCATGCCGGTGTCCGCGGTGGTCGGCCGCCGCGACGTGCTCGGCGTGCTGCGACCGGGCCAGCATGGCTCGACGTTCGGCGGGAATCCGCTCGCCTGTGCGATCGGCCGGGCCGTCATCGCGCTGCTGCGCACCGGCGAGATGCAGGCCCGCTCGGCCGATCTCGGCGCCCACCTGCACGCCCGGCTCGGCGAGCTGGTGGGGCGTGGGCTCGCGGAGGTGCGCGGCCGGGGACTCTGGGCCGGCGCCGAGCTCGCCCCGCACGTCGGCCTGGGCCGGCCGGTCAGCGAGGAACTCGCCCGCCGCGGCATCCTGGTCAAGGAGACCCACGACACCACCCTGCGCTTCGCCCCGCCCATCGTGATCACCCGCGACGAGATCGACCTCGCCGTCGACACCCTCGCGGCGGTCCTGCCCTGACCTCGGCCGCGCCCGCCCGGGCGATCCCCCGTCCCGGGCCGTCCCCGCGGCGGCCCCGTCCCCCGCGGCGGCCCCGTCCCCCGCGCGGAGGCGTCCTCCGGCGACCCCGTACCCCGCGACAGCGTCCCCGGGCGCGGCCCCCGGCCCGCGGCGGCCCCCGCCCCCCGAGGTGAGTGTGCAGAAACAGTCCTCAAACCACGGTTTAAGGACCGTTTCTGCACACTCGCAGGGCTTGTCGGGCCTCGGCGGCTCAGGGGCGCCAGCCGGCCGCGACCAGGGCCTGCCGGATCCGGGCCAGGCAGGTCTCCCGATCGGCGGCGAAGCCCCGTCCGGTCAGCCGGACCACCCGCCAGCCGTGCGCCGCGAATCGGTCGAGCCGGCCGACATCGTGGTCGTACTGCACGGTGTCGGTGCGGTGGTGGTCGCCGTCATACTCCACGATCACCCGATACAGGCGGTAGACCATGTCGCCGCGCCCGAGGAACGTGCCGTCGGCCGCGCAGACGTCGACGTTCAGATCGGGTTCGGGCAGCCCGGCGTCCGCGATGGCCAGCCGGACCAGCGTCTCGGGCCGGGATTCGGCGCCTGGCCGGACGAGTCCGAGCGCCCGCCGGGCCCGGACCACCCCGCGACCCCGTGCCCGGTCGACGCGCTCGGTCAGGTCGGTCAGTGCGACGTACGGTCGCTCGTCCCGGCCGTGGGCGTACCGCGGAAGGAGGATCAGCGCGTCCCCGACGGCAACCAGATCGGGCAGGGCAAGCCTGCTCGCCAGTTGGCAGAACAGCGTCGCGGGATCGACCACCCGGAGACCGCCGCGCCGAACGGCGGAAATCAGGTGATGGCTGAGCCGGTGCCCGACGATCCCCGGCAGTCGCGGCGACATCGCCGGTTCCATGACCGACACATGCACCGCGTCGTCCTCGACGGCCCATCGCGGCAACGGCAGAGGCCAGAGGCGGGCCGCGGTGAGGTGGGAGAAGAACGCGTCGTCCGGGACCGCGAGCGCCACCGCCTCACAGCGATGCCGCAACCGCGCGGCGGCATCGGCCCAGGGATCGACCGGATTGGGCGGAACGGGTGGGACGGGGCCAACCGCGGCGGCCAGCCGGACGCCGCGCACCGGTCGCTCGAGATCCTTTCCCCGCATCCGCTTGTCGCCCAGACCCGCGGCCCGTCCGAACGCCAGGGTGAACGGGGTGGCCATGAGCTCGGCGGGCAGCTCACCGGGTGGGCGGGACACCCACTCAGCCTGACCGATCCGGGTACCGCGCCCCCGAGTTGTCCACATCCGCCGCCCCAGCCTCCGCCGAGTGTGCAGAAACGGTCCTCAAACCGCGGTTTGAGGACCCTTTCTGCAAACACCCCGGCTCCCCGGCGGCGGGGGGCGGCGGCGCGGGACGGGGCCGGCGGGGCGGCGGCGCGGGTCGGGGCGGTCGCTGGGGTCGGGCGCGTCAGGCGGCGTCGCGGGCCAGTGCCAGGACCCGAGAGGTGGCGCGCTTGTACTTCTTGCGGTACCCGCCGCTGAGCATCTCCGGGGTGAAGATCGCGTCCAGCGGGGCGCCGGAGGCGCGGACGGGGATGGATCGATCGTAGAGGCGGTCGATCAGCACCACCCAGCGCAGCGCGGCCGCCTGGTGCTCCAGCGGCGCCACCCCGGACAGCTGCACCGAGCTGACCCCGTCCAGCAGCTGCCCGTACCGGGACGGGTGCAGGTCGCCGAGCCGGGCGGTCAGCGTCGCGAACGAATCCAGGCTGGCCCCCGGCGCGGACGCCGCGGCGATCAGGTCGGCCTCGGCCAGCGGCGGTGGCGCCGGGGCGAGCCCGGAATGCCGGTAGTCCGGGCCGTCGACGCGCAGCGTGGTGAACCGGGCGGCCAGCGCGTGGATCTCCCGGCGGAAATCCTCCGCGGCGAACCGGCCTTCCCCCAGCTTGTCGGGCAGCGTGTTCGACGTGGCGACCAGCGACACCCCGGCGTCGGACAGCTGCCCGAGCAGGCGCGTCATCAGCATGGTGTCGCCCGGATCGTCGAGCTCGAACTCGTCGACCGCGACGAGCTTGTGCCCGGACAGCCGGCGCACGGTTTCGGCGTAGCCGAGCGCCCCGACCAGGTGGGTGTATTCGACGAAGGTGCCGTACGCCTTCGGACCGGGCACCGCGTGCCACAGCGAGGCGAGCAGGTGGGTCTTGCCGACCCCGAACCCGCCGTCCAGGTAGTAGCCACCCGCAGCGGCCGGCGCGGATCGCCGGAACAGCCCCCGCTTCGGCGGCGTCCCCACCGACCCGGCGAAGGCCGACAGTGCGTCGACCGCCGCCTGCTGGCTGGGCTGATCGGGCGCCGGACGGTAGGTGGCGAACCGCACGTCGCCGAACCGCGGCGGCGGCACCAGCCCCTCGATCAGCTCGTCCGCGTCCACGACGGGGTCGCGGTCGACCAGTTGAATGGGCATGACGGTGGAGCGTATCGGGACCGCACGCACCGTCTGGTACGGATGGGATGTGCGTGCAGACACACCCGGGGTGCCGCAGCTGCCGGCCGGACCCGACATCGGCGCCATGACCGACGACGACCTCGCCGCGCTCTACGCCTGGCCGGAGGCGGCCGGCCCGACGGTTCGGGGCAACATGATCACCAGCCTGGACGGTGGCGCGGCCCTGGACGGCCGGTCCGGCGGACTGGGCAACGAGGCCGACCGGCGCCTGTTCGCGGTGCTCCGGGACCTGGCCGACGTCATCCTGGTCGGCTCCGGCACGGTCCGCGCCGAGGGGTATGCCGGCGTCGAGCTGGACGGAACCCGCCGGGCCCGCCGCGTCCGCTGGGGGCGGCCGGCCTCCCCGCCGCCCATCGCGGTGGTCACCGGGCGCGGCCTGGACCCCGGGCTGCCGCTGTTCACCGACTTCGAGACCAGGCCGATCGTCATCACCCCGCGGGCCGCGGCGAGCCGCGTCCCGGAGGCCGCCGAACCCTTGTTCGCCGGTGACGACACGGTCGACCTGACCGCCGCCATTCGCGGCCTGGCCGACCGCGGGCTTCGGCGGATCCACTGTGAGGGCGGCCCGGATCTGCTCGGCCGGCTGGTCGCCGACGACCTGCTCGACGAATGCTGCCTGACCGTTGCCCCGCTGCTGCTCGGGTCGGCTTCGACCCGGCTGCTGCCGAGCGTCCTGGCGGAGCCGGTGAGCTGGGTCCCGGTCAGCCTGCGCGTGGACGGCGCCCACCTGTTCGCGCGCTACCGCCGGTCCCGTCCATGACGTCCCGGACGGCCCGGCCGACCCGGGCGACCCGAACGGCCCGAACAGCCCGGCGCGTGGCCGCCGGCACGCTCGCCGCGCTGACCCTGCTCGCCGGCTGCACCCTGGGCCCGTCCCAGCGGCCCGGCCTGGCCGTCTACGGCGACGGCCCGGCGACGACCACCGTCGGACCGACGACGACCAGCGCCGTCGGGCCGGGTGGCCCCGGCCAACGGGCCGCCCCGATCCGCTGGGAGCGCTGCCCGGACATCGCCGACACGGATCCCACCACCGGTCAGGAGTTCACCGTCGACTGCGCGACAGTGCTCACGGACGGGTCGGCCGTCGGGGGGGCCGGGCGGCGCGGCATCGAGATCGCCCGGGCCCGCGCATCCGGCGTCGCCGACGACGCGCCGGTGCTGGTCGTCCTGCAGGGTTCCCCCGGGGCGCACGGTCGCAGCGACGTGGCCGCGGTGGCCGCGGGCCTGTCCCCGGCTGTGCGGCAACACTTCGCCGTGGTGACGGTCGACCTCGTCGGGAGCGGTGACTCGGACCCCATCGACTGCGTCAGCGGGTCCGACCTGAGCGCCGTGACCAACCTGGGGGCCGATCCGGCCGAGCCGAGGGCGGCGCAGGCACTGGCCGACGTCACCCGCTCCATCACCTTCGAGTGCACCGACGCCGGCGGCCCCGGCCTGTCGCTGGTCAACAGCACGGAGGCGGCGGACGACCTGGACCACCTGCGGGCCGCGCTGGGCACCGACCGGCTGACCCTGCTCGGTCGCGGGTTCGGCGCCACCCTCGGCGCCGTCTATGCCGACCGCT
Source organism: Nakamurella sp. (assembly GCA_044223435.1). Lineage (GTDB taxonomy): Bacteria > Actinomycetota > Actinomycetes > Mycobacteriales > Nakamurellaceae > Nakamurella. The sequence goes on from JBGALY010000013.1 coordinate 30,506, forward strand.
ACCCGGCGCGGGTGCAGTCGGCCGTGCTCGAAGCACCGTCGAACCCGCCCGACTCCGCGGACACCCGGGCCACGGCGGTCGCCGTGGCCACCGAGAAGGCGCTGGACACCTTCGCCGCCGCCTGCCCGACGTTCGCCGGCGGGTGTCCGCTCGGGGACGACCCGCGGGCCGCGGTCGAGCAGGTGGTGCAGCGGCTCGACTCGAGCACCACCCCGGGCGGCCGGCGGACCACCGGCGGAACGGTGCTGCTGACCCTGCTGCTGCGGCTGGGCGATCCCGACGGCTGGCCGCAACTGGCCGCGGCACTGGCGGCGGCGGGCCAGGGGAGCACCGGACCACTGACCGACCTGCTCGCCGCTGCATTGGGTCAGGACCCCGCCGCCCGCGCCGCGACCGGTTGGTTCGATCCGACCCTGATCTACGCGTGCAACGACAGCGCAGTCCGGCTGACCGGGAATTCGTTGACCACGGCGATCGAGGACGCCCGCGCGCAGGCTCCCCTGTTCGGCCCCTACGCCATCGGCCTGGTCGGCCTGTGCGGGTCGTGGCCGGCCCCGGAGAGCGCACTGGGCACCGTGAAGGCCAATGGCGCGGCGCCGATCCTGGTGATCGGCGCCGTCGCCGATCCGGTCGCGCCCTATGCGGCCGTGCGGACGCTGGCCGGCCAGCTCTCGTCATCGACCCTGCTGAGCTGGCAGTCCGGACGGCACGGCAGCTACCCGGCCAGCGCCTGCGTCAGCGCTGCGGTCGAGGGTTACCTGCTGACGCAACAGCTCCCGCCGGTCGGCACGCTCTGCCCGCCCTGAGATCCGGCCGGCCCCACGACCGCCGGTGCTCGCGGGCCGGCAAGACCATCCGGCGTGCCGATGGCGCGGGCCAGGCGATCGCGGCACCGGCGGGGCGCCTGCCGGCGGTCGTGGGGGTCGGCGCATCCCGGCGTGGTGGCCGGGCACTGTCGGTGCCCGGTCGTAGGGTCGCGGGCATGACGGGGTCCATGACGGCGGCCGGGCCGGCCGCCTTCCGCCGGGCGGTGTCCGGGCTGTCTCTCGCCCGGCTGCGCCGGGAGATCGAGGTCGGCCCACTGCCGGCGCCGGCCCGGCTGGCGCCGTACAGCCACGCCGTGTCGGCGGCGGTCTATCCCGCCGGATCGGAAGAGGAAACCGCCTCCGGGCGGTTGGTCCTGCTGTTCGATCCGGACGGGGTGCCGGCCTGGGGCGGGGAACTGCGAATCGTGGCGTTCGCCACATGTGAGCTGGACGCCGAGATCGCCCAGGATCCGTTGCTTCCGGACGTGGCCTGGAGCTGGTTGACCGAGTCCCTGGAGGCCAGCGGGGCCGGTTTCAGCGCGCTGGGCGGCACGGTCACGGCCACCTGTTCCACCCGATTCGGTGACATCGCCGGTCCTCAGCGCGCGGATGACCTCGAAATGAGGGCATCCTGGACGGCAGATGAGCACACGGACCTGCATCTGCAGGCGTTCGCCGGGTTCCTGGCGGCGGCCGCGGGCCTTCCGCCCGAAGGCGTGACGGTGCTTCAACGGGCGAATGCTTTCGCAGCGCGAACAGACCGATACGATTCGTAACCGCTACTCGTTACGGGTGCTTGACCACGGACGGCGGAAGGGTCAACACTATGGGTGACAACGGACCGACAGGGCATCCTGCAGCCGGGTCGCTCTTTTGACTCGACGGTTGCCCACGGAAGCCGGACAATTGGCACGTCGCGCAGTTGCGCGGCTGGGTGGGGAGGATGTCCGGTGAGCAGCTTTTCGGTGGCCTACGGGCCAGGAGCGACGGGGGTGGGGGCGGTGGACCGAAGTACCCAGGTTGAGCAGGGCATCCTGCTGCCGGCCCAGCGGACCCCGTCCGCGCAGGTGCCGCGATCGGTGCTGCGGACTTCGACGGTGTTGCTGGTCGATCCCGACCGGGCGACCCGCGAACCGCTGAAGGCAAGCCTGGTCGAGATCGGGATCGGGCGGGTCATCGAGGCGCCGTCGATCGCCGCGGCCGAGGAAATCGTGCAGCGTCAGGTCGTGGGCGAACTTGCCCTGGTGAGCCTGCAGCTCGGCGCGGACGCGATCCGGCTGGTGCAGCTGCTCCGGGACGCCGGCTGGTCGCGCACCATCGCTCTCGCCCCGACCGCGGAGATCGGCCCGGTCATCGACGCCGTCGGATCCGGGGTCAGCGGGGTGCTGATCGGCCGGCGCGCCAATCCCGCCGCGGCCGCGATTCCGGCCACCATCCACGACCTGTCCAGCCGTGAGATCGAGGTGATCCGGCTGGTCGCCGACGGGCGCTCCAACAAGTGGATCGGGGAGCAACTGTCCCTGTCCGCCCTGACCGTCAAGAGCCATCTCGCTCGGATCGGCCGCAAGCTCGGCACCGGCGATCGGGCGCACATGGTGGCTCTGGCCATGCGGGCCGGGGTCATCGCCTGAGCCGTCCGGACTGTTGTGCGCCGCCTGCTGCACCGGCGCGGTAAATTCCGCTGATGGCCCCCACCACGGACGTTGACGGCGACGGTCCCGCCGACGCGTCCCCGGTGTTCGACGGGGGGCCCGCCATCCCGCTCGGATCGGCGGCCGAGCCGGCCTCGACCGGCCCGCCGGCAACCGAGGAACCGGCATCGACGGCCGTTCCGCTGCTGGTCCCCAGTGATCCCGTCGTGGCCCCGGTCACCGGACTCGGCGACCTGCTGAGCTGGGCGCGGCGGCTGGCCGATGGGCCGGCCGAGCCGGTGGCGATCGATGCCGAGCGGGCGTCGGGTTTCCGGTACGGCGGTCGCGCCTACCTGGTCCAGCTCCGGCGCCGCGACACCGGTACCGCGTTGCTCGACCCGATCGCACTGGGCGACCTGCAGGTGCTCGACCAGCCGTTGGCCCGGTCGGAATGGGTGCTGCACGCCGCCACCCAGGACCTACCCTGCCTGGCCGAGGCGGGGATCCGACCCCGCCGGCTGTTCGACACCGAGCTCGCCGGCCGGCTGGCCGGCTTCCCGCGGGTCGGCCTGGCGCCCTTGGTGGAACGGATGCTCGGCCTGCAGCTGCGCAAGGGTCACGGCGCGGCGGATTGGTCGACCCGGCCGCTGCCGCACGACTGGCTGGTGTACGCCGCGTTGGACGTCGAGGTGCTCGTCGACCTGCGGGACGCGATGGAGGCCGAGCTGACCCGGCAGGGCAAGCTGGAGTGGGCGCAGCAGGAGTTCGCCGCACTGGCCGCCGCGCCGGCGCCCGCCCCGCGGCCCGACCCGTGGCGCCGCACGTCGGGCGTGCACAAGATCACCGATCGGCGCGCGCTGGCCATCGTCCGCGAGCTGTGGCTCGCCCGGGATTCGATCGCCCGACGCCGGGACGTCGCCCCGCACCGGGTGCTGCCCGACTCCGCGATCATCGCCGCCGCGGCGGCCCGGCCGACCACCATCACCGCGCTGGTCGCGCTGCCCGTGTTCTCCGGCCGGATGCAGCGCCGCAACGCCGACGCCTGGCTGACCGCCGTGACCCGGGCGCTCGCGCTCCCGGTCGAGGAACTGCCGCCGTCCCGCTACGCCGGCGACGGGCCGCCCGCGCCGGCCAAGTGGGCCTCGCGGGATGCGGTGGCCGCCGCCCGGTTGCAGTCGGCGAAGGCGGGCCTGGCCGAGCTGTCCGAGCGGGTGCACACCCCGGTGGAGAACCTGATGTCGCCGGACCTGGTACGTCGGGTGCTGTGGTCCCCGCCCGACGAGGACGGCGCGGGACTGGACGCGGCGCTGGCCCGGATCCTGGCCGACCGGGGGGCCCGACCCTGGCAGATCGAGCTGACCGAGCCGGTGCTGCGCCAGGCGATCACGAACGCCTCGTCGGGATAAGTTACCCACGGGTAACTTTGTGGGTAGGATGGTCGCGAGGGGCCGGCCACGGGGTGCCGCCGACGGTGGCCGCCGGCTCGTGAATCCAGCAGATCCGACCCGGGAAGAGTGATCCATGGCTGTGTCATCTCCGGAACCGACCACGCAGGCGCGCCCGGTGCCGCCCGGCGCGCGCACCCTGCGCGACGTGGTGTTCGTCGAGGGCGTGCGCACCCCGTTCGGCAAGGCCGGCGACAAGGGCCAGTACGCGCAGACCCGGGCCGACGACATGGTCGTCAAGGTGATCCGTGAACTGCTGCGCCGCCAGCCCGGCCTGCCGCCCGAGCGGATCGACGAGGTGGCGGTCGCCGCGGCCACCCAGACCGGCGACCAGGGCCTGACGATCGGCCGGACCAGCGCCATCCTGGCCGGCCTGCCCAAGAGCGTGCCCGGCTTCGCGATCGACCGCATGTGCGCCGGCGCGATGACCGCGGTCACCACCGTCGCCTCCGGCATTGCGGTAGGCGCCTACGACGTGGCGATCGCCGGCGGCGTCGAGCACATGGGCCACCACCCGATGGCCCAGGGTGCCGACCCGAACCCGCGCTTCCTGGCCGACAAACTGGTCGACCCGTCCGCGCTGAACATGGGGTCCACCGCGGAGAACCTGCACGACCGGTACCCGCAGCTCACCAAGGAGCGGGCCGACGCGTTCGCCGTGGCCAGCCAGGAGAAGTATGCCAAGGCACTGGCCAACGGCCAGATCAGCGGCGATCTGGTGCCGGTCGCGACCCGCTCCGAGCAGGGCTGGGGCCTGGCCACCACCGACGAGTTGCCCCGCCCGGGCACCACTCTCGAGGCGTTGGAGCATCTGCGCACGCCGTTCCGGCCGCACGGCCGGGTCAGCGCCGGGAACTCATCCGGGCTGACCGACGGAGCCACCGGCTGCCTGCTCGTGGCCGCGGACGTCGCGCAGGAACTCGGCCTGCCGGTCCGTATGCGGATGGTGTCCTACGCGTTCGCCGGCGTGGAGCCGGAGACGATGGGGGTCGGGCCGATCCCGGCCACCGAAAAGGCATTGGCCAAGGCGGGTCTGACGATCGACGACATCGGCCTGGTCGAGATCAACGAGGCGTTCGCCGTGCAGGTGCTGGCGTTCACCGACCATTTCGGCCTCGCCGACGACGACCCGCGCATCAACCAGTACGGCGGCGCGATCGCCATGGGCCACCCGCTGGCCTCGTCGGGCGTGCGGCTGATGACTCAGCTCGCCCGGCAGTTCGCCGAGCACCCCGAGGTCCGATACGGCCTGACCACCATGTGCGTCGGCCTGGGCATGGGTGGCACGGTCGTCTGGGAGAACCCGAACCACGGCGATGCCAACGCCAGCGAGATCACCGGGAGCCAGCAGTGACCACCGTCGAAAGCACCCCCGACCTGACCACTTTCGCCGCCGACGAGGTCGTCACTCACGCCTTCGTCAAGGTGGTCGAGGTCCCCACCCCCGGGGCGACCGGTCGCACCACGCGGATCGCGCTGATCACCATCGACAACGGCCGCGACCACACCCGGCCCAACACCCTGGGGCCGGCCGGGCTCGCCGAGCTGGACACCGCGATCACCGCGGCCGTCGACGCCGCCCCCGACGCGATCGCGATCACCGGCAAGCCGTTCATCTTCGCCGCCGGCGCCGACCTGTCCCAGATCGGCCGGGCGACCGACCGGTCCATCGCGCTGGCCGTCGGCGAGCTCGGGCAGCGCGTCTACCGCCGGTTGGGCACCTCCGGGATCCCGTCGTTCGCGTTCGTCAACGGATTGGCCCTGGGCGGCGGCACCGAACTCGCCCTGCACTGCGACTACCGCACCATGGCGTCCAACGCCGGCTTCATCGCCCTGCCCGAGGTCTTCCTCGGCCTGCTGCCCGGATGGGGCGGCACCCAGCTGCTCCCCCGGCTCGTCGGGCCCGAGAACGCCGTCACGGTCATCATCGAGAACCCGCTCAACCAGAACCGGATGCTCAAGCCCCGGGCGGCCGCCGACCTCGGCCTGGTCGACGCCGTGCTCGACGCCGCCGACTACCTCGAGCAGTCACTGGTCTGGGCGGCCGGGGTGGTCGCCGGCTCGATCACCGTGCCCCGCACCGAGTTCGCCGGCGCCTCCGACGCCGAATGGGCGGCCGCGCTGGAGCGCGGCAAGATCATCGCCGACCTGCGCACGCACGGCGCCGCGCCGGCCCCGTACCGGGCGCTGGAGATGATCGAGCTGTCGCGGACGGCCGACCTGGAGCAGGGTCTGCAGGCCGAACGGGAGGGGCTGGCCGACCTGGTGATGAGCCAGGAGTTCCGGGCCGGCGGCGGCTACGCGTTCAACCTGGTGCAGAAGCGGGCGCGACGACCGGTCGGCGCCCCCGATCCGAAGCTGGCCCGCCCGGTGACCAAGGTCGGGGTGATCGGCGCCGGCCTGATGGCCGGTCAGATCGCCCTGCTGTTCGCCCGCAACCTGTACGTCCCGGTGGTGCTGACCGACGTCGATCAGGCCCGGCTGGACAAGGGGCTGGCCGGCGTGCGGCGGGAGATCGACGGGCTCAAGGCCAAGAAGCGGATCTCCGCCGACGAGGCGAACCGGCTGACCGCGTTGATCACCGGATCCCTGGACTACTCCGCGTTCGCCGACGCCGACTTCGTCATCGAGGCGGTGTTCGAGGAGCTGGACGTCAAGCGGCAGGTGTTCGCCGAGCTGGAGAAGCACGTCACGGCGGAGACGGTGCTGGCCACCAACACCTCGTCGCTGTCGGTCTCGGCGATGGCGCAGGATCTCGAGCACCCGGAGCGGGTGGTCGGCTTCCACTTCTTCACCCCGGTGGCCGTGCTGCCGATGCTGGAGATCGTGAAGGCCGCACACACCGATGACGCCACGCTGGCGACCGCGTTCGCGGTCGCCAAGGGCCTGAAAAAGGGTCCGGTGCTGACCGCCGATGCGGCCGGCTTCCTGGTCAACCGGTTACTGCTGCGCAGCATGGGTGAGGTACTGGCGGCGATCGACGAGGGCACCCCGGCGGACGTCGCCGACGCGGCCCTGGCGCCGCTGGGCATGCCGATGTCGCCGCTGATGTTGCTGCAATTGTCCGGCCCGGCGGTGGCCGCGCACGTGCAGGACAGCCTGCACGCGGCGTTCGGCGACCGGTTCCCGGTGTCGGCGAGCCTGCGGCGGATCGCCGACGCCGGCCATCGCACGTTACTGACCTGGGACGACGAAGGCCATCAGGTGCTCGATCCGAAGGTCGCCGCGCTGCTGGTGCAGGGTGATCGGCCGTCCACGGCCGAGCAGGTGCGCGACCGGGTGCTGCTGGCGCTGGCCCAGGAGGCCCGGCTGATCCTGGACGAGGGCGTGGTGGCCGACGCCGCCGACATCGACCTCGGGCTGATCACCGGCGCGGGCTGGCCGTTCTGGTTGGGCGGAATCACGCCCTACCTGGACCGGGCGGGCTACTCGGAGCGGGCCACCGGACGCCGGTTCGCGCCGCCCGGGGTGGCGACGCTGCCCGCCTGACCTCCCAGCCCCGGATGTGGTGGGCGCGCACGCTCGCTCACGGCACCGCGGCCCGACGCCGGTGGTTCGCACGCCGGCGCTCGCTCACCGTCACCGGCGACCCCCGCCCGGACCGTTCCGGGCGGGGGTTGCTCGCATTCGAACCGGATCTTCGTCACATCGGCGCAACGCTTCTGTCGCTTCGCTGGTACTGGCTGGATACGCCCTTGCCATACCTCACCCTTTTGGCCTAATATTCGAACCGAGATCGTGAACAAGGCCACAGCGGGTGATCCCCAATCGCGCTCTCACGTCGTTCACAATGAAGACGCGACCACAGTCGTTCGCGGTCAGCGAGCAACGACCTACGAGCGAACAGAAGGTGATTGTCATGCACGTCTCCGCCATTGCGTCCCACGTCTCCGACACCGGCATGGTCGGCAACCCGCGGCGCACCCGCGGCCTCGACGCGGCCATGCTGGCCCAGCCGGCTGCCGAGCCCGAGGCCACCCTGGTCGGCAACCCGCGCCGGATCCGTGGCCTGTCGGCCGAGGACTTCAAGGCCGCCTGAGCGAGGCTGGCCGAGCCAAGCAGCAGCACCGGGACCGCCCGTCCGGCATCAGCCGGCGGGCGGTTCCGTCGTCTGCGGACCGGTCAGCCGGCGGTGACGTCGATCGGCTCGCCGCCGGTGATCCGGAGCAACTCGGCGTAGCTGGTCGGGAAGACCGCGTGCGGGATGCCGCCGGCCGCCCAGACGACGTCGAACGGTTCCAGGGCCCGGTCGACGAACGTGCGCACCGGCCGTGGGTGCCCGACCGGCGCCACCCCGCCGATCGGCTGGCCGGTGGCCGCCCGGACCTGTTCCGGCGTCGCCCGGCCCAGTTTCCCCACCCCCAGCCGGGCGGCGACCTGCGCGGTGTCCACCCGGTGCCCGCCGCTGGTCAGGATCAGGACCGGCTCGTCGTCGGCCAGGAAGATCAGGCTGTTGGCGATGGCGGCCGGCGCGCACCCCAGCGCGGCGGCGGCGTCCTTGGCCGTCCGGACCGCGTCCGCCAGGATCTGCACCTGACCCCGGGCTCCGGCGGCGGTCAGCGCCTGGGCGACCAGTTCGGCGTTGGCATGCATCGGCGCGCTCCGTTCCGTTCCTTCTCGGGACGCCACCCTACGGCCCGCGCGGGCGGAATCCGGTCCGGGCGGGCCCGATGGCGCCGCGCGACCGGGAGGCCGGCCCGCGCCCCCCGCCCGCGCCGCGGGTACCCCGGCCCCACGCGGCCGGGGGGGCGACTAACCTCGCGGCGGGGATGGTTCACCGGCTGACGCAGGGGGCTGACGAAGGGGTTTGCCATGGCCACTACCGCCGATCTGTTGCTGGACGGCTACGGGCGGATCGCCGAGTCGACCCGGGCCGTGCTGGACGGGCTGCCGCCGTCGCTGCTGACCTATCGGGTGGACCCGTCGGCGAACACCATCGCCTGGCTGATCTGGCACCTGACCCGGGTCGAGGACGACCACGTGGCCGGGGCCTTCGGCGCAGAACAGGTCTGGATCACCGACGGGTGGGCGGCCCGGTTCGCGCTGCCGTTCCCCGACGACGTGCATGGCTACGGCCAGACGCCGGCCGACGTCGCCCTCGTCCAACCGTCCGCGGAGGATCTGCTCGGCTACTTCGAGGCGACCCATGCCCGATCGGTCGAGTTGCTCGGCACGCTCGGCGATGCCGACCTGGACCGGATCGTGGACGAGCGGTGGGATCCGCCGGTCACCCTCGCGGTGCGGCTGGTCAGCGTGCTGGCCGACGGGCTGGAGCATGCCGGCCAGGCCGCCTACGTGCGCGGTGTGGCCGAGCGGCTCACCGGGGCCTGACCCGGGTGCGGCTGCTCGTCAGCTTCGTCGGCGGCACCGGCCACTTCCTGCCGCTGGCGCCGCTCGCCCGGGCGGCCGCTGCGGCCGGCGACCGGGTGCTGGTCACCGGCCAACCGGCGATGCTGCCGGTGGCCGTCCGGGCCGGCTTCACGGTGGTGGACAGCGGTGGCCGGACGCTGGCCGACCCGACCGAGCGGCGCCCACTGGTCCCGGTCGACCGGGCCGCCGAGGCTGCTGTGATCAGCGATGTCTTCGCCGGCCCGATCGCCCGCGCCCGGGCGGCCCGCTTGATCGAGATCGGCCGCTGCTGGCGCCCGGAGGCGATCCTGCACGACGAGGCGGACTTCGGCGCGGCGATCGCCGCCGACGTCCTCGGGGTGCCCCGGGTGGAGCTGGTGGTCCTGCCCGCCGGCGGCACGATCGATCGCCGCCGGCTGGCGACGAGCCTCCTGCGGACGGGGGCGGTCTTCGGGCTGCCGGACGGGCCCCGGCCCGCCGCGCTGACGCTCGAGCCCGCCCCAGCGGGTTTTCGTGATCCGGCGGACCCGTTGACCGGTCCGGTCCACCGGATCCGGCCCGCGGCGCTGGAACCGCCGTCCGGCGGTCCGGACCCGGCGACGGCGCGGGTGCTCGGCTGGCTCGATCAATTTCCGGAACGACCCGTGGTCTGGCTGACGCTCGGCACGATCTTCCATCAGGAGTCCGGAGACCTGTTCGGCCGGCTGACCGCCGGGTTGAGCCGGCTGGACGCGTCGATCGTGGTGACCGTCGGCCGGGAGCTCGATCCCGCCGAACTCGGTCCGACCCCCCCGCAGGTGTGGGTCGAACGCTTTGTCCCGCAACAGTTTCTCCTCCCCCGTTGCGCCGTCGTGGCGTGCCATGCCGGGTCCGGCAGCGTGCTCGGTGCGCTGGCGTTCGGGATACCGATGCTGCTGGTGCCGATGGGAGCGGATCAGCCGGCGAACGCGGACCGGTGCACCGCGCTGGGCGTCGCGAGCGTGCTGGACCCGCTCCGGCTCACCCCCACGCAGGTGGCGGGGGCGGTCCGGACACTGCTGCAGGATCCTCGGTTCCGGGCGGCCGCGCGGCCCTGGCGGGCGGCGTGCGCGGCCCTGCCGGACGCGGACGAGGCGATCGGGTGGATCCGGACCCACGCGATCGGCCGCGGCTGACCCCGCGGCCGGTCGATGGCCGGGAAGCCCCGGCCGAACGGTCTATCCACCGCCGTCGGCAGCCAGGAACGACCGGCCGCGCGGGGACAGCTCGTAGCCGACGTCGAGGCTGTGCGTGAGGCCGAGCTCCTTGAGCTTGCGCACGTCGAGCTTGAACGGCTTGGTCTCCCGGCCGAGCGAGGCCGCAAGGTCGGGTGCGCGAACCGCCGGGTTGGCCTGGATCAACCGCAGGATCGTCCGGGTCCACGGCCCGGTGCGCCGGCCCCGGTCCATCCGGTCCAGGGTCGCGGCGATCTCGGCGATCTCGGCCGCGGACGGCTCCGTGGCCCGCAGCGCCACCCGCTCGTCCGGCCGGTCGAACGCCACCCCGATCCGGTAGAGGTCGGCGCCGCGACCACGCTGGTTGGCCGCCCGGAGCGCGGCCAGCGAGGCCATCCCGGCCCCCCGGGCGTCGGCCTCGGTCAACGACCGGTCGTCGACCCGGTCCACCGAGGTGAACCGGATGACGCCCGCACCGGTCCGCTGGGTGCCGCCCACCCGGACCCGTGGGGCGTCCCAGCGCCGGAACACGGCCGACACCGAGCCGTCCCGGATGCCCTGTGACACCGCGAGACTCAGCAACACGGCCCGCCTCCGTTCACTCGTGGTCCTACGGTTGCGCGTCGGCCCATGGCAGGCGCACCCGTACCCGCAATCCTCCGTCCGGCACCGGCGCGGCGTCGACCATGCCGTGATGCGCGGCAACGACCGCCCGGACGATCGACAGGCCCAACCCGGTGCCCCGCTGCTCGGTGCGCGGTCGCTGACCCTGCCGGAACGGCTCGAACAGTTCGGTGACCGTCGACGCGTCGATGACCGGACCGGAGGACGCCACCTCCAGCAACGCGTCACCGTTCGACCGGCCCGTCGTCACCGTGATCCAACCGCCGGAGACGTTGTGCCGCACCGCGTTCTCCACCAGATTGCCGATCAGCCGGCCCAGCAGCGCGGGGTCCCCGGAGACCGGCGCGGGGCGGCCGGAGACCGTCACCGACAACCCTCGCTCGGTGATGGCCGCCTCGTTGACCTGCAGGGTCGGCCCGACAAGTTCGGCCAGGTCCACCTCCTGGCGCACCGACACCCCACGCGCCTGGGTCCGGGCGAGCACCAGCAGCGAGGTGAGCAGCCGGTTGGCCCCCTCAGTGGCCTCCAGCACCACTTCGCCCATCTCGCGCAGTTGGGCGACGTCCGCCGCGGGGTCGGCGAGCGTCACCTCCACCTCCGTCCGGATCACCGACAGCGGGGTCCGCAGCTCGTGCGAGGCGTTGGCCACGAACCGGCGTTCGGCGTCGAAGGCGGCCTGCAACCGGTCCAACATCTCGTCGAACGTGTCGCTCAGATCGGCCACCTCGTCGCGCGGGCCGGGCAGCCGGATCCGGCGATCCAGGGACGACTCGGACAGCAAGCGGGCCGTCCGGGTCAGCGTGAACAGCGGGCGCAGCGTCCGGCCGATCAGCAGCCAGGACAGCATCGCCCCGGCCAACACCTGCAGCGGGAACGCGATCAGACCGACGATGAGCACGATCTGCCGGCCCTGCGCGGCGATCGCGCTGGCCGCGGCGGACGCGTCCACCAGCTCCCCGTTGACCTCGACGAAGGTGCCCGGCGGAAACTGCGGCAGGGCCGCCACCACCCGACCCACCACCAGGTACGACAGGGCCAGCAGCAGCGCGCCGACCAGGGCCAGCAGCGCGGTGGACAGCAACGTGAGCCGCAGCCGCAGACTCTGTCGGGCCTCGATCGGTCCCCGGCGACGGGCCCGACCGTCCGCCTCGTCCGCCTCGTTCATCCGGGGCTCGTCGGCACGGGCGTCATCCGGGCTCGTCCGGGCCTCATCGACGCGGGCGTCAGCCGGCGCCCACGCGGTACCCGGAACCCACGACCGTCTCGATGATCCCGGGCTCGCCGAGCTTGCGGCGCAGCGTCATCATGGTGACCCGCACCGTGGTGGTGAACGGGTCGGCGTTCTCGTCCCAGACCCGCTCCAGCAGCTCCTCGCTCGACACCACCGACCCGCCCGCGGCGAGCAGCACCTCGAGCACGCCGAACTCCTTGCGGGTGAGCTCCAGCGGCCGGCCGGACCGGGTGACGGTGCGCTTGGCCGGGTCCAGTTCCAGGTCGCCGGCCCGGAGCACGGGGGGCGAGGCCGGCGACGAGCGACGGCCCAGGGCCCGGATCCGGGCCACCAGTTCGGGGAAGGCGAACGGCTTGGTCAGGTAGTCGTCGGCGCCGAGCGACAGGCCGTCGACCCGATCCTCGACGCCGGCGGACGCGGTCAGCATGAGCACCCGGGTGGTGTCCGAGGCGGCGACGATCTCGGAGAGCACGTCGTCACCGTGCATCTCGGGCAGGTCGCGGTCCAGCACGACCACGTCGTAGCGGGTCAGCATCGACTTCTGGTGTCCCTCGACACCGTCGTAGGCGACGTCGACCGCCATCCCCTCGGCCCGCAGGCCGCGGGCGATCGCGTCCGCCAGCCGCCGGGCGTCCTCAACGACCAGGACCCGCATGCTCTCCCCCGTGCGCTCGGTTCACTGCTGACCGGCCGGTTCACCGGCTCGGGTCGGCTCCGTGCTGCGCCGCGCGATCAGTTCGGTGATGCCGCGAGCCACCGCCTGGCCGGTCAGGCCGAGCTCGGCCAGCAGCTCGCCGCGGGAGGCCGGTTCCAGGAACTGCTGCGGCAGCGCCAGCACGTGCACGCCGACACCGGTCCCGGACAGCCGGTCGGCGACCGCGGCGCCCACCCCACCGGACCGGCCGCCGTCCTCGACGGTGACCACCAACCGGTGCTCGGCGGCCAGCATCCCGATCTCCGCCGGTATGGGCAGCGCCCATCTCGGATCGACCACGGTGACGCCGATGCCCTGGGCGGCGAGCAGTCGGGCGGCCTCGACGGCCATCGCGCCCAACGCGCCGACGGCCACCAACAGCACGTCCCGGTCCGCGCCGGGGGCCGGTTCGACCAGGATGTCGACACCGGGCCCGGCGTCCGGTCCCGGGCCGGAGACGACCCGGCGGACCGCCGGAATGGTGGCCGGAACCGCGCCCTTGGGGAAGCGCAGCACGGTCGGCCCGTCGGCCACGTCCAGCGCCTCGCGCAGCTCCTCGGCCAGGGTGAGCGCGTCCCGGGGGGCGGCCATCCGCAGGCCCGGCACGATCGCGGCAAGCGACATGTCCCACATGCCGTGGTGGCTGGGACCGTCCTCGCCGGTGACGCCGGCCCGGTCGAGGACCACGGTCACGCCCAGCCGGTGCAATGCGCAGTCCATCAGCAGCTGGTCGAACGCACGGTTGAGAAACGTGGAGTAGACGGCGACGACCGGGTGCATGCCGCCCATCGCCAGGCCGGCCGCGGAGGTCAGCGCGTGCTGCTCGGCGATGCCGACGTCGAAGATGCGGTCGGGGAACGCGGTGCCGAACGAGGAGAGCCCGGTCGGGCCGCACATCGCCGCGGTGATCGCCACGACGTCCGGCCGTTCCGCGCCGGCCACCACCATCTCCCGGCCGAACACGTGCGTCCAGGTGGTGGTGGTCGCGGCGACGGGCTTGCCGGTCGCCGGGTCGAACGCGGGCGGCGAGTGCATCTGCTCGGCCTCGTCGTTCTCCGCCGGGTGGTACCCCTGGCCCTTGCGGGTGACGCAGTGCACCACGACGGGTCCGCCGAAGGTCCGGGCCCCGCGCAGCGCTTGGACCAGCGCATCGACGTCGTGCCCGTCGACCGGGCCGACGTACTTCAGGCCGAGGTCGGCGAACATGGTCTGGGGCACGAACCAATCCTTGACCGCGGACTTGGCCGCGTGCAGCGCGGCGTACAGCGGCCGGCCCACGACCGGGGCCCGGGGCAGCGTGTGCTTGACCCGGCCGAGCATCCGCTCGTAGCCCGGCCGCAACCGCAGGGCGGCCATCCGCTGGGCCATGCCACCGGTGGTCGGCGCGTACGAGCGGCCGTTGTCGTTGAGCACGATGACGATCGGGCGGTCGGCGGCGGCGATGTTGTTCAGCGCCTCCCAGGCCATGCCGCCGGTGAGCGCGCCGTCCCCGATCACCGCCACCACCGTGCGGTCCGGCTCCCCGCGCAGGGCGATGGCCTTGGCCAACCCGTCGGCGTAGGACAGCGAGGTGGAGGCGTGCGAGTTCTCGATCCAGTCGTGCTCGGACTCGGCCCGGCTCGGGTAGCCGGATAGGCCGCCCCGAGTGCGCAGCCGGTCGAACCGGTCGGCGCGACCGGTCAGCATCTTGTGCACGTACGCCTGATGGCCGGTGTCGAACAGGATCGGGTCCGTCGGCGAGTCGAACACCAGGTGCAGGGCGATGGTCAGCTCGACGATGCCCAGGTTCGGTCCGAGGTGCCCGCCGCGCTTGGCGGTCTGGGTGACCAGCAGCTCCCGGATGTCGCCGGCGAGGTCGGTGAGCTCCTGCGGGGACATCGTCCGCAGCCGGGCCGGAGTCAGGCCACGCAGCAGGTCCGAGGGTTGCCCGTCGGGCGGTCGTTCATCGGGGACGGACGTGCCGGCGCGCCCCTGTTGTGTCACCGACGCCTCCCTGCTTCCCGTCCAGATCCTCTCCGACCGTACCGCCAGGTAACGACGCCCGGTTGCACGGCACGGTTGCCCTCACCCATCGAAGGTGACGCGTTCGTCCCGCGAGGACGGATCGTCGTTCTGACGCTGCGCGCTCCGGGCGGTACATTCCGCGAGGTGGACGCGACATCACCCGATCCGGTGCGCCCCCCCGTCACGCTGCGCCACCTCGGGGGCCCGCCGGTGGTGATCGGTCACCGCGGCGCCAGCGCGCACCGCCCCGAGAACACGCTGTCGGCCTTCCTCGCCGCCTGGCACGCCGGGGTGGTCTGGGTCGAGGCGGACACCCAGCCGACCGCCGACGGCGTGCCGGTGCTGCTGCACGATCGTGACCTGGACCGGACCACGACGGGGCGGGGCCCGGTCCGGGCGGCCCGGTACCGCGACATCGCCCGGCTGACGGTCCGCGGCTGGCCGGGCGAATGGGTGCCCCGGCTGGCCGAGGTGCTGGCAATGCTGACCCCGACCCGGGCCCTGCTGCTGGAGCTGAAGGGCTACCACACCAGCGCCCAGATCCGGACCGTGCTGGCCGAGATCGACGAGGCCGGCGTGGCGGATCGGGTGCTGCTGCAATCGTTCGAGCTGGAGGTCCTGCGCGAGTTGCACCGGGCCGACCCGGACCGACCGTTCGGCCTGCTGGTGACCGACCTGGACGCCGACCCGGTCGGCCGGTGTCGCGAGCTCGGTGCCGGCTACTACAACCCGTCGGCCGGCGCGCTGCTGCGTCGCCCGGCCGTGGTGCCCGCACTGCACGCGGCCGGCATCGGGATCGCCGTCTGGACCTCGGACGAGCCCGCGCAGTGGGCGGCACTGGCCGGAGCCGAGGTCGATGCGATCATCACCAACCGCCCCGCCGAGCTCGCCGCCTGGCAGCGGCGTCGCTAAGTCCACCGGCCCGTCCCCGTCCCGTCCCGTCCCGTCCCGTCCCCGGCGAGTGTGCAGAAACCGTCCTCATTCCGCGGAATGGGGACGGTTTCTGCACACTCGGGCCGGGCGGGGCCGACGCGGCAGGGTAGTCGGGCCGGGCAGGGCAGGCGGGCGGGGTCAGCCGCCGAACAGCTCCGCGCCGCCGAACAGGCCCTGCGGGTCGTACCGCCGGGCGACGGCGGCCAGCTCCGCCCGCTGCCCCGTCGACCAGAGCCGTCCGGCGTCGGCGGCGCCACCCAGGCCCAGGAAGTTGGGCACACCGGCGGCCGCCCAGGGCCGCAGAGCGTTGACCACCGCGTCCACCTGGGCCGGCACGCCCGCGCCGGCCGGGCCCGCCGGCACGCCGAGAACGTACGCCTGGAAGGGGTTCTCGCGCCCTGGTACGGCGCTGTCGGCCGGTTCGGCCAGGGCGCCGCCGAGCAGTCGCAGTTCCACCATCGTCACCGAGGAGCCCGACTCCGCCCCGGCCGTCGCGACGATCGCGTCGACCGCCGCGGCCGGCAACTCCCGGATCCCGACGCCGTGGTCGTAGGCGGGCAGCGGCGTCGTCGGGTCCATGTGCACCGCGTCGATCGCCGGGTAGGGCAACTCACCGACGGTGTCGGCCAGCACCGGTGCGACATCGCGCATCGGGGCGATCAGCGCCTGCGCCGCGTCGGCGTCGCCGCCGAGGTGGGTGAACCGCAGGTGCACGACAAACTGGCCCTGCAGGGGCGGCGGCAGGGCCGGGTCCGGCGGCAGCCGCAGCAGGGCGACCGAGGTGCCCGCCTCGACGGGCAGCGCCGGCGCCCACCGCCGCCAGGCGTGCAGCACCGCGGCCGCGGCCGTCCCGGGGAAGAAGATGCCGCCGCCGACGAGCCGGCGCACCGGCACCAGGTCGATCGTCATCTCCACGACGATGCCGAAGCCGATCTTGCCGCCGCGGATGGACCGGAACAGGTCGGGATCGTGGTCGTGGTCCACGACACGGATCTCGCCGTCGCCGGTGACGACGGTCAACGAGCGGACGCGGTCCGCGGCGAAGCCGAACCGGCGGGCCAGCGGTCCCAGCCCGCCGCCCAAGGTGTAGCCGATGGCGCCCACCCCGGAGGCCGATCCGTTCAGCGGGGCCAGCCCGTGCGGGGCGGCGGCGTCGATGACGGCCCGCCAGCGGGCACCGGCACCAACCGTGGCCGTGGCACCCACCGGATCGACCGACACCCGGTCCAGGCGGCGGGTGCTGACCAGCAGGGTGCCGGCCAGGTCGTCGGACAGGCCGTGCCCGGTGGCCTGCACGGTGACCCGCAGGCCGGCGTCGGCGGCCCAGGCGACCGCGGTGGCGATGTCCTGGGCGTCGGTGGCGCCGACCACCACCGCGGGCGCGGCGGTGACGGCCAGGTTGAACCCGGCGATCTCGGCGGCGTAGTCGGGATGGTCGGGGGTGAGCACGGGGCCGGCGACAGCGGCCGCCAGATCGGTGACCGGGAGGACGGAGAGCGTCATGATCGATTCCATTCCTGTTGTTCGAGAGGTGATGTCGGTGCGGGATCAACGAGCGGCGGTCACCTCGATCGCCACCGCCATCCCGGGGTGGGCGAGCCGGACGACGCCGACGAGGGTGGCCGGCGGGGTCGCGCCGGCCGCCTCCAACCGCTCGGTGATCGCGCCGTACGCGGCCAGGGTGGCGTCGACATCGGTGCTGTAGACGGTCATCCGGATGACGTCGGCCAGCGTCATGCCGCCCGCGAGCAGGACCCGTTCGACGTTGCGCATGGTCAGCGACAGTTGGGCGCAGACGTCGCCCTCGTGCATCAGGGCCCCGTGCTCGTCGACGGGTCCCTGACCGGCGGCGGTCAGCAGGTACTCGGGTGCGGGCCGGAGCTGACCCTGGTCGTAGCCGAACGCACGGCTCCAGTGATGCGGGTTCAGGCGCCGCACCTCGGCGCCGGTGGTGGTGGTCACGGCGCCAACGATGGCCGCCGGAACCGGGCCGGGACCATCCCAGTTCGGTGGGGAGTTCGGGCCCCAGATTTCTGGGATACCGGTCACCGCGGGGCCGGCCGCATACTGAACCGCGTGGCGACCCTGGCAACCGAACGCGCCCGCACCCGGCTGGATCAGCTGGCCGCAGCGGGCCTGAATTCCGATGATTTCGGCACTGCCGCCGTCGAGGTGCTCGCCACCGCGCTGCCGTTCGTCGCGGCCTGCGTGGCGCCGGCCGATCCGGCCACGGAACTGATCACGGGCACGATCAAGTGGGGTGGTCTCACCGACGAGCAGGACGACCAGTGGGCGTTCTGGGAGTACGAGTCGACCGAGCCTTACGACTTCCGCGCGGTGGCGCGCCGGCCGGGCGGGGTGACGACCGCGCATCTGGAGACCGGCGGTCACCCACTGGATTCCCCCCGGCTGGCGGAGTTCTTCCACCAGCTGTGGGGCTTCACCGACGAGATGCGGGTGGCCCTGCGGGCCGACGGCCTCACCTGGGGATTCATCGCGCTGTTCCGGGACGGCGAGCGCTCGGCCTTCACCCCGGCCGAACTGACCTTTGCCAGCGAGGTGGCGCCGACGCTGGCCCGGGGCCTGCGGGCCGGCTTGGTGACCGGCGCGGCGGCTGCCGCCGACGAGGGCACCATCACTGCCGGGGTGGGGCCGGCGGTGATCGTGCTCGACGGCACCGGTCAGGTGGTCCAGGCGAGCATCGGGGCGCAGCAGTGGGTCTCGGATCTCGGCGGGGGAACCCTGGGCGCCGCGCCGCTGCCGATGGGCCTGCTCAGCCTGGCCGGCGCCGCCCGCACGTACGCCGCCGGCCGGTCGGCCCATATCCCGCGGATGCGCCTGCGCACCCGCACCGGCGACTGGGTGGTGGCGCACGCGTCACCGCTGATGGCGGTCGGCGGCGGGCCGGCCAACGTGGTGCTGACCATCGAGGAGGCCCGACCGCCGGAAGTGGTTCCGCTCATCGTCGCGGCGTTCGGGCTGACCGCACGGGAGCAGTCCGTGGTGCAGATGGTGCTGCGCGGGGTCAGCACGGCCGAGATCGCCAAGGAACTGCACCTGTCCGCCTACACGGTGCAGGACCACCTGAAGTCGATCTTCGCCAAGGCCGACGTCCGCAGCCGGCGCGAGCTGACCGCCCGGGTGTTTTTCGATCAGTACGCCCCGCGCATGACCGGCCGGCAGACCGCGGGGCCGTCGGGCTGGTTCGGCGGCGCCTGACGGCCCACCCCGGCCCGCCTGTCCCCGCGGGTCTCCGAGCGGCTGCGGGGCGGGTCGCCCCGGCCATGGCGGCCAGACCCGGACTTCGGGCTCATTGAGGAACAAGAGTCCGGCATGGTGTCGACGGGGCCAGCCTCCGGATCGACCAACGGGTCTCCCCCCACGCCAGGCTTGCGGTTCGTCTCCGGCTGGCGGGAGGCGCGGAGGCGAGCGGCCCGTCGACCGAGAACGGCCGGCGAAGTCCGCCGGCGAGGATTGCCAGGGTTTCCAGACCGTCGATGTGGACGGCCTCGACCATCCGGGCCGGAAGATCGGTATCGATGATCGCCTGCGCGAGCTCGTTGCTGTCGACCAGGAGCGGCGCCGTCAGCGCCTGCAGCGCGGTCTCGCCCGTCAGGTCGAAGGCTCGGGTCCCGACCCATGCCAGGTCGACGACGCCGTTCGCGACATCATCGATCGTGCCCTTCCCCGAGCCGGGGGCGCCGCGCCACTGATTGACCAGCTCGATGGCGATGCTCCCGCCGGACGCGTTCGACGCCGTCCAGGAAGGAATCGACCTGGGGCACAGAGGACAGGTGTGAGTACGGTTGGCAAACGTGAGGGAGATGGCGTCCGCATCCCCGCCCGCCTTGTCGGTGTCGACCGCACAGCCGTAGCAGGCGAGCCCGACGACCAGGACAACTGCAGCTCCGATCCGGGTTCACGCTTGATCCCCTCGTCCGCCGTCGAACTCACGGACGTGGGTGGCGAGGGACATCCGTGCCCGCACCGAAGCCCGATCCGTGCCGGCCACATGCTGGCCGGCCGCGAATCGTCCGGCAGAGCAGTCGGTGGAAGACCCGGTGCCGATCGCCGGGCCGAGTCGCAGCGGCAATCAGCGAGTCGGCGCGGATGGCCTGGGCGGGGCAGGGCGGCCGGGAGTCAGGCGCACGCGGTGCGCGCGACCCTGGCCCGGTGCTGGTCGCAGGCCACGGTGAAGGCACAGGTCATCGATTCGGCGGCGGTCAGGATGCCGACCGCGGCGTTCAGCGACACGGACTCGGGGACATCGATCGCCAGCATCGGGGGTTCCAGACCGCTGCGAACCTGCGCGCCCAGCGCGATCAGCTCGCGGACGACCGGCGCCAGCTCGTCGTCGGAGGCGGCCATCACGTGCACCGTCGAATGGCCGCCGCGGCTGACGATGACCCCGCCGACATACCCGATCCCGTCGTGCTGGACCCGGACGATGTCGCCGCGGGAGAGGTTGGTGACGAACCACGGCACACCGACGATCTCCGCCAGATCGTGGGCCAGGAGCACGGCTTCGATGTTCTCCGCCGGATAGGGCGGCCACTCCTCGTCGTCGATCAGCGGGAACAGCACGTCGATCCGTTCCGGTTCGATACACGGAGTGATCCTGGCCGTTTCGACCGGAACCGAACGGGTGATGCTTGCGTCGACTGGACGGACATCAGCGGACATGGTCATACAAAACTCCTCGACGACGCGCACGGCAAGTATTTGCAATGTGGACAAGAGCACCGATCGGCGGCCATGGATACATACGCGGCCGATCGGCCGCCGGTTCGCGGGCGTCAGGCCGTCGGGCGTCGGGCGGTCCGCCGGGTCGAGGCCGGTCGAGGACGGGCCGGGAACGGTCGAGGACGGGCCGGGAACCGTTCAGAACCGGCCCGGGAACGGTCGAGGACTGGCCGGGAACCGTTCAGAACCGGCCCGGCACGGGCCCAGGACGGGCCCGGGATGGGCTCAGGAGATGGCCGGGACGAAGCGGGCGACGCACTCCACGTGATGGGTCTGCGGGAACGTGTCGAAGGCCCGTAGCCCGGCCAGCCGGTAGCCGCCGGCGAGCAGCGCCGCGGTGTCCCGGGCCAGGGCGGCCGGGTCGCAGGCCACGTACACGATGACGTCCGGTCGGCGGGCCGCGATATCGGCGCAGACCGCCGGCCCGGCGCCGCTGCGCGGCGGGTCGAGCACGACCGCGGCGACGCCGTCGCCGAGGTCGGGCAGCACGTCACGGACGTCACCGACCCGCACGACGGCCCCGGCATGCCCGGCCAGGTTGTCCTGGGCGAGGGCGGCGGCCCGCTCCTCGGACTCCACGCACACCACCGTGCCGGCCGGTCCCACGGCCCCGGCGAGGACCTCGGCGAACAGGCCCACCCCGCCGTACAGGTCCCAGGCGAGAAGACCGGTCAGGTCGTGACCGGCCAGGGCGTCGGCGACCGCCCGGGCCAGCCCGTCGGCAGCGGTCCGGTGCGGCTGCCAGAAGCCGTCGGCGGCGACGGCGAAGTCCCGGCCCGCCGCGTGCTCGGTGAGCACCGGGCTCTCGGGTGCGCCGCGCCCGGGCCAGGTCGGGGTGACGGTGCCGTCGGCGGCCTGGGCCAGCATCACCTCGGGCAGCACGGACGCTGCCGAGCGCCGGCCGCCCCGTCGGTCCGGACCCTTGGCCCGGGACGCCCGTGGGGGCCGGGGGGCCGCCCGGCGCACCCAGGGCGGCACGTCCAGCACGTCCACCGCGGCCGTGATCTCCGGCGTCGCGATCAGGCAGGGCTGCCGTTCGCTGATCGGTACCACCCGGTGCGACCGGACCGCGCGGGGACCGATCCGGCCGTCCGGGTCGAGCGCCCAGCGCACCCGGGACCGCCACCCGAACTCGCCACCCGGCAACGGCTCGACCTCGATCGGCACGTCGAGTCCGGCCAGCCGGCGCAGCTGTTCGGCGACGACCGTCGCCTTGAGCTCGCGCTGCAGGGTGGGCGCGGCGTGCTGGAAATCGCAGCCGCCGCAGCCGCCGGGGTCGAAATGCGAGCAGGGCGCCTCGACCCGGCGCGGGTCGGCCGACCGGACTTCGATCGCCTCGCCGCGGCAGAACGAGCCCGGGCGGGCCTCGGTGATCCGCACCAGCACGCGCTCCCCCGGCAGCGCCAGCCGGACGAACACCACTCGTCCCTCGTACCGGGCCACGCAGTGCCCACCGTGCGCGACCGGCCCGATGTCCAGTTCGACCTCTACACCGGGGGCCAGCTCGTCGGCGGTCGGCGCGGCCGCCGGCGGGCGGCCGCGCTCGCCGCGGCTACTCATCGCCGTACCGGATCCCGAAGGCGCCGGTGTCCGACGCCCCGTCCGGTGGGATCAGCGATCCGGGCTTGCGGCCACGGATCGACGGGGTGCGTTCGGCCCGCAGCCGGATCCGTTCGTCCAGGGCCTCCGACGACGACAGCTGCCAGGGCACCGACGTCACCATCACACCCGGGGTGAACAGCAGCCGGCCCTTGAGCCGCAGCGCCGACTGGTTGTGCAGGATGTGCTCCCACCAGTGGCCGACCACGTACTCGGGAATGAACACCGTCACCACGTCGCGGGGCGAGTTCTTCCGGGTGCGGCGCACGTAGTCCAGCACCGGCTTGGTGATCTCCCGGAACGGCGAATCGATCACCTTCAGTGCCACCGGGATCTGCCGGTCCTCCCATTCGCGGGCCAGATCGGCGGTGTCCTCGGGGTCCACGTTGACGGTCACCGCCTCGAGGGTGTCCGGCCGGGTGGCCCGGGCGAAGGCCAGCGCCCGCATCGTCGGCAGGTGCAGCTTGGAGACCAGCACGATCGCGTGCACCCGGCTGGGCAGCACCATGTCGTCCTCGTCGGCGGCGATCTCCCGGGCGACCCGCTCGTAGTGCCGCTTGATGGCCCGCATGGTCACGAAGATGATCGCCATCGCCAGGATCGCGATCCACGCGCCGGCGATGAACTTGGTGATCAGCACGATGACCAGCACGACGCCGGTGAAGCAGAACCCGATCGCGTTGATCGTCTGGGAACGGCGGTAGCGGCGGCGGACGGCGCCGTCCTGCTCGACCCGCAGCAGCTTGTTCCAATGCTTGATCATGCCCAGCTGGGAGAAGGTGAACGAGACGAACACGCCCACGATGTAGAGCTGGATCAGCGCGGTGACGTCGGCCTGGAACGCGATGATCAGGATCAGCGCGATGACGGCCAGGAAGACGATGCCGTTGGAGAAGGCCAGCCGGTCGCCCCGGGTGTGCAGCTGGCGGGGCAGGAAGCGGTCCTGGGCGAGGATCGAGCCGAGCACCGGGAAGCCGTTGAACGCGGTGTTGCAGGCCAGGACCAGGATCAGGCCGGTGGTGAACGAGACGACGTAGAAGCCGATCGGGAACCCGGCGAACACCGTCTCGGCGATCTGCGCGATCAGCGTCTTCTGGTAGTAGCCCTCCGGCGCGCCGACCAGCTGGGTCGCCGGGTCGTCGGCGTACTGCACCCCGGTGTACAGGGTGAGCAGGACCAGCCCGATCAGCATGCTCACCGACAGCCCGGCCATCAGGGCCAGCGTGGTGGCCGCATTGCGCGACTTGGGCTTGCGGAACGCCGGCACCCCGTTGGAGATGGCCTCCACCCCGGTCAGCGCGGCCGACCCGGACGAGAAGCTGCGGGCGAACAGGAAGATCAGCGGCAGCCCGGTCAGCGCATGCTCGGCCTGCATGTGGAACTCGGAGCTGGGCGCCTGGACATCGGCGCCGACCAGGAACTGGATCAGGCCGGTCAGCATCATCGCGGTGATCGAGACGATGAAGGCGTAGACCGGGATCGCGAAGGCGGAGCCGGACTCCCGGATGCCGCGCAGGTTGGCCGCGCAGACCAGGACGATGACGGCGATCGAGAACCACACCGGATGGTCGCCGACGATCGGGATCGCCGAACCGATGTTGGCCACCCCGGCCGCGGTGGACACGGCCACGGTGAGGATGTAGTCCACGAGCAGGGCGCTGGCCACGATCAACCCGGCGGTCGGGCCGAGGTTCTTGGTGACCACCTCGTAGTCGCCGCCGCCGCTGGGGTAGGCGTGCACGTTCTGCCGGTAGGACGCGACGACGACGATCATCACCAGCGCGACCAGGCCGGCCACCCAGGGTGCGTAGGCGTAGGCCGCCAGTCCGGCGACGGACAGCACCGCGAAGATCTCCTGCGGCGCGTAGGCCACGCTGGACAACGCGTCGGAGGCGAAGACCGGCAATGCGATCCGCTTGGGCAGCAGGGTGTGCGCCAGCTTGTCGCTACGGAACGGCCGGCCGACCAGCAGGCGCTTGGCGGCGGTGGTCAGCTTGGACACAACGCCAAAGCGTAGGTCGCCCCGGTGACGGGTTCGACACGGCGGTCCCGACGTGGCCCGGACACCGCCGTTCGCGGGGGCCGACCGGACCGGCCACGGGGTCGTTGTAGGTTGCTCGGTGACACCAGGCACCACGAAGGGGCGACGGCGTGCACATCGTCATCATGGGGTGCGGCCGGGTCGGGTCGTCGCTGGCCCGCCAGCTCGGCCGGGCCGGGCATTCGGTCGCCGTCATCGACCGCGACCCGTCGTCCTTCCGCCGGCTGGGGACCGAGTTTCACGGCCAACAGGTCACCGGCATGGGTTTCGACCGCGATGTCATGCTGGCCGCCCGGATCATGGAAGCGCACGCGTTCGCCGCGGTGTCCTCGGGAGACAACTCCAACATCATCGCCGCCCGGGTCGCCCGCGAGCAGTTCAACGTGGAGACCGTGGTCGCGCGCATCTACGACGCCAAGCGCGCGCAGGTCTACGAGCGGCTGGGCATCCCCACGGTCGCGACCGTGCCGTGGACCACCGACCGGCTGCTGCGCATGATCATCCCGGAGGGCCTGATCAGCGAGTGGCGGGATCCGTCCGGCACCGTGACCATCGTCAACCTGCCGTACCACCGGCACTGGATCGGCCGACCGCTGACCGAGTTGGAGGCCGCGGTGGGCGTGCACGCCGCGTTCGTCGTGCGGTTCGGCCGGGGGCTGCTGCCGTCGGCCGACACGGTGGTGCAGGACGGTGACCTGGTCTACGCCTCGGTGCTGTCCCGGGACATCCATGACGTGGCCGACAAGGCCGCGATCTCGCCGGTGGACGGCCTGTAATGCGCATCGCCATCGCCGGAGCGGGGTCGGTCGGTCGTTCCATCGCCGGTGAGCTCGTCGAGAACGGCCACCAGGTCATGTTGATCGACCGCGACCCGGAGGCGATCAAACCGGGCCGCATCGAGGCCGCCGAATGGGTGCTGGCCGACGCGTGCGAGGTCGCCCTGCTGGAGGACGCCGGCCTGCAGACCTGTGACGTGGTGATCGCCTGCACCGGTGACGACAAGGTCAACCTGGTCGTGGCCCTGCTGGCCAAGACCGAGTTCGCGGTCGGCCGGGTGGTCGGTCGGGTCAACGACCCGCGGAACGAATGGCTGTTCACCGACGCCTGGGGGGTGGACGTGGCCGTGTCGACCCCGCGCATCCTGGCCGCGCTGGTCGAGGAGGCGGTCTCGGTGGGCGACCTGGTCCGCCTGTTCACCCTCCGGCAGGGCCAGGTCAACCTGGTCGAGGTCACCTTGCCCCCGACCACCAGCATCGCCGGGCGGCCGGTCCGGGACCTCAACCTGCCCCGGGACGCGGCGCTGGTGACGATCCTGCGGGGCGGCCGGGTCATCGTGCCGCAGCCCGACGAGCCCCTCGAACCCGGTGACGAGTTGCTGTTCGTGGCCTCCACCGAGGTCGAGAGCGAAGTCCGGGAGGCCCTCCGGTAGCCGGCGAACGGCTGCGGAACCGGCCGTGCTCAGGCCGGATCGGCCGGTGGGGTGTCGTCCCGCCGTTCCGCGCGGCCCGCCTGCCGCAGGTGGTTGATCCGCTGACGCCAGGTCAGTCCCTCCGGCCAGGTCCCCATGGCCACGATCAGCACGCTGGCGGCGATGGCGACGATGAACAGTGGATAGCCCATGATCAGCCGGAATGCCGCCAACCAGCCGACCTGGTCGGTGTCGTACAGGTAGTTCTGCACCAGGTACCGCAGCGCGAAGACCATCACCCAGACGAACGTCGCCCAGTCGTACTTGCGGACCAGCGCGCGGTCCTTGCGCCACGCAACGCCCCGCCCGTTGATCGCCTCCCAGATGACGCCGATCAGCGGCCAGCGGACGACGATCGACAGCAGCAGCGCCCCGCCGTAGAGCAGGTAGCTCCAGATGCCGAGCAGGAAGTAACCCTTGGCCGAGTCGGTGCGATACGCGATGTACGCGGCGATCCCGACCCCGAACAGGCCGCCGACGGCCTGGGTGACGGGGCGCTTGCGGGCGATCCGGAGCCCGGCGATCACCACCGCCGCGGCGACCGCCGCCCCGATGCCCCAGCCGAGCCCGCCGATCATGTTGGCGACGATGAAGACGACGACCGGCAGGCCGGAATCGACCATGCCCATGACCCCGCCCATCTGGTCCCAGACGGTCGGCATCGGCTTGCGTTCGGGTGCAGCGGCGGACGGCTCCGGCGGAATCGACGCCTCGGCCGGCGGACGGTACGGGTCGGGCTCCGGGGAACTCACGCCGCCGCCTCGATCATGCGTGCGCCGGAAGCAGGTCGTAGTCGGGGTTGTAGATCACCTTCCGGCCGTCCCGGATGGCGACCCGCCCGCGAACCTTCACGGTGCGCCCCGGCTCGATGCCGGGGATGGATCGCCGGCCCAACCAGATCAGCTGGACACCTTCGGTGCCGTCGTACAACTCGGCGACCAGCGTCGCCAGCGAGTCGGTCGGGCGGAGATCGACGTACCGCAACCGCCCTTGCAGGACCACCCGTTCGCCCTGACAGCAGATCTGCGCGCGGACCGCACCGGAGGCGTCCGCCTCACCGCTGAGCCGATCCGCGTCGACCTCGTCGTCGTCCTTGGTGAACTTCTTCAGCCAGGTGGAGAAGGTTCCGCCCATGGCCGTCCCTCCTGTTCATCGCCGGTCCGGTCGGCCGCTGCGTCGGCGGCCGGCGCGACCGCTTCGCCTGTCTCGAGGGTAACCCCGGCGCGGGGGCCGGCGCCCCGGTCGAGGACGGCCCGCACGTCCGGCGGCCGGTAGCCGGGGCCTTTGAGGACCTTCCCGTCGGCCCGCCGCACGGGCCGACCGTCGGCGCCGAGCTTGGTCATGTTGGACGCGTGCACCTCGTCCAGGACGGCGTCGAGATCGATGCCGTACACGTGCGCCGTGCCGTAGGCGACGTAGACGATGTCGGCCAGGGCATCGGCAACGCCCACCACGTCTCCGGCCTGGGCGGCCTCCGCCAGCTCCCGGACCTCTTCCTCGATCAGGGCCTGGCGCAGCGCCAGCTGATCCGATCCGATCGCCGCCGTCGGCCGGCTCCGGATCGGCAGCCCGTACGCCCGGTGGAAATCTCCCACCTGGCTGCGGGCCCGGCTCGATCCGGACCGGACGACCGCTTCTGTGTCGTCGATCACCGGTTCCATGTCAGACCCAGGTTCGGCCGATCGCCCCGCGGGGGCGACCGGCTGCCTCAGGCACAGTCCACGCACACCAACCGGCCGCCGTTGTCGGTGGCGAGCCGGCTGCGGTGCTGGACGAGGAAGCAGACCGAACAGGTGAACTCGTCGGCCTGCTTCGGGATGACCTTGACGGTCAATTCCTCGCCCGAGAGGTCGGCGCCGGGGAGTTCGAAACTCTCTGCGGTGTCGCCTTCGTCGACGTCGACCACGGAGGACTGGGCCTCGTTGCGCCGCGCCTTCAGTTCTTCCAGAGAATCCTCGGAGGGTTCGTCGGATTCGTTCCGACGTGGAGCGTCGTAGTCGGTAGCCATAGTCTCTTTCCTCACCCCGGGGATGACCCGGGTTGTACTTGCTCCGTGCATTGCGACCGGGGTAACGCATGCGCAGCCGGTTTTGTGCCCGCTGCACCCCCCCATCGGCGCGCGCAGAGTAGCCGATACCCGCCCGGCGGTCGAGCGGGGGCCCGGTCACACCTCGGCGTGGCTTTACCCTGGTTCCATGCCCGGGCGGACATGATGGCGCCAGCCGGTGCCCGAACAACCGGTCGAACCGGCGTGCACCAACCCCCTCGCCGGGGTGTGCACCCCCCGGTCACGGTCGTCACGGCCAGTCGGCAGCCATGGACAGGAAGGTTTCTTCAGCGGTGAGTCTTGCCTCCGCACCGGATCGATACCGTCGGCGTCGGTATTGGCCGATCCTCATCGTGCTCATCGTGCTGCTGGTGCTCGCCCTGATCGTGTGGTTCCCGAGCCTGCGGTCCAGCGCCGCGGACAGCGGCGCGTGCAATGCGCCCGGGCCCGCGCCGGCGACGACCGCACCGACGACCCGCAGCAGCGCGGCCGAGTCCGGCAGCGAGACGGCGGCCGCCCCCACCGAGGGGACCCCACCGGCGACTCCCACCGAGACGACCCCACAGATCGTCACCTCGCTGGGCGCCTACGCCGACCACGAGAGCCTGGCCAACGTCCGGCCGGCGAATCCGTCGACCATCCTGCTGACCGTCTTCAACGCCAGCACCGTGCGCGGCCAGGCCAAGGCGGTCGCGGACGAACTACGAGCGGCCGGGTTCGAGTCGATGTTGGCGAGCGGGAACGACCCGCTGTACCCGGCCTCGGACCTGGGCTGTGTCGCCCAGATCCGGTTCGGCCCGGCCGGCGCCGCGGCGGCCCGGACGGTCCTGCTCGTCACCCCTTGCGCCCAGTTGGTCGTTGACTCCCGGGTCGACGACTCGGTCGACCTGTCCCTCGGCGGCCGCTACATCTACGACTCGGTCAGCCAGGACGTCAAGGATCAGCTCAAGGCGATCAAGGACGCGGCCACCCCGCCCGCGGTCATCGAAGGGCAGACCGCGGCGGCCAAGCCGTTGCCGCCGATCCCGGCGCTGCCGGCGGCCGCCTGCGCGACCTGACGGGGCCCGCCCGCGGCGCGCCACGCTGGCAGATCGGGATCGGGCTGCCGGTGCGGAATCGAATCAGTACGATTTGCGCACCAGGTCGTCCGGTCACTCGCCGGACGGCAACCGGCCGGCCCGATCAGCGAGGAGCTCGCGTGTCCACCACTGCGCCCGACACGGCATTCGGCATCGACATCGGCGGTACCGGGATCAAGGGCGGCATCGTCGACCTGCGCGGCGGTGTGTTGATCGGCGAGCGCTTCCGGCTGGCCACGCCGCAGCCGGCCACTCCGGCGGCGGTCGCCGAGACCGCCGGCAAGGTGGCGGCCAATTTCGACTACAGCGGGCCCTTCGGCGTCGACTTTCCCGGTGTCGTGCTGGGCGGCGTCGTGCAGACCGCCGCGAACGTGGACAAGAGCTGGGTCGGCACCTCGCTCAAGGACGCGATGACGCCGCAACTGCCCGGCCCGGTCACCGTTCTGAACGACGCCGACGCGGCCGGTCTGGCCGAGGCCCGGTACGGCGCCGGGCGCGGCATCCGCGGCCTGGTCATCGTCGTCACCTTCGGCACCGGCATCGGCATCGCGCTGATCAACGACGGCAAGTTGGTCCCCAACGCCGAGCTCGGCCACATCGAACTGGACGGCCACGACGCGGAGACCAAGGCGGCCGCCTCGGCCCGCGAACGGGACGGGCTGAGCTGGGAGCAGTGGGCCAAGCGCGCGTCCAAGTACCTGCGCACCCTGGAGAACCTGCTCTGGCCGGAGCTGTTCATCCTCGGCGGCGGTATCTCCAAGAAGCCGGAGAAGTGGGTGCCGTTGCTCCGCAACCGGACACCGACCGTGGTCGCCCAGCTGATCAACAACGCCGGCATCGTCGGTGCGGCCCTGGCGGCCAGCGAGGCCGAGCCCGAGACGGCGGAATCGCCCGCCGAGTCGACCCAGGCCCTCGTCCTGGACTGATCGTCCGGGTTCCGCCCGGGTTCCGCCCGGGTTCGATGACTGATTCGGACCCGTTTCGGTCGGCGCCGGGATGGGGCGCGGTTACACTGGAACGGTCGCTTTCCGGCAGGACCACGGTTCTCGAGTTCGGATCCACCGCGTCGGTCAGCTCTGCTGCACATCGGCGTGAGCGGGTTTGCGAACCGCCAGCTATGCGGCTCGTTGACGCGAAAGGGCATCAGTGGCAGGCGCAGCAACCTCTCCCAGTTCGACCCGACCCCGGCACACGACCTCGGGGGGTGGACCCGAACCGGTCGCCAAGTCGGTGCCGGATCCGAAGGATCCGTCCGCCGACACCGTCGAACTGGAGGCCACCGAGTCTCCGGATGACGATCTGCTCAGCACCGACGACGTCGAGTTCATCGACGTCGACGATGTCGCCGGGGACGCCTCCGAGGCCGAGGGTGACGTCCTGGTGGTGGGCGTCGTCGAGGTCGACGACGACGAGGACGACGAGGACACCGCCGCGCCGGCGGTGGCCAAGGCCAAGCCGGCCGGCAAGGACGGCGCACCGGAGAAGTCCGGCGAATCCGAGGACTTCACCTGGGACGACGAGGAGGAGTCGGAGGCGCTCAAGCAGGCCCGCAAGGACGCCGAGCTGACCGCCTCGGCGGACTCCGTCCGGGCCTACCTCAAGCAGATCGGCAAGGTCGCGCTGCTCAACGCCGAGGAGGAGGTCGACCTCGCCAAGCGGATCGAGGCGGGCCTGTACTCCGCGGAGCGGATGCGGCAGTTCGAGGAGGCCGGGGAACGCCTGCCCAACCAGATGCGGCGTGACCTGCGCTGGATCAAGCGGGACGGCGAGCGGGCGAAGAACCACCTGCTCGAGGCGAACCTGCGGCTGGTGGTCTCCCTGGCCAAGCGCTACACCGGGCGCGGAATGGCGTTCCTCGACCTGATCCAGGAGGGCAACCTCGGCCTCATCCGGGCCGTCGAGAAGTTCGACTACACCAAGGGCTACAAGTTCTCCACCTACGCCACCTGGTGGATCCGGCAGGCCATCACCCGCGCGATGGCCGACCAGGCCCGCACCATCCGCATCCCGGTGCACATGGTCGAGGTCATCAACAAGCTCGGCCGCATCCAGCGGGAGCTGCTCCAGGACCTGGGCCGCGAGCCCACGCCCGAGGAGCTGGCCAAGGAAATGGACATCACCCCGGACAAGGTGCTGGAGATCCAGCAGTACGCCCGGGAGCCCATCTCGCTGGACCAGACGATCGGCGACGAGGGCGACTCCCAGCTCGGCGATTTCATCGAGGACTCGGAAGCCGTCGTGGCGGTCGATGCCGTGTCCTTCACGCTGCTGCAGGACCAGTTGCAGGCCGTCCTGCAGACCCTGTCCGAACGGGAGGCCGGCGTGGTCCGGCTACGTTTCGGCCTGACCGACGGTCAGCCGCGCACCCTCGACGAGATCGGCCAGGTCTACGGGGTCACCCGGGAGCGGATCCGGCAGATCGAATCCAAGACGATGTCCAAACTCCGGCACCCGTCCCGCTCGCAGGTGCTGCGCGACTACCTCGAGTAGCGGATTTCGACGAGACGGCGCCGGGCGGCCTTGCGATGGCCGGCCGGCGCCGTTGGTCGTCCCGGCGGCCACCGCCCGGCTCGAGGCCCCACCCCGGCGGCCGGGTTCACCAGGTCAGGGTGAGCACCGTCGGCGGAACGGCCAGCAGCACGGCGGCGGCCACCAGAATGCCGATGCGCGCCCCGACGGGCAGCGGGTTCGGGTGACGAAGCCGGCGGACCCGGTCGGTGATGCAGGTGGTCGGGGTCGCGACGGACCACGCCGACGCGGCCACCGCACCGCACCGTCCCTCGAGGGCCACCCGGGCCAACGCCGAAGCCAACACGTCGGGCCCCGACAGCCCGGCGGCGACGTCGTCGGCCAGCATCTCGGTCAGCTCGCTGACCGAGCGGCCGGCCTCCCGGACCCCCCGAACCCGGCCGAACGCGGCCACCCAGGATTGGAAGGGCATGATCAGGATGTCGTGCCGGGCCCGGAGATGGGCCCGTTCGTGCGCGACGACCGCGGTCAGCTCGGCGGACGTCAACAGATCCACCAGTCCGGTCGACACCACCAGCCGGGCGTGCAGGCCGGGCAACGTGTAGGCCACCGCGCTGCGGTGCTCCATCAGCCGCACCTGGCAGCCGGCGCCCAGCGGGACCCGGCCCGGGATGGGCCGGCTCAGCAGATCCACCATCTGCCGGTGCAGGCGCCGGCGGGACACCGTCCGCCAGGCGGTGCGGGTCAGGCTGGCCAGCAGGACCACTGTGATCGCCAACGACAGCATCCCGCAGGCCGTCCGCCACACCGTGAGCTCGCCGGCAACCAGCGACGACCACCAATCCAGGCCCGCGCCGACCAGGGTGTACCCGGACGGCTCCACGGCCAGCAGAGCCAGGCCGGCGACCACCGAGAACCCCGCGGCCAGGCACACCGCCTGCCACAGCAGCAGCGACCAGCCGGGCGCCCGCCGGGTCCAGCGGGCCCGAGCCAGGGCGATGCTGCCCGGCGCGGCCAGCGCCAGGCCGAGCACGACGAGCAGACAACCGGCGGCGGCGATCGGCAACCGCTCGATGCCGGCCGGGGTCACTGGTCCGGGCCGTCGAGCGCGCGCCGCAGCGCGTCCTGATCCTGCTCGCTGATGCCGCCGACGAACCGGGTCAGCGCGGCATCGCGGTCGGCGGCGCCGTCCAGCACCTGCCGCATCAGCGTGGCCAGGTGCTCCTCGCGGCCGGCGGTCGCCTCGTAGAAGTGGGCGCGCCCGTCCCGCGACCGCCGGACCAGGCCCTTGGCCTCCAGCCTGGACAAGACGGTGAGCACCGTGGTGACCGCCAGCTCCCGGCCGGGCAGCGCGTCGACGACGGCGCGGGCGGTCATCGGTTCGCCGCCGTCCCAGAGCACCTCGACGACGGCCTTCTCCAGCTCGCCCCTGGCCGCCATGCGCACTCTCCTCCGCGTCCCCGACACCCCATGTTCCCCCATGCCCGACGGCCCCGGCCAGACGAGCGGACCAGCTACCCGATCCGGCGACCGCCGTGCAGTCGGACCACCTCGTCGGCGCGATCCTCGTCCGAACCGCGATGGGTGACCAGCAGGACGCACCGGCCCGGGTCCGGCCGCAGGATCCGCTCGGTGACCCGGTCGGCGGTCGCCGCGTCCAGGTGGGCGGCCGGTTCGTCGGCCAGCAGCACCGGCCGGTCGGCCACGATCGCCCGGGCCAGCGCGACCCGCTGCCGCTCACCCCCGGACACCGCCCGGCCGTGCTCGCCGACGCGGGTGTTCATCCCCTGCGGCAGGCCGTCGAGCCACGGTCCCGCCCCCGCGTCGCGCAACGCCGCGGCGATGTCGGCCTCCGACGCGTCCGGACGGGCCAGCCGGACGTTCTCCAGCACCGTCGAATCGAACAGGTACGCGCGTTGATCGCACCAGGAGAACAGCGTGCGGACCGTGTCCGGGTCCAACGTGGCGACGTCCACGCCGTCGACGGTGATCCGTCCTGCCGTCGGGGTGAGGAACCCGAGCAGCACCGCGATCAGGGTCGACTTCCCGGAACCGGACTCGCCGACGACGACGATCCGCCGGCCCGGCGCCAGGTCGAGATCGATGTCGGTCAGCGCGTCCCGGTCGGCCCCGGGCCAGCGGGCGGCGACCCCGCGCAGCCGGACCGTGGGGCCACCGGGTGGGTCGGGCAGCAGGGCGGGGTGCGCCGGGGCGGGCGCGGTGA
Organism: Nakamurella sp.; assembly: GCA_044223435.1. Lineage (GTDB taxonomy): Bacteria > Actinomycetota > Actinomycetes > Mycobacteriales > Nakamurellaceae > Nakamurella. Next base: position 64,086 of record JBGALY010000013.1, read on the forward strand.
CCGGTGGTGTGTCCATGACCGAGAACAGCCGGCGCAAGGCCGCCGTCGCCCGGTTCAGCGCGGTGCCGGCGAGCCCGACCGCCTGCACGACGTCGGTCAGCGCCAGCGGGGTGAGCACGACGACGGCCAGCAGCACCGGGTCCATGTTCTGCTGCAGGACCGCCGGCACCCCGAACCAGGTGGCCAGCCAGACCGCCGCACCCATCGCGGCCACGGCGATCGCCGCCGCCACCCCCCCGGCCCGCGCCGTGCGCGCCGCGACCCGGCGGTGGTCGGTTTCGATCCGATCCAGTTCGCCCAACCGGGCGGGCAGGCCACCCGACACGGTCAGCTCGGGCAGGTCGTCGAGCAGTTCGCTGACCAGCCGGGTGCGGTCGGCCCGCAACTGGACCGACCGCGACTCGATCCGGGCCGACCGGCGGGCGCTGAGCACCGGGAGCAGCACGCAGGCGATTGCCAGCGCGACGGCCAGCGCGATTCCGGCCGCCGGCAGGATCAGGAAGGACAGCACGATCGTGCCGGCCCCGACCAGCGCCGCACCGGCGAGCGGCAGCAACCCGCGCAGGAACGCGTCGCCGGCGTCGTCCACGTCGTCGACCGTGCGGGCCAGCAGGTCGCCGCGCCGCCACAGCGGCAGCGCGGCGGGGGCGATGACGGCCAGGTGGGCGACGAATCGCTCCCGGATCCCGCCCAGGACCCGGAAGGCGGCGTCGTGCGAGATCAACCGCTCGACGTAGCGCAGTACGCCACGCCCGATGCCCAACGCGCGCACCGACACGACGGCCACCATCAGGTACAGGACCGGGGGCTGCTGCGCGGCGCGGGCGATCAGCCAGGCCGACGTGGCCATCAGCGCGACGGCACACCCGGAGGCGAGAGCGCCGACGACGGCCGCGCCGAGCAGCCGCAGGCGCACCCCGCGGGCCTGCCCCCACAGGCGCACAACGGGATGCGCAGCCCGGGCCCGCGGGGCCGGACCGTCCGGGACGGGCCCGGTGCCCGGCCGCGACGAGCCGGGCACCGGCGGGGCCTCGGTCACCACGGGTTCACCGCCGTCGTCGCCAGGACCGGTTCGGCCGGCCCGTTCCCGGCGGGGCCACCGGGCGCCTCACCGGCATCGGCCGGGCCAAGGCGCACCACCTGGTCGGCGAGGGCCAGCGGGCCGGGGCGATGGGTGACGAGCACCACCGTCCGGCCGGCGGCGAATCGGCGGATGCCGGCCAGCACCCGCTGTTCGGTTGCCTCGTCGAGCGCGGCCGTCGGCTCGTCGAGCAACAGCACCGGGACCGGCCGGACCAGCGCCCGGGCCAGCGTCAGCCGCTGCCGCTGACCCTGGGACAGCCCCGATCCGCCGTCGCCGAGCCGGTGGTGCCAACCGTCCGGCAGGGCGTCGACGAATCCGGACGCATCCACCGCCTCCAGGGCCGCCCGCAACGTGCCGTCGTCCGCGTCCGCATTGCCCAGCAGCAGGTTCTCCCGGATCGAGCCGGCCTGCAGCGCCCCGCCCTGGGCCGCCCACCCCAGCCGGGACCGCCACCACCCCGGCTCCAGGTCGGCCACCGGCACGATCTCCCCGGTGCCCGACCGGACGCCGACCTGACCCGAATCGGCCCGCACCACCCCGGCGATCAGCTGCAACAGCGTCGTCTTGCCCGCCCCGCTGGGGCCGGTGACGACCGTGATCCGCCCGGCCGGCAGGTCCATGGTCAGCGGACCGACCGACCCCCGTTCGCCGGGCGAGCCGATCGCGGCCGCGTCCAGGGTCAGCCCGATCGGCGCCGCGACGTCCCGACGGGTGCCGGCCGGGGGCGGCGGGGTGTCGAGCACGTCGAGCACTCGACCGGCGGCCTCGACCCCGTCCGCGGCGGCGTGGAACTGGGTACCGAGCTGGCGCAGCGGCAGGTACGCCTCGGGCGCCAGGATGAGCACGGCCAGGCCGACCTCGAGGGTCAGGCCGCCGTACACCAGCCGCAACCCGATCGCCACCGCCACCAGGGCGACGGACAGCGAGGCGAGCAGTTCCAGGATCATCGAGGACAGGAACGCGACCCGCAAGGTGACCATGGACGACCGCCGGTAGTCGTCGGTGACCCGCCGCACCGCTTCGGCCTGGGCCTTGGCCCGGCCGAACACCTTCAACGTCGGCAGGCCCGCCACGACGTCGGTGAAGTGCGTGGCCAGCCGGGCCAGGCTCGCCCACTTGGCCCGGGTCTGCCGGTCGGTGTACCAGCCGACGAGGGCCATGAACAGCGGGATCAACGGCAGGGTGACGAGCACGATGATGCCGCTGGTCAGGTCCGCACTGAACAGGTAGATCAACATGACCACCGGCACGACCACGGACAGCACCAGCTGCGGCAGGTACCGGGCGAGGTAGGTGTGCAGGGACTCGACCCCGGTGGTCGCCAGCACCGCCAGCCGGCCGCCGTGTTCGGCGGAGCGCCATCGCGGACCCAGCGCCGCGGCGTGCACGAGCAGGTCGCGGCGCAGGCCCGCGGTGACGGCGGTCGCGCTGCGCCCGGCCGTCTCCTCCGCCGCCCAGGCCAGCGCGGCCCGGGCGGCGATCACCGCGGCCAGCGCCACCAACCGGCCGGCCAGGTCGGCCGGCTCCGTTCCGCCGATGATCACGTCGGCCAGCAGGCCGGCGATCAGGACCGCCTGGACCACGACCACGACCGCGGACGCCAGCCCGATGGCGACGGAGGCGACCAGCAGCCGGCGAACGCCCGTCGCGTACCGGGTGAGGCGGGGGTCGAGGGGTCTCACGGAACCAGTGAAACAGAGGGGACCGACAGCGGACGGTCGCCGCCGGCCCGGACCGCTGCCCCCGTCCGGGCCCGAATGGGAGTTTCGACCCGATCGTTGCCGGGTAACTCACCGCGAGAAAACTCCACGACCCCGCCATCGGGTCTGTCGGAGTGACGGCGAGTAAAGGGAGCAGCGGTGATCGACACGGTCAGTGACAGGAAGACGAACCTCGATCGGCCCATATCGACCGGCCTCCGGCCCGATCTGGTCCCCCGCCAACGGGTTCCTGCGCCCCTGCCGGACCGGGCGGGACGGCCCGGGCCGACCGGCGGCAGCCCCGCCATGGTCGCTCTGGTCGCCGATCCGTTGAAAGACAGCCGGGAACGTCTTGCCGCCGCGCTGACCGCCGCCGGAGCCGCCCGGGTCGTCCAGGCCGACACCGTCGCGGGCCTGGACGCGCTGATCGCCGACGGGCCGGGCGGCCACCTCGCGCTGGTCAGCCTCGGGTTCGGTGCGGACACCCCGCGGCTGATCGGCGACCTGACCCGGGTGCCCTGGTCCCGGGTGATCGCGCTGGCCCTGTCCCCCGACCCGGCGCCGCTGCTCGGTGCGCTCGCCGCCGGCGCCACCGGCGTCCTGCGCGGCCATCCGGGCCGGATCGACCCGGAGCTGCCGGCCCGGCTCGGCCGGCTCACCCCGCGCGAACTGGAGGTGCTGCGCCTGGTGGCCGACGGGCGGTCGAACAAGTGGATTGCCGAATCGCTGTCCCTGTCGGCGCTCACCGTCAAGAGCCACCTGTCCCGGATCAGCCGCAAGCTCGGCACCGGCGAGCGATCCCAACAGGTGGCGGTCGCGATGCGCGCCGGGGTGCTGCGCTGATCGTTCACGGTCAGTGCGTCGGCACCGACGTCGGCGACTCGGGGATCTGTTTGGTCGAGATGCGCTTGCGGAAGATCCAGTAGCTCCAGGCCTGGTAGGCCAGGATCAGCGGGACGAACAGCAGCGCGATCCAGCTCATCAGGGTGAGGGTGTACGGGGTCGACGCCGCGTTCTCGATGGTCAGCGAGAACGCCGGGTCGATCGTCGACGGGAACACGTTCGGGTAGATCGACGCGAACCAGGACGTCACCAGCATCGCCGTGGACACGGCCGAGGCGAGGAACGCCCAACCGTCCCGATCGGCCCGCGTCATCAGCACGGCGACCAGCATCGCCACGACCGCGATCGCGCCCAGCACCATCGAACCGGTGGTGCCCCGGATGAGCTGCTGCCAGCCGACGGCCACGGCCATCACGATCAGGGCCACCGGGCCGAGCCGGACGGCCAGCTTCTGCGCCCGCTCGCGGACGTCCTGAGTGGTCTTCAGCGCGAGGTAGACCGAGCCGTGGGTGAGGAACAGCAGCAGCGTGGTGACGCCCATCAGCAGCGCGAACGGGTTGAGCAGGTCGAAGAAGGTGCCGACATATTCGTGGTCGGCGTCCAACGCGACGCCGCGCACGATGTTGCCGAAGGCCACGCCCCACAGCAGGGCCAGGCCCCATGAGGTGATCAGGATCGAGAGGTCCCACCGGGCCCGCCACTGGTCCGAGTGACCCTTGCCGCGGTATTCGAAGGCGACCCCGCGCACGATCAGCAACACCAGGATCAGCACCAGCGCCAGGTAGAACCCGGAGAACATCGAGGCGTACCACTCGGGGAACGCGGCGAACGTGGCGCCGCCCGCGGTCAGCAACCAGACCTCGTTGGCGTCCCAGACCGGACCGATCGTGTTGATCAGGACGCGGCGACCCTTTTCGTCCTTGCCGACGATCCGCAGCAGGGCGCCGACGCCGAAGTCGAAGCCCTCGAGGACGAAGTACCCGATCCACAGGACCGCGATGAGAACGAACCACAGGTTGTTGAGGAACACGGTTGACCGCTCCTAGTGCAGGTTGCTGGACGGCAGGCAGAGGGTGGGCCGGACTCGTCTAGTAGGCGAAAGCGAGCGGCTTCTCTTCCTCGTCCTGGTCGGCCGGTTTGTCGGGGCCGCCGAATCCGCCGCCGCGCGGGGTCCGCCGGCGGATCGACGCCAGCGCCTCGGCCTCACTGGGCGGGCCGATCTTGACGTACTTGACGACCAGGCCGATCTCGATCACCGCCAGGATCCCGTACAGCAGGGTGAAGATGATCAACGAGGTGAGTACCGATGCTCCGGTCACCGAGGGCGACACCGACTCCTCGGTCCGGTAGAGACCGACCACCGTCCAGGGCTGGCGGCCCATCTCGGTGAAGATCCAGCCGGCCGAGTGACCGACCACCGGCCCGGCGATGGCGAACATGGCCAGCAGCCAGACCGTCTTGGATTTCGGGAGCCGGCCCTTGCGGGTCAGCCACAGGCCGACGATCGAGACGAGCAGCATGACGAAGCCGGCACCCATCATGAGCCGGAACATCCAGTAGGTCACCGGGATGTTCGGCCGGTAGTCGCCCGGTCCGTACTTCTGCTCGAACTGGGCCTGCACGTCGTTGATGCCCTCGACGGTGCCGGAGAACGACTCGGTGGCCATGAAGGAGAGCACGCCGGGCACCCGGATCGAGAAGACCTCGCTCGTCCCGTCCAGCGTGCCGATCGTGAACAGCGAGAACGAGGCACCCTCGGTGGTGTCCCACAGCGCCTCGGCGGCCGCCATCTTCATCGGCTGGACGTCCGTCATCACCTTCGCCAGCAGGTCGCCGGTGATGATCACGGCCAGCGACCCGATGAGCATGCCGACCAGACCGAACCGCACCGCGGGCCGGAAGACGTCGACGTCCCGCTTCTTCATCAGGAAGTAGGACGAGATGCCGGCGAACATGGCCGCGCCGGACAGCACGGCGCCGGCGATGACGTGCGAGTACGCCCACATGTTCAGCGGCTGGAACAGGACCGCCCCGATGTCGTTCATCTCGGCGCGGCTGCGGTCGGCGTTGACCGTGATGCCCACCGGGTGCTGCATGAACGAGTTCGCGGACATGATGAAGAACGCCGACAGCATGGTGCCGATGGAGACCAGCCAGATGGTCGCGCAGTGCAGGCGCGGCGAGAGCTTGTCCCAGCCGAAGATCCACAGGCCGAGGAACGTCGACTCGAGGAAGAACGCCAGCAGCGCCTCCATGGCCAGCGGTGCGCCGAAGACGTCACCGACGAACCGCGAGTAGCTGGACCAGTTCATCCCGAACTGGAACTCCTGCACGATGCCGGTGACGACCCCGATGGCGAAGTTGATCAGGAAGACCTTGCCCCAGAACTTCGTGGCCCGCAGGTACACGGGCTTGCGGGTCCGCACCCAGGCCGTCTCGGTGATCGCGATGAAGAACGCCATGCCGATCGTGATCGGCACGAACAGGAAGTGGTAGACGGTGGTGATCCCGAACTGCCAGCGGGCCACATTCAGGGGATCCACGTCAGTCCTCCAAGTGGTTCAGGGTCCGGGTGGTTCAGGATCCGGCGGTCGATCGGTGTGGCGGCGGGTCAACTCTGTCAGAGCCTGCGCGGCGGCGCCGCGACGGAACAAGGACCAAAGTCCCGTGACGAGTGTGAACCCTCTCACCGGCCGATTGCTTGTTGTACCGCTCAGTGGGACCTGTCCGGATGCGGTGTTCTACGACACGTCGGAGACAGTCTGCCTGACCGGCGGACGCGGTGTTGTACGCCACGGGCGAATTCCCGCCGTCAGCGGGGCCGCGGATGGCACGATGAGGGAGCCGGGGTCCACACGGAGCGGTCGATGCCCAGGTCGGGTATCGAGCAACCCGTGACGGGCCTCCTGCATCCCGTACGTGGGGACAGCGACGTCTCGTTTCGATGGGAAGGACAGCGCCACGCACCACAACCCGTGAACGCGAAGTCGGACGTGAACGGTGACGACGGGGCCACCGCAGGTGGCCGCCAGATGAGAGGACGACAATGACCGACACTCTTGCCAGTCCAGCTGCACTCACCGCCGCCGACCGCTGCGATCGCTGCAGCGCCGCTGCCCGGGTTCGCGCCGTGCTCGCCACGGGTGGCGAACTGTTGTTCTGCAACCACCACGCGAAGGAGCACGGCGCCCGGCTGGAGCAACTGGCCGCGGTCATCCACCGCTCCCGCGACGAGGGGTAGTCGGCGACCGGCTGCGCGGACGTCCCGGTGCCGGCCGGGTCGTGCGCCGGCACCGGACGGTCGCGTCGCCGGTTCGACCAACCTCGGCGTCACCGCGATCCAGTGGCGTAACCCGATCCAGCGGTACCGCCCCTGGCCGCCCATGCGCGATGATGCTGGGACCGATCGCCAGTTGTCGATCCAGGGGTTCGACGCTGGGGTTCGACCCGCCTCCACCGAGGCGGATCGGATGGAGGTACGCGGATGTCACAGCTGGGCCGGGCCATACCCGCCGGGGCCGTGACGGCGATGCCCCCGATCGGCCGGCCGGTTCGGGCCGATCCGATGGCCGCGGTCCTCCTGGTGCTGGCCGGCGGGGTCGGGATCTGGCAGCTGTTCACACCCTGGCTCAGAGCCGGCCCAACGGCCGCCGGCGGCATTGATCCGGCGCCCGGGGGCTGGACGGTCTACCGGGCCCTGCGGCTGCTCCCCGCGCCCGGCACGGAACTGCGCTGGGCCACCCTGGCCGTCCTGGGCTGCGCGGTGGCCGGTGGGGCCCTGGTGGTGCTGGGGCTGGCGATGTTCGCCCCGATCAACCACCGCCCGCTCGGCCTGGCGGCCCTGCTGATCTCGCTGCTGTCGTCGGCCGGTGCGCTGTGGGTGATCGTCCACGCGCGGATGGTCTTCGATCTCGGCGTCTTCGGGTTGTTCGGCCAGGCCGCCGTCGGGTTCTACCTGTTCCTGGGTTCCGGTCTGCTCGGGATCGTCGGGTCCTGGAAGGCCGTGTCCACCGGCTGAGCGACCTTCGCGCCGACCGGCCGAGCGAGATCGAGCCGACCCGGTCGGGCGATCGCGCCGACCGGCCGGCACGGCCTACAGCAGCCCCAGCAGGTGGTCGCGGCGAGCGCTCAGCAGGTCCGGGTCCGCCGCCGCCGACGCCGGGCCCGGCACGGCCCGCCGCACCTGCGAGTGCACGGCGGCGTGCGGCCGGCCGGTCCGCGCCGCCACCCGAGCGACCAGCTGATTGACCTCGCGGCGCAGGTCCGCGGCCGCCCGCCAGCCGTTCACCGCCTCCCGTTCCGCGGCGTCGGCCAGCGGGTCCTTGGCCATGGACGCCACCCGCCGGCGCAGATCGGAGTCCCGGGTGGCGAGCAGCGCCGCGGTCTGTTCCGGGCTGAGCAGCCCGGGCAGCCCCAGGTACTCCTGGTCGTCGGCGCTGACCGACATCGGGCCGCCGGCGGTGGACGCGGGTCCGCCGGCGCCGGCCGAGACGACCGCCCGACCCGAATGCAGCACGTGCGCGAACTCGGCCTCGGAGTCGAGGACCTCGATCTTCCGGTCCCCCGGTTCGACCGGTTCCCGGGGCAGCGGGTCGGCCAGGGCGGCCAGATCGTCCGCCACCGGCGGGGGCGGGGCCATCACGTAGTTCCGGTCCTGCTCCAGCTCCGCGGCCAACGCCAGCAGGGGCCGCACGGCGGGCAGGAACACCGTCGCGGCCTCCCGCGAGTTCCGGGCCCGCACGACGCGACCCACCGCCTGCGCGAAGAACAGCGGAGTCCGGTACGACGTCATCCACGCCAGGCAGGCGGCGCGCGGGATGTCGACCCCCTCGGAGATCATCCGGACGCAGACGGCGATGCGTTCGCTGCTGCCCCGGAATTTCTCGATCCGTTTCGACGCCGCGGCGTCGTCGGACAGGATCAGCACCGGTTTGTGCCCGGTGATGCGCCGCACCACGTCGGCATAGTCCCGGGCGTCGTCCTGGTCGCTGGCCAGCACCAAACCGGCCGCATCCGGCATCCCCGAGGCGCGCAACTGGCTGATCCGCTCGTCCATGGCGGCGATGACGTGGGGCACCCAGCCACCCTTGGGGTCCAGCGCGGTCCGCCAGGCGGCCGTCTCCACGGACTTCGTGCCGGCTCCGGTCAGCGACGCGGCGATCACCTCGCCCGCGCTGTTGCGCCAGCGGGAGACCCCGCTGTACGCGGCGAACACGACCGGACGGACGACCCGGTCGGCCAGCGCGCGCCGGTAGCCGTAGGTGAAGTCGGCCTTCGACCGCAGCAGGTCGCCGTCGGTCTCGTACTCGACGAACGGGATCCGCTCCCCCGCCTTGGTCCGGAACGGGGTGCCGGTCAGCGACAGCCGCCGGTGCACCTCACCGAACGCCTCACCGACCGCCTCACCCCAGGACAGGCCGTCCCCGGCGTGGTGGATCTCGTCGAGCACCACCAGCGACCGCATCTTGCCGCTGCGCGCGGCGTGGATCGCCGGCCGCGCGGCCACCTGGGCGTAGGTCGCGACGTAGCCCTGACAGCCGGCGGGCACGGGGCCCTGGGCATTGCTCATCTTCGGGTCGAGCACCAGCCCGAAGGCCGCGGCGGCATCGGCCCACTGGGTGCGCAGATGATCGGTCGGGCACACGATGACGACCCGATCGACCACCCGGCGGCGCATCAGCTGGTCGGCGACGGCCAGCGCGAACGTCGTCTTGCCGGCCCCCGGGGTCGCGGTGACCAGGAAGTCGCGCCGGCCGGCGGTGGCGTGGGTGGCCCGGTAGGCGTCCAGCGCCTCCTGCTGCCACGGGCGCAGCGGCGGCTGTCCCACCCGTCCCTCCACCCCCGCCCTTCCCCAGCCCTCACTCGTTCGCGGCACGCCAAACCGGCACTCGGGTAACGGATACCGGCTCATCGGCGGCCGCGCCGACCCACGACCATACCCTCGCCCGCCGGGTGTCCGGCGCACCTTGGGAATGTTTCGAAAAGGTCTCAGCTGGTCCCGTCGGGATGAGAATCGCCTGTCGCGTTACCGCCATGGGCGCGGCGCCAGGCATGCTCGTGGGGTGAGCACGGCTGCCCCGCCGCCGCGGGATCCCACCCGGCCCGTCCCGGGCCCGCCGAGCGCACCCACCGCCATCGGGTCGATGACCGGCAACGGAACCCCGCCGGTCCGTTCGGCCGACCGATCGACGGGGAACGGACCAGCAGTGATCAGCCCGCCCTCCTCGGGCGCGCCGCCCGACCCGGCGCCGGTGTCCGCCGTCCCGGGCGCGCCGGCCGCGCCGGGTTCGCCCGCGGATGCGACGGCGACTGTGGCGTTGCCCCGGGTCGACGCGACCCCGGCGCAACCGGATCAGTCGTCGCCGAGCGACGCGGCGCAGCACACCATTCCCTGGTTCCGCCAGGGCACCGGCCCGGTGCTGGTGGCCCCGCCCAAGGTCCGGCACCGTTGGCGCAAGGTGATCGGCCGCACGCTGTCCAAGGCCTGGGGCGACTCGCTGTTCGGCCTGAGCTCGCAGGCGGCGTTCTGGTGCGCGCTGTCGACCGCACCGCTGCTGCTGGCCCTGCTCGGCCTGGTGGGCTACGTCGTGAACTGGTACTTCCCGGCGGGCACGATCGACCAGATCCGCGAGCAGATCCTGGTGTTCCTCAACGCCATCTTCAACGAAGAGGTCGCCGACAACCTGGTCGGCAACACCGTGGAGACGATCCTGAGTCAGGGCCAGGCCGACGTGGTATCGGTCGGCCTGGTGATCAGCCTGTGGGCCGGGTCGTCGGCGATGTCGGCGTTCGTCGAGTCCATCACGATTGCCTACGGCCAGCACGAGGTGCGGCACCCGGTCGTCGAACGGTTCTTCGCCCTCGGCCTGTATCTGGTGGCGTTGCTGTCCGGCATCATCATGTTGCCGCTGCTGGCCATCGGTCCGGACTACCTGCCCAAGCTGTTCCCGGAGTCGTGGCGCGGTCAGGTCTCCAACATCGTCAACATCGCCTACTACCCGGCGCTGGCACTGGGCCTGATCCTCCTGCTGACGGTCCTGTACAAGGTGGCCCCCAAGCACAAGCACCCCTGGTACCGCGGCGTGCCCGGGGCGTTCCTGGCCGCCGCCGTCTTCATGGTGGCCAGCTTCGGCCTGCGGCTGTACCTGTCCTACGTGTACGCGCACGGCCTGACCTACGGCGCGCTGGCCACCCCCATCACGTTCCTGCTCTTCTACTACTTCGTGTCGATGGCCGTCATCATCGGCGCCCAGTTCAACAACGCCATGCTCGAGTACTACCCGCCGCGGCCCTCCAAGCGGGAACTGCGCAAATGGCAGCGATACGACCCCGAGCGGGACCGTCCGGCCCCGTCGGGGGCCTCCCCGGAGCCGGCGACCGGCACCCCGGGGTGAGGGGCGGTCAGCCCTTCTTCAGCGATTCGTAGATCTTCTTGCAGTCGGGGCACACCGGTGAATCCGGCTTCGGCGAGCGGGTCACCGGGAAGGTCTCCCCGCACAAGGCGACGACATAGTTGCCCATCACCGCCGATTCGGCGATCTTCGACTTACGCACGTAGTGGAACATCTTCGGCGTGTCGTCGTTGTCGGTGGTGCGCTCAAGCGGCTTCTCGAGCGTCGTGGTGGTGGTCGTCGACATCGTGGCTCCTGTTCGGACGCGCCGACCGCGACTCGCGGTGGCCGGTCTGCACCAGTCATGATGCCAGCCACCCGGCCGGCGCCGCGCGAATTGAACCCGTCAGTGGCCCAGGATCAGCCCGGAGGTGCAGCTTGCCCGGACCACTCGTGATAGCCGACGAGGTCGCCGATGCCATCGGGGCCGGCCGGCCGGTCGTCGCGCTCGAGTCGACGATCCTCGCGCACGGTCTGCCCCGGGGGGACAACCGCCGGGCCGCCGATCGGATCGAGGACGCGGTGCGGGCGGGCGGTGCGGTTCCGGCGACGATCGCGGTGATGGACGGCGCCGTCCGGGTCGGGTTGGGTCCGGCCGAGCTGGACCGGCTGTGTGCCGCCGACGGGATCGCGAAACTGTCCGTGCGGGACGTCGGCGTCGCCCTGGCCCTCGGGGTGGACGGTGCCACCACGGTGGCCAGCACGTCCGCACTGGCGCACCGCGCCGGCATCTCGGTGTTCGCCACCGGTGGCCTGGGTGGCGTCCATCGGGAGGCCGCCAGCACCTTCGACGTGTCCGCCGATCTGCGCGTGCTCGGGCGAACCCCGATCGTGGTGGTGTGCGCCGGGGTGAAGTCGATCCTGGACGTCGGGGGCACGCTGGAGTACCTGGAGACGCTCTCCGTGCCGGTGCTGGGTTACCGCACCGACCGGTTCCCCGGCTTCTATCTGACCGACTCCGGATTCGACGTGCCCTGGCGGATCGACGATGCCCGGCAGCCCGCGGCGGTGCTGGCCCACCGGCGCCGGCTGGGCCTGGACGACGCGGCCGTGGTGGTGGCGAACCCGCTGCCGCCGGACCGGCAGCTCGACCCCGTCCTGCACGACCGCACGCTGGAACAGGGACTGGCGCTGCTCGCCGCCGAATCCGTCAGCGGCAAGGACGTCACTCCGCGGCTGCTCGAGTACTTCCACCGGGCCACCGCCGGTGCCAGCCTGCGGGTCAATCTGGATCTGGTGCTGAGCAACGCCGCCCTGGCCGCGGCGATCGCGGTGGCGCTCGCTGCCGAGACCGGGACCACATGACGGCGCGGGTCGTCGTCGTCGGTGACGTCATGCTGGACGTCCGGTGCCGGCTGGCCGCGCCGATCGTCCCCGGTGACGACACCCCGGCCCGGATCACCAGCCACGCCGGCGGGGCCGGCGCCAACACCGCGGCCGGGTTCGCCCGGCTGGGGGTCCCGGTCGACCTGGTCGCGCGGATCGGTGACGACGAGGCCGGCCGGGCCGCCGAAACCGAGCTGACCGGGCTGGGGGTGGTGTGCCGGTTCGCGGTCGATCCGGACCGGCCGACCGGCCGGGTGATCGTGCTGGTCGGCCCCGACGGCGAGCGGACCATGGTGTCCGACCGGGGGGCCAACGCCGGGCTGGGCCCGGCGGACACCGCGCTGCCACCGGGCCCCGGCCACCTGCACCTGTCGGGCTACGTGCTGCTCGACGACGAGTCCCGAGCCGCCGGGCGGGCGGCGCTCCGGGCCGCTCGCACGGCGGGTTGGACCACCTCGGTCGACCCGCAGACGGCGGCCGGCGTCGCGACCGTGGGCGCCGATCGCTTCCTGGGCTGGGTGGCGGGGGTCGACCTGCTGCTGCCCAACGAGGCCGAGTGCGTCGCGCTGGGCGGGCCGGTCCGGCTCCTCGAGGCGGCCGGCGCGGTCGCCGTGACCCGGGGTGCCGGCGGCGCGTCCTGGTACGCGCCGGCCGCCGACCGGCACGTGACCGTCGAGCAGGTGTCCGGTGGGCGCGGCGGCGCCGCCCCCGACGCGGACACGGTCGGTGCCGGGGATGCCTTCGACGCCGGGTTCCTGGCCGCCTGGCTGCGCGGCGCGGAACCGTTGCCGGCGTTGGCCGCCGGGGTGGCTGCGGGCACGTCGGTCGCCGGTCGCCGGGCCGCGCGCTCCGTGGATTGACGCCCGCGCGGCATCCTGTCAGCGCGGCGCCATGCTCAGCGCGGTTCGGCGGTCGTGCTGCCGTCCACGATCTGGTGGGTGCCGGAGGTCAACGCGCGCTCGGGGTTCACGGTGGTCGGCGCCACCCGACGCCGCTTCTGCGCCGGCCGGTCGTTGGCGATCAGCACGGCCATCCAGGGCAGCGGAATGGACAGGGCGGCCACGGTGATCGCCAGCCACGGCGTCTGATAAAGCAGCACGGCGATGATCAGGCACGGGATCCGCAGACCCATCATGATCGAGTAGCGGATCCGGCGAGACCGCAACTGATCGTCGTAGGACGGCTCGGCCGCGGTGATCAGCGCGGGTTGCACCTTCCGTGAGCCGCCCGGAGGCGGATTGACCCCGGCGGCAGGATCGGTTCCGGACGTCATGCGCAAACCCCGCTTCCGAGTCGACCGAACGGCGCCCCCACACGTGGACGCGTCGCTACCTCAGCGGGCCAAGCCAGCCACCAGGCTGCCCGTCGCCCACGCTACGCCCCGCCGGGACGGGCCGCGCCACCACCCGAGAATCGACCCCCGTCGGCCGGTCGTTCCGGGAAATCAGCCGCCGCCGGACGCCTTCGCCGCGGCCTTGGCCGCCTTCTTGGCCGCTCGGACCAATTCCAGGGAGGGCGGGTCGACGACGTCGGCGACCGACCGGTGGCTGCCCGCCTCGCCGTACACCCCGGCCGCCTCCTGCCAGCCCGGTGGCTGCACGCCGTACTGCTTGCCCAACAGGGCGACGAAGATCGGCGCCTTGGCGGCGCCGAACCCCGGCAGCGCGGCGATCCGGTCCAACAGTTCCCGCCCGTCGGTGACGTCCGCCCAGACGTTCGCAGCGCTGCCGTCGTAGGTGTCCGCCAGCACCCGGCAGGTCGCCTGCACGCGCTTGGCCATCGACGCCGGGAACCGGTGGATCGCCGGGCGCTGCGAGCACAGCGCGGCGAACTGGTCCGGATCGGCGTCGGCGATCGCCCGCACATCCAGCCGGCCGCCCATCCGCTCGGCAATGACCGCGGGCCCGGCGAACGCCTTCTCCATCGGCACCTGCTGGTCCAGCACCATGCCCAGCAGCAGCGCGTTGGGGTCGCCGGCCAGCAGGGCGTCGGCCTGCGGGTCGCCGGTCAGGTACATCCGGGTGGCGGTCATGCCGAGCATTGTGCGCGACCGGACCGGCGAGCCGCAGCCACGGTGCGGGCCGAGCGGCCCAACGATCCATTGACTGGCGTTATCCGCTGGTGCCGGAGCCGGGCCATTGGAGGTCGAATTCGACGACGGGGATCCAGGGCGGCGAGGCAGTCCGTCCCTGAGACCGGGATGTCGAGGTCGGCATCCAGGGCGGCGCGGTCGATGACCAGGGTGCGGAGACTGGTGGTTTCGGTGACCGGCTGCGATATCGGTACCCGGTCGGGGTGGTGGTGGTGATGGTGCCGTCCCGCACCTGGGTGGCCCAGCCGGGCGGATCCTTCGTGAGGTTGCATCGGGTGCAGCGACCGTTGCCGTTGCGCAGGTCGGTGACCCCGCCCTTCGCTACCGCCAGGGCGTGGTCGGCGTGCCGGATCGGCGACCCACACCACGGCGTGCGGCACACCTGATCCCGCACCGTCAGGAACATCCGGGCCGCGGCCGGGAAGTCCCGCCGGCGGGCGTCCGTCCCGGCCAGTTCCCCTGTCGCCGGGTCGGTGAACAACCGCCGCACCCACACCCGGGTCTTCTCATCCGCGCGGACCAGGTCCCGGGCGAGCGGCGCTGGGATCGGCCCGGCTCCGACGAGGTGGGCGGGTTCGTCGTCGTCGTCGGCCAGGGTCCGGTCGGTCATCACCAGGTGCACCTGCACCCCGGGTACCTGGGGTGCCCCGTCTGCGGGGGTGAGCACGCGGCGCACGCTCGTCGACCCGAGCTTGCGAGGGCGCGAATCCAGCGCTGTGTCGGCCATGATCTGCCCCTTCGACCGGTGCTCGTCCACGTCGACCGCACCGGTCATCGCGGTGCGATGCAACTCCCCGAACACCGCGCACCCGTCCTTGACCGGCAGCAGCGCGGTCAGGTACGTCATGCAGTCCGGCGCCGACCGGATGCTCACCCGCCGGTCCACCGCCGCCTTCGCCGCCCGCTCGGCCGCACCATACGGGTCCAGACGCTGCGCCCACGCCCGTGCCTCCCGCTCGGTCCGGGCATCACCCCACCCGGCCAGCTCACCGGCGATCGCCTGATCGACCTCGGCGCGCTGCTGCACCGGCAGGTGCGCGGTTTCCCGGGCGATGATCGTGGCCCGCCACTCACTGGCGTCACCGGCCGCCAGCACGGCCAGCACCCCGGGCATCTCGTGTACCAGGGTGCGGGCCAACCCGACATGCCGGTTCCCCATGTGCGCGCTGTCCCGCCGGGCCAACCCGACCTGACCGCACACCGACCGGCTGATCTCGGCCGACTTCGCACCCGCCGCCATCAACCGGGCCCGCTGCGACCCGGCGAACGCGTCCGTCACCCGCGCCTGCCGGGCGAACGCCGCCGACTTCACCCGTTCCAACGCGGTCAGCTCATCGATCCGCTCCGCGTCGGTCAACTCGTCCAGGCCCGCCGCAGCCAGGGCCGCGACGAACGCAGCAGCGGCCTCGACGATCGACAACATACGTTCGAGCCTACCGTCCGATCACATCCTCCGCAATACTATTTGCGCAGTTGGAGTTGATGTATTCGAACACATGCACAGGCACCGGCGAGATTGGGCATGAAGACCCGGCGGCGACCTCGCCGTCCAAGTCGCAGGTGTCGATCACGGCCCGGGATCTGGACGAGCAGGTCGAGGCGTTCCCACCCGCCCGTTGGACCGGGGCCCGTACACGTTGGTGGCGGCCGAGGCGCCGGTCCTCAAGGTCCTCAAGTTCCGCGAGGGCGGCCGGGTCGTGCAGGTCCACGCCCTGCTCGCGACCGGCGTGAACGGGGACGGGCACCGGGAGATCCTCGGTCTGGATGTGACCAGCAGCGAGGACGGTGAGGGCTGGGCGGCCTGGTCGCCGCGATCGGCGCGGCCCTGCCCGGCGCGTCCGGGCAGAGGTGCAGAACCCATGACGCGGTGAACCGCATGTCGATCACTCCCAAGTCGTCGTGACCGTGGGTGCGCCGCCCCACCGACGTCGTCGGGATCTTCCCCGACCGAAGCGCTCTCATCCGCCTCGTCGGCGCCGTCCTGGCCGAGCAGCACGATGAATGGACCAAAGCCAGCCGTACCTCGGCGTCGACGTCATGCCCCGCTCCCAGGCCGTCACCGCACCAGACCCCAAGGAGGACACCGCCGACACACCCGCGATCACCACCGCCGCCTAACCCGGAGATCACCGGCGGCCGAACTCCGACATACACCACCCAGAAGGACTTGACCATCGGTTCGCGCGACCTACCCTGGCGGTATGGCCTCCAGTTCGGCAGTGACCCGGGACGCCCGTTCGACCGAGCAGGTGGCCG
Organism: Nakamurella sp.; assembly: GCA_044223435.1. Classification (GTDB taxonomy): domain Bacteria; phylum Actinomycetota; class Actinomycetes; order Mycobacteriales; family Nakamurellaceae; genus Nakamurella. The sequence goes on from JBGALY010000013.1 coordinate 80,778, forward strand.
ATTACCGCACGGTGTCCGCCCCGCTCGGATTCCGGCGGACGCGGCTGTCGCCGGCCGGCTGGGCGGCGCTGCTGACCCCCGGCCTGGCGACGGGCCTGACGGCCGGCCTGGCCGGCGACCGCGGGCGGCGTCATCCCGGCCGGCTCGCGGCGGCGGCGGTCGGCGGCGCACTGCTGGGGCTGGGGCTGGCCCGGCTGGTCGACGAGCTGCAGTGGCGGCGCAGCGCGATCTGTCTGGAACTCACCGAACCGGACGCGGCGCTGGACCTGCTGCAGGAGGTCCGCTCTCAGGGCGTCCAGGCCGACATGATCCGGGCCGAGCAGGCGACCGGCGGACCGGGACGACGCTACGCGCTGCGCTACCGGGCCCGCGACGACCGGCGGGTCCGTGCCGCGCTCGCCGCCCAACAGGGCTGAGGGCTCCGAACGGGCCAGGCCCGGGCCGGGGTGAAGTCCGACCCAGGATGAGGGCCGTGTTCGCGGCGGCGGTCGCCCGCGCGATGCGGGCCCGCCTGAGCCCGCTCGGGACGGCGTGATGAGCTGAGCGGGTGAATGACGTCGGCGTGGTCCATCCCCTGTCCGATCCGGACATCGTCGATCGCCTGGGCGCCGATCTCCGGTCTGCCGGCTTCGACGCCGTCGGCGTACCCGAGCTGCTCGGCCCGGCCGCGCACCGCGCGCTGGGCCGAGGCGAGCCGGCCGCGGCGCTGCGAGCCACTCGGGACGGCTCCCCGCTGGCCGCCCTGATCCGGCTGTTCCTGCTCGGCGGCGCCGTCGACGAGACCGCCGCCGCCCGGGCCCTGCCGACGGTCGGACTGCCGGCCGCACTGGCCCAGGGTCTGCTCGAGCGCGACGGGAACGAGGTGCGGGCCGCCCTGGACGTCCGCCCGCACGCCACCGACGACGACGAGTTCCTGCTCGTCTCGGACCTCGACTCGGACGTCCGGCCGGGCCCGGTGCGCCCCGACCACGTGCTCGGGCTCGGTTCGGCGTCGATCACCCTCGCCCGCGCGATCGTCCGGGAGCCGGTCGGGCGCTGCCTGGACCTGGGCACCGGCTGCGGGATCCAGGCGCTGCACCTGGCCGGCCACGCCGACGCCGTGACCGCCACCGACGTCAACCCCCGGGCACTCGCCCTGGCCGCGGTCACCGCCCGGCTCAACGGTCAGTCGTGGGATCTGCGCCACGGGTCGCTGTTCGCACCCGTCGACGGGCAACGGTTCGACCTGATCGTCTCCAACCCGCCGTTCGTCGTCGGCGACGGCAGCACCCGGTTCACCTACCGCGACTCGGGCCTGCCCGGTGACGGCGTCGGCCGCGCCATCGTCGAGGGCGCCCGGACCCACCTGACCGAGGGCGGCACGGCGCAGCTGCTGGCCAACTGGCTCGTCGTCGGCGACACGGACTGGCGCGACCGGGTCGGCCGGTGGGTCGCCACCAGCGGCTGCGACGCCTGGGTGGTGCAACGGGAGATCGCCGACCCCGCCGAGTACGTGGGGCTGTGGCTGGCCGACGCCGGCGAGGACGGCCGATCCGGCGGCGACCGGACCGCCGCCCACGCGCTGGCCACCGCCTGGCTCGACTGGTTCGCGGCGCAGCAGGTCCGCGGCATCGGGATGGGCCTGATCACCCTGCGACACAACGGATCCGATCACCCCTCGGTCACCCTGGACGAGATCACCGGGGACCAGATCACCGGGGACGAGGTCCACAGGTTCCTGACGAACCGGTCATGGGTGGAGTCCACCGACGACGCCCGGCTGCTGGCCACCCGGTTCGAGCTCGCCCCCCAGGTCCTGCTGGAACAGCGGTCACTGCCCGGGCACGAGGGCTGGAACGTGGTGTTCCGGATGGTTCACCGGCCCGGCGGACCCGGCGCCACCCTGCAGCTCGACGAGTGGAGTCAGGCCCTACTGGCCGGCTGCACCGGCGCGGTGCCGCTGCAGGTGCTCGTCGAACTGCTCGCCTCCGCCCACTCGGTGCCGGCCAGCGCCCTGGCCGCGGCGGTCGTGCCGTCGGTGCGGGTCGCCGTCATGCGGGGATTGCTGCTGCCGGTCGTCGACTGAGCCGCGCCTGCCGGTTGGCGGCCACCATGGCGGCCACCGCCGCCCAGGTGGGTCCCCGTCCGGCACTGAAAACGCCGAGCACCGACAGCGCCGAACCGACCGAACCGACCGAGGCGAACGAGAAGACCGATCCAACCGAGGCGGCCGACCCGATCGAGAGCACGGAACCGGCCGAGCCGATCGACAGGATCGATCCGGCCGAGCCGATCGACAGGATCGAACCGACGGACCCGATCGACAGGATCGAACCGAGCGATCCGATCGACAGGATCGAACCCGGCGAATCGTGCGACTTCGTCAACTGTCGCTTCACCGGGCCATCCTGCCCCAGTCGACCCGACCTGGCACGATGCCCGGGTGCGAGCCGTGACCAGCCGGGTGCTGTCCGCCAGCGTCAGCGTCGTCGACGGCACCGACGAGCAGGTGGTCGGCCGGATCGACCGGCCCGGCCTGCTCGCGCTCGTCGGTGTCACCCACACCGACGACCCGGCCACCGCCCGGGCGATGGCCGCCAAACTGCACGAGCTGAGGATCCTGCGGGACGACCTGTCCTGCGCGAGCACCGGCTCGCCGCTTCTGGTGGTCAGCCAGTTCACCCTGTACGCCCGAACCGACAAGGGCCGGCGCCCGTCCTGGGACCTGGCCGCACCCCGGGATCGGGCCGAACCGCTGGTCGACGAGGTGGTGGCGGAGCTGCGGCGGCGTGGCGCACAGGTCGCCACCGGGCGGTTCGGCGCAATGATGCGGGTGGCCAGCGTCAACGACGGACCGTTCACGGTGCTGCTCGAGCTCTGAGGCCGCCCGGCACGCCGCTGTGTGACCTATCTCACTCCGGCGGCCATTCGCGTGATCAGAACCCCGGCCGAGCGTCTCTTGGGCAACTGAACGAACGCAAGGTCGGCCTCGACGGCCGGTTTCCCATGGAGTTCCCATGGTCGGCACACCGCAGATCACAGCGGACCGGGATTGGGTACTGCACACGAAACCGCACCGTCGTCGAGACCTCGCCCCATCGATTGCCGACGCTTCGGCCGGGGAACTAAATCGGGGCTGACAGGCGTTCGAATAGTCAGCGGGTCAGCAGCAAACGGCTCGCCTGAAGGAACGAAGGGAGCAGCACATGGTCGCACCCTCACACGACCTCGATAGCGCGCGCCGGAGCACGACCACCACCACCGTCACCACGCGGACGAGCAGCCACGACGAGGACCTGGACGCCCAGGGCCCGTCGGCGGATCTGGTCCGGGTGTACCTGAACGGGATCGGCAAGACCGCGCTACTGACGGCCGAGCAAGAGGTCGAACTGGCCAAGCGGATCGAGGCGGGCGTCTTCGCGGCCCACGTCCTGGAGTCCGACGTCGAGATGTCCCCGCAGCGGCGCAAGGATCTGCGGATGGTGGTCCGGGACGGCGGCCGGGCCCGCAACCACCTGCTGGTGGCGAACCTGCGCCTGGTGGTGTCACTGGCCAAGCGCTACACCGGCCGCGGCATGCCGCTGCTGGACCTGATCCAGGAGGGAAACCTGGGCCTGATCCGCGCGGTGGAGAAGTTCGACTACACCAAGGGATTCAAGTTCTCCACGTACGCCACCTGGTGGATCCGGCAGGCCATCTCGCGCGGCATGGCCGACCAGGGCCGCACCATCCGGCTGCCCGTGCATCTGGTCGAGCAGGTCAACAAGCTGTCGCGGCTCAAGCGGGAGCTGCACCAGCAGCTGGGGCGGGATGCCACGCTGGCCGAACTGGCGCACGAATCGGGCATTCCCGAGGAGAAGATCGCCGATCTGCTGGACCACGCCCGGGATCCGGTGAGCCTGGACATGCCCGTCGGGTCCGACGAGGAGGCGCCGCTGGGCGACTTCATCGAGGACGCCGAGTCGACGTCGGCCGAGGCCGCCGTCGTCGCCGGGTTCATGCACGACGACATCAACCGGGTGCTGCGGACCCTGGACGACCGTGAGCAGACCGTGGTGCGGTTGCGTTACGGCCTCGATGACGGACGCCCGCGGACGTTGGACGAGATCGGGCGGCACTTCGGCATCTCCCGCGAGCGGGTCCGGCAGATCGAGCGCGACTCGATGGCCAAGCTCCGGGTGGGTGACCGCTCGGAGGTGCTCCGCTCCTACGCCAGCTGAGCTGACGATGTCACGGCGAACGCCTCGACAATGAGGTCTGCGCGCCGCCGCCAGAGGGACCGGGTCTGTGGTCACACGGACCCGGTCCTTCGCCGTTTCGCCCGCGTGGACCCGACAACTTCACCCGAGCCGGATCATCCGGACCGTCCCGGGTCGGGGCCAGGATGGTCCGGTGACAACTCCCGCGTCCGCGCCTGCGCGTACCGGCGCCGGCCTGGTGCTGACCGTCCTCGCCGCCAGCCAATTCCTGATGACGCTGGACAGTTCCGTGATGAACGTGTCGATGGCGACCGTCGCCGCCGATCTCGGCACCACCATCACCGGCATCCAGACGGCCATCACCCTGTACACCCTGGTCATGGCCACCCTGATGATCACCGGCGGCAAGCTCGGGTCGATCATGGGGCGACGCCGGGCGATGGGTATCGGCATGGTGATCTACGCGTCGGGGTCCTTCGTCACCGGCATCGCACCGAACCTGCCGGTCCTGCTGCTGGGCTGGTCGTTCCTCGAAGGCGTCGGCGCCGCCCTGATCATGCCGGCCATCGTGGCCCTGGTCGCCGCGAACTTCGCCCCCGAGCGGCGCTCGGCAGCCTACGGGATGGTCGCCGCGGCGTCCGCGGTCGCGGTCGCCGCGGGCCCGCTGATCGGCGGCGCGATGACGACCTATCTGTCCTGGCGGTACGTCTTCTTCGGTGAGGTCGTCATCGCCATCGCGATTCTGGCCACCCTGCGCAAGCTTCAGGACACCCCGCCCGTGCCCAGCCGCGTCGACTACCTCGGCTCGCTGCTGTCGGTGATCGGGCTCGGTCTGCTGGTCTACGGCGTCCTCAAATCCAGCGAATGGGGCCTGGTGATGCCCAAGGTGGGTGCGCCGGCCCTGTTCGGGGTGTCCCTGTCGACCTGGTTGATCGGCGCCGGGCTGCTCGTCGTCTGGATCTTCGCGCACTGGGAGCGGCGGCTGGAACGGCTGCATGACGCGGATCCGACGGCGCTGCCGCCGCTGGTCCGGCCCAGCATGTTCGGGGTCCGCCAACTCTCGGGCGGCCTGTCGATGTTCTTCGCCCAGTTCATGATCCAGGCCGGGGTGTTCTTCTCCATCCCGCTGTTCCTGTCGGTCGTGCTGGGGCTGTCGGCGCTGGAAACCGGAGTGCGGCTGATTCCGTTGTCCATCGCGCTGCTCATCGCCGCGGTCGGCATCCCGAAGGTCTGGCCGAAGGCAAATCCACGCCGGGTGGTGCGGATCGGCCTGCTGTGCATGATCGTCGGCATCGGGTTCCTGGTCGCCGGCATGGACCCGGAGGCGGATGCCGCCGTGGTCACCATTCCGATGGTGCTGATGGGGCTCGGGCTCGGCGCATTGGCCTCGCAGTTGGGCGCGGTCACCGTGTCGGCGGTGTCCGAGGATCAGGCGGCCGAGGTCGGCGGGCTGCAGAACACCGCGACCAACCTCGGTGCCTCGATGGGGACCGCGCTGATCGGCTCGGTGCTGATCGCCACCTTGAGTACCGCCGCGCTGACCGCGGTCGCCTCCAGTTCGGTGATCTCGGACCCGGTCAAGTCGCAGCTCACCACCGACCTGGCCAGCGGGGTGCCCTTCATCTCCGACGCGCAGGTGGAGGCGGAGCTGACCGCCGCCGGGGTGTCGACCACCGATGCGCAGGAGATCACCGCGATCAACGCGGACGCCCGGCTGCAGGCGCTGCAGGTGGCGTTCGCCGCCGCCGGGCTCGTTGCGATCCTGGCCCTGTTCCTGACCGGACGGATCCCGGTGCTGCCACCCGGATCGATGGAGCCGGCCCGGCCGCAACCCGCTCCGCCGGGCGCGGCCGGCCCGGACTGACCGGGCTCACTGCATCCGGCGGCGCCAGTCATCGAACTCGGACGGCGGGCCGATCGTGCCGGTGGCCCCGGTGATCGCGATGCCGGCCGGGCCGGCCAGCACCGGCTGCAGCTGGAGTTCGATCAGCTCGGGCACATCGTCGGCGAGCGCGGACAACCGGAGGGCGAGGTCGACCAGCGGACCATCGGGCACCACCTCGGCACCCCGGTAGCCGTTCAGCAGCGGGGCCGCGCCGGGGGCCGCGATCAGGTCGGCGGCGTCCACGTCGGTCAACGGGACCGTGCGATACGCGCGGTCCTCCAGCAGTTCGCTGGCCACCCCGCCGATGCCGAAGGAGACCAGCGCGCCGAACGACGGGTCCGCGGTGATCCGGAAAACGGTCGGCACACCCGTCCGTTCGGCCGGCACCGACTTCTGCACGTACTGCCACGGGCCGGCGATGTCGAACAGGCTCTCGTACGCCTCCTGCACCTGATCCGCGGTGTGCAGGCCCAGACGCACCCCCGCGTGGTCGAGCCGGTGCCGCAGCGACTCGTCGAACGACTTGAGCGCGACGGGGAACCCGATCTCGGCGGCGGCACGGAGCGCGTCCTCGGCGGAACCGATCGCCCGGAACGGCTCGATCGGGATGCCGTAGCACCCCAACAAGGTGACCAGCTCGGCGTCGATCAGGGCCCGGGCCGGGTCGTCGGGCTCCCGCATCGCCTCGATCGCGGCCCGGGCCGCGGCGGCGGCCGCCTTCCGGTCCACCCCCGGCAGGTCGGGCACGGTGCCGGCCGGCCGGCTGAGCCACTCGCCGTACCGGACCGCGTAGGACAGCGCGGCCACGGCCCGTTCCAGGGTCCGGTACGAGGGAACCGACCCACGGGTGGGGTTGCCCTGGTCGTCCAGCACGCTCAGGTGCTGGGTCAGTCCGTCGACGGCCAGGAACGTGCTGACCGCCGGGATCGGGGCGTCGCGCAGCGCGTCCCGCAAGGCGGCGGCATGTTCATGGCCCTCGGTCGCCACCGGCGGCACCCACCCGACCACCAGTGCGTCGATGTCGTCGCGGTGCGCCATCTCCCGGACCGCCTCGGCCAGTTCTGCCGCGCCCACCTGCACGCCCAGGTCGACCGGCGAGTCGGCGGCGACGGCGAGCCCGGCCTCCAGGCAGAAGTCGACGGCCAGCACGCCCAGCGCGCTGGAGTTGCCGACGATACCGATCCGGTCGCCCCGCGGGACCGGTTGGGTGGACAGCAGTTGGGCCACGTCGAACGCCGTGGTCAGACCCGGCGTCCGGATGACCCCGGCCTGCTCGAACAGGGTGGCCACGACGTTGTCGGACAGGGCCGACGAGGTCGCGACCAGGCCGGGCACGATCTGCGAGTGCCGACCCGACTTCACCGCGATGACCGGCTTCGTCCGGGCCAGCACCCGGGCCAGCCGGGCGAACTTGCGCGGGTTGCCGAACGATTCCAGGTACAGCAGCACCACCTCGGTGCGGTCGTCACCGTGCCAGTACTGCAGCAGGTCATTGCCGGATACGTCGGCCCGGTTGCCGGCGGAGACAAAGGTGGACAGACCCAGCGAACGGGCGGCGGCGTCGGCCAGGATGGCCACGCCCAAGGCCCCCGACTGGCAAAAGAAGCCGACCGGGCCGGCCGGCGGCACCACCGGCGCGAGCGAGGCGTTGAGCCGCACGGCGGGATCGGTGTTGATCATGCCGAGGCAGTTCGGGCCGAGCAGCCGCATCCCGGCGCCGCGGACCACCGCGGCCATCTGCCGTTGGGCCTGGGCACCGTCCAGCCCGGCATCACTGAAGCCACCGGTCATCATGACGAGCCCGTGCACCCCCTTGACCCGGCACGACTCCACCACCTCGGCGACCGTCGCGGTGGGCACGGTGACCACGGCGACGTCGACCGGATCGGGGATGTCGTTGACCGTCGGGTAGGCCCGCACGCCCCGCACCGACCGGGCATCGGGGTTGACCGGGTAGACCGGGCCGGCGAAGTCGCCGCGGAGCAGGTTGGCCAGCACCGCGTGGCCGATCTTGGTCGGATCACCGGACGCACCGATGACCGCGATCGAACGTGGCGAGACGAGGCGGCTGATGGACCGGGCCTCGGCGCGGTGCTCCCGCGACAGCACCACCGCACGGGACTTCTCGGTCGGCGCGATGTCGAAGACCAGGTCGATCACCCCGGAGTCGTACTCCCGGTGCACCGAGTAGCCGGCATCGATGAACACCCGCACCATCTGCGTGTTCTCGCCCAGCACCTCCGCGGTGAAGCGGCGGATACCCCGCTCCTGAGCGGCCACGGCCAGGTGCTCGAGCAGGATGGAGCCGAGCCCTCGGCCCTGCTGCGAGTCCTCCACCAGGAAGGCGACCTCGGCGGCGTCGGGGTCGCCGTACGAGGTGTTGCGGTGCGCGGTCCCGGCGGCGATCAGCTCGCCGCCGAGTTCGACGACCAGGCCGATCGCGGTGTCGTGGTCGACGTCGACGAAGACCGACACCTGGGCGTCGGAGACCTGCTTGACCGCCGAGAAGTAGCGCAGGTACAGCGATCTGGCGGACATCCGGCCGTGCATCGCGCGGATCAGGTCGGCGTCGGCCCGGGTGGCCGGCCGGACGTGGGCGACCCCGCCGTCGGCGAGGACGACGTCGGCCTCCCAGTGCTGCGGGTACTCGTGCCGGGCCGGCGGATGGACGGGGGCGGACCCCGTGACGACCGGCCCGCCGGCGGGCTCGGCCGGCACCGCCCCCTGGATGGGGTCAGTCACGGGGATCCCGCGGGTCCAGACCGTGCAGCGGGAAGACCGCGTCACGGGTCTGCAGGATGGCCCGGTCCACCGCGAGTTCCTGATGCCCGGCCCAGGGAACATGGTCGACCGGGTCCGGATGGCCGTCCGACATGTCGATGGGCAGCGGCACGTCGGGCCGGGCCCGGGCGGCCTGGGCGATCCACTCCTGGGGCAGCATCGTGGCCGGGTTGAGATCGCGCTCGCCGACGATGGCCAGCAGGTGCGTCCAGGCCCGCGGCACCACCCGGACCGGCGAGTAACCGCCGCCGCCCAGGGCGAGCCAGCGCCCGCCGGTCACCTCGCGGGCCAGGTCGCGCAGCGCGAGGTACGTGGTGCGCTGGCCGTCGACCGTGAGCATCAGGTCGGCCAGCGGATCCTCCCGGTGCGCGTCGGCCCCCTGCTGGGTGACCAGGATGTCCGGCCGGAACGCCCGGACGACCCCGGGCACCACGGCGTGGTAGGCCCGCAGCCACTCCGCGTCGGCGGTGCCGGCGGGGAGGGCGACGTTGACCGCGGTGCCCGCGGCAGGGCCGACGCCGATCTCGGTGGCCCAGCCGGTGCCCGGGAACAGGGTCAGCGGGGACTCGTGCAACGAGACGGTCAGCACCCGTGGGTCGTCGTAGAAAGCGGCCTGGACCCCATCGCCGTGGTGCGCATCGACGTCGACGTAGGCGACCCGCTGCACACCCTCGTGCAGCAGGGCCGTGATCGCCAGCGCGGCGTCGTTGTAGATGCAAAAGCCCGATGCGTGATCGGGCATCGCGTGATGCAGGCCGCCGCAGAAGTTCACCGCGCGATCGACCTCGCCGCGGGCGATCGCCCGCGCCGCGTCGATGGAGCCGCCGGCGATCAGCGCGGCGTTGTCGTGCATGCCGGGGAAGATCGGGTTGTCGTCGGTGCCGAGCCCGTGGCCGACCGACATCGGCACCGAGCCGGACGCGGCCCGCACGGCGGCGATGTACCCGGGGGTGTGCACCCAGCCCAGCGTCGCATCGTCGGCCGGATCCGGGATCAGCACGTCGAAGGCGTCCAGCACCTTCAGCTCGCCCGCCAACGTCCAGGTCAGATCCCACCGCAACGGGTGCAGCGGGTGGTCGCCCCCGAGGTCGTAGCCGAGCATCCGTCGATCCCAGACCACCAGCGGCGCCGCCATCGGCCAAGGCTAACCCGCCGGTCGGGCCGGGCGGAGAGCCGGCCGGGTGGGCCTGCTCACGGGCGATCGGCGACGTTCGGCCCTGGACAGCCGGTCCGTCAGCCGCCGGTGGCGACCGGCCGGCCGAGCGCGCACCATTGCGAGTACGAACCCGGGTACAGCGCCGCCCGCCGGCCGGCCCGCTCGGCGGCCAGCACCAGCTGGCAGGCGGTGATGCCGGACCCGCACGAGGCCACCACCTCGACCCCGGCGCCGGCGCCGGCCGCGTCCAGACACTCACCGATCTCGGCCGGGGACCGGTAGGTGCCGTCGGCCCGCATCAGCTCGGTCCCGGGCAGGTTCACCGCGCCCGGGATGTGGCCGGCGACCGGATCGAGCGGCTCCACCTCGCCCCGGTACCGAGCGGCCGCGCGCAGGTCCAGCAGGACCGCGCCGGGAGCGTCCGCGGCGGCCGCGGCACCGTCGGCGTCGACGACGGGCATACCGCCGCGGGTCACGGTGACCGTTCCCGGCGCGACCGGTTCGGCCGCACCGGACCGGGTCGGCCGGGCCGCGTCGGCGACCCAGGCCGGCAGTCCGCCGTCCAGCACCCGCACATTCCGCAGCCCGGACCAGCGCAGCAGCCACCAGGCCCGGGCGGCGGCCAGCCCCGACCCCCCGTCGTAGACGACGACCTCGGCATCGTCGTGCACGCCGGCCGCGCGCAGGGCGGTCTGCAGCTGAGCCGGTTCGGGCAGCGGGTGCCGGCCACCGGGACCGGGGCCGGACGCAAGATCCCGGTCCAGGTCGACGAACCGCGCACCCGGGATGTGCCGGTCCCGGAACCCGGCCGGATCGCTGCCGTCGGCGAGCGTCCAGCGGACGTCCAGCAGGACCGGCGGCGACCCGCCGGTCAAGCGCTCGGCCAGCTGGCGGACGGTGATCAGCGGGGACCGCGGGGAGTCGTTCATCGCCGACTATTGTGAAGCCTCGATGGAAAAGGGTTGCGCGCGCCCGCCGGGGTGTGCCGCGGGTGCCCACCGACACCACGGGCCCGCGGCCGAGGCCCACGTTTCCGTCCGCCCACCCGAGTAGGATCGCGAGCGCCAAGAAGGGGACTCCGAGCGTGAACGACCTGATCGACACGACCGAGATGTATCTTCGGACCGTCTTCGAGCTGGAGGAAGAGGGCATCGTTCCGCTACGGGCCAGGATCGCCGAGCGGCTCAACCAGAGCGGGCCGACGGTCAGCCAGACGGTCGCCCGGATGCAGCGCGACGGCCTGCTCGTGGTGTCGGACGACCGTCATCTCGAACTCACCGACCTCGGCCGGGAACGGGCGACCGCGGTGATGCGCAAGCATCGGCTCGCCGAACGCCTGCTGCTGGACGTCATCGGCCTGGACTGGCAGGACGTGCACGTCGAGGCCTGCCGCTGGGAACACGTGATGAGCGAGCAGGTCGAGCAGCGGCTGGTCGCCCTGCTGGGCCATCCGCAGACCTCGCCCTACGGCAACCCGATTCCCGGGCTGGACCACCTGGGCGAATCGTCGGCCCCGGTGACCGAGACCCATCGCGATCTCATCGGCGCCGACGTGGCCGCCGGGCGTGGCGGCCGTTACGAGGTGCGGCGGATCATCGAGATCGTGCAGAACCAGCCGACCGTCATGAACCGGCTGCACCGGGGCGGCATCGTGCCCGGTGCGGTCCTGGAGTTCGGGGTCCGCGGGGACGCGATGGTCGTCGTCGACGGGTCGATCACCACCGAACTGTCCCCCGACATCGCCCACGGCATCCACGTGCGACCGGCCGCCTGAGGCGCCCGACCGAACCGGACGGATCAGGGGGTCGGGGTGGACCTGCCGCTGAGCGTGCTGGTCATGCTCCCGCTGCTGGCCGTCGCCGCGCCGATCCTGGCCGCGGTGATCGGCCGGGTGGTGCGGATCCCGCTGGTGGTCTTCGAGATCGTCCTCGGCATCGTTTTCGGCCCGGCCGTTCTCGGCTGGGTGCATCCCACGAACGCGACCGAGAAACTGTCGAACCTCGGGCTGTGCATGCTGTTCTTCCTCGCCGGCAACGAGATCGACTTCGGCCGGATCCGCGGACGTCCGCTCAACCGTTCGATCATCGGCTGGTTGCTCGCACTGGTGCTGGGCGTGGCCGTCGCACTGCTGCTCGCGCCGACCCCCGCCGCGGCGATCTTCGTGGGCATCGCGCTGACCAGCACCGCGCTCGGCACCCTGATGCCCATCCTGCGGGACGCCGGTGAGTTGCGGACGCCGTTCGGCGCGGCCGTGATCGCCATCGGTGCCGTCGGCGAGTTCGGCCCGCTGATCGCCATCTCCCTGTTCCTGTCCGGTCGCGAGCCCGGACTCGCCGCCGTCGTCCTGCTCGGCTTCGTGGTGATCACCGCCGTCGCCATCTTTCTCGCCAGCCGAGGCTCCCACCCGCGACTGGACTCGCTGATCACCACGACCCTGCACACCAGCGGCCAGTTCGCGGTGCGCCTGGTGCTGTGCCTGCTGCTCCTGCTCGTCGCGCTCAGTCTCGTGCTCGGCCTGGACATGCTGATCGGCGCGTTCGCGGCCGGGGTGATCGCCAAGCTGTTGCTGTCCGGCGCCGACTCGCACGACAAGGAGGCGATCGAGGGCAAGCTCGAGGCCGTGGGTTTCGGCTTCCTGGTGCCGATCTTTTTCATCAGCACCGGCCTGACCTTCGACCTGGATGCCCTGCTGGCGAACCCGGCGACCATGCTGATGCTCCCGGTCTTCCTCATCCTGCTGGTCCTCGTGCGCGGTTCGTCGACCCTGGTCACCTCACGGGGATTGGCCGCGCCGGATCGGCGGGCGGTGGTCCTGCTCGGGGCGACCGGGCTGCCCATCGTGGTCGCCGTCACCGGCATCGGCGTCGACTCCGGCGATCTCCCGGTCGGCACAGCGACCGCCCTGGTGGGCGCCGGCATGCTGTCGGTGCTGCTGTTCCCCCTCATCGGGCTCGCGCTGCACCGGACGGCACCGGACGGCGCCCGCAAACCGGCCGACCGGGACGTGCCGGAGATCGCCGAGGAAGGCTGATCCCGGCGCGCGGGGCCCGTAGCCTGGACCGGTGAGCGCCGCCTCCACCACCGCACTCGGCCCCCGCATCCCCGACACCCCCCGATCCGGGTCGGTCAGCGCCCCCCTGGTCTCACCCGACGGCGCGGCGCGGCTGTTGGCCGGCCGACGGTTGATCGTGCTGACCGGAGCCGGCTTGTCCACCGACTCCGGCATTCCCGACTACCGCGGCCCCGATTCACCGCCCCGCTCCCCCATGACGTACGACGAGTTCGTTTCCGGTCCGCGAGCCCAGCAGCGGTATTGGGCCCGCAGCCACATCGGCTGGCAGCGGCTGGGCTCCGCGCGGCCGAACGGCGGCCACCGGGCGCTCGCCGCACTCGAGGCGGCCGGGGTGGTCCGCGCCCTGATCACGCAGAACGTCGACGGCCTGCACCGGAGTGCGGGCAGCCGCGCGGTCATCGATCTGCACGGCCGCATCGACCGGGTGATCTGCCTGCGCTGCGGCGACCTGAGCACCCGGCTGGACCTGCACCGGCGGCTGACCGATGCGAACCCGCACTTCGCCGAGCACAGCGACGTGCACACCGCGCCCGACGGGGACGTGGAACTGGAGGACACCTCGGGTTTTCGCCTGGTCGCCTGCCGGCGCTGCGACGGGGTTCTCAAACCGGACGTCGTGTTCTTCGGCGAGAACGTGCCCCGGGCGCGGGTGGCGCAGGTGTACTCGGCGATGGACGGCGGTGACGCTCTGCTGGTCGCCGGCTCGTCGTTGACGGTGATGTCCGGGCTCCGGTTCGTCCGGCACGCCGCCAAGCTCGGTCTGCCCGTCGTCATCGTCAACCGCGGCATCACCCGCGGCGATCCGCTGGCGCTCGGCCGGGTGCACGCCGGTTGCACCGAAACCCTCACCGCGCTGGTCCGGCACTGGGGGCACTGATCTCACGCATCTGATGCACAGTCGGGTAGCATCAGATGTGTGCGGACGACGATCGATCTCGACCCGCTGGTGTTGGCTCGGCTGAAGCAGCGTCAGCAGCTCGAAGGCAAGACTCTGGGAGTGTTGGTGTCAGAATTGCTGAGCAAGGCGCTGGCTGAGGAGGAACCCGGGCCGGATGTCGACGTCCACTGGCCCGTTGGGGCGATGGGCGCACTGATCGACATCAACGACAAGGAAGCATTGCGGGCCGTCCTTGACGAGCCGATGATCCGGGACGATGTCCGCGACCGTTGACGTCAATGTGCTCCTGCACGCTTCGGATGCCGAGACCGGCGAGCACGCCGCCGCCCAGGAACTGATGGCGCGGCTCATTCGAGGCCCGGCCCTCACCACCCTCTTCTGGCCCGTGCTGCTGTCCTACCTCAGGATCGCCACCAACCCTCGCGTCTACGCCCGACCGCTGGCCTCATCGGACGTGATCGGAGTGATCGACCGGCTGCTCGCCGTTCCGTCAGTCCGGATCGTCGGCGAGGACTCGGGCATGTGGGCCGCCTACAAGCACCTGGATGTCGGCCAGCCGATCCGGGGCGACCTGGTTCCCGATGCCGTGATCGCGGCATTGATGCTCAGCAACGGCGTGTCCACGCTCTACACCCGTGACCGCGGATTCCGGCGGTTCGACGGGATCAAGGTCGTCGACCCGTTCGCCTGAAGCGTGCTCGGAAGGAAAGTACGGCGGGCCGCACTTTCCTTCCGACCTGACGACCGGCCTGCCGATCAGACCTTGCGCACGGCGACCGCGACCTTGGCGTTGACGCCGGTCCCCACGACGAGGTCGGCGGTCCCGGCCCACCCGGCGGGCAACTCCGTCGACACGGCAGGGTCGCCGACGGCCAACACCTGCACGGCCAGCCAACCCCACCGTCCGAGCACGGCCGCCAGGGCCACCTCGTCGTCGCCGGCGACCACCAGCTCGATCCGGTCGGAGACGTCCAGGCCGGCGCTCTTGCGCAGGTCCTGCACGCCCCGGGCGACGTCCCGGACCAGGCCGTCGGCGATCAGGTCCTCGTCCAGCGCGGTGTCCAGCGCAACGAACCCGCCCGACCCGAGCAGCCCGACCGCGTCCGACGACGCCCCGGCCGCGGACAGCTCCAGGGTGTACTCCCCCTCGGCCAGCACGACGTCGCCGCAGGTGACGGTGCCGTCGTCGGCGACGGTCCAGTCACCGGTCTTGGCCGCCTTGATGACCTGCTGCACCTGCTTGCCCAGCCGCGGCCCGGCCACCCGGGCGTTGACGGTGAGCCGGCGGGTGACCCGCTCGTCGTGCTCGGCCAGCTCGGTCACGTCCACCCTGCGGACGTTCACCTCGTCGGCCAGCAGCGCGGCGAACGGCTCGAGGGCGGCGGCGTCCCGCACCGCGACCGTCATCGCGGCCAGCGGCTGCCGCACCCGCAGCTTGCCGGCCTTGCGGACCGACAACGCGACCGAGGCGACCTCGCGGACCTCGTCCATCGCGGTCACCAGGTCGGCGTCGAGCGGCAGCTCGTCGACCGCCGGCCAGTCGGTCAGGTGGACCGACCGCAACCCGGTGAGCCCGCGGTGGATGACCTCGGTGGTCAGCGGCAGCAGCGGCGCGGCCACCCGGCACAGTGCCTCGAGCACGGTGTGCAGGGTGTCGATGGCGTCCCGGTCGCCCTCCCAGAAACGCTGGCGGGAGCGACGGATGTACCAGTTGGTCAGACCCTCCAGGTACACCCGGACCGCCTGGCAGGCGCCGGCCAGGTCGTAGGCGTCCATCGCGGCGGTGACGTCGGCGACCAGCTCGGCCGTCTTGGCCAGGACGTACCGGTCCAGCACGTCGGTCGAGTCGGTGCGGATCGAACCGGCGACGCCTCCTGCATTGGCGTACAGCGACAGGAACGACCAGGCGTTCCACAGCGGCAGCACGGCCTGCCGGACGCTGTCCCGGATCCCCTGCTCGGTGACGACCAGGTCGGCGCCGCGCAGGATCGGCGAGGACATCAGGAACCAGCGCATCGCGTCCGAGCCGTCCCGCTCGAACACCTGCCCCACGTCGGGGTAGTTGCGACGGGACTTGCTCATCTTCTGCCCGTCGTCGCCCAGCACGATGCCGTGCGCCATGCACGTGACGAAGGCCGGCCGGTCGAAGAGCGCGGTGGCCAGCACGTGCAGCGTGTAGAACCAGCCGCGGGTCTGCCCGTTGTACTCGACGATGAAGTCACCGGGGTAGTGACCGCCGGCTCCGCCCGGCCCACCGTCGAACCACTCGCGGTTCTCGAACGGGTAGTGCACCTGCGCGTAGGGCATGGACCCGGACTCGAACCAGCAGTCCAGCACCTCGGGCACCCGGCGCATGGTGGCGCGGCCCGTCGGGTCGTCCGGATTGGGCCGGGTGAGCTCGTCGATCATCGGCCGGTGCAGGTCCGTGGGACGCACGCCGAAGTCGCGTTCCAGCTCGTCCAGCGACCCGTAGACGTCGACCCGCGGGTAGGCCGGGTCGTCCGAGGTCCACACCGGGATGGGCGAACCCCAGAACCGGTTCCGGGAGATCGACCAGTCCCGGGCGCCCTCCAGCCACTTGCCGAACTGCCCGTCCTTGATGTGCCCGGGCACCCAGGTGATCTGCCGGTTCAGCTCGATCATCCGGTCGCGGAACTGGGTGACGGCCACGAACCAGGACGACACCGCCCGCTGGATCAGCGGGGTGTCGCAGCGCCAGCAGTGCGGGTAGGGGTGCTCGTAGCTGTCCCGGCGCAGCAACAGCCCGGCCGCCTTCAGGTCGGCCATGATCGGGATGTTGGCGTCCAGCACCTGGAGTCCCTCGTAGGGCGGCACCTGGCCGGTGAACCGGCCCTGCGCGTCGACGGGGTTGACCACCTCGATGCCGGCCCCGTCGGTGACGACCTTGTCCTCCTCACCGAACGCGGGCGCGATGTGCACGACGCCGGTGCCGTCCTCCGTGGTGACGTAGTCGGCCGTCAGCACCTGGTGCGCGTTGTCCCGTCCGACGAAGAAACTGAAAGGTGGACTGTAGGGGGTCCCTTTCAGCTGGGCGCCGGTGTACCGGGCCAGCACCTGGGGCTCGTCCCCCAGTTCGCGTGCGTACGCACCCAGCCGAGCCTGCGCGAGCAGGTACCGGCCGGCGAAGGGGCCGGAGGACTCGACGACCACGTAGTCGATGTCCGGCCCGACCGCGGCGGCCAGGTTGGACGGCAGCGTCCACGGCGTCGTCGTCCAGATCAAGGCGTTGACCCCGTCCAGGACGGGATCGTCGGACCGCAGCCGCAGCGGCACCGTGACCGCCGGGTCCTGCCGGCTGCGGTAGGTGTCGTCCATCTTGGTCTCGGTGGCCGACAGCGGTGTCTCGCACCGGAAGCAGTACCAGAGCACCCGGTAGCCCTCGTAAATCAGGCCCTTGTCCCACAACGTCTTGAAGGCCCACATGACGGACTCCATGTAGTCCAGGTCCAGGGTCTTGTAGTCGTTGGCGAAGTCCACCCAGCGGGCCTGCCGGGTGACGTACTCCTCCCACTCGTGGGTGTACCGCAGCACCGAATCGCGGCAGGCGTCGTTGAACGCCTCGATGCCCATGCCGACGATCTCGGACTTGTGCTTGATGCCGAGCTGGCGCTCGGCTTCCACCTCGGCGGGTAGGCCATGGGTGTCCCAGCCGAAGCGCCGCTCCACCTTCCGGCCGCGCATCGTCTGATACCGCGGGACGACGTCCTTGACGTAGCCGGTGAGTAGGTGGCCGTAGTGCGGCAGCCCGTTGGCGAACGGCGGCCCGTCGTAGAAGACGTACTCGTTGCTGCCGTTCTCGCCGGCCGGACGGTTGTCGATGGACGCCTGGAACGTCCCGTCCGTGGCCCAGTAGGCCAGGACCTCCCGTTCCAGGCTCGGGAAGTCGGGGTGGGTGGCGACGGTCGCGGCGCCGGCCCGCGGGTAGCTGCTGGTCATGCTGGGTACTCCTCGTCGCTGCAGGTCGTTCTCACTGCAGGGACGAGGCGCACCGATGCCGGTCGCGTCCCGCGGTACCACCCCGCTTGCCCGGCTCCGGTGCGTGGCATCGGGCCGGACCGCTCGTTCGCCGGCTGTGTCGGGCCGGACCCGTTCGGGTCTAGTGAGAACTCCTTCCCCGGGAAATGAGGGGAATGCAGTTCCGTTCTTCCGAATGGCTCGCCGGTGATGGCCGGGTCGATGCCGTCGTCGTGCTGGTCCTGGGGTTAAGCCTAACGTTCTCGGTCCAGGAAATTCCCGGTACCCAGATCCCGGTGCTCAGTCTCCCGGGCCCGAGGTGACGGCCACCGGCTGCTGCTCGCGCGAGCCGCCGTCGTCCAATTGCGCCAGCTGGTCGCTGATCCAGCTCTTGAGCCGGCCGCGGTACTCCTTCTCGTACCCGCGCAGGTCCTCGATCTTCTTCTCCAGGCCGACGCGGTCGTTGGAGAGCTTGCCGATCGCCTCGTCGTACCGGGTCTTGGCCTCCCGATCCAGGGTCTCGGCCTTGGTCCGGCTGTCCCGCTCGGTCGCCTCGGCCCGCGCGCTGGCGTCGGCCAGCAACGCCTCGGCCTGGCTCTTGGCCTCCGAGACCGTCTTCTCGGCCTGCGCGGTGGCCTCCCCGGTCACCCGTTCGGCCTCCGCCCGGGCTTCGGTGGTCAGCTTGTCGGCGGTCTCCTGCGCGAGCCCGAGCAGTCGGGCGGCCGCCGTGTGCGCCTCCCCGGTGGACATCGGCGCGGCCTCGGCCGCCGGCTTGGTCAGCGGCACGGTGTGACCGCCCGCGACCTGGTCGGCCTTGCCCTTGAGCTCGGCGTTCTCCTCGATCAGGCGGGCCAGTTCGGCCTCCACCACGTCCAGGAAGGCGTCGACCTCGTCCTCGTCGTAGCCCCGCTTGCCGATCGACGGTTTCTTGAACGCAACGTTGTGCACATCGGCTGGGGTCAGCGGCATGACTTGCTCCTCGGTGGCTCTACTCAGACTGTCTGCACAGCGCTTGCCGTGATCGTCTCGGAAAAGAATAGTCGGCCCGGGCCCGGACCAGCCGCGCTTTGCTCGCCGCGACGACGACGGCGGGCCACGACGTCCGCCATCAGAGCGCAGCGAAGGCCAGCCGCGAGACGACCTCCATCAGGATGTACACGATGATCAGCAGCACGATGATGCTCAGATCGAAGCCCATTCCGCCCAGCCGCACGGTCGGAATGATCTTGCGGAACAGCTTCACCGGCGGGTCGGTGGTGACGTAAAGCACCTCCATGGCCACCGCCGGCGTGCCGGCCGGGCGCCAGGTCTTGGCGAACACGCGGACGAACTCGATGACGATCCGGCCCAGCAGCGCCAGCCGGAAGAACCAGAGGAGCAGCCAGACGATCTGCCAGAGGACGTTCACCCCTCCACTTCTACCTGATGGTGCGAGCCGTATTCCAGCTCGGGCCCGGCGCGGCCGGGAGTTGATCGACGCGACTCACCACTCCTCGGACACGCCGACGCGCCACACCCGGCCGGGTGCGGCGCGTCGCGGCGGTGGATGGACGGGTCAGCGTCCGGTGCGGCCTCCGGCGTAGGCCTGACGCGAGGTGGCGTAGCCGGCGTACTCGGGTTCGTAGTCCGGCAGCTCGGGCATCTCCGTGTCCGGCGGCAGCAGCATGAACACCTTGGTCGTCACCTTGTCGATGGATCCACGCAGCGCGAACGCCAGGCCGGCCGCGAAGTCGACCAGGCGGCGGGCGCCGGTGTCGTCCATCTCGGTCATGTCCAGGATGACGGGCTTGCCCTCGCGGAACTTCTCACCGATGATCCGCGCCTCGCCGAATCCGGTCAGCTTGACGGTGACGGGCCGGATCGCGCCGGTGGACTCCGCGTAGTCGCGCCGCACCTCAGGCCGGGCCTGCACGGCCAACGCGCCCTGGGTCATCGGCGGCTCGTAGGCCGGCAGCGACCGCGGAGCGGTCTGATACGGCGATTGCCGACCGTGGTCGTAGCGTTCGTCGTACTCGGGATCCCGATCGCCCTCGTACCCCTCCGGGTAGGACCCGTCGTGATACTGGCCGTCCGGGTACTCCTCGCCGTACTCGTCCCGGCGGCCGTCCTCCGGCATCAGCCCGAGGAACGCGCCCACCTTGCGCCACGATCCCATGTTCCGATCCTTCCCCTGCTGACCAACGGCCAAACTGCTGCCGCGCGAACCGATTTCCACGCCTGCCGGTGAGGCTATCCCTGATCCGCACGCGGAATGTGGCGCGACACACCCTCTTGATCGACACGAGCTCGTCGCGTTCTCACACCCTGCCCGGTGACCGCCAGATCACCCCGGCCTGCCGTCCGGTCGGTGCCCCGCGGCGATGACTGAACAGGTCGGGATCGGTGTGCGTGCAACGGGTGTCGACGTTGACGCGCTGCACACCCAGGGCGCTGAGCTGGCGGCGCAGACCGGCCCGCAGGTCGAGCCCGGGGGTGTCCCGATCGGTCCGGCACGCCGACCCGGACAACGTTCGCTCCACCTCGTCGCGCATATCGGCGGGCACCTCGTAGCAGCGGCCGCAGATGGCCGGGCCGAGCCAGACGGTGATGTCCGCCGCGGCGGCACCCAGGTCGGCCATCGCCGAGACGAGCCGGACCGCGATGCCGCCCGCGGCGCCCCGGCGACCGGCGTGTGCGGCACCGATCACCCCGGTCCGGGCATCCCCGGCCAGGATCGGCACGCAGTCGGCGGCGAGCACGCCGAGCGCGACCCCCGGCGCGTCGGTGACGATGCCGTCACAGTCCCCCGGCGACGCGTCACCCGCACGGCCGACCACCCGGACCACCGCACTGTGCACCTGCTTCATCCAGACGAACTTCTCGGCCGGCAGGCCGACCTGTTCGGCCAGCACCGTCCGGTTCACCCGGACCGCGGCCGGGTCGTCGCCGACCGCCCCGCCGAGGTTCAGCTCGTCGTAGGGCGGAACGGAGACACCTCCGCGCCGGGTCGTGAACAGGGTTCCGATCACCGGCGCGGAGGTGGTGCCATCGACGAGGACTCCGGTCAGCGCTTCATGAAGGACGGGACGTCCACGTCGTCGTCGTCCAGGTCGACCGGCGGACGGCCCCGCCCGGCGGGAGCACCCTGATGCGCGGGCGGCTGCGCCTGGTACCGGCCGGGCGCCTGCTGCTGGTAGGCCGGGGCGGTCCCGCGGGCGGGTGGCGGCGGGGTGGCGGCGTACTGCGGCTGCGCGGCCGCGGCGTACTGCGGCTGCGGCGGCTCGACCCGCTGCGGATGGGACGAGAAGCCACCGTTGCCGGTCCCGTTCAGGCCACCGTCCAGGCCGCCCTCGTAGCCGCCGCGGCCGCTGAGCCGGCCGCTCGGTCCGCCCGTCGGGCCGGCGCCGACGCTCGCGCGGACCCGCTGCTCCACACTCGGGGACAGCACCGACGGGCTGGAGTCGAAACCGGCGGCAATGACGGTGACCCGCACCTCGTCGCCCAGCGAATCGTCGATGACGGTGCCGAAGATGATGTTCGCGTCCTCGTGCGCGGCCTCCTGGACCAGCGAGGCGGCCTCGTTGATCTCGAACAGGCCCAGATCGGACCCGCCGGCGATGGACAGCAGCACGCCGTGCGCACCGTTCATCGAGGCCTCGAGCAGCGGAGAGTTGATCGCCTTCTGCGCGGCCTGGACCGAGCGACCCTCACCGCGGGCCGATCCGATGCCCATCAGCGCGGTCCCGGCGCCGGCCATGACCGACTTGACGTCGGCGAAGTCGACGTTGATCAGGCCGGGGGTGGTGATCAGGTCGGTGATGCCCTGGACACCGTTGAGCAGCACCTCGTCGGCCGAGCGGAACGCGTCCATCAGCGACACCCCCATGTCGCCCAGCTGCAGCAGCCGGTCGTTGGGGATCACGATGAGGGTGTCGCACTCGTTGCGGAGCATCTTGATGCCCTCTTCGGCCTGGTTGCCCCGGCGGCGACCCTCGAAGGCGAACGGACGGGTGACCACGCCGATGGTCAGCGCGCCCAGCTTGCGGGCGATCGAGGCAACCACCGGCGCACCGCCGGTGCCGGTGCCACCGCCTTCCCCTGCGGTGACGAAGACCATGTCCGCGCCCTTGAGCACCTCCTCGATCTCCTCGCGGTGGTCCTCGGCGGCCTTGCGGCCCACGTCCGGGTTCGCCCCGGCACCCAGGCCCCGGGTCATCTCCCGGCCGACGTCCAGCTTGACGTCGGCGTCCGACATCAGCAGAGCCTGGGCATCGGTGTTGATCGCGATGAACTCGACCCCGCGCAGGCCGACCTCGATCATCCGGTTGATGGCGTTCACGCCGCCGCCGCCGATGCCGACGACCTTGATGACGGCCAGGTAGTTGTGCGGTGGCGTCATTCGCCTTCGCCTCTCAACCTCAACCATACGGTTATAGTTATGTCAGGTAGTGGCGCTGGGGTTGAAGGTAGGTGCGGGGTCACACGGCGCCACGGAGGCGCGCCGCGCGTCGGTGGAGTTTGCCGGACTTTCGGTGTTGCCGGGCCGCCGCGCCGCAGCCGGCCGGGCGGTCTTCCCACCGCCGCGGCGGCTTCCGGACCCGTCATGGAATCGACTTGCCTCCTTGTGACCCGCAACGGCGCTGAGCGGGGCCCAACCTGGCAACTCGACGTGCCGGCGATGATGCCGGCCGACCCGCGACCACGCCATACCCGACCGCAATCTCACGGTGCCGATCCACGGCCGAACCGAGCACGCGCACCGGCGGGGCGGACGATGGAGGAATGTCGACCGACTCGGCCGTTCCGGCTCCCGCGCTGCGGATACCAGCGAACCAGGTCGCGCCTCGCGCGGTCTGGTACTGGTTCGTCCGGGCCCTGGCCGGCTGGCTGGCGGCGCTTGCCGTCCAGGTCGCCGCGCTGACGCTGGACTGGCCGATCCCGCCCTGGAAAGTCCCACTCCTGATTCTCAGCGGGTTGCTCGCGGCGATCCACCTCGCGGTGATGCCCCGCTGGCGCTACCGGGTCCATCGGTGGGAGTTGACCGATGACGCGGTCTATACCCGCACCGGTTGGTGGACGCAGGAGTGGCGGATCGCCCCGGTGAGCCGGGTGCAGACGGTGGACAGCGCCCGAGGTCCGCTGGCCCGCCTGTTCGGGCTCACCACGCTGACCGTCACGACCGCGTCCGCGGCGGGCCCGGTCGAGATCGAGGGGCTGGACGAGCGCACGGCCTCCGGGCTCGCCGCCCGGATCACCGCCGCTGCGCAGGCGTCCCGCGGAGACGCGACGTGACGGACGGCCCGGTGACCGCCGATCCACCCTGGCGGCGCCTGTCCCCCGGGATGTTGCTGGTCGAACCGGTCCGCGAGGTCATCCGGTTCATCCCGGTGCTCCTGGTCCTGCTGATCGCCGGCGCCCGCAATGACGACGGTCCGCCGTGGGGGCTGATCGGCGCGGCCGTGGTCGTCGCGCTGGGGTTGGCCCGTTATCTCTCCACCCGCTACCGGATCACCCCCACCGTGGTCGAGGTCCGCCGCGGCATCCTGCAACGCACGCACCTGACCGTGCCGCGGGACCGCATCCGCACCCTTGACGTGAGCGCCCATCCGCTGCAACGTCTGCTCCGCCTGGTCCGGGTGGACATCGGCACCGGCAGCTCCCACGCCCACGCCGGGCCGGTGCGGTTGGACGGGCTGCCGGCGGCGTCCGTGCCGGGGCTCCGGTCGGAACTGTTGCACCGGACGCCGGGGCGGGTTGCGGACCGCGTCGGGCCGGCCGTGCCGCTCGTCGGCGCCAGGGGGGTGGCGGGCACGGGCACATCTGATGGCACGGGCACACCTGACGGCACGGGCACATCTGACGGCACGGGCATATCTGACGGCGCAATCGGCGCTATCGGAGCGGAGACTGACGGCGCGAACGGCGCTGTCGGCGCTATCGGCACGGGCGCCACTGGCAGCAGGAACGGCACTGACGGCGCGACGGGCGGGTCTGCCACCACCACCACCACCACAATCACCACCGATGCCGAGGTCGAACTGGCCCGACTGCACCGCCGCTGGATCGCGCTGGCCCCGGCGACGCTGTCCGGTGTGGTCACCGGTGCGGTGCTGATCGGCTTCGGCTTCCGGTTGCTGCACGAGGCGCGGCTGAACCCCGCCGACTTCGGACCGGTCGAGCAGGTGCTGGGATACCTGCGCGGCCATTCCGTCTGGCTGGACGCCGCGCTGGCCGCCGGCGCCGTCATCATCGCCGTGACGATCCTGTCCGTGGCCGGGTACGTGATCTCCTACACGGGTTTCCGGCTCACCCGGCACCCGGGCGGGACGTTGCAGGTCACCCGCGGGCTGCTGACCACCCGGTCGACCAGTCTGGCCGAGCATCGGCTGCGGGGGGTGCAGCGGCGTGAGCCGATCGTGCTGCGCCGGGCCGGCGGGGCGCGGCTGCACGCGATCGTCACCGGTTTGCGTCGAGCCGGCGGGGAGGGCAACGAGGGCGGCGGCAGCTCACTGCTGATGCCGCCGGCGCCGGCCGCCGAGGTGCGCCGGGTGGAGGCCGCCGTGCTGGACCCCGACAATGCCGGCCGGCGAGCGGTCGACCCCACGCTGACCGCGCACGGCCCGGCCGCGCGGCGTCGCCGGTACACGCGGGCGCTGGCCGGCACCCTGCCCGTGGCCGCCGGATTGGCCGCGCTCACCTGGTGGGCCGGTCTGCCCGCGCCGTTCCTGCCCCTGTGGGCCGTCCTCGTGCTGGTCGCGTTCCCGCTGGCCGCCGACCGCTACCGCAGCCTCGGCCACGCCGTGACCGAGGGCCGGCTCATCATCCAGGTCGGGTCGCTGGACCGGCGGCGGACGGTGCTGGCCGTCGACGGCATCACCGGGGTCACGATCCGGCGGTCACCGTTCCAGCGACGGGCGGGTCTGGCCACCCTCGTCGCCACCACCGGGGCCGGGGCCCAGCACTACGACGTGCCCGACCTGGAGTGGGGGGTTGCGCTGGACCTGGCGCGCCGGCTGCTGCCGCAGTGGCCGCTGCCTGCGCCCCGGTAGGGCCCGGACCGGCCTACGACAGATCCTGGTCCCGGGTGGCGAAGGTGGGTCGGGTCGGGTCGATCGGGTCCGGCTCGCCCGGGTCGATGTCCCTGGTGGCGAAGTTGGGCGTGCCCGGCGGAATGGGATCCGGCTCGCCCGGGTCGATATCGGTGGTCGCGAAGTTAGGGGAACCGAGCTCACCCGTCTCGACCTCGCGCCCGGCCGGGTCCCGGTCCTCCCGGGCGTAGTCGGGCTGCACGTCCGCCGGGTCGCGCTCCACGGGGCCGGCGGTGGGATCCGAAGATCCGTCGCGATGCGTCATGACGATGTCCTTCCCTCGACGGTGCGGGAGGCACCAGCGCCTCTCGTCCTCCAGACAACCACGATCTGCCGGGGTCCGGGGCGGTGTGGCCGGGAATGCCGGCACCCGGTGCGGTTGCGGTCGGCCGCCCCGCTGGCAGACTGCCAGCAGTGGCCGACATTGCCGCGGCGCAGGGTCGTGGCCCGGGACCGGCCAGAGGTGGTCGAACATGAGAATTCATGAACCCACTCGCCATCGGGTCGGTGACCACCGTCCCGCTGTACCCGGGTCCGGCGGCATCGGCCGGGGACTGCGGGGCGCCGAGCGATGACCCAGGGCGCACGGGACAACGGCCGGGACGGTCACGAACAGGTTCGCAACGTGGTGCTCGTCGGCCCGGGCGGCGCCGGCAAGACCCTGCTGGTCGATTCGATCGCCCTGTCGACCGGCGCGGTCAGCCGGCTCGGCTCGATCGAGAACGGCAGTACGGTCTGCGATTTCGAGGACGTCGAGAAGCGGCTGGGCCGATCGGTGTCGCTGTCGGTGGCCAGCGTCGTCGTCACCGACATCCCCGAGATCGCCGGCCCGGTGCGGATCAACCTCGTCGACACCCCCGGTCACGCCGACTTCGTCGGGGAGTTGCGCGCCGGCCTGCGGGCCGCGGACGCCGCCCTGTTCGTCGTCTCGGCCACCGATACGGCGGCCGCCGGGGGGGTCATCGACGGCGCCACCCGGATGCTCTGGCAGGAATGCGCCGCGGTCGGCATGCCACGGGCCGTCGTCGTCACCCACATCGACCAGCCGCGCGGCGACTTCGCGGCGGCCGTGGAGAACTGCCAACTCGCCTTCGGCGAGGGCGTGCACCCGCTGTACCTGCCGGTCGACTCGGCCATCGGCGAGCCGCCGACCGCGTTGATCGGCCTGCTGTCGCAGACGGTCTACGACATCTCCGCCGGCTCCCGGGTCGCCCGGCCGGCCGACGACGACGAGCAGAAGGCGATCTCCGGCACCCGGGAGGCGCTGATCGAGGCGGTGATCACCGAGTCGGAGGACGACGGGCTGCTCGATCGCTACCTGGCCGGCGAACAGGTCGGTTTCGACACGGTCGTCGACGACCTGGAGACCGCCGTCGCGCACGGCAACTTCCACCCGGTGATCCCCTGTGTCCCCACCACCGGGCTCGGCGTGCCCGAGCTGCTCGAGGTGATCGGCCGCGGGCTCCCCCACCCGGAGGAGCACGTGCTCCCACCGGTCTACACGCCGGCCGGCGCCGCCCGCGAGCGGCTCACCGGCAGCCCCGACGGTCCACTGGTCGCCGAGGTGGTCAAGACCACGACCGACCCGTACGTCGGGCGGATCTCGATCGTCCGGGTGTTCTCCGGCACCCTGCTGCCGGACGTGCCGGTGCACGTGTCCGGCCACTTCGCCCGGTTCTCGGGCCATCCGGAGGACGAGTCCTGGCACGCCGAGCACGATCTGGACGAGCGGGCCGGCGCCATCTCGCGACCCCTGGGGGGCACCCTGACCGGCGTGCCGAAGGCCGTCGCCGGGGACATCGTGTCGGTCGCCCGGCTGGCCCATGCGGAGACGGGTGACACCCTGTCCGATCCCGCCGACCCGGCCGTGCTCGCCCCCTGGACGATGCCCGAACCGTTGCTGCCGGTGGCCATCTCGGCCCGCACCTCCAGCGAGGAGGACAAGCTGGTGCAAGGGTTGGCCCGGCTCCAGGCCGAGGACCCGACGGTCCGCGTGGAGGTGAATCCGGCGACCGGTCAGCTGCTCATGTGGACCATGGGCGAGCAGCAGCTCGAGGTGCTGCTGGACCGGCTGCGCACCCGCGCCGGGATCGAGGTGTCGGTCGCCCCGGTGCGGGTCGCGATCCGGGAGACGGTCAGGAAGGCGGGCGCCGGGCTGGGCCGGCACGTCAAACAATCCGGCGGGCACGGCCAGTACGCGGTCGCCCAGATCGAGGTGGAGCCGCTGCCAGAGGGTGGCGGGTTCGAGTTCGTCGACCAGGTCGTCGGCGGTGCGGTCCCGCGCCAGTTCATCCCCAGCGTCGAGAAGGGCATCCGGGCGCAGCTGGACAAGGGCGTGACCGGGCACCCGATGGTCGACCTGCGGGTCAGGTTGGTCGGCGGCAAGGCCCACAGCGTCGACTCCTCCGACGCGGCCTTCCAGCTGGCCGGGTCGTTGGCCCTCCGGGAGGCGGCGCACGCGGCCGGCGTCCAACTGCTCGAACCGATGGACTCGGTCACGATCACCGTGGACGACGAGTACGTCGGCGCGATCCTGGCCGACCTGGCCGGCAAACGGGGGCGGGTGCGCGGCACCGAGTCCGCCGGCGACGGCCGTTCCTCGGTGCAGGCCGAGGTGCCGGAGCTGGAGTTCATCCGCTACGCCATCGAACTTCGCTCGCTCGCCCACGGCACCGGCAGCTACACCAAGCAGTACCTGCGGCACGCTCCCGCACCGGACCATGTCGTCAACCGGTTGCAGGCGGAGGAGAAGAAGGACGGCTGACCGGGCCGGACGGGACGAATGCGACACGACTCACGTCGCCCGGGTGAACCCGGCGTCACATAGCGGGACTAACTTGTGCAGCATGTGGGCTGTGTCCGATGGAACCGCTCCTACCGCGACGCCGGCGGCGCCGCGGACGACCGTTGACGGCTGGGCCCGGGCGGCCACCGACCCCGGGTACGCCGAGGGCCTGGCCCGGCTGTTGGCCAGCTACCGGGCCATTCCCGCCGACCGACGGGTGCGGTTGGCGAAACGGACGTCCAACCTGTTCCGCGCCCGCAGCCGGACCGACGGTCCGGGCCTGGACGTGTCGGGACTGTCGGGGGTACTGGCGGTCGACCCGGTCGCGATGACGGCGGACGTCGGTGGCATGTGCACCTACGAGGACCTGGTCGCGGCGACCCTGCCGCACGGTCTGGCCCCGCTGATCGTGCCGCAGCTCAAGACCATCACCGTCGGCGGGGCGGCCACCGGGGGCGGCATCGAATCCGGCGCGTTCCGCAGCGGGGTCGTGTACGACGACATTGCGGTCATGGACATCCTGACCGGGGCGGGCGAGATCGTCACCGCCGCACCCCTGGGCCCGCACGCGGACCTGTTCCATGGCTTCGCCAACTCCTACGGCAGCCTCGGCTACGCGACCCGGCTGCGGGTGCGCTTGGAACCGGTGCTGCCGTACGTCGCGCTGCGGCACCTGCGATTCCATGACGTCGCCGATCTGCAGGCCGCGGTGGCCACGATCAGCATCACCCGCGAACACGGTGGCCAGCGGGTCGACTACCTGGACGGCGTGGTGTTCACCGCCTCGGAGCAGTACCTGACCCTGGGCCGGATGACCGACGAGCGCGGCCCGACCAGCGACTACACCGGGCAGCAGATCTACTACCGGTCCATCCAGCGTCGGACGACCGACCGGTTGACCGTCCACGACTATCTGTGGCGGTGGGACACCGACTGGTTCTGGTGTTCCCGGGCATTCGGCGCCCAGCAACCGACGATCCGCCGGTGGTGGCCCCATCGACTCAAGCGCAGCTCGGTCTACTGGAAGCTGGTCGCCCTGGACCGGCGGTTCGCCATCGCCGACCGGATGGAGGCACTCCACGGCCGTCCGCCGTTCGAACGGGTCGTCCAGGACGTGGAGATCCCCGTCGAGCGGACCGCCGATTTCCTGACCTGGTTCCTGGATCACGTTCCGATCGAACCGATCTGGCTGTGCCCGCTGCGCATCCCACGCCGGCCCGATGTGCCGGCCGACAGCGCCGAACCGACCTGGCCGTTGCACCCGTTCGAGCCCGAGCGCACCTACGTGAACGTCGGGTTCTGGTCGGTGGTGCCGCGCCGGCCGGACGACCCCGGGGCGACGAACCGCCGGATCGAGGCCGTGGTCGGCGAACTCGGCGGGCACAAGTCGCTGTACTCGGACTCCTTCTACAGCCGCGCCGAGTTCGCGGCCAAGTACGGCGGGGTCGCCTACGGCGACCTGAAGAAGCGCTATGACCCCGATCATCGACTGCTTGACCTCTATGACAAGGCGGTGCGCCGACAATGACCACTTTTCGATCTCCGATCACCTCGACTCACCTGCACACCCCGAAACCGATCCGGCACTCCGGGTCGATGACGATCGCCCAGATGGCGTCGGCGGTGTCCGAAGGTCCGTTGCCGTTCCGGCTCACCGCCTTCGACGGCAGCGAGGCCGGCCCGCCGGAGGCCCCCGGCCTGCAGATCCGCAACCGGCACGCGCTGAACTACCTGTTGACCGCGCCCGGGGACCTCGGCCTGGCCCGGGCGTACATCGCCGGCGACATGGACATGACCGGGGTGCACCCGGCCGATCCGTACCCGTTGCTGCGGTTGATGGACGACGAGCTCCGACTGCGCCGCCCGTCGCCCGGCGAAGTCGTCGACCTGGTGCGCAGCGCCGGCCTGACGACCCTGCTGCCGGTTGCGCCGCCCCCGCAGGAGGCGACCCCCCGCTGGATGCGGGTCGCGCACGGCCTCGGGCACACCCGCAGGCGGGACTCGTCCGCGATCGGTAAGCACTACGACGTCTCGAATGAGTTCTACGAGATGGTGCTCGGACCGTCGATGACCTACACGTGCGCGGTCTACCCGACGGCGGAGGCGACCCTGGAGCAGGCGCAGGACGCCAAGCACGCCTTGGTCTTCGACAAGCTGGCGCTCCAGCCGGGCGACCGGCTGCTCGACGTCGGCTGCGGCTGGGGCGCAATGGTGCGGCATGCGGCCCGCCGCGGGGTCCGGGTGCTGGGCGTGACGCTGTCGCGCCAGCAGGCCGAATGGGGTCAGCGAGCGATCCGGGAGCAGGGCCTGGGCGAGTGGGCCGAGATCCGCCACCTGGACTACCGGGATGTGCCGGAAACCGGCTTCGATGCGATCTCGTCGATCGGGCTGACCGAGCACATCGGCGTCAAGCAGTACCCCGGCTATTTCGGTCGGCTGCTCGACAAACTCCGCCCGGGCGGCCGGCTGCTGAATCACTGCATCACCCGGCCGGAGAACCGCACCGCGCCCAAGGCCGAGCCGTTCATCGACCGGTACGTGTTCCCGGACGGGGAGCTCACCGGGTCGGGCCGGGTCATCATGGCCATGCAGGACACCGGGTTCGACGTCCGGCACGCCGAGAACCTGCGCGAGCACTACGGCATGACGTTGCGCGATTGGTGCGCGAACCTGGAACGCAACTGGGACGCCTGCGTGGACGACGTCGGGCTGGGCACCGCCAAGGTGTGGGGCCTGTACATGGCTGCCTGCCGGCTCGGGTTCGAGCGCAACAACATCCAGCTCTTCCAGGTGCTGGGCATCAAGCCCGGCGAGAAGGGCGACTCGGCGGTACCGCTGCGGCCCTGGTGGACCGGCTGAGCGGGCTCGCCGGCGTCAGCGGGGCCGTCGCGGGGGTGGTTCGGGGACCTGTTTGGCGGCAACGACATTGGCCAGCGGCACGGTGACCGGGCCCCGCCGGGTGTCGATCTCGCACGCGGTGCCGTCGCACGAGCGCAGGTAGCCCAGCGCGTCGGTGAACCCGCCGGGTACCCGGTGCCGGGCGACCACCCGGGTACCCGGGTCGGCCGAGCGCAGGAAGTCGGCCGGGTCGGGCGGTCCGGGCACCGTGCTGGTCACCGGCCCACGGTAACCGGGCGGCCGGCAGTCAGCCGGCCGCGATCTGGAGCAGCGCGAGCAGACCCGACTCGGCTTCCCGCTTGATCGGTTCGGGGTCGCTCGGGTGGAACGCTTCGCGAGCGTCGTCGCCGGCCGGTCCGGTCTCGATGGTGTACCCGTATGTCTTGTGCAGGGTCGGGTCGGCCAGGTGCCGGCTCCACGCGTAGTCGCTGTGGGTGCCGGTGGTCGGGTAGAGCGTCATGCCCGGCTCGGGGCTGTACCGCCGGCCGCGCACCGCGGCGATCTCGTCGACGATCCGCCCGGCCACCCGCCGGAACTCGGCCAGGTCGGCCGGCGCGATGTACTCGGCGTAGCCCGGTCGACCCAGCGGCCGGCACGTCCCGGTCGGCAGCGTGCGGAAGTTCTGCGCCGGGTCGGTCGTCTGGTTGGCGGCGTGGCCCCACGGGTAGATCACCAGCTCGGAGAACGAGTGCACGTCGACGAAGTGGTCGACGCGCCGGGTATCCAGCAGGTGCTTGACGTTCTGGTTCTCCGGCTCGCTGAAGGCGCCCGGGCCGCAGTAGATGTCGGTGCAGGGCGAGCAGGATGTCTGCCCCTCGGTGACGCCCCACAGGATGTCGGCGTTGCGGTTGAGGTCGACGCCGTCACAGCTGGTCCCGGGGTTGTCGCGCCGGTTCTTGCGCCACATGTCGTCGACGGTCATCACGTACGTGCGGCCGTCCGGGTTCACGCACGGCAGCAGGTACAGCGCCACCGCCGAGAGCATGGTGCGCAGCTGCGCCGCCGGCCAGGTCCGGTCGCCGAGCACGAGGTCGGTGCCGCCACGGTGCGCGGCGACCAGGTCGACGGCGAGCTCGACGAGCAGGTCCGGGTTCATCAGCTCCCGGGCATGCGTGCCGCCGATCAGCAGCACGCCCGGCCGCTCGTCGATCGGCGGACCGTCCGGTGCGGCGACCCGCAGCGCCGACACCGGGGTGCCCTGGATCGAGGCATGCGGCAGCGGCAGCCGGGCGCACAGATCGGGCGCGGTGGTGACCAGGTGGGCCGTGACGGCATCGAGTTGGGCGACGGTCCGGTACATCACCGCTCCTCGCCGGTCGGGCCGGCCTCGGGGTGGGCGGCCGGCCCCCCATCCGGGCCGGCCGGACCGAGCCGGGCGGCCAGCCATTCGGTGACCTCGTCCTCGGTCGCGACCAAGGTGGGATCCAGCGGCCGGACGGGCACGGATCTCCGGACGCTGACCGGCAGGCCCGCCGCGCGCAGCCGGTCGAGCTGCTCGGCGTCGACGAGCAGCCGGACGGAGCCGCGGTCCGGAAGGCGATCCAGGTCGAGGGCGCTCACCCGGGCCGTACGCCGGTCCAGTTCCTCGGCCGACTCGACGGCCGGGGCATCGAGTACCACCTCGAACCGTTCGGCTTGCGCGCTCGCCGGTTCATCCGCCGGCGGCTGGTTCGCCGGTGACACCGGCGTGGAATCCGACATCGGCACTCGCCCACCCTTCGTGCGACGCTGTCGGCCCGACGGTACGCCGCGGACACCCGCGGGCGCGCGGACATTTTCGGCGCCGGTCGCCGCGAGGGAGTCGACGCGCGGGCGCGGGCCGGAGGCCGGCGTGCATCGCGCCGGGCAGAAGGCGGGGCGGGCCGGAGGTGCGACCCGTTCCCGGCGTAGGAACGTCCGTCGGCACCCCCGGCGGCCCGAGCGCCGCAGTCGGCGGCACATCCGCAATGGCGGGCCCGACGCCCCCCGGCACTCCGGGCCCTCCATTACTGACCGTTACTCTAGCCCGCGCGAAGGCGGTTTGGTAACCCGAATGTACGAACCGATTGAGTGAATCGTAGGTCACGACTTCGTAATGTCACCACTGACTGCGTCGTTGGGCTGATGACGCCGCCCACAGTGCACGCCCACCGTGCACGCCCACTGTGCACGCCCACAGTGCACGCCCACAGTGCACGCCGACATTGCACGCCGACAGTGCACGCCCACCAGCACGGGACGCCGAACGGGCGAAAGGTTTGCGGTGGTCCGCCCGGCGACGAGCACTCGCGCCCGGCGCGATGAGGTCAGTCCAGTGGCGCAGAGTGCGGCCCTTCATGATGACGGCGCCGCTGGCACGGATCAGGGTCGTCGGCGTAGCCACATCGCGGGGTGTGGCATCGGGAGCACCGAGCGACCTGCTCGTTCGGGTTGAACAACCGGGCGATGACGACGACCTCCCACACGTGCGGGCAATGGTCCTTGGCCGGGCGGTTCTCCCAGTCCCACGGCCAGGCGGGTTGGAGCGGCCACGATGCGATCCCCCGGGATCGCGGCACCATTGCCGTGTCCACTCGTACCCCCATTACGCAGAGTATGAAAGAAGCACTCTATCGGAGGCTTACACACGGATGCACTACCAGTTTCGTCACCCGTAAGGCGGATTCTGTCGCGATTGCGTACCCCGTTGTCCCACCGGCAACGGTCGAGCGCGACTGTCAGACCGGCTTGCCATGATCGGCTCATGACCCACATCGACGGGGAACCGGCCATGTCACCGATCATCTCCGGTCCGGAGCGACTACCGGCGTTCGGTCTGACGGTGGACGTCGTGGCCAGCGCACTGGGCGCGGCGGATCGGGAGTCCGCGCACTGCTCAGATCTTGATCCACCGATCCTGGAGGGCCTGCTCCGGTGGGGACGGGCGACCCGGGCGCTTCGGGAGCAACTGGTCCCCAACGGCTGGGCCTACGACAACCCGAACAACCTGGCCCGGACGATCCATCCGTCCGGCGACTTCGCGGTGGTGCTCGCCACCGGCGACGAGGGCACCGGACTGCCCGGTTCCGGCGCCGGGCCGCGGCACGCCCGCGGGTCCGCCACCGAACAGGCGATCCACGCGAACGGCCAGCTGGCCTTCGAGTTCGGCTCCTTGCTGCATCTGGTCGCCACCGGCCGGCCGGCCGGCCCGGATCACCTGCAGACCTGGTTCCTGCTGTACTACGCCGAACCGGAGCATTTCCGGGCCGAGCTCTCCCTCCCGCGGGGTATCGACCGGGGACGGATCACCCGGTGGTCCGAGCGGATATTGCTGCCGCCGCTGGCTCGTGGCACTCCGGTGGCCGCGCCGCCCGTGCAACTGGCCGGGGTGCCGTGATCGGCCCGGGCGGGATCGGCCCGGATGTGCCCGGCCGGCTGGCGCTGATGTGCCCAACCGGGCCGGAGGTGCCCGGCGGGCCGGGCCCCGCTCGGTGATGCCCGATCAACCGGCGCGGTGACCGGCTGCCCGAAAGGGCACCGTTGCGCCGATGCCTTTCGCGCCGGTCCCGCCGGGCCGACAATGGGGTCGGCAGATCGTCGTCGGTGACCGGAGGGTGCCGGAATGCGGCAGCACAGTGCGGACGAGCCAGGTTGGGCGGGCCCCCACCCCGGGCCCCGGCGCACCGAGGGCCCGGGCGGCGTCGGTGGTGTGTCCGATGTGCTGCTGGGCCTGCAGCGATCGGTCGGCAACGCCGCGGTGGCCGGCCAACTGGGCGCGCCGCAGCATCGGCCGACGACCGCGGCGTCGATGGCATTCGTGCAGCGGTGCGGCCCGACGCCGTGCAACTGCTCGGCCGAGGAGCGGGCGGATTACGCGCAGAAGAACCCCGACGAGCCGGCCGCCCCCGACGCCGAGATGGCCGGCGCGGGGCACGACCACGGCTGACCGGCCGGCGACACTCCCTCAGCCGCAGGCCACCGTGACCAGTTCGGGCACGATCTGCTCCGGCGCGGGCATGGCCGCCATCTCGGACCGGATCTGACCGGCGCGCCGGCGCTCCGGCGCTCCGTCGGCAAGCAGCGCGGCGACCGCCGCGGTGATCGTCCCGCCGTCCTGCCGGTCGTTCGTCAGTCCACGGCCGATCCCGGCCTCGGCGATCAGGTCGGCGTTGAGGAACTGGTCGGCGCCCTGCGGCAGGATCAGCTGCGGCACCCCGGCGGCGGCGGCACCCAGCACGGTGCCCGTGCCGCCGTGGTGGACCGCGACATCAACCAGTCCCAGCACCTGAGGCTGCGCGATGAAGCGCTCGACGTGCACGTTGCCGGGCACCGGACCGAGCGCGTCCGGGTCGCCCTGCGGTCCGACCGCCACGAGCAGATCGACGTCAAGGCCGGCGATCTGATCGACGGCACGACGGATCACCTCTACTGCGCCGAACGAGACGGTGCCCAGGGTGAGGTACACCGCCGGCCGCCGGCGCGGGCCGGTCAGCCATTCCGGCACTGTTCCCGCGGCATCGGAGTAGGCCACCGACCGGATCGGGACCCGGCGGACGGTGGTCGGCGGGCCGGCGGCGGACGCCAGGGAGGCCGGCGTCGGATCCAGCAGGGCGGCGCCCATCAACCCGGTTCCGGGCGGTGGAACCCGTCCGTGCGCCGCCCAGAACCCGGCCCGGAACTGCCGGGCCGCATCCGCGATCAGGTCCACGACGAAGGTGCCGAGCGCGATCGAGAACCCGACCGCGGGTACCTCGTGCACATCGGCGACCATCGCGGCCCCGACGTTCATCGGCTCGTAGACCACCAGGTCCGGCCGCCGCTCGGCGACGATCCGGTCGAGCTCGCCGCTGATCAGCTCCGCGCTGACGTCGCCGAACATCGCCATGGCGAGGTCGGCTCCCTGCGCCGCCGGATGCCGGCGGCGCGCCTCGGCGGTCACCGCGTCGAGCTCGGTGCCGGCGGGGATCCCACGAACGGTCGGCCAGGGTAGCCGGCCCAGGAACGGCTCTCCGGTCGCCACGGACACCTCATGCCCGGCCTCGGCGCAGGCCGCAACCAGCGGCAGCATCGGGAACAGGTGACCGTAAGCGGGAATGGCCGCGAACAGGATCTGCACGGTCAGCAATGCTCCCACCGGGCGTGGCGCGGATGCGAGGCAATTCCGGTCGGCCTACTCTTCGCATCGAATATTACCGAGAGTTCTCACACGATCACATTCCGTGAACGAGGGTTCGATGTCGCACACCATTGCCCCGACCAGGTCATCCACCACGATGCCCGCGAACCTGAGCCGGTCGCGGATGAACCTGGTGTTCGTGACCGTCATGCTGGGG
Organism: Nakamurella sp.; assembly: GCA_044223435.1. Lineage (GTDB taxonomy): Bacteria > Actinomycetota > Actinomycetes > Mycobacteriales > Nakamurellaceae > Nakamurella. The sequence goes on from JBGALY010000013.1 coordinate 116,765, forward strand.
ATGCTGCTGTCGGCGCTGGACCAGACGATCGTGACGACGGCACTCCCGACGATCGTCGGCGATCTGGGCGGTGCCGGCCACATGAGCTGGGTGGTCACCGCCTACCTGCTGGCCGAGACGATCTCCACGGTGCTGGCCGGAAAGTTCGGCGACATGTTCGGCCGCAAGATCATGTTCCAGCTCAGCGTCGCGGTCTTCATCATCGGCTCCTTCTTCTGTGGCCTGGCCCAGGACATGGAGATGCTGATCGCCAGCCGCGCGGTACAGGGCCTCGGCGGCGGCGGCCTGGCGGTGACCGCCACGGCGCTCATCGGCGAGGTCATCCCGCTGCGCGAACGCGGCCGGTATCAGGGCGCACTGGGCGCGGTGTTCGGTGTGACCACGGTGATCGGCCCGTTGCTCGGCGGCCTGTTCACCGACCACCTGTCCTGGCGGTGGGCGTTCTACGTGAACGTGCCGATCGCGCTGATCGTGATCGCGATGGCGGCGACCACGATCCCCAAGCTCACCGAGCGGACGACGGTGCCCGTCGACTACCTGGGCGTGTTGTTCATCGGCCTGGGCGCGACCGGACTGACCCTGGCGACCACCTGGGGCGGCAGCATGTACGCCTGGTCGTCGCCGACGATCATCGGTTTGTTCGCCGGGTCGGCCGTGGCCATCGGACTTTTCGTGTTCGTGGAGAGCCGGGCCGCGGCGCCGATCCTGCCGCTGCACCTGTTCCGCAGCCGGGTGTTCACCATCTCGTCGGTGCTCAGCTTCGTCGTCGGCTTCGCCATGATGGGGTCGATCACCTACCTGCCGGCGTTCCTGCAGTTCGTCGACGGCGCGTCCGCCACCGAGTCGGGACTACGCATGCTGCCGCTGGTGCTCGGCCTGCTGGCCACGGCGATCACGTCGGGCAACTACGTCAGCCGCACCGGGCGATACCGGATGTTCCCGATCGCCGGGTCGGTCGCGACCGGCCTCGGCCTGTACCTGTTCAGCACCATGGACGCCACCACGTCATTCTGGCTCGAAGCCCTGTTCATGGTGGTGCTGGGCGCCGGCATCGGCCTGATGATGCAGATCCTGACCCTGATCGTGCAGAACACGGTGTCGTTCGAGTTTCTCGGCGCGGCGACGTCAGGGGTGTCGTTCTTCCGTACGCTGGGCGGATCGTTCGGCGCCTCCATCTTCGGCACCCTGTACAGCAACCACCTGGCCGACCGGCTACCCGCCGCAGTGCTCGCAGCCGGTCTCACCGACCCGCGGGCCGCCGGCGACCCGGAGGCGCTGCATGCCCTGCCGGCGGCGCAGCAGGCGCCGATCATCGCCGCCTACGCCGAGGCGTTCCAGTACGTCTTTCTCGGAGCGGTCCCGTTCGCGGTGCTGGCCCTGGTGATCGCGCTGCTGATGCCCCAGGTCACCATGCGGGACGTGTCGGCCGAGCTGGACCGCGGACCCGGCGCCGGGTTCGCCATGCCCCGTCCGCCCGGTGAGACCGACCAGCTGGAGGACCTGGTCGCCGGGGTGCTGCGCAGCAGTGGTCCTGACGTCGGCCAGCGGGTGCTGGCGGCGGCCGGGACCGGCCTGACCGATGCGCAGGTCTGGGGCCTGGGGCAGGTGCTGGTCCGGGGGTGGATCCTCGAGCAGCAGACGATCACCCAGTCCGCGGTCGAGGACTGGGTCGGCGTGCCGGGCGGGGTGCTGACCAGCTTCTTCGACGACCTGGTCGAGGACGGTCTGCTCACCCGGACCGGCGACGTGCTCGCGCTGGCCCCGGCCGGGGTGCGGGCCGGCGAGGCGATCATGCTGGCCTGGCGGGACTACCTGCGCGACCGGCTCCGGGATTGGCTGCCGGCCGAGCGGGTCGAGTCCGCGGAGACCGACACGGTCATGCTCCGGGTGGTGACCCGGCTGATCCGGGAGTCCACCGCGCCCGGCCGGCACAGCGCGGAACTCGGCGAGCGCGTCGACGGCTGACGGGCCGGGCCGGCTGGACCGGACTGGCCGGCGGGTCGGAGGCCCGATCCGATCAGGTAACTGGACCTGGCGATTGATCGAACGTATGTTCGATGCATGATGCCGTGGGCAGTCACCGAACGACGGCCCGAGCTCTGCCCTGCGGGGCACCCGTTCGTCGCCGGGCACATGATCGTCGGTTGGGAGCCGTGCCATTGCACGGCCGGCCACACCGGACACCGCACCTACTGGTGCGAGTTCTGCGGCGCCGTCATCGAGGTCCCGACATGCGTACGGGCCGGGATCGCCACTCCGGGCGTCCTGGGTCTGGCCCGGCCGGGGTGGTCCGGCCACGCCGGCTCGGCGCCGACCGCCACGGGAACGACCGAGGACGGATCCGAGCGGGAGTAGAGCTCAGCCGTTCGGATTCGGCACGGGCGCGGATGCGGCGGCGTCGGCAACCGGAAGCCGCAGCGTGGTGCACACATCGTCGTTGCCGGGAAAGACGCCCAATCCACCATCCTCGAGCACACACCCCACCACCGGGTCGGCCTGGGTGATGCGGCCGAGGCGGATCGGCGAATCCCGACAGGCGATCAGGAGTTGCCGCACCCCGATCATGTTCTCCTCGCCCGCATTGTGGCCGAAGGCGACACCGGTCGAATTGCCAGGCCCGTCCATGTGACCCGGCCGGAACGGACGGAGAGGGAACGGCCGCAGCCGGGTCGGCGAAACCCGTTGACGCGCAACCGGCCAGCAGCGAGGCGGCCGTCAACCCGACGATCGCCCACCGCGTCGGCCGGCCGCGACCGGGCCCGAACCAGCCGCGGCACCCACCCGGCCGATCCACCGCCCACCCCTTCGCTGCCACGAACCGCCGCCCGGCACACCGGTCCGGGTCACGGGAGCCGAACAACCTGCCGCCCGGGCACGGGGCGAGCCCGGGCGGACCGGCCGGGCCATCGTCGCCGCATCCGTCGTCGCCGGATCCGCGTGACCGGTCGCGCGGCCGGGAACACTCGGCCGGTGATCGACCGTGCCTGAAGGCCATACGCTCTTCCGTCTCGCCCGCCGGCAGCAAGCGGCCTTCGCCGGTCGCGAGGTGCACGTCACCAGCCCGCAGGGCCGCTTCGCCCGCGGGGCGGAGGTGGTCGACGGTCGGGTCCTCGACGAGGTCACCTCGTACGGCAAGCACCTGTTCGCCCGGTTCGGCGCGGACACGGTGCACGTCCACCTGGGGTTGTACGGCAAGTACACCTCCGGAATCGGTGAACCGCCGGCTCCCCGGGGCGCGCTGCGGATGCGGTGGGTGGGCCCCGGCCCGGACGGCATCGGAGTCTGGACCGACCTGCGCGGCGCGACGGCGTGTGAGCTGCTCCACGACCACGAAGTGGCGGGCATTCTCGCGCGGCTCGGTCCCGATCCGCTCCGGGTGCGCCGCGGCACCGCCCGTGCGGGCGACGCCGAACGCGCCTTCGTCCGGATCTCCAGATCCCGCATGGCGATCGGGGCGCTGTTGATGGACCAATCGATGGTGGCCGGGATCGGGAATGTGTACCGCGCGGAAGTGCTCTTCCGCCAGCAGATCTCACCATTTCGGCCAGGCCGCGCGCTGGCTCCCCAGGACTGGGAACGGCTGTGGGACGACGTCGTCACCATGATGAGGGCCGGGGTGCGGGCCGGCCGGATCGTCACGACCCGGCCCGAGGACCGGTCCCGCCACAGCGGCCGGGTGGCTCGGGACGACGCGCACTATGTCTACCGGCGGGCCGATCGACCCTGCCGCGCCTGCGGTACCGCCGTGCGGACCGAATTGATGGTCGGCCGAAATCTGTTCTGGTGCCCGTCGTGTCAGGTGGACTGACCGTCGCCGCCCTCCCTGGCGGTCGACTCACCGACCGCGCGAAGGGGCCGAGGGCGACGAGAAGCCGGCCGGGACCGTTCCCCCGACCGGCCTCTCGGCCCGGACGTTCAGTCCTCGTCGGCGGCCTCCGCCAGTTCTTCCTCGAGCTCCTCCTCGACCAGCGCGACCGCCAGGCCCAGCGCCTCGGCGATCTTTGCCGATGCCGACACGACCCGAGGGGTACCGACGATCGGAGCGACGGCAACGAGCAGGCTCTGCACGTCCTCGAGCGTGATGCCGACATCGGCGGCCGTTCCGGCGTTCAGCAGGTAGGACGCCGTCGGAGCATCCACGGCGATCAGTGCGGCCAGCCGGGCGATGATGTGCTCGCGGGCCGGCAGTTCGCTCCCCACGATCGAGACCGCGGTGATCGCGGACAGCGCGTCGAGCACCGGGGTTTCCTCGGGCATGTCTGATTCCTTTCGGGTTTCGGTCGGCCGTCCCGACCGGGACAGCCATGGCCGCCCCGCAGTCAACCCGTCCGGCGCGGCCACCGGATCGTTCGATCGGGATGAAACGAGCCGACCGGAGGTCCGCCCACTCCCCCACCGACATCACCGTCGGCGCGGTCAATGCCTGGAGGCGTTGGCCATGGGTTGCGGATCGGCAGGTCAATGATCAGGATGGGCATCCGCCACCGGGCCGGAGCCGCGCTTCCGGCCGCGAGTCGGGGACCAAGACCGATGGGAGTTGTTGCGCGGCCGTCGCCGGCGGAGAACGTCTCGTTCCAGCCGACAGCTCGACCAGGACCGCTGCGTACTTCGCCGAACGGGTCGGTGCATGCCCGACGCGGGTCGCCGAGATCGGTGACCCGATGGGTCGAGGCACGTCCGGACGGCGGCACCAGGGCGCGATCTGGACCCTGGAACTCGAATGCCCCGAGCGCGCGATCGAGCCGCTCGACGACGCCCTCATGACCTTGCTGTCGCACGTCGACGGCCTGGCGGACGACCTCGACGAACGGCGGTCGGTCTTCGACCTGCGCGTTCGCTGCTACGGATCGTCGGACAGCACGCAGGGCGGGTGGCGCGCCGGGGATGGTGCCGCCCGGACCGACGATCCAGCCGCGCGTTGCGGGTCGTCGCCCACGGATGCCGACGGCGCGGACCGTTCCGTTCACCTCGGCCGCCCGCCCGAAATGTCGTGGCGTTCGCCAGGATCGTGGCGGAGAATTCACTATCCGGCCCGTCGAAGAGGGAGCGCCAATGCTGTTCACCGTCGCCCTGCTCGGCACCGGCGCAGTGGTCGTCGGCACCCTCGGGTACCTCTGGCGTCACCGCGACAGCCGGCTGACCCGCGGCGTGGCCGATGCCGCCGTCTCGTACAACGTGTTCAACGGCCAAGCGGCGGAGCCGACGATGCCGCACTTCTCGCAGACCTACGATCGCCCGAAGGACGGCTCCTGAGCAACCGGCCCGCGCTCCGCCGGATCGAGACGAGCGCCGCGGCGGGCAACGCCCCCCGCGGACCGAGTAATGATGTGACACAGGAGCTTCCGCCGGGGATCGGGTATCGATCGGACGGCTGTTCGCGTGCGGGCCATCACCACACCCGCCGGCCGGCGCGCGGGAGGCCCAGGGAGCAGCCGTCGGTAACAGGCTGGACCTGACCGCACTGGGCCCACCCCGAGACGATCCCCCTCGCGTGACGGGTCGTGGGTGCACCGGCTGAGTCCCCGCGCGGTCACCCGCCGGCCCCGCTATACACACGAGGTATACCTCGTGTGTATAGTTCCGGCCATGTCAGTCTCCCGATCCCTGCTGGGGCTGCTCGATCTGGCCCCCCGACACGGGTACGACCTCAAACGCAGCTACGACGAGCTGTTCGGCAACGACCGGCCGCTCGCGTACGGCCAGGTCTACGCCACGTTGTCCCGTTTGTTGAAGAACGGTCTGGTGAGTGTCGATGGGTTGCAGGCAGGCGAAGGACCGGAGCGCAAGCGGTACGCGATCACGGACGCCGGCGTCACGGACCTGGAATCGTGGCTGCGCACCCCGGAGAGGCCGGCCGAGTACCTGCAGAACACCCTCTACACGAAGGTGGTGCTCGCCCTGATGAGCCACCGATCGGCCGACGAGATCCTGGACACCCAGCGCCGGGAGCACCTTTCCAGGATGCGAGAACTGACCCGCCGCAAGGAGTCCGGCGATCTAGCCGACCAGATCATCTGCGACCACGCACTGCTGCACCTGGAGGCGGACCTGCGCTGGCTGGAACTGACCGCGTCACGACTGACCGCGCTGGGCGACCGGCTGCGCACCGAAGGGGTGGAGAGGTGAGCGAGATCCTGATCGCAGCAACGGATGTGCACCGTTCGTTCGGGACGACCGAGGCCCTGCGCGGTGCGGACCTGACGGTCGAGGCCGGCGAGATCGTTTCGGTGATCGGACCATCGGGATCCGGCAAGTCGACGCTACTGCACTGTGCGGCCGGCATCCTGCCGGTGGATGCGGGCACCGTGACCTTCGAGGGCGTCGACCTGTCCACATTGGCCGATCGCGACCGGTCGCGACTGCGGTTGCGCGAGTTCGGCTTCGTCTTCCAGTTCGGCCGGCTGCTCCCCGAACTCACCTGCCGCGACAACGTGGCCGTCCCGCTGCGGCTGTCCGGGCGGGGCCGCCGGGATGCCCGGGCGATTGCCGAAGAGTGGCTCGGCCGGCTGGATGTCGACGACGTGGCGGGCCGGCGCCCCGGGGACGTCTCCGGCGGGCAGGCCCAACGGGTCGCCCTGGCCTGCGCGCTGGCGACCGGCCCGCGGGTGATCTTCGCCGACGAACCGACCGGCGCCCTCGACTCGCTGCAGGGCGAGGCGGTCATGCGTCTGCTGACCACGACCGTCCGGCACACCGGCGCGGCCCTGGTGCTGGTCACCCATGAGCCCCGGATCGCCGCGTACGCCGACCGCGAGGTGCTGGTCCGCGACGGGCGCACCGGCGAGAGCCGGGCCGCCGCATGACCGCCCGGGCACCCGCGCGGCCGCCCGGGGCATCGACGACCGCACGGTCCGCGGGCTGGGCCGCGAACCTGCGGCTGGCCGGCGCATTGCTCCTGGCCTCGGGCCGCGCCGGTCGCCTGCGCTGGACGCTGGTGGCGGTCGGTCTGGCCCTGTGCACCCTGGTGCTGCTGCTCGCCGCGTCGATCGGACCGGCCCTGGACAGCCGGGACGGCCGCACGGCGGCGCTGTCGCCGACGTCCGCACCGATCGACACGACCGACGCCACCGTGGATCCCGCGCTCCTCGAACCGTCCTGGTTCCAGGCCACCCAATCCACCTCGGTCTTCCGCGGGGACCGGGTCCAGGTCACCGAACTGGCCGCCGCCGATCCCGCCCGCGCGGCGCCGCCACCGGGGGTGGGCGCGTTCCCGCGGCCGGGTGAGGTCGTCGTCTCCCCCGCCCTGGCCGAGGTGCTCAACGGTCCGGACGGCGCGGGGTTCCGGTCCCGGCTCGGCGGTGACACGGTCGTCGGCACCATCGCCGCCGACGGGCTGGTCACCCCCCACGAGCTGCGGCTCTACCGGGGCGTGGTGACCGATCCGGCCGGGTGGCTGCCCTACCGGGTCGCCGACGGGTGGGGCGGTGGCTTCGTCCCGGGGGAGGACCAGATCGATGGCTCCACGGTGAGCCTGACCAACCTTCTGCTGACGGCCGGCGTGACCATCGTGATCGTCCCGCTGCTGCTGTTCGTGGCGCTGATGTCCCGGGTCGGCTCGGTCGCCCGGGACCGCCGGGCCGCCGGCCTGCGCCTGATGGGGGCGACCGCCGGCCAGCTCCGGCTGACCACGGTCGTCGAGACGGCCACCGCCACCATCGCCGGGCTCGCCCTCGGCGCAGTGGGGTTCGGACTGGCCCGGTCGGCGGCACCGTTCCTGGCAGTCGGCCCGGCCGGCTTCTTCCCGGCCGACCTGCGTCCGGCGTGGCCGGCGCTGGTCGCGATCACCCTGGCGGTCCCGATCCTGGCCGTCGGATCGGTGCTGGCTGTGCGCCGGCCCGACCCGCTCGGCGTGGTCCGGCAGCAGAGCCGGCCCCGACCGCCCCGCCTCCTGTGGTGGCGGCTGCTCTTCCCGGTGGTCGGCGGCCTGCTGCTGTGGACGCTCGGCCTGAGCCAGTCCGGCCTGTTGCCCGCCTTCGGCGCCGGCATCGTGGCCCTGCTGGTGACCGCGGCGGTCGTGCTGCCCTGGGCGCTGGAACGTCTGGCCCGGCTGTTGCCGGACGGCCCGCCCGCCTGGCAGCTCGCGATCGGCCGGCTGCGACTCGACCCGGGCACGCCGGCCCGGGTGGTGGCCGGACTGTCGGTGGTGCTGGCCGGGGCGATCGCGCTGCAGCCGCTGCTGGCCGCGGGCGACCGGCTCGACCGGGAGGGCGTCGTCGCCTATCAGGTGCAGGTGGCCGACGTCCCGGCCGGTGAGATGGATCGGGTCGTCGGCGTGCTGCAGGATCGGCTCGGCCCGGCCGCGGTGATCCGGGGCGGGGCGCTGGTCACCGGGAGTGTCGTCGCCGGCCCGGCCGGGTCGCCTCCAGGATCGCGGGCGGATTCCTCGACCGCGCCGCCGGTCGTCATCCTGCGGCTGGCCCCGTGCGGTGCGCTCGGGATCGCCTGCACCGACGGCATGGTCTTCGCCATGGCCGGTCCGGCCGGGGACGTGCCGTCGGCCGGCTCCGTGCTGTCGATCTCGGCGCCGGCGCGGGACGGCGAATCGAGCAGGTTCGACTGGACGGTCCCGGAGCCGACGGCCACGATCAGCCTGCCGGACCGCTACGACGCCGCGCTGGTCGCCACCCCGGGCGCGCTCGGCGCGGCCGTCGACGGACTGCTGACCAGCAGCCCCGCCCGGTTCTCGGTGACCGGCGTCGAGGCTTCGACCGAGACGGCCGACATGCTGCGGGCCGACCTGGCCGATCTGGGTTCGCGGATGGAGATCCGGGCGGCGGGCGAACCGGTCGACCTGGGTCTGCGCAGCGTCCTGTCCCCCACCGCCCGGACCGGGCTGGTGATCGGTGCGCTGCTCACCCTGGTGGTGGCGGTCGTCGGGCTGATCGTCACCGCCGTCGAGCAGGGGCAGCAACGGCGCCGGCCGCTGACCCTGGCCGTTGCCGCCGGGGTGCCGCGCCGGGTACTCGCCCGGTCGATGATGATCGGCGCCGTGCTCCCGATCGCGGTGGGCGTGGCGCTGGCCGTGCTCAGCGCCGGGCTGCTCGTCGCCCTGCTGGGACCACTGCTGGGTACGCCGGTCACCCTGGACGCGGGCGTCGTCATGCTGTACTCGGCCGTCGCCCTCGGGCTGGTCACGCTGCTGGCGGGGGCGAGCACGTTGGCCCTGCCCGCCCTGACCCGTCCGAGCGCCCTGCGGACGACGTGACCGGCACCCCCCCGCCCCAGCACCTGCACCGGCATCCGGCTGTCACGGATCGCCGGCCGGTGATCCCGGACGCCATGGTGGTCTCGATCGTCGGCCGGCCGGCCCAGCGGTTCCCGGCGTGAGTTGCGCGTCGAGACGGCCGGCACAACGGCTCCCCGGCGGAACCTGCGCGTCGGGACGGCCGGCACAGCGGCTCCCCGGCGGGAGCTGCGCATCGGGACGGCCGGCACAACGGCTCCCCGGCGGGAGCTGCGCATCGGGACGGCCGGCACAACCGCTCCCCGGCGGAACCTGCTCATCGGGACGGCCGGCACAACCGCTCCCCAGCTGGAGTTGAGCGTCGGTCTGGCGATGTCCGGTCACCCGGCCGGGCTCGACGGTCGCGGCATCGGCTCTCGCCGTTCCGGTCAGAACGGTGGTGGGTCGGGGTCTTCGGGTGGTGGCGGGGGTGGGGGTGTGTGTTCGGGTGGTGGTTGCCAGAGGCGGGTGTGGGGTCGGGTGTAGGTGCGGTCCAGTGGGGTGGTCCAGTGGTAGCCGGTGGTGGTGTGGTCGAGGTGGTGGCCGCCGCCGTCTTTGGCGCGGTGGTGGTGTTTGCAGGCCGGGGCGAGGTTGTCGGCGCTGGTCGATCCACCGGTGGCTTGTCCGGGGTGGAACGGTTCGGTGTGGTCCAGTTCGCAGCGGTGCGCGGGTTGCCGGCAGCCCGGCGCGCAGCAGGTCTGGTCGCGGGCCAGGACGTGGTCGGCCAGCGCCGCGGGGGGTTGGTAGGTGGTGCGGCCGTAGTCGAGCAGGGTCCCGGTCAGGGGATCGCACACGAGGCGGCGCAGGGTGGCGTCGGCGGCGATCTGCCGGGCCTGGGCGGGGGTGATGGGTCCGTACCCGGTCAGGTGGGCGACGTCGCCGGTGGGTGGGCCGGGGAGCAACGCGGTGATCGGCACGGTGACCTGCACGTGGGGGCGGCGGCGTTGCCGGACGGGTAGGTCCCGGCCCCGCCAGGCCCCGGTGTCCAGGACGTCGGTGCACAGGTCGACCAGGGCGTCGACCCGGCGGTGGTCGGTGGTGCGGTCGTCGTCGGGGGTGCGGGCGGCGTCGCTCATCGCGGTCAGCGCGGCGTGGATGGTCGCGATGTCGGGCAGGGTGGAGAACACCGTGAGGGTGGCCATGCCGTCGGGTTCGCCGTGTCGGGTGATGCCGCGGCGTTCCCGGGCCTGTTCGTGGCGGTCCTGCGCGCCGTGCGGGTCGCGGCGAATCACCGCGGCCGCGATCAGGTCGTGGATCTGCGGCATGGTGCTGGTCGGCAAGTGCGGCAGCACGTCCCGTTCGACCAGGGCGGCGACGTCGTCGGTGACGTCGCCGGTGCCTTGGTGCACGGCGCGGGCCTTGCGGTCGCTGATGTGCCCGGCGTGCAGGGCGGCGAACGTGGCCGGCAGGCGGGTGGTGAAGGCTTGGGCCTCCAGGAGTTTGCGGGCGGCGGTGGTTTCCGCGACGCCCAACGCCAACGCGATCTCGGTGGGCAGGAACTCGCGCAGCCCGGGGTAGTTGCCGGACAGTTCGGCCAGGTCGGCGATCTGGCACGCCTGCAGATGGGCGATGACCCGTTCCCGGGCCTGGATCGAATCGACCAGCACGTTGGCCCACCCCGATTCCGGCGCCGGCACCCCCAATTCCGGCGCGGGGCGGGCCGGCCGGTGTTGCAGGAACCGGGCCAACGCCCCGCCCGCCGGGGTGGTGCTGATCCGGTGCCGGAACTCGGCCAACTGCACCGCGGCGTCGTCGACGGTCCGCGGTCGCAGCAACTGGTGGATGGTGAACTCCGGAGCCCACTGCGGCCCGTCCGACGGATGCCGCTCCACCGTCCCCGGGACCCACAGTTCGTTGGGCGGCGGCGGCGCGGGCGGCGTCGACCGCCAGACCAGGGCACGGTTCCCGTGCTGCCGCTCCGCCACAAACATACCTGATCATACCATTCAAAGAGGACATACGTACACTGTCGGGACGACCTTGTACGACCGATCGTCACAGCATGCCGGACGGGTCTGACAGTCGGATCGGACCCGGCCGGATTGCGCGAGTCTGCGCGACATCCGCAACCGACGCACCGTGTCGGACGTGTCATCCGGGGCGCCGTCCGCGCCGCAAGGAGATCGGACGGAACGGTCCGGGGACGCCCCTCGACCTGACGTTGTCGTCCGGCCCGTCCACCGCGTCGATGATCAGCTCATCGTCGGAAGTTCCGGACCTTGCGCGGAGCGGCAGGCACTCGAATGCTCCTCCGGATCCCGGTGGGCCACCCACCGATCCCGGACAGCCGGTCGGCGACCGCGGCGCCCACCGGACCGGCCGCCGTCCTCGACGGTGACCACCAACCGGTGCTCGGCGGCCGGCATCCCGATTTCCGCCGGTACCGGCAGCGCCCATCTCGGATCGACCACGGTGACGCCGATGCCCTGGGCGGCGAGCAGCCGGGCGGCGGACGACGGCGATCACGAGGCGGCTTGCCGGTGTTTCGCCCGGCCGGTGTTTCGCCCCGGCCGTTCCACCGCGTTCGGCCGGGGAGACCGACCGCCGGCCGGTTCACACCCCGCCCGGGCACCGCGGCGATCACCTGATTGCGGCCGCCGTCAGGCCCGGACCCGGGCGATTCGCACCCACCGCGCCACCGCGACCAGCGCGGCCGCGCCGCCCAGCACCAGCAACGGCAGCACCGCCCCGGTGATCGGGTCGAGCGCGGCCAGCACCACCGGCACGGCGAATCCGCTGTAGGTCGCCAGGTAGAACAATCCGGTCAGGCTGCCCCGGCTGGCCGGGGGCGCCCACCGTTCCAGGTCGAGCAGGCCGGCCCGTAGACAGAGCCCATAGCCGGTGCCCAGCAGCAGGAACGCCACCCCGACGAGCGGCAACCCCGGCTCCGCCCCACCGAACCCGGCCAGCAGCAGCCCGGCGGCAGCGGCGAACGCGCCGACCACCCCGGCAGCCGGTCCGAGGTTGCGGCGCCGGGCGAATGCCTGCACCACCACGCCGGTACCGAGCACGATCCCGGCCGCGATGCCGGCCAGCAGCGGACCTCCGTCGGTGACCGGCAGCCGCGCCGGCAGCGTCACCACCCCGACGGTGGCACCGGCAAACACCCATGGCGCCACCGGCAACGCCCAGCTCAGTGCAGCCCCGACCGACCGCGGCGCTCGCGCGGGGCCGGTGGGCGGACGGGTCGCCGGATGCACGGCGTGCGGCGGCGGGTGCGGGATCCGGCCCGGCACGGTGGCCGCCGCGGCGGCGGCGACCAGGGACAGCACCGCGCTGAGCGCGAACGGCAGCACCAGCGGTGCCGGGGCGAAGGCGGCCAGCAGGCCCGAGATCACCGGGCCGGTGGCGAATCCCAATGTCAGGAACACGCCCGCTCGGGTCACCCCGACCGCGCCGCCCAGATCGGCGGCCCACGCCGTGCCGGCACTGAACGTCGCGCCGGCACCGGCCCCGACGATCAGCCGGCCGACCACCAGACCGGTGGGGTCGTGCCAGCCGAGCAGGATCAGCGTGCCGGCCGCGGCCAGCACGGCGCCGGGCACCGCGACGGGCCGCCGGCCGAACCGGTCCGAGGCCGACCCGCCGAGCAGCAGGCCGGGCAACAACCCCACCGCGTACAGCCCGTACAGCCCGGCGACCAGTGACGCGGACAGGCTCTGCGACGTCCGCAGCACCGGCAGCAGCGCGGCGAAATGGTTCGCCGCCCAGCCGGTCGTCATCAGCATGGCCAGCACCGCCGGCAGACCCCGGGACGGGCGGGGCGCCGGGTGGGCAGTGGTCGCCACGGCATTCCTTCCGGCGCGTCGGATCGGCCCGATCACCGTCCCGGAACGGAGCCCGCGCCCAGGGTAGTCATGGTCATCCTCGGTTGACCCGGTCGGCCGGTGGGTACCGGCTGATCATGGCCACTTATCGGGTCAATCCGGACGCGATCACCCGGGCCCGGTCGCTGATCGACGCCCGGCAGTACGTGCTGGGCAGCGACTGGGGTGATGCCCAGCCTCGAGCGGGTGCCGAGAACGACTACCTGCAGCGCCATTCCTGGGACGAATACGCGGCGTGGCACCTGGGACTGACCGACGGGGCAACCGACCACACCAAGGCCCGGTACGCGTTCGTCTACGGCGACCTGCGCCGAGTACACCGCAGCGGACTCATCGCCTGCGTCTACCGGGCGTCCGAGTGGCGCCACAAAGAGGTGGAGCTGGCTGCCCACGACCTGCTGCAATACCTGGACCAGAGGTCCGGCTGACGTCCCGGTTTCAGGGACTTTCGACCGTACCGGGGCTGATCGGTAGTCCTTACCGTGGCAGACGGGAGGGCAGCCACGCCCCGCCGAGATCGAGGAAGGCCAGCCATGCGTGCCCGCGACATCATGACGAGATCCGTTCTGTCCGTGCAGCCGTCGGTGCCGGTGGCCAAGGCGGCGGCCATGCTGGCCAAGCGAGGATTCACCGCGCTGCCCGTCACCGACGACGCCGGCGCGTTGATCGGCATCGTGACCGAGGCGGACCTGATCGGCAATCGATTCCCGGCGTCCGAGGAGGCCGCCGAAGCGGCCGCGGTCAACGGCCCCGCGGCCACCGTCGGCGAGGTGATGACGGCACCGGTGGTCGGAGTGAGTCACGACACCGACGTGTCGGTGGTGGCCCGGGAGATGCTCAACGGTCAGCGGCGGAGCCTGCCGATCGTCGACGGCAGCCTGCTGGTCGGGGTGATCACCCGCCGGGACATCGTCCGCGCGCTGGCCCGGACGGACGAGGAGATCGCCGGCGACGTCCGGTCGAAGCTCGGCGTGATCGGCGGGCTGAGCCGCTGGTCGGTGCAGGTCGGCAACGGCGAAGTGGTGCTCGTCGATCGCTACCAGGAGGCGTCCGACCGGGCGGTCGCGCAGGCCCTGGTCGAGTCCGTGCCCGGGGTCATCACGGTGTCGGTGCTCGCCGCCGCCGCGGCCACCGGCTGAGGGCGCCGTCGCGGACACCGCGCCCGACGGCCGTCGGCGCGCATCGGCGACGCAGGACGAGCCTTCGCAGGCCGGCCTGATCGACGACCGGCCACCCGTGGGCCGACCGCGCCGACCGTGCCGACCGTGCCGATCATGGGCGCCGAACGACGGCCCGGTCCAGTGCGGCGGCCCGGAAAGGTGCGGACGGCATTGGCGGAGAACGCCTCGACCAGGCGGTCCGGGATACCCGGTCGTCGGGTTAGACAACGATGTCGGCAGGAAGCTGAAGAACAGCATCGTTCGGCCGCCGCCGAGCCCGGCGCCGCGGCCGTAGGCACTGTGATCTGTTCGCTGCTAGAGCATTTCGATCGATCAGCGCGCCGCTCCGCGCGCATTTTCCCGCGTCGAGTCATAGGCTCGGAGCACCAGAAATTCGCCGACGAGGTGAGCGGAAATGACGACACAACTCGCACCACGACAATCGACAATGCGGACCGCCGATCCTGGACTGATCGGCCTCCTGGGCTTTGTCATCGCAACTCTCACCGCCCAGTTGGAACACCTGGGCGTGCAGGAGGTGGCCCCCGTCTTCTGGGTGGGTGCCGCGTTCGGCGGAGTGGTCCAGGTCACCGCCGGCATGCTGTCGTACTTCAACGGGGACAACTTCCATTTCATCGTCTACAACGCCTTCGGCTGGTACTGGATCGTCGTACCGGGCTTCCTGCTCGGCGAGGAGATCGGGTTCTTCGGGGTCACCGGCACCGCCCGCGGGGTCTTCGCCCTGGTCTTCGCCGTTCTGGCACTCGCTTTCGCTCCGGCCGGCGCGGTGCACAACACCGTCCTGCCGGTCACCTTGCTCGCCGTCGCGCTCGGCCTGGGGCTGCAGTCGATCGCGGCGTTCGGAGAATCGCACACGCTCGGCACCGTCGGCGCCTACGTGCTGCTGATCGCCTCGGCGCTGGCCGCCTACATGCTGATCGAGAAGTTCTACTGGCTCACCATGGGCCGGCACGTGGTGCCACTCGGACCACCATGGATCGCCGGTTCCGACGACCGCGAGCCCTGACCCGACCTGACCGGTCCGCCCGGGCCGGTCGCCGCCAGACCGGCACCCCGCACGGCGGCGCAGCGCGCCGGTCGGTGCTCGCCGCACGCCACGGTTGCCGCGGGCCAGGCGGTCGGGTACCAGGTCGCCCCGCGGGAGCACACTGGATGTCAGAGGATCGCTTCCCTTGAAGACCGCTGTATCGCGATATATCGTCGACGTATCGCGACCGATCTTCAGGAGGCGACATGACCTCGTCCGACTGCGGCGCCTCGGGCCCGTGGGACATTCCCGGAATGCTGCGCAAGGCGCTGGTGGACAGCGGCTTGGCCGGTCCCGGCGGCCCGTTCGGCCCGCCCGGACCCGGCGCCCCGCCCGGACCCGGCGCCGGACCTGGAGCCCCGCCCGGCGGGGGTGCCCGAACGGGGTCCGGGCCTCGCGGGGGCCCGTGGGGTGGCGGCCGGAAATGGGACTGGGGGCCGGGCGGCTGGGACCCGTGGGGCGGCGGCCCCGGCTCGCGGGCCGGCCACCGGCACCAGCGGGGCCGGGCCGGACGGGGCGACGTGCGATCGGCGGTGCTGTCCCTGCTGGCCGAACAGCCGATGCACGGCTACCAGATCATCCAGGAGATCGAACGACGCAGTCACGGCGCCTGGAAGCCCAGCCCCGGGTCCGTCTACCCCACGCTCCAGCAGCTGGAGGACGAGGGCCTGGTCCGCGCGGAGGAGCAGGACGGTCGCCGGGTGTACCGGTTGACCGAGGACGGGCAACGGGTGACGGCCGAGAAGGCCCAGGAGTTCGCGGGGATGTGGGATGCCTTCACGCCGCGCGAGGACGACACCCAGCTCGGCGACCTGGTTTTCCAGGTCGGTGCGGCCTTCGTCCATGTGATGCGCACGGGCAATCCCGAGCAGATCGCCCAGGCCCGAAAGGTGTTGGCCCGCACGCGTAGCGACCTCTATCGAATTCTCGGTGAGGACGGTGCGGCCGGGGCCGCGGACGCCGAACCCGACGGGGAGCAGCCGTGACCGAGGTGCCGCCGAGCGCCGTCCCGGGCCGGCCGCGGATGCGGGCCGGCACCGCCGACCGGCAGGCCGCGGTCGACCGGCTGACCACCCATTTCGCCGACGGCCGGCTGGACGCCACCGAGTTCGACCTGCGGGTGGCCACCGCCTATGGCAGCACCTACCTCGACGAGCTCACCCCGTTGTTCGCGGACCTGCCGCAGAGCCGGGTGGACCGCCCGCCGTGGGCGTCCGGACCCGCCGGCCATCGCCGGCCGGGACCGTCCGGTTCCGGCGAGGCCCGGTCCGAATGGGGCGGCTGGAATACGCACGCGCGGCGGCCCGGGCCGCCGCCACCGGTCCGGCTGGCGCTGTTCGTGCTGATGCTGTTCCTGATCGTCGGCTCGATCGGGGCCGTCGGTCACGGCTTCTTCCCGTTCCCGCTGCTCTGGCTGGCGCTCGTGCTGCTGATGATCGGGCGGATGCGGCACCGGCGGTGGTCGGGGCACCGCTGACGGTTTCGTTCCCGGGTCGCCGGCGTTCGCTGGATCCGGCTGCACCGGCAGTAGGCTGACCCGATGACGGTGCGACCGGACACCAAGGACTGGACCTGGGTGGTCGAAAAGCGCTGCCCGGAGTGCGGTTTCGATGCAGCGGCAATTCCCTTGACCGACCTGCCCGATACCGTCCGGGCGAACGCGGCGGCCTGGCCCACCGTGCTGGCGCGTCCGGACGTGCGGCAGCGGCCCGATCCGGGCACCTGGTCGCCCCTCGAGTACGGATGCCACGTGCGGGATGCGTGCCGGATCTTCGCCGACCGGCTCGCGCTGATGCTCACCGATGACGACCCGCTGTTCGCGAACTGGGATCAGGACGCGGCCGCGGTCGAGCTGGACTACGCCGGCCAGGATCCGGCGCAGGTGGCCACCGACCTGATCGGGAACGCCGGCGAGATCGCCGACGGGTTCGCGGCCGTCCGGCCGGATCAGTGGGAACGGACCGGCCGGCGGTCGAATGGTTCGGTGTTCACCGTGCAGACGCTGGCCCGGTACTTCGTCCACGACCCGGTGCATCACCTGCATGACGTCGGCGGCTGAGGCCGGCGGTGTCCACTCCACGCCTGGCCCGGCCGACCGGTGAGCGGGTCCACCTGACGCTGATGCTCGTCCTGACCTTCTCCACCGGCATCGTCGACGCAGTCGGCTATCTCGGCCTGGACAAAGTGTTCGCCGGCAACATGACCGGCAACGTGGTCATCCTCGGCATGGCCGCCGCCGGAGCCGACGACCTGCCGCTGCTGGGCCCGTCCATCGCGCTGGCCGGATTCCTGATCGGAGCACTGCTCGGCGGCCGGGCGGTTCGACCGGTCGTGGGTGGGCAGTGGTCGCGCCGGATCGGGGCGGTGTTCATGCTGGTCGGATTGATTCTGACCGGCTTGGCCGGCGCGCTGTTCGTCACCGGCCGGGAGCCGGCCGCCCCGGCGCTGCTGATCATCGTGGCGTTCCTGTCGGTGGCCATGGGCCTGCAGGCCGCCACCGCGCGACACCTCGCGGTCAAGGACATCACCACCGTGGTCGTGACGTCGCTGATCACCGGGTTGGCCGCGGACGCCGCGGTCAGCGGGACGAAACAGCCGTGGCCCCGCCGGGTGTTGGCCTTGGCACTGCTCACCGCCGGCGCACTGGTGGGCGCACTGACGTTGCGCTGGCACCCGGGCTTGGGCCTCGGGATTGCCGCCGGGCTGACGATCGCGGTGGCGACGGTCGGAACGCTCGCCTGGTCGGCGCGAACGAGATCAGCCGCCGAGCGCCGGCCCGGCGAATCCGACGCCGGTACCGATGTCTGACCGGACCCGTGGGCGGTGACCGGTCACCTCGGGATCAGCGCTGGTACAGGCCAGCCGGAATGTTGTGATCGCCACGGCGGGATGCGCGCGCCTGACGATCGCCGCCGTAGCGGATGTCGCAGTTGCGACACCACGGCACCGATGCCTCGCCGCCGGTCTTGCTCGGCGCGTCGGCAAGATACGGGGCGTACGAGGCAGATGCCGAACCGCACCGCGGGCACGCCTGGAACAGCTTCATGATCTCGTCTCTCGTCTTCAAGGTGAGCGGGACCGGCGTCCCTGTCGGATCGCAGCCGTTCGATTGACGGATGTGACGGCACTCAATCTTGCCCCAAACAGACTCGTGAGGGAAATCACGGGCTCGGTTTCCCATGCTGTTCACACGTCCGGACCAATCGGAGAAAACTGGGAGGCGGCGGACCAGCACGGCAACGGCGACGCACTCGGGCCGACCGGGTGGCGTTCGACGAACACGTGATCGCAGAACTCGACACGCCTCCCGACTCGATGTGGCCGACGTTCCCAGGAACGTCACATCCAGCGAGGTGGCAGAAGGCAATGGGCATCACCGGCACCCCCCGATCGGCCGAGCAGCACTGCGGCACGGACCTGATCGAGGAACTGACCGCACTGCGGCACACCGGAATCAGCATCAAGACGATCGCCGAACGGTACGGCACCACCCCCGGCTATGTCGTGGCGCTGACCGACCTGTTCGATCCCTCGCTCGCCCGTCGGCGCACCCGCTGACCCGTACCGGTCACCCCGTCCGGCTCAACCCGTCCGCCGGGCCGGGAGCCGGACACGCGCCACGGTTCCCGAAGGCCCGCTGTCGAGAGCGATCTCGCCGCCGTGCGAGTCGACGACGATCCGTCGGGACACGTCCAGGCCCAGGCCGGTGCCCTCGCCGACCCCCTTGGTCGTGAAGAACGGGTCGAAGGCGTGCGCCCGCACGTCCGCCGGCATTCCCGGACCGGAGTCGACGATCTGCACCAGCACGCCGTCGTCGTCACGGGCGATCCGGATGGTCAGCCGGCCGGCGCCGCGCATGGCGTCGACCGCGTTGCGGATCAGGTGGGTCCACACCTGATTCAGTTCGGCCTGATTGACCTCGACCGCCGGCACATCCGGGTCGTACTCGCGCACAACCGCCACCCCGGCCAGGTCGCGCGCGAGCATCGTCAGCGTGCTGTCGATGCCCTCGGCGATTGTCACCTCCGCCAGCTCGGCCCGGTCCAGACGGGTGTAGTCCTTGACCGCGCCGACGAGCCCGGAGATCCGGCCCGTCGCGTCCTTGATCTCACCGAGCAGCAGCTCGCTCGTCAGGGAATGGGTCATCCACTCCAACGCCGGACCCAGTGCGGGGCCCGGAACGGCGGCGGCCACCCGCTCGCACCACGCCACGTCGCGCGCGGCGGCGGCCAGCACCGGCGCGATGATCCAGTCGCGGTCCACGCCACGGTCGGCCAGCCAGTCCAGGAGCACCTCCTCGCGGTCCGCCAGCTCCAGCGGGGTGGGCGGCGGACCGGTTGTCGCGACCGGTTCGGCCCGCAGCACGTCCAGGGCGACGAACTGCTCCGCGGTGACCGACGACGACGCCAGCCGCCGGAGGGCGGCCGTCAGGTCGGCGGAGGCCGTCACGAGCGAGTCGACCGCCCGGGTGGCCGCCGCGGCGGGGTTGTTCAGCTCGTGCGCCAGCCCGGCCGCCAGGGTGCCCAGGGCGATCAGCGACTCCCGCTGGCGCGCGATCGACTCGATGTTCCGGACGGTCTGCACCAGGCCGCGGATGAAGTGGACGCCGAGCGGGAACCAGCTGTCCGCCAGCGATCGGAGCCGGTCCGCCGGGACCCGCAACACGTGGCCCGATTCGATCGCGCGACCGGTGGCCAGGTACACGCCGTGCTGGTCCCAGGCCCGGAAGCCGCCGGCCCACTGGCCCGGCGCGTCCATGGTGCCGACCCGTTGGTCGTCGTGGCCGGTGCGCCGGAACAGTGCGACGCGCCCGTCGAGCAGCAGGAACCAGGACTGGGCCGGCGCGGCCTGCCGGAAGAGCTCGTCGCCGGCCACGAACGCGACCCATTGGCCGGCCGCGGCGAGCTCGCCGAGCTGGTGGTCCGACAGGCCGTCCAGCAGGCGCAACGCTCGCAGCGCGGCAACGTCAGTCATCCGGGCCACCGCGGCCCGGCCGGTGACCGCAGGTAGGTGACCATCGCCTGATGATAGGCCGATCGAGTGATGCTCGGTGCCCAACACTGTCGATCGACCGCGGCACTGCCCGCTACGGACGTTCAGTTTGCCGTCAGGGCGTCCGCCAGGAAACGCACGGACCGGCTCACCAAGGCGTCGACGTCCGAGTGCCCGGCGAAAATATGATCCGCACCCTCGACCGGGATCAATTCCACCGGCACCCCCGCTTCCCGGAGGGCGGCCGACAGCGCCTCGCTGTGGGCGGAGGGCACCAGGCGATCGGCGGTGCCGTGCAGCAGCAGGAACGGCGGGGCCCCGGCGTGCACCTGGCGCAGCGGTGCGGCGTCGTCCCGAGTCGCCGGCGCGGCCCCGGCCAGCAACAGATCCGGCGGATGATCCGGCAGGCCCAGCGCCGCCGCGACCGTCGGCGGCATCCGGTGCAGGGCGTCCGGGTCGGCCACGCCGTACCAGTCGACCACCGCATCGACGCCGCCGGCGCGGCCGGGGACGCCCACCTCTCCCTCCAGGTCGACCCGTGCCGCGGTGAGCGCCAGCAGGGCGGCCAGGTGACCGCCGGCCGACTCACCCCACACCCCCACCCGCGACACATTCACGCCGAGCTCCGGCGCGTGCGCGCGCAGGTAGCGCACGGCGGCCTTCACGTCGTGCAACTGCGCGGGGAACGGCGCCTCCCGGGTATGCCGGTAGTCGACGGTGGCCACCGCCAGGCCAGCGGCCAGCAGCGCGTCGAAAAGCTGGTTCGGACGCAGCGTCTCGGGCAGATAGCGGCGGTCGCCGGACAGCCACGCACCCCCGTGGATCCAGACGACCAGGGGCGGCGGGACCGCCGCCGGGGGCACCCACACGTCCAGCTGCAGCGGGCGGTAGCCGGAGATCAACGCGTAACTGATCCCGGCGAAGATCCGGGCGCCGTCCGCCCGGGTGACCGGCTCGACCGGGGGGTGGTAGTTCGGAGATCCGCTCGGCGGCGGTAGCTCGATCATCGACCCACGCCCCGATGGTCCAGCCCCGGGATGACGGGGACAGGAGTCGGACCGCCCGCGGGCCGGTTGCCGTGGTTCCGGGCTGGCGAGCAGGTCCGCCGGCTCGACGGTCTCCCGGGGCCGCGACGAGCCGCCGCCAAGGCCGGCCGCCGTCCGCGGCCGGGCGGAACTGCCGCAGCGAGTCCCCACGGGGGAACCAGCTGGGCGCCAACTCCGGCGCGGGCGCCGGTGGTCACCGGCCCGTCCGGTGGATCACCGTCGTGGTGCCACTTCACCGCTTCAGCGTAGGTGGGGTCGATCGCCGGGACGCTCGGCGGGTGGCCCCGTCCCGGCTCCGGCCACCCATCCGGCAAGCTGCGGTCCGGGAACCGTCGGCGCCGGGCCGGCGACGGCGTAGGGCCGCACCCGGTGGATCATCAGCCGATTGAACCGGTCCCGTTCCTCGGCATTCGGCAGGTGCCCGGATCCCTCGAACCACACCCACTCCTTTTCCGGCGCGTCCAGTGCCCGGAACCACTGCTGCGCCACCGCAGTCGGCGACTCGTGGTCGTGCCGGCCCTCGACCAGCACGACCGGAACCTCGAGCGATCTGACCTCGGAGCGCAGGTCGACGGCCATCAGCTGCGGCCACAGCAACCGCATCGAGTCGCGGATACCGCGGAAGAGGTTGATCCGGTCCGGCAGCGTGTACTCGCGGGAGGCCAGCACGCCGCTGAGCACGAGTGGTGCCGCGCCGAGGCGACTGCCGTGCACCTCCCCACCGAAACGAGCCAGGTAGCCACGTTGCCGAACCGTCTTACGCTGCCAACCTCCTGGGTACGGAGGTGTGCCCATGTCGACCAGGCGCCGAACGGCCCGGCGGTCGCCGGCCGCGCGAGCCTGCTCCAGGGTCCACGCGTAGGACGCCCGCTCCCCGTCCCGCAGGCAGGCAACCTGACCGATGCCGACGTAGCAGTGGAACAGATCCGGGTACCGGGCCACCGTGAGCACCCCCAGCAAGCTGCCCCAGGAGTGCCCGACCAGGATGATCCGCCGACGGCCGAATCGGGCCAGCAGGAGCTCGGTGACCTGGCGGACGTCCTCGATCATCTGCTCGATCGTCATCCGGTCCGGGTCGTGGACCGCGGCGTAGGACTTGCCCGCGCCCCGCTGGTCCCAGTTGACGACGACGAACTGCCGCTCCAGATCGCGGGTCGACCGCCGGTTGGTGGTCAACTGGGACGTTCCCGGGCCGCCGTGCAGGAAGAGCACGACGGGGTTGTCGATGTCCTCCCCCCGCTGCAGGATCCACTGATCCGTGTCGCCGATCCGCACTTTCCGCAGTTCGGCGATTCCGCGCACCTGAGCCGGGCGCAGCGGCGGTGTGCCCGAGGTGGCCCAGGCGCGAACGGTCGCTCCGGCGGCCAGGACCGCGCCGAGACCGGCGACGACTGCGGCCGGGACGGCCCGGCGAACCGTGCTCATCGATCCGCTCCCTTCCACTCCCGCCCATTTGGCCACGCCCGGTCCGTACGGTCCAGGGCCGAACGGCCCCGGGATGTGCCTCATCGGTGGATCGGGGAATGGGCCCGGAACGGCACGCGGCCGGTCGCGTGAACCAGCGGTGGCCGTGCCTTTGGGTCGCAGCGCCTCCGCACCCGTGCGGCACGGGGCGGCCGCGTCGCCGCGGGGATCGGTACCCTCCGCAGCCGTTGCCGGGCCCGGATCCCGGGGACAGCCGCGGGTCGGAAGTGGCGGTTGTCCGCGTGGTGTCGCGGCCCCGCCCGCGCAACGATGGGTCCGTGGGAACGTCGAGACGGTTCGCCCGGATGAGCACCCGGATCGGTGTGTTGCTGTACCGGGCAACCGGCGGCCGGCTCTCCAGCGGTCGACGCGACGTCACCGTTCTGATGCTGACCTCACCAGGTCGGCGGTCCGGAGTGCCCCGCTCGGCCTGTGTGCGCTACCTGGATCGGCCGGCGGGACTGATCGTCTGGGGCACCGGCTCGGGCGCCCACCGCGATCCCGATTGGTTCCAGAACCTACGGGCCACCCCGACCGCGGAGGTTCGGCTGGGCTCGCGCCGGCTGCTGGTCGAGCGGCGCGAGTTGGCCGGTGCGGAGCGCGACTCGATCTGGCGGGAGGTCATTCTCGCCGCGGCACCGGAGGTCGAGAAGTACGCCCGCCGGGCCGGTCGGACCATTCCGGTCGCCGTCTTGCAGCCGGCCGGCTCGGCGCACCCGGGCGACGCCGGGGGCTGACCTCGATCGGGCCGGGTCACGCCCGCACCCCCGTCGGCTGCACCCGAGGCGCCGGGCGGTCGGGTGCGGCAACGGTGACGCGTTGCAGCGGGCCGCCGGACTGACCGTCGCCGCGGCCGGGAGCCGCACCCTGTCCACCGTGGCCGCCTTCCAGGCGCTGCCCGGTTTCGGCGTCGCCGCGATCACGCGACTACAGCGCGACGGGACCTGCGCGGCATCGTCATGACCGTGGCGCTGTCCCGCCGCACGGTGGCGACCATGAAGCAGGGCCTGGGCTGGGCCTTCACCACAACCTGGTGCTGATCCCCGTGGCCGCCGGCGCCCGGTACGCCATCGACGGGCTGCTGCTGGACCCGATCCTGGCCGCCGCGGCCATGGCGATGAGTTCGGTCAGCGTGCTGACCAACGCGTTGCGGCTCCGGCGTTTTCAGCGGCCCGCGTCCACGCGACACATCCTGCGTCCACCGCTGACCGAGCGCGTCGCCAGGTGGTCGTACCTGGTGGCGGTGGCAGTGGTGCCCTGCTGATCGGCGGCACGCTCAACGCGGTCAGCCGGACGGACGTCGCGGACCGGGGCATGAACGGTCTGCTGGCGTGGACCCAGAGCAGCCCGGCAGACTGCCCGTCGACATGGTCTTCCCCACCCCGGGCGACTCCATCGTGAACACCGAACTCCGCCGGCCGGGTCAGCTGACCGACGTGCACGACCGGCTGGTGCTGACCGTTCCGGGCGCGGCCCCCGCACCGGAGCCGCTGGAGCCGGGTCCGAGATCGGTGGAGGTGGATGGGTTTCGGGTCGACCTGACCGGTGACGCCCTGGCCGCCGGACGGACGGACCTGCAGTTCCGGTTCACCGACGCGGCGACCAGGGGCGGACCGCGTTCGCCGTCCCCGGCAGCACGTTCGGTCCCGACCTCGGCGTGCACACCGAACTGCCCGGCCCGGGCCGGTACCGCATCTGGGGTGAGTTCGGGCTGGCCGACGGCCGCCTCGATCGCCGTCCCGTTCACCGTCGACGCGTCCTGACCCGCGCGCCTCCGAGGAGCGCGTCCAGGATCCCGTCGCTCGGGCTCCGAGCGAGACCCCGAGCGCCTGCAGGCTGTACGGCCCCACCGACCGGCGGCATCCGCGTTCGGGGTCACCCCTCCAGCGCGGCCCGGACCGGCGCGGGCAGCAGCTCGACCGGCCAGTTCTGGTAGGTCACCGGCCGCAGCCACCGCCGCATGGCGTCGGCGCCGATGGAGGTGAACCCCGGCGCGGTCGTCGCCGGGTAGGGGCCGCCGTGGTGCAACGCCCGGGTCACCGATACTCCGGTGGGCCAACCGTTCCAGATCAGCCGGCCCGCCCGGTCGGCCAGCAGGGGCACCAGCGCGGCCGCCACGTCGTCGTCGGGTTCACCGTGCACGGTCGCCGTCAGGTTGGCCCCCAGTTGCCGGGCGAAGTCGGTCAACTGGGCCGGGTCGTCGTACTCGACGACGACGGCGGCCGGGCCGAAGCACTCCTCGAGGTGGATCCCGGAGGCGAGCAGGCGCTCCCCCGGCACCGCGACCAGGGTCGGCGCGGTCGACGCACCGCCGGTGAGCACCCGGGCGCCGGGCAGTGCGGCCAGCGCCCCGATGCCCGCCTCGTAGGCGCCGGCGATCCGGTCGGTGAGCAGGGCCGCCGGACCGGCATCGCCGACGGCGCCGGTCGCGGCCGCCGGCACGGCCGACCCGGCGGGGGCGAACAGCACCCCGGGCTTGGTGCACAGCTGCCCGGCCCGGCCGGTGACACTGGCGGCGAATCCCGCACCGATCTCCGCGCCGCGGGCGGCGGCCGCCGCCGGCGTCACGAACACCGGGTTGAGCGACCCCAACTCCCCGTAGAACGGGATCGGGTCGGGCCGTCCGGAGGCGATGTCGAACAGGGCCCGGCCGCCGGCCAGGCTGCCGGTGAAGCCGCAGGCCTTCACCCGCGGATCGGTCAGCGCCGCGGTGCCGGCCGCGACGCCGACCAGATGGCCGAACGATCCGGCCGGCGCGCCCGCGCGGTCCAGGGCCGCGGCGACCACCGACGCCGTGCGGGCGGACAGCGCGAGATGGCCCGGGTTGGCCTTGACGATCACCGGGCAGCCTGCGGCCAGCGCGGAGGCGGTGTCGTTGCCGGCCACCGAGAAGGCGAACGGGAAGTTGCTGGCGGTGAAGACCAGCACCGGTCCGACGGGCCGGTCGGCCCGGACCAGGCCGGGCCGGGGGGCCACCGGGTAGTCGGGATCGGCGCCCTCGACGACGATGTCCAGCCCGGCGCCGGACTCCGCAGCCCGGGCGAAATGCTCCAGTTGGAAGACGGTTCGGCTCAGTTCGACCTCCAGCGCGGCGGCCGGCAGGCGGGTTTCGCGCGCGGCGAGGACGACCAGTTCGGCGCGGGCGGCTTCCAGCGCGCACCCGATCGCGCGCAGCCAACCGGCCCGGTCGGCACCGGCGGAATCGCGCAGGCGATCGGCGGCCCGGGAAGCGGCCGCCAGTACCGATTGGATCTCGGTCTCGGTACTGGACGCAGTGGTTTCCGGGGAAGCACTCTCCGGGGAAGCAGCCTTCGGGAAAGCAGTCAGTGAAGTCGTCATGGCCCCAGCGTACGGCGAACCCTTGACAAAGTGAAGAACTTCAATATCGTGTGTACCCATGACGGAAGCACGGGTACCGGCCGAACGTCCCGCCCCCGAGGTGGGACCGATGGTCGCGGCCATCGGTGCCGGTGTCCGCGCCCTGCGCAAGGAATCCGGCCTCACCCTGGAGCAGCTCGCCGACCGGGCCGGCCTGTCCTCGGGCATCGTCAGCCAGCTCGAACGCGGAAAGGGCAACCCCAGCTTCGCCACCCTCGTCCAGATCGCGCACGGCCTCGACGTGCCGGTCGGGCGGCTGATGCTGGTGGGTGAGACCGCCTCGCCCGTCGTCCGGGCGACCGACCGTCGCCGGATCGACGGACCGCACATCGCCGGCAACAACTGCATCTACGAGATGCTGACGCCCGACCTGTCGGGCGCGTTGCAGGCCACCTGGGTGCATTCCGCGCCCGGGCACGACACCAGCGACACCCCCTTCCTGCACAACGGGGAGGAATTCGGCGTCGTCATCACCGGCCGTCTCGAGGTGCACGTCGGCGCGGAGAAGTACCTGCTCGAACCGGGCGACTCCATCCGGTTCTCCTCCACCATCCCGCACTGGTTCGTCAATCGGGGACCGGAACCCGTCGACGCCGTCTGGGTTTCCACGCCACCCACCTGGTAGCCGAGCGACCACGGTCCTCGTCCCCACCACCGGCGCCCGGCCCGGCGCCACCGGCACTGCTCGCGACCCCGCCGCGGGGTCGGCGCGCACCCTCCTGCTACCTGATGACACTGCCGTCATCGGAAAGGCACGACATGTCCGTGACCTCGTCCAAACCGGAGCCGATCGGCCAGTCTGGTCCGATGCCACCACCCGACCGATCACCCCAGGAGCGCCACCTGCTCCGGCGATCGATGCTCGGGCTCGGCCTCGGCAACACCCTCGAGTGGTACGACTGGCAGGTGTTCGGCCTGCTCGCCGCGACCATCGGCGTGCACTTCTTCCGGACCGACAATCCTTTGGAGGCAACTCTTCTGACCCTGTCGGTGTTCGCCGTCGGGTTCGTCGCCCGGCCGCTGGGCGGCATCCTGCTCGGCGGCGTGGCCGATCGCGTCGGTCGCAAGGCGGTCATGCTCTGGTCGGTCGGGGTGATGGCGGGCACGAC
>JBGALY010000058.1:0-24596 GCA_044223435.1 Nakamurella sp.
GGACGCCCGCAGCGCCTGGCCGTCGGCCGACTCGGCGCAACCGGCCGCGCCGAGCAGCTTGCGCACCAACGGATGTGCGCAGAACGCCCCGTCCCGGACGCCGATGCCGTGTTCGGCCGACAGGGCCGCGGCGACCACGGACGCCGGCTGCCCGGCGACGGTGAAGGTGGCGACCCCGATGCTGTCGGCCCGTCCACCGAAAAGTGAGTGCACGGTGACCCCGGGGATGGCGGCCAGGCCCCGGCGCAGTTTTTCGGTCAAGGCATTCTCGGACCGGGCCAGTTCGGCCCGATCCGCGGTGGCGAGGACGTGGCAGGCGGTGGCCAGCGCGACCGCGCCCGGCACGTTGGGCGAGCCGGCCTCGTGCCGGTCGGGCAGTGGCTTGTACTCGGTGCCGCCGTCGGTCACCGAAGCGGTGGCGCCGCCGCCGATCAGGTACGGCGGAGCGGCGGCCAGCCAGTCGGCCCGACCGATCAGTGCGCCGGCGCCGTACGGGGCGTAGAGCTTGTGCCCGGAGAGGGCGACGTAGTCCACCCCCAGCTCGGTCGCGGAGAACGGCCGATGCGGGGCGAGCTGGGCCGCGTCCAATGCCACCCGGGCGCCGCGGGCGCGGGCGACTCGGGCCAACTCGGCGACCGGCCAGATCTCGCCGGTCACATTGGAGGCGCCGGTGATCACCAGCAGCGCCGGACCGGGGGCCCGACGACGCAGCGCCTGGTCGACGAGTTCGACGGCCTGCGCGGGCGATTCGGGGGCGGGCAGCCGAACCACCCGGCGCCGCGCCGAGTCCGGCGCCCGCTCCGCGGACCAGGGCAGAAGTGCGGCGTGGTGCTCCGTCTCGAACACCACCACGGTCGTGCGGGCCGGCAGACAGTGTGCGAGCAGGTTGAACGAATCGGTGGTGTGCCGGGTGAAGATGACCGCGTCGTCGGCGCGACCGCCGACGAACGACCGCACCGGCTCGCGTGACCCCTCGTA
This sequence comes from Nakamurella sp., assembly GCA_044223435.1. Classification (GTDB taxonomy): domain Bacteria; phylum Actinomycetota; class Actinomycetes; order Mycobacteriales; family Nakamurellaceae; genus Nakamurella. The sequence continues at coordinate 979 of JBGALY010000058.1, forward strand.
CAGGCTGGTGCAGACCCTGGAGTGCCAGCCGGCGCCGCGGTGCACGCTGGCGTACCGGTCGAGCAGCGCGTCGACGGTGTCCCGGACCTGCCGCAGCGCCGGGGCCGATGCACCGTGATCAAGGTTGGCGTACTCGGCGGTCCCGCCGGTGGCCAGCGGGACCCGCACCCCGGCGCCGAGCACTTCCAGGCCGGGCGCCTGCGGATGCGTGACCGGACCGCGCCGGGCCGATCCGAACGCCAAAGGGGCTGCTGCGGAACGCTTGTCCGGCGCGAACGCAGCGACAAGGTCGGGTCGGTCGAGGGCGAGAGTCACGGTTCACTCCTGCGGTCCATCGGACCACCGGGAGGAGGCCCGCGCTTGCCGTTCGCACCTCGCGACCGACCAGGTCTTCACCCGGGGCACCCCACCGCGGTAGGAGGGTTGCCGGCCAGCAAGCCGGGGCTATCTGCTGGCACTCATGACCTTCGCGGCGAAGAATAGCAGAACGGCGATCGCGCCCGCTGCGATGGGGATCACACCGGGGTGGTTGGACGTCCGGCTCCGGCGCGGTTCGGCCGGGGGATCCGGCGGACGAGGGGGGCGGTCGAACCTCCCTCGACAGCACCGAGGCGCGGGCCCGGCGACCCCGGGGCCACATCTCGCTCGTGCGCGGATCCGTGGTCCGTTCCGTCCCGAGAGTCCCTCGCGTGACCCCCACGTCTCGCTGGGCGAATTCACAGTCAATGGGCAAAAGCTCTCGTTCGCGCGGTGATTAGCCGGGCAAAGCATGCAAGCGGGAGCGATTCAGAACATGACGGCATGACGGCATGACGAAGCGAAGATGGCTTCCCGGGCGGCGGACCCTGCTGGCCGGTCTGGTCGGCCTGGTCGTCGGACTGCTGGTGGCCGGCGTCGCCGGGTGGATCTACGCGTCCCGGCAGAACCAGCAGACCGCATCCGGGCCGACCACGACCACCCGGTCGGTCACCGCCGCCGTGGCGACCATCAAGAAGTCGATCAGCACCACCGGCACCTTGACCCCGGCGCAACAGCAGGACGTCTCGTTCGTGGGCAGCGGCACGGTGACCGACGTCCCCGTCACCCAGGGCCAGCAGGTCACCGCCGGCCAACCGCTGGGCACCATCGACACCCTCGTCATGCAGCAAACCCTGGCCCAGGCCAACCTCACCCTGGCCAAGGCCCGGGCCACCCTGGTCGACGACCAGACCGCCCTGTCGACGGCGCAGGACGCCCTGACCACCGCACAGGACGCCGGTGACGACACCAGCGCGGCGCAGGCCAGGACAGACACGGCCACCCAGCAGGTCGCCGTCGACCAGACGTCGATCAGGACCGCACAGAGCGCCGTCGACGCCGCCCAGACCGCATTGAATTCGCCCACCGTCACCTCGCCGATCGACGGCGTGGTGTCCGCGGTCAACGTCACCGTCGGGAAGAAGGTCACCGGCACCGGCGGAACCGGCGGTTCCGCGAGCACCGGTTCGACCTCGTCCGGTTCGACGTCCACCGGCGGCACCGGAACCGGGGGGCAGGCCGGCACCGGAACGGGCGGCAACGCCGGCGGTACCGCTGCGTCCGACTCGGCAGGTTCATCGTCGGGCAGCAGCGCGTCGGCGCCGGCGTTCGTCGTTGTCGGCACCGACGACTGGAAGGTCGACGTCACGGTGGACTCGGCGCAGATCGGGCTGTTGGCTGTGGGCGATCAGGCGCAGTTGGTGACGGAGAGCTCGACCGACCCGCTGTTCGGCACGATCAGCTCGGTCGGCCTGATCTCCACCTCGACCGGATCGACGGCCGGCTACCCGGTCGAGGTCGCGGTCACCGGCACGCCGTCCGGCCTGCACGACGGTGCGAACGTCACCGTGTCACTGATCTACGAGCAGCACGCGAACGTGCTGACCGTGCCCAGCGCGGCCGTCCACACCGAGAACGGGCAGAGCGTCGTCTACCAATCGAACGGTGATCAACAGGTCTCCACACCGGTGCAGACGGGCGACTCCGACGGAATCAACACCGAGATCACCGCGGGACTGAACGAGGGTGACCAGGTGCTGGTCACCATCACCTCCGGTGGCACGGGCACCGGCACCGGGCGCACCGGGACCGGAAGACAGAACGGTACCGGCCGGGGCGCCGGCGGCGCCGGCGCGGGTGGTTTCGGCGGCGGAGCCGGTGGTTTCGGCGGTGGGGGCGGTGGCGGTACGGGTGGTTCCGGTGGCGGCGGGGCAGGCTTCGGTGGCGCTGCACCGGCCGGAGCGCCGGCGGGAGGCTGAGATGACCGGCGTCTCCAACGACCTCACCCCCACCGAGTCCGCCCCCCCGATCGATGCATTGACCAGCTGGCCGGCCGGCCGGCCGCCGGTGCCGGTCATCGAGCTGCGCGAAGTCGAGAAGACTTATCGTTCCGGGCCCGTCGAGGTGCGGGCGTTGCAAGGAGTGAGCCTGCGGATCGACCGGGGTGAGTACGTGGCCGTGATGGGCCCGTCCGGGTCCGGGAAGTCCACGCTGATGCACATTCTCGGCTGCCTGGACGTGCCGACGGGCGGGCAGTTCCTGCTCGCCGGCGAGGACGTCGGCGAGATGGACGAGACCGAGTTGGCCCACGTGCGGAACCGCCAGATCGGCTTCGTCTTCCAACAATTCAACCTGCTCCCGTCCCTGTCCGCGTGGCGCAACGTCGAGTTGCCGCTCACCTACGCCGGGATCGCGAGGGACGGACGACGAGAACGGGCCCAGGCGACGTTGGGCCGGGTCGGTCTGGCCGAGCGGATGAATCACCGTCCCGGCGAGCTGTCCGGCGGTCAGCAGCAGCGGGTCGCAGTGGCCCGCGCGCTGGTCACCGACCCGGCGCTGATCCTGGCCGACGAGCCCACCGGCAACCTCGACTCGGCGGCCACCGACGACGTGCTGGCACTGTTCGACGAGCTCCATGCGCAGGGGCGCACGATCGTCCTGATCACCCATGAGGCCGAGGTCGCCGAGCGGGCCCGCCGGGTGATCCGGGTGCGGGACGGGCACGTCCTGGCCGACGCCGTAGGGGCCCGACCGTGAGCGGGGTCAGGCCGTGAACTGGCTGGAGACGGTCCGAACCGGTTGGGACGCGGTGGTCTCACATCGGCTGCGGTCGATGCTGACCATGCTCGGTATTCTGATCGGCATCGCGGCGGTGGTGCTCACCGTGGGTCTGGGCCTGGGCAGCCAGCAGGAGGTCGGCGCCCGGATCTCCTCGTTGGGCAGCAATCTGCTCATCGTCACCCCGGGCAGCACCACCAGCACTGCCGGGGTGCGAGACGGGGCGGGGTCGGCCTCGACGCTGACCATCGGCGACGCGGAGGCGCTGGCCTCCCCGGTCGCGGCGCCGGACATCACCGGGGTGGCCGCGGTCAAGAACTCGTCGCTGTCGTTGACCGCCGGATCGACGAACTGGACCACGACCGTGGTGGGCACGTCGCCCTCCTGGCTCGACGTCCGGGCCCGCACCCTCGCCGCCGGAAGGTTTCTCACCGATGCCGACAACGCCGACCAGGCCGCGGTCACGGTGCTCGGGCCGACGACTGCCACACAACTGTTCGGCACGGCCGACGTGGTCGGCCGGTCGGTGACGATCAACGGCATCGACTTCACGGTGGTCGGCGTCCTCGAATCCGCGGGCTCCGATGCATCGTCGAACCTGGACGACCAGGCCCTGGTCCCGTTGGCGACCTCGGCGAACCGACTGGTGGGAGGGACCAATCGCAATGCCGTCTCGACGATCTACCTGCAGGCCGCATCGACCGACGCGTTGTCGGCCGCGTACCAGGAAGGTCAGGCCTTGCTGCTCAACCTGCACCACATCGGTACAGCCGCATCGGCCGACTTCAGCATCGCGAATCAGCAATCGCTGCTGGCCACCGCCACCTCCGTCTCCCGCACCCTGACCGTCCTGCTGACCGGTATCGCCGCGTTGTCGCTGCTGGTGGGCGGTATCGGCGTCATGAACATCATGCTGGTGTCGGTGACCGAGCGGACCCGGGAGATCGGACTGCGCAAGGCGCTCGGTGCGCCACCGGGCGCGATCCGCCGACAGTTCCTGGTGGAGGCGGTGGTTCTCGGTATCGGCGGCGGAATCCTCGGCGCGGTGCTGGGAATCGTCGGCGCCACGGTGCTGCCTGGCGTGATCGGTTCCCCCGTCGTCATCTCACCCGGTGCCGTCGCCGGAGCCCTGGTGATCGCCATCGGCATCGGGATCGCCTTTGGCGTGTACCCGGCCACCCGAGCTGCCCGGCTCGCTCCCATCGACGCCCTGCGCAGCGAATAACCTCTGAACGAAGGATCTCCGATGAACACCTTGTCCGGTTCCCGGCGCCGACGGCTGACCGGTGCGACGGCGGCGTTGGCCGCCGTGCTCGTCCTGGCCACCGCCTGCGGTTCGGCGGCGTCGGGATCGACCGCCGCCGGGACCTCGGCCGCATCCGCGAGTCAGGACGGTCAACCGGGCCAGGGGCAGCGCAACCGGGGCACGCAGGGCGGCGGGCTGCCGCGGTCGGCGGCGAACGGCACGATCGCCCAGGTGTCGGCCGGAACGATGCAGGTGCAGTCGGCGACCAGCCAGACCACGGTGAACTACACCGACTCGACGACCATCACTGCCGCCCAGGTCACGGACCTGTCCGCGGTCACCGTCGGTGAATGCATCACGGCGGCCGCGATTCCCGCGGGCGGGGCGGGTGTCGGATCGGGCGCACCGTCGTCGGGCACGGCGTCGTCAGGCGCGGCGTCGTCGGGCGCGGCCGACAACACCGGCCCCCTCGCCGCCACCACGGTGCAGCTCCGAGACCCGGTGAATGGGCAGTGCACCAACGGGTTCGGTGGGCTCGGTGGGAACGGACCCGGTGGCGGGGGCACGCCGAGCGGCGCTGCGTCGGCGGCGCCGGGTTCATCGCAACCGGGTGGAACGGCGTCCGGCGGACCCCCGCAGAACGGCCAGGGCTTCGGCGGTGGCGGCGGTTTCGGGGCGCGAGCCGCGTTCGGCACTGTCGCGTCCGTGACGGGTGACACGATCGTGGTGAACCAGAACGACCCGCAGAACCAGCAGGCGTCACCGCGGGAGGTCACCGTCACCGGCTCGACCACCTACACCAAGACGGCGGCGGCCACGACGGCCGCGCTCGTCGTCGGACAGTGCGCGGTCGTCCAGGGCAGCACCGACAACAAGGGTGCCGTGACCGCCACCAGCATCGCCATCAGCGCACCACCCGCCGGGTCCACCACGTGCACCACCGGATTCGGTGGCGGCCGGGGACGCACCGGCGGTTCGGCCGCGCCGACGACCACTGGATCATGAGATGACGGACAACCCCACCGAGCCGATCCCGACCCAGCCCGCGCCGGCCCCCCGATCCGGAATGGCGGTGCACGCCCGCAAGATCCGGGCGCGTCGTCGGCGGCTCATGTTCGCCGTCGCGGGTGTCGTGGCTTTGACCGCGATGGGCGCGGGACTGGCGGTCGCCCGAACAGCCTCGTCCGGATCGACCGTCCGAACCGCCGTCGCCACGATGGGGTCGGTCAGCGCGGACCTGACCTCGGTCGGCACAGTGACTGCCAAAGACCGTGCGGACGTAGCCTTTCCGGTCGCTGGCCAGGTCTCCTCGGTGGCGGTGAAGGTCGGCGACGCGGTGACTGCGGGGCAGACCCTGGCCACCATGGACCCGGCCGGCTTGCAGTCCGCGCTCGACAGTGCGCAGGCGGACCTGGCGAAGGCCCAGCAGCAGTTGGCGACCGACGCCGCCGCCCAGAACGGGGACGCCACCGCAACCGTTAGCTCAGCCGGTTCGTCGTCATCCGGTTCGTCGGCCGGCGGCAACTCCTCGGCGAGTGGCAACTCGTCGGGCGCGGCGACCGGCGGGTCGAGTTCCGGTTCGGGATCGGGCAGCCGGTCGCTGTCCGCCGGTGCCGGTTCGTCCGGCACCGGCAGCGGGGCCGCAGGCACGACCTCTGCAACCGGGAGTGGCTCAACCGCGGGTGGTTCCCCCGTGGGGTCCTCGGGCGGATCGACCGGCGGAGCCACCGGCCCGGACGGCCAGGCCACCGGCGCCGGCGCTCCGCCGACCGGCAGCACGACCGCGGCGGGCCCAGGAACCGGCTCCGGAGGGTCCGTTGGGTCCACGGGGTCGGGGCGGCCGGCCGGCGGCGGGCCTACCGGTGGTTCGAGCGCGGTGGGCAGCGCCCAACGGGCCGTGATCGATCAGCAGCAGAAGGTGGACGCGCTGCTGGCGAGTGCCACCCAGGCCCTGTCCGACGAGCAGGCGGCCTGTGCTCCGTACCTGGCCGGTTCCACCAACAGCGCCCCCACCTCGTCGACCACGACCGAGGCGCCCACCACCTCGACAACGGAAGCGGGGCTGACGACGGCCCCCGCCGGGCTACGGGCGGCCGTCCATGCGCTCGCCGAGCCGGCCGATCTGCGCCTCGACGCCGATTCGAGCTCCTCCACCGCCACCCCGGTGCCCGAGACGACCACCGCCACCGAGACGACCACCGCCACCGAGACGACGACGGCCACCGCGACCACGACCGCGACGGCCACCGCGACCACGACCGCCACGGCCACCGAAACCACCACCGCGGCCCCGCCGACCACGGCGGACACCTCCGACGACACGACCCCCGGCGGGGCCACCAGCACCGTCACCGTGCCGAGCACGGTGACGGCGACCGTCACCCAGACCGCCGGCGACCCCGCCCAGGTCGCGGCCCTGGCCGCCTGCCAAACGGCGTTGCCGATGGTGAATACGGCCCAGCAGGAGGCCGCCGACGCCCAGCAACAGCAGACCGATCTGCTCGCGACGTTGAGCAACGCGATCGACGACCAGGCCGGCGGCGGGTCCTCCCCGGGTGGCACCGGATCGGGTCAAGGTGACACGACCGGGTCCGGCTCCGGGTCGACCGGTTCCGGCAGGAACTCCGGATCGTCCGGGGTGGCGGTTCGAATGTCGGCACTGGCGGGCAGAGCGGCTCGGTGGCGTCGGGATCGGCTCGTGGCTCGTCGGGATCGGCAACGGGCTCCGGGTCGTCGGGTGGCGGCGGATCGGGTACCGGCACCGGCGGGCAAAGCGGCTCGACGGGGTCCGCCTCGGGCGCCGGCGGCTCCGGCTCCGCCGCCAGTGGTGGCGCCGCCACCTCGACCGGAGCGTCGGGCACGACCGCCGGCGGATCAGACGGATCGGGCGGATCGGGTTCGAGCGGCGTGTCCGCCGTACCGACGGCCGAGGATCTGGCCGCCGATCAGGCCGCGATCGACCTGGACCAGGTCAACGTGCAGATCGCCCAGCAGGATCTGGTGGCGGCCACCCTGACCAGCCCGCTCGCCGGAACCGTCGCCGCCGTGTCCATCACGGCGGGATCCACGGTGTCGGCGAACTTGTCGACGGCGGTGATCTCGGTGCTGGCCCCGGGAAGCTATCTTGTCAGCGCGACGGTCCCGCTGGCCGACGTCGACAAGATCAAGGTCGGCGAACCGGCCGGCGTCCGGCCCGACGTGGCCACGGACGAACTGACCGGCACGGTCGCCAGCATCGGCGTCCTGACCTCGGCCACCTCGACGACCAGCGGAACGGCGTTCCCGGTCACCGTCGCCGTGCAGAGTCCGAACGCGGTGCTGTACGACGGATCCGACGCAGCGGTGACGATTTCGGTCGGCAAGGTGGACGGCGTGCTCGCCGTACCAAGTTCGGCCGTGCACACGGAGGGTTCGCGGTCGTCGGTCGTCGTCCAGGACAACGGGACGCAGCAGACCGTGCCGGTGACGATCGGTGTCGTCGGCCAGAGCCTGACCGAGATCACTTCCGGGCTCACCGCGGGGCAGACCGTGGTGCTGGCCGATCTCACCGCCCCGATCCCCACGTCCACGGCCGCCACCCGTGCCGGCGCGGGGTTCGGCGCGGGCGGCGGTGGTCTCGGGGCCGGCGTCGCCGGCGGGGTGGGAGGTGCCGGGGCCGGTCGCGGAATCGGTGGCGGGGCCGCCCGCGGCGGCGGCTGATCGGCCGGCGTGCTCGCCCGGGGTGGCCGCGACTTTTCGGGTGAATAGAGAAGAATGTCGCTATGACGAGCAATCCGTACGCGGCATGGTTCCCTGGTTGGGGTGCGGAGCGGTCGGCGCCGCTCGGTGGTGACGTCAGCCAGTGGTTCAAGATCTTCTCGCCCACGGTCACCGTCAATGGGCGTGGCGAACCCGAACTCGAGGCGCGGATCGTGCGGGACGTCGCCACCTACGGTGCCCAGCTCGGCCCGCTGACCCAGCTCGTTCTGGCTCTGGCCACCGGGCAGGCGCCGCCCGCCGACGAGCTGGCCAAGCTCGACAAGATCAACCGCGCCATTCAGGACGAGAAGCGTGATTACGACCGCGGAGTGCGCGAGCGGGCCCGGCGGGCGTTGTCGGATCTGCAGAAGCAGAACCCGGCCGCGCTGGCCGAGGTGATCGACGAATTCCGCACCCGCTGAGCTGGTGCCCGATCAGTTTCCGGACGAGTCGGCGCCCATCAGGCGTCCGGTCGCCAGCAGACCCGGCGGCCCGGGCGACCGCATGAACCCCGGCCGCCCGGTCCGGCCGCGACGGTGGCCGGGATGGCCGATGCCCCGCTGCCGCAGCCGGCATCGAGCACCTGATCACCAGGCCGGGCGCCGGTCGTGGCGGCGGCCCGGCGGCTCCCACGGCAGCGGCTCCCGGACGGCGACATCCGCTGCACCCGCGCTGAAGTCGACCCCGAACCGGTCGGCCGCGGTGGGATCGGGATCCCGCCCTCACCACGAGGACTTGCGCACCCCGGGCAGTTCGCCCCGATGGGCCATCTCTCGCATGGTGATGCGGGACAGGCCGAACGCCCGCAGGTATCCTCGCGGCCGGCCGCCGGACGAGTCCCGATTGCGTAGCCGGGTGGGCGAGGCGTCCCGCGGCATCCGCTGGAGCGCGGCGGCGGCGTCCGCCTTCTGCTCCGCGGTGGCGTTCGGGTCGCGGAGCACGGCCTTGACGGCGGTGCGCCGCTGCGCGTACCGCGCGACGATCTCCCGCCGCTGCTTGTCCTTGACGATCTTGGAGGTCTTTGCCATCGGGATCAGACCTTCTCGCCGCGGGCCTGGATCTGCGCGACCACGGACTCGATGCCGCGGCGGTCGATCATCGTGAGCCCCTTCGTGCTCGCCCGTCCAGAACGGATGTGACGCGCTGGTGACGTCGACCGTGATCAGCGGGTAGGTCCGACCGTCGGTCCAGGTGGTGGTGACGGTGCTGGTCGCGGTCGACCGGGTCAGGAACTCATCCCCGGTCGACGCGTCCCGGAAGACAACCGGGTGGTATGGCGGATGAATGCCCTCGCCCATCGCAGCTCCTCGTTCAATGCGAATAAGAATCGTTCGCATTAGACGCTAGCCGGCCACAGGGCGCCCGACCCGCCCCGCCCGGGGTGATCCGGCAAGGTAGCGGGTGGGGACCGGGTCGACCCCGATTGCCGGGCCGGCGATCGGGGCCGTGCGTGGCGGGATGGCGCCAGGAGCGAACCGGGATCGGGTCAGGTGGCACCGGCGGCGACCGGGGCGGCCTCGCGGCGAGGGGCGGGGTAGCGCAGGTTGTTCACGCCGAGGATCTCCGCGCGCTCCTCCTCGGACAGGCCGCCCCAGACCCCGTAGGGCTCTCGGGTGCGCAGTGCGTAGGCCCGGCACTGGTCGATGACCGGGCAGGCCTGGCACGTCAGCTTGGCGGCCGCGATCCGCCGCTGTTTGGAGCGCCGGCGCTCACCCGCGGGCAGGAAGAAGGTCTCGACGTCCATCCCGCGGCAGGCACCGGCCAGTTGCCAGTTCCACTCGTCGGCGACCGGATTGAGCTGGACCGGCGCACTCATCGGGTGGCCGGCCGGTTCGACGGGGTCGGGGGACCGGTTCCGACGGGTGCCGTCATGACGGTTCCTCACTTCCGGCTGCGGTGGGATCGGTGGGCAGGGCGTGGAGTGCGGGTGGCCGGGCCCTGAAGTCGGGGGACCGCGCCACGTTGACCGCCTGGCGGGCGAAATCGCGGGGAATGCGTCGGAACGCGGGTGCCAGGTCGATCGAGTGCTTCGGTGCACGGTCGTGGCTGCTGTCCTCGCTATGGTCCGACCAAATGATTGACCTACCATAAGGGAGTGCTGGCCACCTGTCCAGTGGTTGTCGTCACCGATTCCCTCACCGATCTCCGCCCTGTCAGCCGGAGCATGCTCGCCGGTACGAGCGGGCCTGCGCGATCGGGCCCGTCGAGGGCGGGCGGATCCGCCCGAGCAGGCCCGGTCACCCTGGCCGAGGTGCTGGGCCGAGTTGCGCGCGCCCTGGGCAGGTGTCGGCGCCGGTCAGCCGGTCGCGCCGGACCGGTGGGCCGCCCAGTCGACCGTCGGACGCTCCAGGCCCCGCCGGTCCAGGTAACGATTCGCCGACCGCCGGGCCTGCCCGATGATCCGCATCATGGCCACCGGATTGCTCGGGAACTGGCTGGGCAGCAGGCGATCCGGTCGGAACCACCACTGGCCGTCGGTCTGGCCGACTTCGCCGAGCGCACCCGCCTGGCGTTGGTGCCACAGCGCGTCGTCGTGCCGGTGCAGGAGGACGGACGCCGGTCCCGCGGCCAGCCCCGCCGTCGGCCCAGCCACCCGGAAGGTGGCCGAGCCCGGCTCGACGGCCAGCCGGACCCGCCGGAGCACCGGCGGTTCGCCGTCGGCCGCGGTCCCCAGCACGGCGTGGTGGAAGTACGGCAGCTCCCGGCCCAGCTGTGCGAACCCGCTCCGGTCCGCGCGGGACACCGGTGGGGCACTCATCGGGCCGGGTTCGCTCGACGGGGGTCCGGTGGTGATTTCCCGAGGCGTCACGGTGATCACCAGCCGCATGTAGTACCAGTCGAACAGCCGCCGTCCGACGACGGTCCGGCCGTAGTTCCTGGACGCCGGTTGCCGGATGGCCAGCTTGCGCCAGTACTGATCCAGGCCCGCGGTACCGGTCTCGATCCGGGCCGGGCAGCGGGCGGTCCCGCGAACGAGAACGTGCGGCAGGTCGGCGCGTCCGGTGCCGGTCGGGTCGGAGAACAGCAGGGCCACTCGCGGATCGCGCCGCACGTTGAACGCCTTCTGCGGGAACGCGATCGACGTGGTCAGCACGATCCGGTCGGCCGCCGGTGACACGTCGACCACGACGGGCCAGGCGATGGGCACTCCGGCACGGCTCATGGTGGCGAACTCGCAGGTCCGGTACTCGTCGAGGATGTCGCGGAGGCCGTGCAGGTCGGTGGCGGATGTCGGCTCGGTCATGGGCACAGCCTGGCCGGCCGCACTGGAGGCGGGCTGGAGTCGGACTGACCGGAAGCCGAGGGGTCCGGCCAAGTCGCGGCCAAGTGATCGCCAAGTCCCTGACGGGAGGATCGCGTCAGCCCCGCACCGTCGTCAGGATCCGAATTGAGGCCACCACACCCCCGGCGGTCCCGCAGGTCAGCTTCGCCGGGCAGGCCGCGGCCCCGCCGGGGCCCGTGCGATCTCGTCGCGATGTACGTGATGCACCTGGGTGCTCGGGCCGCTGCGGGCCCGGCGCAGGTCGATGCCCCTAAACCTCGCCGGCCAACGCCGGCCAACGCCGACCGGTCGCGGGCCGACTCCGGGGCCGGTGCCTGACCACGCCACGGCCAGATCACGACGCGGGTACCGTGGCGGTGTCGGATGGATAACGTTATCGCCAGGCGGATTGATCCGGAGGTTCGTGTGGGACGACAGCCCCGTCCGGCCCGGCGCCGGCCCATTTCCCTCCGGGTGTGGCGCAACCCGCTGGCCCGCCGCAGCGATCGGGTGGAGGCGGCGCTCGTCCTGATCCTCGTCGTGGTGTGGCTCGTCTCCCTGCCCGTCGTGGCGACGATCGGCTCGGTGCGCTGGGCGGATGCGGTGGCCCGATCGGCCGATCAGCTGCGCATGCTGACCACGGTCCAAGCGGTCGTCGAGCAGACCGAGCCGGTCACCCCCGGGATGGCCGGTCCGCCGCCGATGTCGATCACCGCGCCGGTGAGCTGGACCGGGTCCGACGGGCAACTCGCCACCGGCGTCGTGGAAGTACCGGCGAGCGCAGGGGTCGGGGATCGTGTACCGATCTGGCTGGATGGCGCGGGCCGGGTCGTGCCGGCGCCGCCGAGCCCGGAGGCGCTGGCCGGCCTGACGGTGTTCGTCGGCGCGGTCACCTGGATTCTGCTCGGCCTGCTGATGCTGTTGGTGGGATGGGGGACCCGGCGACGGCTCGACCGCCGCCGGCTGCGGGCCTGGGCACAGGAATGGGCGGCCGTCGAGCCCGGTCGTCATCCGTTCTAGGCGGGGACGACCGCGGCGGGACCGGTTCGAATTGCGGCCCGGCCGCGGCGCGGCTAGACACACCGGTATGCCAAGTGCGGACTTTCAGGCGGCGGTGGACCGGGTGAACGGGTTGACCAAGGACCCCGGCAACGACACCAAGCTGCGGATGTATGCGCTGTACAAGCAGGCGACCCAGGGTGACGTTGCCGGCAAGCGGCCGGGGTTCACCAATCCCGTCGGGCGGGCCAAGTACGACGCCTGGGCGAAGCTCAAGGGAACGACGCCGGCCGACGCCGAATCGAGCTACATCGCCGAGGCCGACGCGCTGTCGGGCTGACCGGGGCGCAGCGGTGACGCCGTCCGCGCCACGATGATGTCGAGATCGCGCACCGCGTAGCGGTGGTGCTCCCACTCCTCGTCGAGGATCACGTGCACGCAGGACAGCACGGTCTCCGGTTCGGCGGGAGCCCACGGGTTCCTGCGCTCCGCGGCCAACTCATTCGCGGTGGCCGACGCCAGGAAATCCCGCACCAGGGCGACGTGACCCGCCCGGACATCGAGGACCTCGGCGTACTCCGGCGCGCCGGGGGCGAACACCGGCACGCCGTCGGTCTCGTACTCGGCATTGGGCTGCCCGATCGGGTGGAACGGCTGCTCGATCCGGAGAATGGCTCCGCGCAGCCACGTATCGGTCGCCATGATCAGGTGGCGCAGGGTCTGGGCGAACGACCACTCGCCGTCCACCGAGACGTCGACGGTGCCGGCGGGCATGGCCGCGACGCGGTCCATGGTGGTCGCCCAGGTGCGCTCCAACGCGGCCCAGGCGTTGCGCAGGCCGGCCGGATCCGCCGCACGACGCTCCGCACGGCCGGGGAAACGCCGGTCGAGTTCGGCCTCGACGAAGGGGACGACGTCAACGCCATTGATCAGGAGCGCGCCGTCGCCGTCGGCCAGCCAGGGTGCGTCGATGTCCGCGTCCCGGATCTCCATCGCCCGCATCACGGCGCCCGACAGATCGGACCGGACGAATCGGGCACCCCGCAGGTTGGCATCGGTGAAGGTGGCGCCCTGCAGGTCATCGGACTGTCCGAAGGTGGCCATCGCATCTCCTTGAGCTGCCGTCGCCGAATCGAGGGGCCACCTTCCGTCGTTCCCGGGTCCCGGGACCGACGGAAGATGGTGCCTCGATCGAACGCTAGCGGGTCCGGGCGAGCGGAATCGCCACGGTAGGCGTCGGCGAGAGGGTCGATCGCCGCAGACCGAGCTGGGCCGTCGGGGTGCGGAACGTCTCCGGACCGGTCAGTGCGGCCACGGCCGAAATGATCACGAATCCTGCGCACAGGCAGGCCACCGGCAGCCAGTTGGACGGATCGCCGGCGGTGAGTGCGGTGGCTGCCAGCGGCGTGAAACCGGCGGCGAGCAGGCCCACCATCAGGCCGATCGCCATGCCCGAGTAGCGCACCCGGGCCGGGAACTGCTCCGGGAAGTAGGCGGGGTAGATGCCGTTGGGCGCGGCGTAGCACAGGCCGATCAGCAGCACGGCCGACAGGTAGATCCAGGGCACGTTCTGGGTGCCGATGGCGTGGAAGAACACGAACACCATGACCCCCACCCCGATCAGGCCGGCCACGAACACCGGCTTGCGACCGATCCGGTCGGCGAGCATCCCGAACAGCGGTTGGGTCAGCACGGCGACCGCATTGGACACCGAGATCACCGCGAGCATCGTGGGTCGGGCGATGCCCTCCACCTGGGTGGCGTAAGCAAGAGCGAAGACGTTGACAATCGTGTTGACCATGGCGAAGGTCGCGCAGACGGCGATGCGCAGCACGGTCACCCAGTGGTCGCGGAACAGTTCCACGATCGGCGCTTTGGCGGTCCCTTCGTGCTGCTGGATCTCGGCGAAGACCTCCGGCTCGTGCAGCGAGCGACGAAGGAACCAGGCCAACCCGGTCACGACGATCGACAGCCAGAAGGGGATCCGCCAGCCCCAGCTCAGCAGCTGATCCTCGGGCAGTGCCGCCACCGGAATGAACACCAGGCTCGACACGACGATCCCGAACATGATCCCGCTCATGGTGAAGCTGGTGAAGAACGCCCGTCGCCGATCGGGGGCATGCTCCATGGACAACGAGCTCGCGCCGGGTGACTCGCCTCCGGCCGAGAGTCCCTGCAGCAGCCGCAGCGCGACGAGCATGATCGGCGCCGCCATGCCGACCTGGCCGTAGCTGGGCAGGCAGCCGATCAGGAAGGTCGACAGACCCATCAGCAGCAGGGTGGCCATCAACGCACCGCGGCGGCCGAGCCGGTCACCGATGTGCCCGAACAGGATTGCGCCGATCGGGCGGGCCACATAGGCGACGCCCAGCGTGGCGATCGACAGCAGCGCCCCGGTGGCACCGGCGTCGGGGAAGAACACCTTGCCGAAGACCAGCGCAGCGGCCGATCCGTAGATGAAGAAGTCGTAGTACTCCAGCGTGCTGCCCAAAAAGCCGGACAGTGCAGCCTTCTTCGGATTGTTGCGGGACACGCCCGGGGAGAGCGCCAATTCCTGAGCGGACATGGCTTTCCTTTCGAACCGGCTTCGTTGTCGGGGACCGGCCGGCCGAATCGGCGGGCGGGCCTCGGGGATGCGAATACGGTCGCAGGCCAAATCAAGTTCGTCCAACACTGATTCCAACTAACACACTGTGTCTCGCAGGCTTAATCCTCGGGCGGGGTCGGCAGGACCTCCTCGGCCAGTTCCAGGACCGCTCGAAGCACCGGCGACGGGTTGTCCGGCAGCCACGCCAGGGCGTGCAGCATGGCGGTCGGCGGCCCGGTGAGGGGGCGAAACACCGCCGCGGACGGCAAGATCTGGACCGCGCTCGCGGTCATCAGGGCGACGCCCACGCCGGCCGACACGAGGGTGAGGATCATGAACGGGTCGGTGATCTCCTGGGCGATGCGCGGCCGGAACCCGGCGTCGACACAGGCCTGGGTGGTCAGTTGGGCCAGGGACGATCCGGCGCCCAGGGGGAGCGAGATGAACTGCTCGTCGGCCAGTTCGGCGAGATCGACCGCGGCTCGGTCGGCCAGTGGGTGGTCGATCGGCAGGACGACGCCGAGTGGATCACGCCCGATCAGCCGGGTCCGCAGCCGGGACGGATCGATCGGCAACCCGACGAAGGCAAGGTCCAGGTCGCCGCGCTCCAGTTGCTCGACGCCGTCGCGGGTCATGACCCGGCCGGTCAGTGAGAGGGCGACGTCCGGATAGCGGTGTCGCACCGCACGGGTCAGCGGCGGCAGGGTCTGGTGGTTCAACGCGCCCGAGAAGCCGATCGACACGGTTCCGTAGACGACGCCGTCCCGGGCCCGGGTCGCCTGCCGGCCCAGCTCGAGATCCTCGAAAACCCTTCGGGCGTAGGGGAGAAAGGCTTCGCCGGCCGGGGTGAGGGCGACGCTGCGGGTGTTGCGGTCGAACAGCGGCGTGTCCAGTTCGCGCTCCAGTCGCCGGATGGTCTGGCTCAAGGGCGACTGGGCCAGGTTGAGCCGGTGGGCGGCCCGGCTGAAGTGCAACTCCTCGGCGACGGCGATGAACGCCTCCAGCCAACGGATCTCCACCGACGACCTCCTTGTGCGAACGGCAGATGGACACCTATAGTCGCCGACACTAAGTGACTGAGAATTAATGTGTGACTATTACATAGTTTGTGATCGATCGGTACATGGTTGCCGTCGTCGGGAAGGGACCGGTGTCGTGATCGAACCCCCGCTGCGTGAACCGGGCACGCCCGGCCCACCGGGCCGGCTCGACCAGATCGGCGTTGTCGTCGACGATCTGGACCGCGCGGCCGCCGGCATGCGCACCGTGTTCGACCTGCAGCCGCGCTCGCGGGTCGAGAACGTCTACCGGCGCACCGAATACCGCGGAATGCGAATCGACGGGAGAAGTTCACGATGACCTATCCGGCGGGGGTGCTCGCCCTGGTCACCGGCGGGGCTCGCGGAATCGGCGCTGCCGCCGCGACCCGGCTCCGGGCGGGTGGCGTGCGCGTCGTCACTGCCGATCTCGCTCCGGGCGCGGACCGGTATCTGGACGTCACCGATCCCGATGCGGTGGCCGCCCTCGTCGCCGAGCTCGGGCCGGTCGGCATCCTGGTCCACAGCGCCGGAATCGTGGGGCCGTCGAAACCGGTCAGCGATCTGGATCTCGACGACTGGCGGACCACCTTCCGGGTCAACGTCGACGGCACTTTCCTGATGTGCCGGGCCGTGATCGACGGCATGGTCGCCGCCGGGTGGGGCCGGATCGTCACCCTGGCCAGTATTGCCGCCAAGGAGGGTAATCCCGCCCAGAGCGCGTATTCGGCCTCCAAGGCCGCGGTGATCGCGCTGACCAAGTCGCTCGGCAAGGAGCTCGCGACGACCGGAGTGCTGGTCAACGCCGTCGCGCCCGCCGCGGTCGCCACACCGATGAACGCCGCCACCGACCCGGCCATCCTCGCCCGCTCCCAATCCCTTACTCCGATGGGACGGTTCGGCCGGCCCGAGGAGATCGC
Source organism: Nakamurella sp. (assembly GCA_044223435.1). GTDB lineage: Bacteria > Actinomycetota > Actinomycetes > Mycobacteriales > Nakamurellaceae > Nakamurella. The sequence continues at coordinate 17,843 of JBGALY010000058.1, forward strand.
CGAGCTCATCGCCTGGTTGTGCTCCGAACAGCTCGGCTTCTCCACCGGGGCGGTGTACGACGCCAGCGGCGGGCGGGCGTCGTACTGACGATCGGATCCGTCCCGAAGAATATGTAGCTCAAGGTCTGAGTGTCTGACCAACTTAGTGTTGGACGGGGGATCGTGGGCGTGCGACCGTAGACACCTCGACGTGAACGCGCGGTGTCCCGGCGAGCCGCGCCGAACCCGACCGGTCCGCCGGATCCCGATGAGCCCAACGAACGAGAGAGTCGAAGATGACAACGGAGACGACGACGAACAGGGTCGTGGAGTGCGACCTGCTGGTGGCCGGCGGCGGGGCGGGCGGCCTGTCGGCGGCCGTCACCGCCGCGCATCGGGGGCTGGACGTCGTGGTCGTCGAGAAGGCTCCGACGATGGGCGGGGCCACGGCCTGGTCGGGCGGCTGGATGTGGGCCCCGCTGAATCCGCTGTCGCAGGCCGACGGGGTCATCGAAGACCTCGATGGGCCGCGCACGTACCTCAAGCACGCCCTGGGTGAGAACTATGACGAGCCACGGGTCGAGGCGATGCTGCAGAACGCGGCGAAGATGGTCGGCTTTTTCGAGAACGAGACCAGCCTGCAGTTCGTCAGCGGAACCTGGATCGCGGACATCCTGGGCGATCTGCCCGGGGCGGGCACGGGTGGAAGGTCGGTCGGCCCGAAGCCGATCAACGCCCGGAGGCTGCGCAAGGATCTGCGAAAGCTGGTCCGCAAGCAGCTGTACGAGACCTCGTTCCTCGGCATGGGGATCATGGCCGGCCCGGACCTTCAGGCGTTCCTGCACGCGACGTCCGACGTCAGATCGTTCTTCCACGCGGCCTGGCGGGTCGCGTTCCACGTGTGGGACCTGCTGACGCAGCGCACCGGGATGCAGCTGGTCAACGGCCCCGCGCTGATCGCCCGGCTGGTCAAGTCGGCCGACGAGGCCGGGGTGCGGCTATGGGTGGATTCGCCGGTGACGCAGTTGGACACCGCCGCCGACGGTGCGGTCGTCGGGGCATTGGTGCAGCACCCGTCCGGACCGGTGACGATACGGGCGCGGCACGGGGTGGTGCTGGCCACCGGCGGTTTTCCGCACGACGTCCACCGGCGCGCGGAGTTCTTTCCCCGGACGCCGACCGGTCGCGAGCACTGGACCCTGGCGCCGGCGGAGACCACCGGCGACGGCATCACGGTGGCGGAGCGGGTCGGTGCGGCGCTGGACACGACGCTGGCCTCGCCCGCGGCGTGGTGCCCGGTGTCGCTGGTGAAATACCGCAACGGCCGCGTCGGCACCTACCCGCACATCGTGGACCGGGGCAAGCCGGGGTTGATCGCGGTCGCGGCGAACGGGAAGCGGTTCGTCAACGAGGCCGACGGCTACTACCAGTTCACCACGGCCATGATCGACGCCGCGCCCGCCGGTGAGCCGGTGCAGGCGTGGCTGATCTGCGACCACGCGTTCCAACGCAAGTACCCGTTCGGGATGGCCAAACCCTTTCCGGTCCCGGCTTTGCCGTACCGGCTCAACGGGTACATGAAGCGAGGCAGGACTCTTGGCGATCTCGCCGTGAAGTGCGGGATCGACCCGGCCGGTCTGGAACGCACGGTCGCCGAATTCAACCAGCACGCCCGGGTGGGGCAGGACCCCGAGTTCGGTCGCGGCACAACGCCGTTCAACCGCGGGTCGGGGGACAAGGCGCACGGGCCGAATCCGTCGCTCGCGCCGCTGGAGAGGGGACCGTTCTACGCGATCCGGGTGCTGCCCGGCAGCTTTGGCACCTTCTACGGCCTCAAGGCGGACGAGCGGGCGCGGGTGCTGCGCGCGGACGGGTCGGTGATTCCGGGGCTGTACGCGGCCGGCAGTGATCAGGCGAACGTGATGGGCGGGCACTACCCGTCGGGTGGGATCAACATCGGTCCGGCGATGACGTTCGGGTACATCGCCGGGAACGATGCGGCGGACGCGGCGGGCCGCTGACCCGTACGCCCCCGACGCCGGCCGCACCGGTCGCCGCAAACCTGTGGGTGGGCGTCAACCTCGGGCGCCGGCGTCGCCCGGTCAGGTTGACCCGGTCCGAGTTGGAGGAGTTGATCCAGCCGGACCTGGAGCGGACGATCGAGTCGACCGCCGGGGCACTTCGGTCGGCCGGTACCGACCCATCGGAACTGTGGTGCCTGCTCCTGGTCGGTGGGTCGTCGAGGATCCCACTGGTCACCGAGCTCTTGACCAGGGCGTTCCGCTGCCGCATTTCATTGGACACGCACCCCAAGCACATCGTCGCGCTGGGGTCCGCGAGAGTGGCGTCGATGCATATCCGTCAGGCGCCCACCGCAGATCCGGGCGTCGCCGTCCGCGATGAGCAGGTCGTGGCCGCGGAGCGTCCCGTCGAGAACCGGCCGGAACCGGCGGCTCGGAAGCGGCTCTGGCCGATCGGCGTGGCGGCTTCCGTCGTCGTCGCCGGTTCCGCCGTCGGATGGGTCGTTCTTCATCAACCGGCACCCGATGGGGTTGAGGCAGTTGTCACGGTGGACAGCAGATCCGGCTGGGCCGACAGCGGGATAATGATCGAGCCGGGCAAGGATGTCCGGTTCACCGCCTCCGGCGAGTTCTCGGACGATCAGACTCGCCCCAATCAGCTGTTCACCGCCGACGGCGCGGATCGAGACCCGGTGCAAGACGTGCATCATCGAGACCCCTATCTGCAGTTCCCGCATGCCGGGTTGATCGGCAAGATCGGGGCGGACGGAGCGCCTTTCTATATCGGTCGCGCTCTGCGGATCAATGACCCGCAGAGCGGGAACATATTCCTTTCGGTCAACGATTTCATGTTCACGGACAATCTGGGAACGCTCGAGGTCCGGGTCGACATCGAAGACGCTCCGTGAACCGCCGGCCCGGCGCAGTTCCCCCCGGCCGTCGGCATCAGGTTATCCGCCGAATCCAGTCGCACGGCGCAATCGGGGCCATCCTTCGCGATCGTCCGCGCTCTTGCGATGGGTCTTGATGCCGAACCAGCCACGTCAGCCTTTCGCACTGCGATCGGCATCTGATGAATGGCATGACCGGTCCGCGCCGGGCGGTTTCCGGCGGTTGACCGTGGTCAGCCACCACACGATGTCCGGTTGCCCGGCCTGAGGTGACTTAGTGCCCTGTCGCGGGCCGTGTCCCGGTGGGTTAATCCATGGGTGTTCGTCGGTGACCATGTTGAGCTCGCGGCGATGCCGTTGGCGGTTGCTCGTCAGCGGCTGGCCGAGTTCTCGGCCGATCCGGCCGCCGTCCGACACGCCTGCGAACTGGCGCTCCGCGTCGGCCTGCGACTGGCCGACGGACAGGACGGATCGGTCATGCCGATCGACGTGCTCAGCGCCCCGGTACGGCACCACGCGCTGGTCACGACGATGCCGGTCCGCTGGCTGCGCCGCGCCGCCACCAGTGACGAGCGACCGCTGATGGACGCGAATCTGCAGGTGACCGGGTCCGGCGACGGCCGGGTCGAATTGGCCGCCGTGGCCAGTTACCGGCCGCCGACGCCGTTCGCCGACACCGAGGCGGCCCACCGGGTGGCCGAGAGGATGCTCCGGACCCTGCTCCTGGGCGTAGCGCTGACCCTCACATCGGCAGTCTCCGGCGAACCCAGCGACCGCAAAGGACCGCTTGTCCAGCCCCATGCGGGGCGCTCGGGGACGGTCGCATCGCCCTCGCGGGTGCGCTCCGACCTCTCGTAGAGCGCTGATCGGCAGGACCGCCGGACTGCCGACCGGCGGGGAGTGATGCCTTCGGCGGTGAGCCGCAGCACAGGTGATGAAACTCCTTGACAAGCACCGGCTCGCTGTATGAAACTAAATGACAGATCGGGAGAGACTCGATGGTGTCAAGCTCCGGGAAGGTGCGGTGCCATGTCAGGCCCTCGCGCAAGTGTCGCCGATGTGGACGGGCGGGTCGGAGAACACGCCGCTGAGACGGGACCGACCGGCCCGTCGCCGGCGGATGTGGTGGCTCGGATCCGCGCGATGATCCCGGGTATGACTCCCGCGGAGGCGCGAATCGGTCAGATCCTGCAGGCAGATGCGGCGGCGGCGGCTGCCTTGACGGTGAACGAGTTGGCCGAGCGGGCGTCGGCGAGCACCGCGTCGGTGGTCCGCACCGCTCGCCGGCTCGGCTTTGAAGGCTATCCGCAGCTCCGGTTGGCGTTGGCTGCGCAGGGTGGCTCGGCCCCGCCGGACGGAGGTGTCCCGTTGGGGGCCGACATCGCCGAGGGCGACGGGACCGCGGAGATCATGGCCAAGCTGGCGGCATTCGAGTCCGAGCAGCTGCGGGCCACCGCTGAGTTGGTCGATCCGGGGGTCCTGGACACGGTGATCGCGTTGATCGGGTCGGCTCGCCGGATCGACGTGTACGGCATCGGTGCCTCGGGTCTGGTCGCGATGGACCTGACCGCGAAGCTGAGCCGGGTCGGTCTGAACGCGCAGGCCCACACCGAGCACGACGCCGCGTTGGTCAGCGCCTGCCTGCTGAGTCCCGCCGATGTGGCCATCGGCTTGTCCCATTCGGGGGAAAACCCCGGCACCGTGGGACCGCTGCGGTCGGCCCGGTTGTCCGGGGCCGCGACGGTGGCCATCACCGGCGCGCCCCGGTCGAGGCTCGCCGGGCACGCCGACCACGTCCTGATCAACGCCGGTCGCGAGTTCGGGTTCCGCTCCGCGGCGATGGCCAGCCGGACGGGGCAGCTGCTGCTCGTCGACGGCATCTTCGTCGGCGTCGCGCAGACGTTGCCGGGCGCTCGGGCCGCATTGGAACGCACCTACGCTGCGGTTTCCTCGAATCCATTACGTCACAGGTGATCTCAGCCGAAGTCCCGCCCTTTACCGTCAGGCGAACAGGAGAATGACGATGATACTGGCCGAATTAAGTACGGAGACCGCGAACGAAGGCACGTCCGACCTGGACATGATGTCGGTCGCCGACCTGCTGACCGCGATGAACCAGGAGGACCGCACCGTTCCCGACGCGGTCGCCGCGGCCCTGCCGGCGATCGAAGAGGCCGTGCAGCTGATCGTGGCCGCCCGCCGCAGGGGCGGCCGGTTGATCTATCTGGGCGCCGGGACCAGCGGCCGGTTGGGGGTGCTGGACGCGGTGGAGTGCCCGCCGACGTTCGGTACGGATCCGGCGGAGGTGCTCGGCCTGATTGCCGGCGGCGAGCGGGCCTTCCTCCAGGCCGTTGAGGGCGCCGAGGACGACCCCGACCTGGCCGTCGCGGACCTGCAAGCCGTCGGCCTGACCGCTGATGATGTGGTCGTCGGGCTCGCCGCCAGCGGTCGGACTCCGTATGTCATCGGCGGTCTGGTGTATGCCCGAACGGTGGCCGCGGCGACCGTCTCGGTCGCCTGTAACGCCGGCGCGAAGATCAGTGCCTGCGCAGACGTGGCGATCGAGGTCGACACCGGACCGGAGGTGCTGACCGGGTCCACCCGGCTCAAGGCCGGGACCGCGCAGAAGCTGGTCTGCAACATGCTCTCCACCGCGAGCATGATCCGCACCGGCAAGGTCTTTCACAACCTGATGGTCGACGTCCGGCCGACCAACGCCAAGCTGATCGATCGGGCCCGCCGGATCGTCTCCGCGGCGACGGGGACGGACCCGCAGACCGCGGCCGAGGCCATCGATGCGGCGGGTGGGCACGCGAAGACGGCGGTGGTCATGTTGCTCACCGATACCGACGTCGCCACGGCCACCGACCGCCTGAACCGCGCGCATGGGGACGTCCGTACCGCGCTTGCCCTGGCCTGACCCGAATCCGTCCCGGCGCGGGCCGGACACGGTCGACACCGCGCACCGGTGACCGACACCTGTTGTGTCGCAGAGCTGCCCGTCCCATCGCCGATCGTTCCCGCTGCCCGTCACCCACCCCGTTGCTCGAAGGAGACCCTGTCATGCCCGAAGTGGTCCGCAGCCCCATGTCCGGCACCGTCGTGCCCCTGCTCGAGGTTCCCGATCCGGTGTTCGCCCAGCAGATCGTCGGCGGGGGAGTGGCAGTGCAACCGCTGCGTGACGGCGGCCCCGTGGTCGCTACCGCGCCGGTGGACGGCACGCTCGTCCGCGTTCAGCCCCACGCTTTCGTTGTCCAGACCGATTCTGGCACCGCGATCCTGGTGCACATCGGTGTCGACACCGTCCGGATGGACGGGGCGACCTTCCAGGTGCTGGCCGCCGAGGGCGCGCGCGTGGCGATGGGCGAGCCGGTGGTCCGGTTCGATCCCCAGGTGATCGCCGAAAACGGCTATGCGGACATCTGCCCGGTGATCGTGCTGCAGAGCGCACCCGGAGCGGTGCCCGGTCCCGCGACACCTCGGACCGTGCAGGTCGCGGACGTTCTCTTCACCTGGCCGGGCTGACCCCGCACGCCGTCGGTGAGCGACCGGGGTGCGGCAAGTGGCTCGGCCCGAAACCCTGATCCAGTCAGGGATGTAAGAAATTGCCTCTTGACGCTCATAAGTGTGAAAACTAGTATCAGAGGTAGCGCCGGCTCCCGGCAGCACAATTCCATCCGTCTGGGTCGTGTCCCTCCCCAACCGCCCGGTCCGGACCCTTCCCCCATTGCCCGAAAGGACATCAGTCGCATGACTGACTCACGACTCATCGCGGACCGGCTGCTCGTCGGTCTTGGTGGCGTCGACAACATCGTCGACGTCGAGAACTGCATGACCCGACTACGTGTCGGGGTGCACGAGCAG
>JBGALY010000059.1:0-24007 GCA_044223435.1 Nakamurella sp.
CACGGCCACGACGACCCCAACTCCACCCTGCCCTACGCCTCCTCGCTGTGCGGCGCCTGCTACGACGTGTGCCCGGTCAAGATCCCCATCCCCGACCTGCTGGTCGAACTGCGCGGCCGCGCCGTCGACGCCGACCGCGGACGGACGATCCCCGGCGGGTGGGACGCCGCGATGAAGGCCGCCGCCTGGGTGATGAGCAACCCCACCCGGTTCCGCACCGTCGAAAAGGGGCTGGCCGCCGGGCGACTCGTCGCCGGACCGGACAGGAAGATCAAACACCTGCCCTTCCCCGGATCCGCCTGGACCCGCACCAAGGACCTGCCCGCACCCCCCAAGCAGACGTTCCGGCAATGGTGGAAGGACACCCACCCGACGACCGACCCGAAGGGAGACCAGGCATGAACAGCCGCGAGACCGTCCTGAACCGCATCCGCACCGCCCTCGCCGCCGACACGACCCCGGCACCGCCGATCCCCCGCGACTACATCCGCGTCGGCGACCACCCACCGGGCAGCCCCGCCACGCTCGAACTCATGATCGACCGCCTCGTCGACTACAAGGCCCAGGTGCAGGAGGTGTCGCCGGCCGAACTCGCCGACGCCATCGACACCGCCCTCGCCGGGCAACGATCCGTCGTCGTCGCCCCCGACCTGAACCCCGACCTGACCGCGGCCGCCGCCCGGTCCGGCCGCACCATCACCACCGACGGCCACCCCACCGTCCTGACCCCGGTCGAACTCGACCGCATCGACGCCGTCCTCACCACCGCCACCGTCGCCATCGCCCTGTCCGGCACCATCACCCTCGACGGCGGCCCCGGCCAAGGACGACGCGCCATCACCCTGGTCCCCGACTTCCACCTCGTCGTCCTGCACGCCCACCAGATCGTGCACACCGTCCCCGAAGCCATCAACCGCCTCGACCCCACCCGCCCCCTCACCATGATCGCCGGCCCCTCCGCCACCAGCGACATCGAACTCGAACGCGTCGAGGGCGTCCACGGCCCGCGGACCCTGTCCGTCCTCATCGTCCGCTGAACCCCTGATCGAGGGGCCACTTCCGGTCGTTCCCGAGACCCGGCAACGACCGGAAGTGGTCCCTCGAACCGGTCAACCACGCCAGCCCGCCGCGATCAAGGCCTGCTCGACCCGGGCGATGCTGGTGGCCCGGTCGCCGAAGAACGCGCGACCGGTGATCCGCACGACGGTCCACCCGTGCGCGGCGAACCCCTCGAGCCGGCGCACGTCCCGGTCGAACTGCCGGGTGTCGGTCCGATGCTGGTCGCCGTCATACTCCACGATCACCCGCCAGCGGCGGTAGACCAGGTCGGCCCGACCCAGAAACTCGCCCCGGGACCCGCGGATCGTCAGGTTCACCTCCGGCTCGGGCAGGCCCGCGTCCACGATGGCCACCCGCACGAGGCTCTCCGGACGGGACTCGACTCCCGGCCGGATCCGGCCCGCGGCCCGGGCCGCCGCCACCTTGCCCCGGCCGCGGAACAGCGCCACCCGCGCGGTCAGCTCATCCGGGGTCAACCACGGCCGGTCGTCGAGCGGGTGCGGGTAGACCGGGGCGCTGATCAAAGCGTCCCCGACTGCGATCAGGTCGGCGATCGTCAGCACCCCCGCGAGCTGGCAGAACATCGTCGCCGGGTCGACCATCCGGCAACCGTGCCGCAGCCGGACCTCCGCCTGGGGGTCCTGCAGCTTGTGCCCGATCACGCCACGGCGCCGCGGCGGACGGGCCGGGGGCGGCACTCCGATGTGCAGGTCATCCTCGGCCAGATCCGGCGGGAGCGGCACCGGCCACAGCCGCGCCGCCGTCAGCTGGGTGAAGATCGGGTCGCCGCCCAACGCGACGGCCAGGGCGTCGCAGCGGGCCAGTAGGGCCGGCGGGGCGGCCAGCCCGACGACCGGATCGGCGACCGGATCGGCGACCGGCGTGCCCTTGACGACCCGGACCCCCCGGAACGGCCGCTCCAGGTCGGCTCCCCGCATCCGGCCGTCGCCGAGGCCCGCCGCCCGGCCCTGCCGGACCGAGAACGCGCCGGCCCACAGTGCGGGCGGCAGCGGCTGGCGGGGCACCCGCGAATGATGGATGAATTCGCGACCAACGCCGCCGAGTTGTCCACAGACCGCCGGCCGAACGGGGTCGAGGGGCCCGGTAGCGTGTCCCCCGCTGATGGTCCGCCGAGCCCAGGCCCGGCGGGACAACAGGGAACCCGGTGGCAATCCGGGACTGCCCCGCAGCGGTGATCGGGAACGACCGCCATCACCCCGCCCTCGGACGGGGTCCAGCACTGGGCGCGCAGCGTCCGGGAAGCGATGGCCAGTAGGCACACGTCCACATGGGCGACCGCCCGAGAGTCCGAAGACCTGCCATCGGTGAGTGGGCCGCCGGCCCACTGCGTTCGGGACCGCGAGGGACGGTCGCGCGCGAACGGGCGCCCCGGCCGGGCCGCCCGAGCTCGCAGGCTCCGAACCCGCCCGTGCCGGAACGGTCCAGGAGCCGCCCCGTGACATTCACCCGTCCGAACCCCCGCCGGTTGACCGGCGCCGTGCTGGGTGCCGCGGTGCTCGGCGCCGCTCTCGCCGGTTGCGGGTCCAGTCCAGCCGCCACCTCGCCGAGCCCGACGGCGGATGCCAGTGCCAGTGCCGGCGCCGGCACTCTCGATGCCAACGGCTGCATCACGAATTATCAGGCGGGAGTCGACTACTTCCCGGTCAAGTCCGAGATCACCCATGCCACGAACTTCAGCCTCAGCTACCACGATTCGTACCAGGTGCTGACGGTGCCGCAGCCCACCGAGGGCGGCGCTCCGGAGGAGTATGTGCTGGTCAGGTGCGGTGCACCCACTCCCGAGCTGACCGGTGACCTGGCCGGCGCCCAGGTCGTCACCACCCCGGTGACCTCGCTGTACTCCGCGTCGACCACCCACCTGCCGTTCCTGGTCGAACTCGACGCGCTGGACGCGCTGACCGGTGTCGGCACCAAGGGCTTCATCTCCGAGAAGCAGGTGCAGGACCGCGTGGCCGAGCCGGGCGTCGTCGAGTTCTCCCCCACCGGCACGATCGACGCGGAGACCGTCATCGCCGGCAAGCCGCAGGTGCTGATCACCGCCGGGTACGACGATCCCGCCTATGCGGTGATCTCCGCCGCCGGGATCCCGGTCGTGGCCAATGCCGACTGGCTGGAGAACGACCCGCTGGGCCGTGCCGAGTACCTCAAGTTCTTCGCGGCCCTGACCGGCACCGAGCAGCAGGCGGCGGACGCCTTTGCCACCGTCGAGCAGAGCTATCAGCAGATTGCCGCCTCGGCGGCGAACGCGGGCACGGTCGCGGTCGTGCCCGGCCAGCCGTTCCAGGGCACCTGGTACATCCCCGGCGGTGATTCGTACACCAACCGGCTGATCGAGGACGCCGGTGGCACCACGGCCTGGGCCGACGACACCACCACCGGCAGCATTCCCGCCGACCTGGAAACCGTGCTGGCCAAGGCCGGCACCGCGCCGGTCGCGCTGGCCAGCACCACCTGGACCACCCAGGCCGAGGCGCTGGCCGACGAGCCCCGGCTGGCCGAGTTCACCGCCTACCAGACCGGCAACGCGTGGAACGCAGCCAAGGACGTCACCGCGGGCGGTGGCAACAACTTCTACGAGCTCGGCGTCGCCCGGCCCGACCTGGTGCTGGGCGATCTGGTGGCGATCCTGCACCCGGAGCTTTCTCCGAACCACGACTTCGCCTTCTACCTGCAGCTGGGCTGACGCGTGCGCAGCCGGCCGGCCCTGGTGCTCGGCGCCCTGGTGGTGCTGACGCTGGTGTCGGCCGTGCTCGCGGTGGGGGTCGGGTCCGTGCCGATCCCGCCGGCCACCACCTTGCGCTACTTCACCGGCGGTCAGGTCGATCCGACCGCGGCGGTGCTGCTGCAGCAGGTCCGGCTGCCCCGGGCGGTCACCGCGATGCTCGCCGGCGTGGGGTTGGCCGTCGCCGGGCTGTTGATGCAGACGATCTTCGCCAACCCGTTGGCCGATCCGTACATCCTCGGGGTGTCCTCGGGTGCCAGCCTCGGTGTGGCGATCGCGGTGCTCGGCGGCGGCACGCTGGCCGGCGGCTTCGTCGCCGGGCTGGGCCTGACCGGCCGGGCCGGAGTGGTGATCGCGGCGGCGGCCGGCGCGTTGGCGGTGCTGCTGCTGGTGCTGCTGCTCGGCCGGTGGGTGCGGTCGGTGGTGGCGCTGCTGCTGATCGGCGTGATGATCGGGTCGGCGACGACGGCGCTGGTGGCCTTGTTGCTGGCGTTCTCCGCACCGGACCGGATCCAGAAGTACGTGCTCTGGGGCCTGGGCTCGGTCGGCGGGACCACCTGGCCGGACCTGGCGTTCCTCGCCCCGGCGATCCTGCTCGGGGTGGCCCTGGCCGGCTGGATCGCGCCGTCGCTCAACGCCATGCTGCTGGGCGAGAAGTACGCCGCGTCGATGGGGGTCGCGGTGGGCCGGATCCGGGTCGTCGGGATCGTGGCCACCGCGGTGATGGCCGGCGCGGTGACCGCGTTCTGCGGGCCGATCGCGTTCGTCGGGATCGCGGTGCCGCACCTGGCCCGGATGGCCGTGGGCCGGGCCGATCACCGCTGGCTGGTACCGGCGTCGGCGCTGATGGGGGCGCTCGTGCTGCAGCTGTGCGCGGTGATCGCCCAGCTGCCCGGTTCCGACGGCGTGCTGCCGCTGAACGTCGTGACGGCGGCGATCGGAGCCCCCGTGGTGATCATCGCGCTGCTGCGCAGCCGCACGCTGGCCGCGGGGGCCTCATGAGCGCCGACCTGGTCGTCGCCCGCCTGACGGTGGGGTACCCGCATCGGCGCGGGTTCGCCCGGCAGGACCGGGTGGTCCTGCGGGAGGTGTCGGTGCGGGCGACCGCCGGCCGGCTCACCCTGTTGCTCGGGCCGAACGGCGCGGGCAAGTCGACCCTGCTGCGGTCGATCGCCGGGCTGCAGCACCCGCTGGCCGGGCGGGCGACGCTCGGCGCGGAGTCGCTGGCCGACCTCGACCCGCGGGAGCGGGCGGCCCGGCTCGCGGTGGTGCTGACCGAACGCTTCGACCCGGGCCTGCTGCGCGGCCGCGACGTGGTGGAACTCGGCCGGTTCCCGCACCGCACCCGGACCGGGTCGTTCACCGGAGTGGACCGGAAGGCGGTCGACCAGGCGTTCGCCGCGGTGCATGCCGGCGACCTCGCCGACGTGCTGCTGGCCCGGATGTCCGACGGGCAGCGGCAACGGATCATGATCGCCCGCGCGCTGGCCCAGGCGCCGCAACTGTTGCTGCTTGACGAGCCGTCCGCGTTCCTGGACGCCCCGGCCCGGATCGAACTGCTGGCGGTGCTGCGCCGGATCGCCCGGGAGCGGCACATCCCCGTCGTGGCCTCCACCCACGACGTGGAGGCCGCGGTGCAGCTCGGTCAGGACGCCTGGCTGATCGGGCCGGCCGGCCAGGTCAGCAGCGGTCCGGTCGGCGAGCTGGCGCAGGGCCCGATCGGCCGCGCGTTCGACACCGACGACGTCGTGTTCGACGCGGCGACCGGTCGCTTCGGCCTGCGCTGAACCCCGGTCAGGGCCGGCCGGAGCTCACCACTCGTCGACCGGCACGTACTGGGCGATCCGGTCCATCCGCCGTTGGGCCGCCGCCACCTCCCGGACCGCCTGGGCCAGGACGCTGCGGTCGATCGGGGTCAGCGCGTCCAGATTCAGCTGGTCGGAGAGTTCGGCCCCCTCCCGCAGCTGCCGGAGCTGATGGCGCAGCCGCAGCCGCTGCAAAGCGCGGAACGCCTCGATGAGGGTGTCCGCGCGGTCGGCCGGCACCATCTCCGAGCCGGCGGCCGACCGCAGCCGGTCGACGGTGGGCAGGGCGGTCGACCCGGCGTTCAACGCGGCCCAGCGGCCGATGTTGACGATCGGCAGCACGCCGTGACCCTTGATGTCGAACGGCCCGGAGCGCAGCCGCAGCGCGTCCCGCAGCGGATGCAGCTGGGCCCGGCGGGACAACATCTCCCGCAGCAGCAACCGGTTGGTCCCGGGGTGCCGGCGCAGGTCGCCGAACACCCGGTTCACCTCCGACAGGCCCGGGTCGCCGTGGATCGGCCGGCCGTCGACCATCAGCGACGTCATGATCGCGCCGTTGTCCTTCTCCGGCGCCGCCATCCATTCCAGCGCGGCGGCCCGCCAATCCCGGTTGGTCCGGGCGAACCGCGCGTTCTCCGGGTTGGTCCCGTGCCGGTCGCGGCGCAGCCCGGCCCCGTCGAGCAGGTCGTTGACCTCGGCGAACACCGCCCGGTAGGCGTCGGCCAGGTCGGGTCCGACGGAATCGTCGAACGCCACCGCGCAGTCGATGTCGGAGGACAGCACCGCCTCGTGCCGCCCGTTGCTGCCCAGCGACAGCCAGGTGAACGCGTCGGTCGACAGCTCGGGATGGCGGTCGAACACCAGGCCGATGGCGCGGCGGATGATCGTGTCGATGACGGCCGAGTGCACCTGGATGACCATTCCCGTGTCCAGCCCGCGGACCAGCAGGTCGCCGACCAGCGCCGGCAGGCGCCGGGCCCGCTGGCACAGCTCGTCGCCGGTCTCGGCCCGCCGGATCTGCTCGTGCAGCGAGACCCCGGCGGTGGTCGCGGACACCATGAAGTCCCGCGGCGCCACCACCCCGCACAGCTCACCCGCGGTGTCGACCACCAGCACGAACTCGGCGTCGCGGTCCAGCAGCAACAGCAGGGCCTGGGCCGAGGAGTCACCGCGCGCCACCGTCGGCGGATCGAGGTCGGCCACCCGGCCGACCGGCACCGGCGGCAGCGCACCGGCGGGGGTCAGGGACCGGCGCAGCATGGCGTCGGTGACCATGCCGAACCCGCCCGACGGGAGCCGGACCGCGGCGTAGGGAATGTCGCGCGCGGCCATCGCGGCCGCCACCTGGGCCACCGGTTCGTCGGCCGGGACCACCAGCGGCTCGGTGACGATGAGATCGTCGACCGCGCTGTAGGCGGTCAGCCGGGGCATCTGCCGGGTGATGGTGGGCACCCGCTCGACGAGGTATCGCGCGCCGCCCAGCGGCGCGAAGGCCGCGGTGACCGCCGACGCCGGGAACGCCGCGACCTGCACCGGGGTGGCCGCGACGGCCAGCGGCCCGACCGGTCGCTGGGACAGGACCGAGGAGAACCCGATGATCCCGCCGGCCACCCGTTCCTCGTCCGGCTGCCCGAGCGGGCCACTGTCCACCGGACCGATCCGCGTCCACAGATCGACCCGACCCTCGAGCATCAACAGGACCTCGCGTTGCGGCGCGGAGAACGCATCGAAGACGACCGCGCCGGGTTCGTAGCGGGCGAAGCGAGCGCGCCCGGCCAGTTCCGCCCGCCGCGGCCGGTCGAGCCGGGAGAACGGCGGATGGTGGCCGAGCAGTTCGGTGAGGTCGCTCGCGTCCAGGACCCACCACTCCGTTCCGGTTGACCGATCGCCGCGCGCCGAGCCGAAGCCGGGGCCGCGAACCGGCCGCGATCGTACCGGCCGCGCACCGGATGCGCCCAGCGAACCCCGCCGTCCGACCCCGGGGCGTATTCGCCGTTCCGGTCAAACCGGAAAGGGTCGGAAAAAGCCGGTCGCGCCAATTCGGCCGAACGGGTGAGAAATTGTTCGACGCACAAACCAACAGTGACTCCACACTGTTGGGTCAACGTTGTCGGCCGGATCGGCGACCCGTCCGCCGAACGGCCGTTACGGTCCGGTAAACGCTTGATAGACAACGGTTCGCCGCGCCGCGGCGGCCCACCGAGGGCTATCGTTCCTGGTGAACAGCACAGTCGCGAAACCGAGGTCGGCATGTCATTCGACCGGCGAAGAAGCCTGGACCGCGCCATTCCCGCATTCCGCCCGCCCCGGTTCATCAGAACGTTACCGGTGGCGCCCGGGCAGGCCTTGTCCTCGCGGTCGATGCGGCACATACTCATCGACGCCTGCCCTGACAGCCAGTCAGACAGGTAGTCATCTTGGCAGCCCGCCAAACGCCGAACCCCGGCGTCAAGGGAGGTTCCGTGACCCAGACCCAACCCCGCCCGCCGTCCGCGTCGTCCCTGGACGCCGAGAACGAGGGCTACAAGCAGAGCCTCACGCGCCGTCAGGTGCAGATGATCGCCATCGGCGGCGCCATCGGCACCGGCCTGTTCCTCGGCTCGGCCTCGCGGCTGCACAACACCGGGCCCGCCCTGCTGTTCAGCTACGCCTTCGTCGGCGTCATCGCCTTCTTCCTCATGCGGGCCCTCGGCGAACTCATCCTGCACCGCCCCACGTCCGGCGCCTTCGTCTCCTACATGCGGGAGTTCTACGGCGAGGCGGGTGCCTACGTCACCGGCTGGATGTACTGGCTGAACTGGGCGCTCACCGGCATCGCCGAGCTGTCCGCGGTGGGCCTGTACGTGCAGTTCTGGTGGCCGAACATGCCCGCCTGGGCCACCGTGCTCATCGCTCTGGCCGTCGTGCTGGTCATCAACCTGCTGTCCGCCAAGGCGTTCGGTGAGTTCGAGTTCTGGGCCTCGGTGCTCAAGGTGCTCGCCATCGTCGTGTTCCTGGCGGTGGGCGTGGTCGTGGTGTCGTTCGCCATGAACGTCGGCGACCACGTCGCCGGCTTCTCCAACCTGTGGAGCAACCCCGGCGGGTTCTGGCCGACCGAAAGCCCGTACTACTGGTACGGCCCGATCCTGGTGATGTCCGGGGTGGTCTTCGCCTACGCCGCCATCGAGATGGTCGGGGTGGCCGCCGGCGAGATGGAGAACCCACGCCGGGAGGTGCCCAAGGCGGTCAACGCGGTGATCTTCCGGATCGGCGTCTTCTACTGCGGTTCGATCCTGTTGCTCGTCTGCATGCTGCCGACCAGCGAGTACACCGCCGGCACCAGCCCGTTCGTGACCGTGTTCGAGCGGATGGGCCTGACCTGGATGAGCGCCCTGATCCAGGGCATCCTGATCGTGGCCGCCATGTCCAGCCTGAACTCCGGCCTGTACTCCACCGGACGGGTGCTGCGCAGCCTCGGCGTGTCGAAGCAGGCGCCCAAGTTCACCATGAAGATGAGCAAGTCCGGCGTCCCGTGGGCGGGCATCGTCATGACGTCAGTCGTCTACGTGTTCGGCGCCGTGCTGAACGCGATCGCCCCCGACGCGTTCGAGATCGCCCTGGAGGCCGCCGCGATCGGGGTGGTGTTCACCTGGGGGACGATCTTCGCCTGCCAGCTGCGACTACGCCGGCTGACCGACCGGGGGGTGATCCCGGCCAGCACCTTCCCGATGCCCGGATCGCCGTGGACCAGCATCTTCGGCCTGGTCTTCCTGGCGCTGGTGATCGTCGGCCTGGCCGTCTCCGGATGGCAGAGCTCGCCGTACTTCTGGCACAAGACCGCGTTCGTGGTCGTCACCATCGGCATCCCGGTCATTCTGCTGGCCCTGTGGGTGGGCTGGTTGATCGTGCGACCGAAGGTGTCGGCACACACCGGCGGCCGGATGGGGTCGGTGTGGACCGACGACGGCCCCCGGTACGGCAGCGAGGCGGTCGGCGAACTCGACCCGGACGATCGCGCGGCGCACGACGACGTGCCGCCGGACGAGGCCTACCGGGACATCAGGCCATGAGGACGGCACCCATGACACGATTCATCGACACGATCCGGCGCGGCGTCGCCCTGTCCCTGGTGGTCGGGCTGACCGCGGTGGGGGCGGTCGCCTGCAGCTCGGGCGGCACCGTCCAGACCCCGTCCACCGTCTCCGGAGCGCAGGAGGGCGGCAAGCTCACCATCGGCATCTCCTTCGACCAACCGGGTCTCGGGCTGCGTGACGGCGACACCTACTCCGGCTTCGACGTGCTCACCGCGACCTACGTCGCCCAGGCGCTCGGCGTGCCGAAGGAGAACATCACCTGGCAGCGAGCCGACCCCGCCGAGCGGGAGAAGCTGCTGCAGGACGGTGATGTCGACCTGGTGTTCTCCACCTACTCGATCACCGACGAGCGCAAGCAGAAGGTCGATTTCGCCGGCCCCTATTTCCTGGCCCACCAGGACCTGCTGGTCCGGCGCAACGAAACCGACATCACCGGGCCGGACACGCTGGACGGCCGGGTGCTGTGCTCGGTGACCGGGACGACGTCGTCGGCCTACGTCACGGCCAACTTCCTGGGCAACATCCAGCTCGTCGAGAAGCCCCGGTTCTCCGACTGCGTCGCGGCGCTGGCGGCCAGCGAGGTGGACGCGGTCACCACCGACGACGTCATCCTGGCCGGCTTCGCGGCCCAGCCGGAGTACAAGGGCAAGCTCAAGGTGGTCGGCAAGGGCTTCACCGACGAGTACTACGGCGTCGGTGTGCCCAAGGGGGACGACGACATGGTCGCCAAGGTCAACGCCGCGCTCCAGCAGTACATCGCGGACGGCTCCTGGCGGGCGGCGTTGGACCAGACGGTCGGCCCGTCGGGCTACTCGATTCCAGGCCCACCGACACCCGGTAGCGTGTGAGCCGGGGCCAGGACCCAGCGAGAGGGTGAGTGTGGGAGCGACCGACGCTTTCGCGGGTCGGCCGGTGGTCGGCCAGCGGCTGAGTGCGGTCGACTACGTCCTGCGCGATCTGCGGGACGCCGTCGAATCCGGAGTGATCCACGTCGGCGAGCGGCTACCGTCGGAATCGGCGTTAGCCGCTCGCTACTCGGTCAGCCGCACGGTGATCCGGGAGGTGCTGCGCGCCCTGGAGGCCAAGGGCCTGACGATCACCCGGGACGGCAAGGGCACCTTCGTGGTGGCCACCCACCCGCACGACATCATGTTCGAGGGGTACTCGGTGGCCCACCTGATGGAGGCGCGGCCCGGCATCGAGATCCCCGCGGCCGCGCTGGCGGCGCTGCGGCGCACCGAGGAGCAGATGGACACCATCGCCCAGCTGCTCGAGCGGATGGACAAGGAGAAGGACGAGATCGTCTGGACCCGGCTGGACGCCTCGTTCCACCTGGCCATCGCCCAGGCGTCCGGCAATCCGGTCTTCGCCGACGTGGTGGCCAGCCTGTCCGCCGCGCTGGCCGGCCAGTCGGAGATGCTGAACGTGCAGCCGCTGCGGCGGGCGGCGTCCCAGGCCGAGCACCGCACCATCGCCGCCGCGGTGGCGCGCGGCTCGGCGGTCGAGGCCGAGGACGCCATGCGCTTTCATCTGGAACAGGTGCGGGAGGCGGTGAGCGTGTCGCTCACCATGCCAGTGGTCGCGCCGGTCAAGAAGGCCGGCCGGAAGCGGCGGCACTGAGTCCCGGCCCTGCCCCCGGGCGGCGGCCCTGCCCCGCCGCAGGGCTGTCCGCCGGCCCTGCCCCCGGGCTGCGCTGCCCCGCCAGCCAGCCCTGCCCCCGGGCGGCGCTGCCCCGCCAGCCAGCCCTGCCCCCGGGCGGCGCGCTGATCATCGCGTCACTAAACCCGGCATTTCCGGCCCCGAATCGACGCAATGATCAGCGCGGCACCCCGGCTCCGCCCGCAGCTACCGTGCTCCGCCCCAGATCACCCCCGGCTCCGCCCCCAGGCCACCCGGCACGGCCCGCTTCCACCCGGCACACACCGGCCGGTCCCCGCAGACTGGCCCGGTGAAGCTTCTGGTGATCGGCGGCGGACCCGCCGGGGTGTCGGCCGCGCTGCAGGGCGCCGAACTGGGCGCGCAGGTGACGCTGGTCGAACGCAAGCGGGTCGGCGGGACGAGCATCAACGAGGGCCCCGCACCGGTGCGCACCCTCGCCCGGGCCGCGCGGCTGGTCCGGGACGCGCGGTCGTGGGAGACGTTCGGCCTGCGCGGTCACGCGCCCTCGGTCGACGTCGGCGCCGCGGTGGCGAATGCGATCCGGGTTGCCGACTACTCCCACGACGTCAAGCGGATGAGCGACTACATCGCCGGCTGCGGCGTCGAGGTCGTCCAAGGCGTCGGCGAGGCCTGGTTCGTCGACGAGCACACGATCCGCATCGCCGACGGTCGCGAGTTCTCCGCGGACGCGATCGTCGTCGCGGTCGGCGGGCACGCCGGACGGTTACCCATCCCGGGCGCCGACCTGGCCCTGACCTACGAGGACATCCGCGAACTGCGCGAGCTTCCGGTATCCACCGTCGTCGTCGGCGGCTCGGACACCGGCTGCCAGCTCGCCTCGATCCTGGTCGACTTCGGCTCCCAGGTCACCGTTCTCGAGTTCGCCGAACGGATCAAGCCGCGGTCCGACCGGGACGTGTCGGCCGGCCTGACCGCCGCGTTCGAGGCCAAAGGCATGCGGGTGATCACCGGCACCCGGGCCGCCGGCATCGAGCGGGCGGGCGACGTCTTCCAGGTCCAGCACGTCAAGGACGGGGTGCAGCGCACCGAGACGGCGGACCTGGTGTTCTTCGCGGTCGGCTGGCCGGGCAACGCGGACCTGTTGCGGCCGGAAGCCATCGGGCTGCGCACCGAGCGCGGCTACGTCACCGTCGACGACCGGCTGGTCAGCAACCTCGACCACATCTTCGCCGCCGGTGACGCGACCGGACTGTCGATGCTGGTGCCCAGCGCGCGCCAGCAGGGTCTGATCGCCGCCGAGAACGCGGTGATGGGCACCCGCCGGCGCAACACCCACGAGATCGTGCCGACCGGGTCGTTCACCGACCCCGAGTACGGCAGCGTCGGGTTGACCGAGGAGCAGGCCCGGGCCCGGTACGACTGCGAGGTCGCCATCGTCCGGTACGACGACCTGCTGCGACCGGTCGTCGACGCCCGGTCCGGCGGGTTCTGCAAGCTGATCGTCGAGTCCAACCGGAGGTACATCCTCGGCGCGCACGTGCTCGGCGAGTACTCGGCCGAAATCATCCAGATGGTCGCGACCTGCATGGCGACCAACATGCGGATCGAGCAGCTGGCCGACCTGCAGTTCGCGTTCCCCACCTTCACCGAGGCCGTCGGGATGGCCGCGCAGAAGTGCGTGCGCCAACTGGGTATCGCGCGCATCGCGCAGCAGTGGAGCGAGCTGCGCCCGCAGGCCGGACCCGACGCCGGGCCTCCTCAGCCGGGCGCGGGCGCGCCCGGCTGACGCGCGGGGTTCAGGACCGGGACAGGCCGGCGGCCTCCCGGGCCAGCGTCTCGATGCGGGCCCAGTCACCGGCGGCGACGGCGTCGTCGGGGGTGATCCAGGAGCCGCCGACGCAGGCGACGTTGGGCAGCGCCAGGAACTCCGGCGCGCCGGCCAGGTCGATCCCGCCGGTCGGGCAGAACCGGAAGTCCGGGATGGGCCCGGCCAGCCCCTTGAGGTAGGCGGTGCCGCCGGCGGGCTTGGCCGGGAAGAACTTCCCATGATCCAGTCCGCGCTCCATCAGCCCGATCACCTCCGATGCGGTCGCGGCCGCGGGCAGCGGCGCCGCGCCGCTGTCCAGCATCGCGTCCAGCAGGCGGGGGGTCGAGCCGGGGCTGACCAGGAACTGCGCGCCGGCCTTGACCGACGACGCGACGTCGTCGGGGCTCAGCACGGTGCCGGCGCCGACAATCGCCCCCGGCACCTCCTGCGCGATGCGCTCGATCGCGTCGATCGCGCACGGCGTGCGCAGGGTGACCTCGAGAACGGTCAGGCCACCGGCCACCAGGGCGGTGGCCAACGGGACGGCGTCCGCGCTGTCCTTGATCACGATCACCGGAATGACCGGGGCGCGATCGAGCAGCTCACCGATTCCGGAAAGGGTTGCAGTCACCTGAATCTCCTTAGGTTGGGGGTCGTTGGCCGGGCGGTCAGCCGGCGACGGAGCCGGCGAGATGTCGCTCCCGCGGTTGCGCGGCAGGCAGGCCGAAAACGGCGGCGCCGGTATCCGCGTCGCCGGCCGCGTGCCGGAAGACGTTGAACAGTTCCCGGCCCGTGCCGGCAAAGCTCTCGTCGTCCGGGGGTGCGCCGGTGGCCGAGCGATCTTCGATGGGGTCGGCCGTCTCGATGCCCAACGTCCCCGTCTCGGCATCCAGCCGGACGAGATCGCCGTCGCGGACGCGGTTCAGGATCCCGCCGACGGCGGCCTCCGGGGTGACGTGGATGGCGGCGGGCACCTTGCCGGACGCGCCGGACATGCGGCCGTCGGTGACGAGCGCGACCCGGTGCCCCCGGTCCTGCAGCACACCCAGGATCGGGGTGAGCTTGTGCAGTTCGGGCATCCCGTTGGCCCGCGGGCCCTGGTAGCGAACGATCACCACGACGTCGCGGTCGAGCTCACCCCGGCGGAACGCATCGACGACCTGGGCCTGGTCGTCGAACACCCGGGCCGGCGCGGTGATCACCCGGTGCGCGGGGGCGACGGCGGACACCTTGATGACGGCGCGGCCGAGATTGCCGGTGAGCACCCGCAAACCGCCGTCCTTGGTGAACGGGTCGGCGACCGGTCGCAGCACGTCGTGGTCCAGGCTGCGGGTCGGCCCCGGCCGCCAGACCAGCGATCCGTCGGCGGCCAGGAACGGCTCCTGGCGGTACCGGTCCAGCCCCGGACCGGCGACGGTCTGCACGTCGGGATGCAGCAGGCCGGCGTCGAGCAGCTGGCCGATCAGGTACGCCATGCCGCCGGCCGCCTGGAAGTGGTTCACGTCGGCCTGGCCGTTGGGGTAGACCCGGGCGAGCAGCGGCACGACGGCGGACAGCTCACCGAAGTCGTCCCAGGTGAGGCTGATCCCGGCCGCGGCGGCAACGGCGACCAGGTGCATGGTGTGGTTGGTCGAGCCGCCGGTCGCCAGCAGTCCGACAACCGCGTTGACGATGGCCTTCTCGTCGACCACCCGGCCCATCGGGGTGTATGACTCACCGGTCGCGGTGATCTCGGTGACCCGGGTGGCGGCGGCCGCGGTCAGCGCCTCGCGCAGCGGGGTTCCGGGGTTGACGAAGCTGGACCCCGGCAGGTGCAGGCCCATGATCTCGACCAGCATCTGGTTGGAATTGGCGGTGCCGTAGAAGGTGCAGGTGCCGGGCCCGTGGTACGAGGCGGCCTCCGCGTCCAGCAGGTCCTCCCGGGTGGCCTTGCCCTCCGCGTAGAGCTGGCGGACTCGGCTCTTCTCCGCGTTGGCCAGGCCGGAGGTCATCGGGCCGCCGGGGACCAGGATCGTCGGCAGGTGACCGAAGGCCAGACCGCCGATCAGCAGCCCCGGCACGATCTTGTCGCAGATGCCGAGAAGCAATGCGCCGTCGAACATGTCGTGGGACAGGGCGACCGCGGTGGACATCGCGATGACGTCCCGGCTGAACAGGGACAGCTCCATCCCGGCCCGGCCCTGGGTCACTCCGTCGCACATCGCGGGAACCCCACCCGCGAACTGGGCCAGCGCCCCCGCGTTGAAGATCGCCCGCTTGAGGGCCTGCGGGTAGTTCTCGTACGGCTTGTGCGCGGACAGCATGTCGTTGTACGAGGACACGATCGCCACGTTTACCTTGTGTCCACGGCGCAGCTCCAGCTTCGCCTCCGGCTCCGCCGCCGCGAAGCCGTGGGCGAGATTCGCGCACCCCAGCCCGGTCCGGGCCGGCCGGCGGTGCGCCGCGGCGTCGATCCGGTTCAGGTACCGCTGCCGGGGGCCGGCGCTGCGGGCCACGATCCGGTCGGTCACCGCCTGGATCACGGGATGCAGGTGCGGGGGCGCGGTCATTCGAGGGTGCTCCTTCACAAGGGGGCTGGGGGACGGTGGGGCGGCGCGAACCCGGTCGGCCTACCGGAGCAGGTCGCCGATGGGTGGGGCGGAGGAGGTGCCGGGGTGGGTCGAGCCGAGGCTGCTGGAGCCGGGTTCGGGTTGCAGGCCCAGGCGCTGGATGATCTCGGCGGCCTCTTCGGCCGGGGGCCGGCCGAGGTCGATTGGCAGGACGTTCTCGTCCGGGCCGGGGGGTTCGAGGGTGGCGATCTGGGTGTCGAGCAGGGCCGGCGGCATGAAGTGGTCCTGGCGGGCGGTGATGCGCCGGCCGATGGTGTCCTTGTCGCCGGTGAGGTGGACGAACACGACGTGCTCGCCGCGCATCCGGTCGCGGTAGATCTTCTTGAGCGCGGAGCAGGTGATGATGCCGGGGATGCCGGCGGCGGTGTGCTCGGTGATCCATTCGGTGACCCGGTCGAGCCAGGGCCAGCGGTCGTCGTCGGTGAGCGGGATGCCGGCGCTCATCTTGGCGACGTTGGCGGCGGGGTGCAGGTCGTCACCCTCTTCCAGGTCCCAGCCGAGCTGGCCGGCCAGGATGCCGGCGACGGTGGACTTGCCCGAGCCGGACACCCCCATGATCACCAGCACCGGCTGCTGCGGCGCCGGGTCGCGGTCGAGAGTCATGACGGCACCGTGCTTTCGGGTCGAGGGTTGCGGTCGGCGGGTTGCGGTCGGGTCGGCCATCGGGGTCAGACCACCAGGGACAGCAGCAGGACGCCGCCGAGGCCGCAGACCGAGATGAGGCATTCCATGACCGTCCAGGTCTTGAGCGTCTGCCCGATGCTGGTGCCCAGGTACCCCTTGACAAGCCAGAACCCGGCGTCGTTGACGTGGGACAGGAACAAGGAACCGGCGCCGATGGCCAGCACCATGAGCGCGACGTGCGGGCTGGACAGTTCGGCGGCGACCGGGGCGAGGATGCCGGCCGCGGTGACGGTGGCGACGGTGGCCGAACCGGTGGCGACGCGGATGAGGACCGCCACCAACCAGGCCAGGAACAGCACGGACAGCCCGGAGCCCTGGACCGCGTCGGCGATGACCTGGCCGATGCCGGTGCTGATCAGCACCTGCTTGAACCCGCCACCGGCACCGACGATGAAGACGATGCCGGCGATCGGCGGCAGCGAGGTCTCCAGGGTGGACGCGATGGCCTCCCGGTTCATCTTGCCGCCGCGGCCGAGGATGAAGATGCCGGCGATGACGGCGATGAGCAGGGCCATCGCGGGCAGGCCGAGGAAATGCACCACGGTGCGGACCGCGGAGTCCGAGCCCGGGGCGAACACGTCCCACAGGGCGCTGGCCAGCATCAACACGACCGGGATCAGGATGCTGACCAGGGCCGCGACGAAGGAGGGACGGGCCTTGAGGGTGACGTCCTCACCCTTGTCCTCGGCGGTGACGTACATGTCCGGCACCGGGACCGGCGCCCATTTCGCGGCCAGCGTGCTGAACAGCGGGCCGGCGATGATGACGGTCGGGATCGCGACGAGCACGCCCAGGGCCAAGGTCAGGCCCAGGTTGGCGCCCAGCGCACTGATCGCGACGAGCGGGCCGGGGTGCGGCGGGACCAGACCGTGCATCGCGGACAGGCCGGCCAGGGTGGGGATCGCGATCCGCATCAGCGACAGGCCGGAGCGGCGGGCGACCAGGATGATCACCGGCATCAGCAGGACCAGGCCGACCTCGAAGAACATCGGCAGCCCGATCAGCGCGCCGACCAGGGCCATCATCCAGGGCAGCGACCGGCGGCTGGCCCGGTTCACCAGGGTGTCCACGATGCGGTCGGCGCCGCCGGAATCGGCCAGCAGCTTGCCGTACATCGCGCCCAGGCCGATCAGGATGCCGACGCCGCCCATGGTGTCGCCGAAGCCCTTGGCGAACGCGGCGACCGACTCCGACAGGCCCAGCCCGGCGGCGATCCCGACCGAGATCGCGCCGATCATCAGCGCCAGGAACGCGTGCAACTTGAAGTAGGTGATCAGCAGCACGATCACCGCGATGCCGCCCAACGCGGCCAGGATCAACTGGGTGTTCGACCCGGTGGGTACCACCGGATCAGGTGCGGCCAACAGCAACGGCACGGACATCGGGCCTCCTACGGCTCAGGGTTGGGCGCTCGGGCGACAGGCCCCAGGACCAGCGCCAATACGCATGTGACTGATGTGAGCATTGGGGATACAACACGTGTGTTCTCGTTCTGGAAGTGAAACATACTACGAATGATCTGGGTCGGCAAGAGGGTGCCACCAGGTCGCACGAATCCGTCGGGCCCGTGCTCGGATTCGGAGGCCGAAGGATGGTGGGTGTCCCGACCGCGCTCTACACCGTCCGTGACGAGGACCTGTTCAGCGCCGTGGTCCCCTGCCCGGCACCGAGGGCATCGACATCGAGCCGGCGGTCGCCCTCCGGTGACCACGCCTGGGTCGGTCGCCGAACGGCGCCCGCCCGGCGGTCCCCGGACCATGGGTCATCCGGTTCACAGCTCGGCAACGGCCACTCCGACAGGCGGGGCGAGATCACCCCGTCGGCGTCATCGTCCCGTGACCTGTTCGCCATACCAGTTCGGAAATCGTGACGGACAATGCACGGATGACCGACACCGACGCCACGGACGCCAGCCTGGACGCCGTGACCACCTCCGCGGACGGGAACGTCCAACTTCTCGCCCCGGTCGGGTCGAGCGCAGCCGACGCCGGGGTGGCCCCGCTGCACGAGATGCACCACACCAACGGCAACTTCCCGAGCATCGGCGACTACGCCTTCCTGTCGGACTGCGAGGCCAACTGCCTGATCGCGCCCTCCGGCGCGGTCGAGTGGATGTGCGCACCACGGCCGGACTCGCCGAGCTTCTTCACCGCGCTGCTGGACCGGGCGGGCGGTTCGTTCCGGGTGGCCCCGTTCGGCGTCGCGGTGCCCGCCGCCCGCCGCTACCTGCCCGGCACGATGGTGCTGGAGACCACCTGGCAGACGCCCACGGGCTGGCTGGTCGTGCGGGACGCGCTGATCATGGCCGAGTGGCACAACACGGACGAGCGATCCAAGACGCACCGGCGCTCCCCCACCGACTACGACGCCGCGCACGTGCTGCTGCGCACCATCAAGTGCGTCTACGGGAACGTCGACCTGCAGATGACCTGCGAGCCGGTGTTCGACTACGCCCGTAAGGGCGCCAAGTGGACGTACCCGCGCAAGGACTACTCGGAGGTGGTGGCCACCGCGAAGGGGCAGCCGACGCTGCGGCTGACCAGCTCGCTGCGGATCGGCCTGGAGGGGCGGACCGCGCTGGCCCGGACGAAGATGAAGCGGGACGAGGTGCACTACGTCTGCCTGGCCTTCTCCGACCTGCCCGGACCGGTGAGCACCGCCGAGGCCGAGGACTGGATGTGGCGGACCGGCGAGTACTGGCGGCAGTGGCTGTCCCAGGGGACGTTCCCGGACCATCCGTGGCGGGCGTACCTGCAGTCGTCGGCGCTGGCGCTGAAGGGTCTGTCGTACGCGCCGACCGGCGCGCTGCTCGCGGCGGCGACCACGTCGCTGCCGGAAACCCCGGGCGGGGAACGGAACTGGGACTACCGGTATACCTGGATCCGGGACTCGACCTTTGCGCTCTGGGGCCTGTACACGCTGGGCTTCGACCGGGAGGCGAACGATTTCTTCTACTTCATCCATGACGTGTGCCGGGACAACCCCAACGATCTGCAGATCATGTACGGGGTCGGCGGGGAGCGGCATCTGGAGGAGGGCACGCTCGACCACCTGACCGGGTACGACGACGCCCGCCCGGTCCGCATCGGCAACGGCGCCTTCAACCAGCAGCAGCACGACGTCTGGGGCGCCCTGCTCGACTCCATCTACCTGCACACCCGCTCCCGCGAGCAGATGCCCGAGGAGCTGTGGCCGATCGTCATCGCGCAGGTCGAGCAGGCCTCCGCGCACTGGCGGGCCCCCGATCGCGGCATCTGGGAGGTGCGCGGCGAACCGCAGCACTTCACCGCGTCCAAGATCATGTGTTGGGTGGCACTGGACCGCGGGGTGCGGCTGGCCCGGCTGCACGATTCCCCCGAGATCGCCGAGAAGTGGCAGAAGATCGCCGACGAGATCCACGAAGACGTGCTGGCCAACGGCGTCGACGACCGGGGTGCCCTGGTGCAGCGGTACGGCCACGACGCGCTGGACGCATCGCTGCTGCTGGCCCCGCTGGTGCGGTTCCTGCCGCCGGACGACTACCGGATCCGGGCAACGGTGCTGGCGATCGCCGACGAGCTGACCCATGACGGGCTGGTGCTGCGGTACCGGGTGGAGGAGACCGACGACGGCCTGGCCGGCGAGGAGGGCACCTTCACCATCTGCTCGTTCTGGCTGGTGTCGGCGCTGGTCGAGATCGGTGAGGAGGACCGCGCGCACGCGCTGTGCGAGCGGTTGCTCTCGCACGCGTCGACCCTGGGGCTGTACGCCGAGGAGCTCGACCCGGTCAGCGGTCGGCACCTGGGCAACTTTCCGCAGGCGTTCACCCACCTGGCGCTGATCAATGCGGTCACCCACGTGATCCGCGCCGAGGAGCGTCGCCGCTCGCACGGGTTCGCGCCGGCCAACCGGCAGGCCTGAAGGTCCGTGGGCCGCGGATCGAGGAGGTGCACGCCCGGCCGGGTGGCAGAGTTGCCGGTATGCCGCTGACCTTCGCCGGAACCCTCGACCGTACCGCGGTGCTGGCCGCCGTTGATCAGGTCACGGACCTGGTCCGGTCCGCGGAGGTGGCTGACGCGTGGCAGCAGGAGTCGGTACTGCCGGGCCTGACCGTGGGCGGCCTGGCGCGTCACCTGGTCAGCCAGGCAGAATGCGCCGTCGAGTTTCTGATCACGCCCGGCCCACCCGACGCCCCGCTGCTGACCCTGGTCGGGCACTACGACCGGGTCGACTGGTGGCATGCGCCGGTCGATGCCGTCGAGAACACCTCGATCCGTGACGAATTCAATCAGATGGGTTCGGCCGGACACGCCGATTCGGTCGAAGTGCTCGCCCGGTCACGCCAGCAGCTGGGCTCGGCGATCGAAGCCGCCGGTCCGGCCACGTACGTGCCCTGGCAGGACTGCGCGGTGCCGACCGACGACTTCCTGGTGGTGCGGCTGATGGAGATCGTGGTGCACGCCGACGACCTCGCGTGCAGCGTCGGCGTCGCGACCCCGGCGTTCGGTGCGGAGGTGCTCGAGCCCGTGCTCGCGCTGCTCGCGGCGCTGGCTGCGCGGCGCCGGGGTCAGGACGCGGTGCTGCGCGCCCTCAGCCGGCACGAGCGCTCAGCAGGATCGGTCTCGGCATTCTGACCGCTGAGGCCGCGGATCGATCCCGTCGTCAGTGAAGCAGGCGACCCCGTGCCGGCTCCGGTCAACCCGGGCCAGTACGTGACCGGGACGAAGGACGGCCTGCTCCGATGCAGGATCTGAGCGGACAGCACGGACGACCGCACCGGCGTTCGTCAGGTGGCGATCACCGCCTGAGCGGTGCGCTGGGCCAGGTCGTGCAGTCCCCAGCGGGCTGTGGTCTCCGGGCTGCCGTGGTCTCCGGGATGCCGTCGCCGTCGTCGGTCATGCTGATGGAGATGTGGTCGTCGACCGATATCGCGGAGCCTGGTGTCGCCGGTGAGTTCGGCAATGGTCCGGCTCGGCTGCGTGCGCAGGGGGTGCCTCATCCGGTCCGCACCGGAGGGCGTCGACCCCCCGGTGCGGATCTCCCCCGAACCTGACGCGTCAGGCGGCGATCGAGTAGTGCACGGTGTAGAAGGCGTGCTTGGCCGCGTCGAAGTTCAGGTTGCTGCTGCTGACGGCCTTGTCGCTGACGGTCCGGATCCCCAGATTGTCGGGCGCGCTGTTGGCGTCGATCTCCTTCAACTGGACGCTGGTGGTCCCGCTGAAAGTGCGGCTGATCTCCAGGTCGACCGTGCCGCCCTTGTGCACGCCGTACGGGCCGGCGACCTTCACTCCGCCGATCCACACCTCGATCTCGTCCTCGGAGATCGAGTCCTGCAGTTTGACGCACGTGAGCGAGTGCAGGGTGAGCTTCGCCATTGAGGTTCTCCTTGAATTGATGGCGTGACCCGAGGTTTCGGGTGACGTGGTCGGCCGACACGGTGGGGTACGGCCGGACAACCGGGATCGGTTCGCGGTGCCCGTCGCCGACGTCCCCCCGATCGGCCTCGGCCGGTGTGGGCGCACAGCGCCTCGATCCGATCCGCAGCGGATCGGGCACGACCCGCGGACTCCGGAACACCCGGCCCGCAGGCACCGCGCCGGCCGATCGGTGCTGGGTAGGGTCGGACCACGGAGGCCGGCCGGGCGGCGGCACCGCGGCGTGGGAAGGGTCGAACATGCACATGGCACGAGGACTGCAGCGAGTGGCCGCGGCGCTGGCGGTCGTCACCATCGTCGGGTTGGGTGGTTCCGCTCCGGTGTCGGCCGAGCCGCCGTTCCGGTTGCCGAACCAGATCACCGACCAGTCCGGGGTGCTGTCCGGGTCCGACCGCAGCGACGTGCAGGCCGCGCTCGACCAGCTGTCCGCGGAGGACAACATCGACCTGTGGGTGGTGTACGTCGACACGTTCGACAACCCGAGCGCGGCGGCGGACTGGGCGGCGCAGACCTGGCAGGCGTCCGATCTGGGGACCAACCAGATGCTGCTGGCCGTCGCCACCGGCGGACGCGCGTACGCGGTGCACGTGCCGAACAACTTCAAGATCAGTGACGCGCAGCTGCAACAGGTCGCCACCAACGACATCGTGCCCGCGCTGAAGAACGACAACTGGGCCGGCGCGGCCATCGCCGCCGCCAACGGCTACCGGGACGCGTTGGGCGGGTCGTCGTCCGTGTGGTGGTGGATCGCCGGCGGCATCGTCGTGATCGGGGTCGGCGGGTACCTCATCTACCGGCGCCGGAACAAGGCCGGCACCGGCAGCCGGCCGGGTCCGGCCGGTCCCGGCGGCGCACCGGTCGAACCGCCGGAGCCGCTGGACCAGCTGTCCGCGCGCAGCGTGCAGGCGCTGATCGACACCGATAATGCCGTTCGGGCCAGCGAATTCGAGCTCAGTGCGGCCGAATCCGACTTCGGGAAGGATGCCGTCGCGCAATTCCGGGCGGCGTTCGACGCGGCCCGCGAATCGCTGACCCAGGCGTTCGAGATCCGGCAGCGGGTCGACGACGACCAGCCCGAGGACGACGCCACCAAACGGCAGATGATGAACGACATCCTGGGCCTGTGCGCCCAGGCGTCGGCCAAGCTGGACGAGCAGAGCGACCGGTTCGACGAGCTGCGCGGCCTGCGGTCCCGGCTGCCCCAGGTGCTCTCCGAGTTGCCCGGCGCGATCGATTCCCAGCTGGGGCGGGTGCCGACCGCCGCGGCCACCCTGCAGCGGCTGCAGCAGCAGTTCGCACCGACCGCACTGGCCACCGTCGCCGCCAACGTCGACCAGGCGCGGGAGCGGCTGGAGTTCGCCCGGACCAGCCTGGATCAGGCCCGGCAGGCGGCTACCGCTGCAGCGCCGGCCGAGAGCACCCTGCCGCTGCCGGGCCAGCCGCCCGCGCCGTCCGCGCAGCCCAACCCGGCGGCGGTGCTGGCCGCGGGGGCCGCCCAGGAGGCGGTCGACCAGGGCCGGACGTTGCTGGACGCCATCGACCGCACCGCCGCCGACCTGGGCACCGCGGTCAACCAGCTGACCACCGCGATCGCCGCCGTCGACCAGGAACTGGCCACCGTCCGCGGCGCGCTGGACTCCGCCGACGCCGGCGCCAGTGCCGCGTCGATCCGGGCCCAGCTGGATCAGATCCAGGCCATCCTCGGCATGGCTCGCTCGGCGCAGGGTTCGGCCGACCCGATGACCGCGCTGCACAAGGTCGAGGAGGCCGACCTGGCGTTGGACGGGCTGCTGGCCAGCACCCGCGACGCCCAACAGCAGGAGCAGCGCAGCCGGGCGGCGCTGACCCAGACGCTGACCACCGCGCGCGCCGAGGTGTCGGCCGCCGAGGACTTCGTGAACACCCGCCGCGGCGCCGTGGGCAGCCAGGCCCGGACCCGGCTGGCCGAGGCGAAGCGGCACCTGGCGAACGCCGAGTCGATGGTGGGCGGCGCGCCCGCCGCGCTGGCGGAGGCCCAGCAGGCAGCCGCGCTGGCCCGCGAGGCGTCCGACCTGGCTCAGCGGGACGTCAGCGGGTTCGGCGGTGGCGGGGGCGGATCCCGGAGCAACGGTGGGCTGGCCGGCGCGGTCCTCGGCGGGATCATCCTCAACTCGGTGCTCAACTCAGGCCGGAGCGGTCGCGGCGGCGGCGGGT
>JBGALY010000014.1:0-133812 GCA_044223435.1 Nakamurella sp.
TGCTGGTGGCCAGGGCCGGGATCGAACCGGCGACCTTCCGCTTTTCAGGCGGACGCTCGTACCGACTGAGCTACCTGGCCAGCAAGACGGCCCGGTCCGGGTGGACCGGGCCGCATGGCGACCCCGACGGGACTTGAACCCGCGACCTCCGCCGTGACAGGGCGGCGCGCTAACCAACTGCGCCACGGGGCCATGGTGCAAGCCCTCCCTCCGACCGAAGTCGGGTGGAGAACCCGTACCCCCAACGGGATTCGAACCCGTGCTACCGCCTTGAAAGGGCGGCGTCCTAGGCCACTAGACGATGGGGGCTTGGCCTTGACCCAGCCTCCAACGGCAACCGTTGGGAGCTTGGAAAGCATACGGCACGGGGCTCAGCCCTCCAAAACGGTACCGGGTCGTGGCGTCAGACGCCGGCAGGACCGGGTTCCGGGCCCGGCCCGATGGGGTCGAACGGGGTGCCCCGGGCTTCCTCGGCCAGGCCGGTGATCCGGGCCATGATCACCGCGGTCGCCGCCCGGACCGCCTCCTGGTCGTCGGGGCGGCCGGCCCACGCGGACAGATCGAGGGGCTCGCCGACGATCATTCGCACGGCATGGCGGTGCCATAGGTGTTTGGTGCCCGGACGCGGCCCCCACATGCCGACCGGCACCACCGGCACGTCCGGATGGCTCAATGCCAGGCGGGCGGCTCCGGTCTTGCCGGGCCCGGGCCGCAGGTCCGGCTCGCGCGTGCGGGTCCCCTCAGGGTAAAGACAGACCACGTGGCCGCGGTCGAGCGCCCGTCCCGCCGCGGTGAGCGACTCCGCCGCGTGGGCGGTGCCGCGGAGCACCGGGATCTGCCGCGCCCCCCGCATGATCCGCCCGACGATCGGCCAGCCGAACACCTCGGCCTTGGCCAGGAAGTGCGGAAACCGGTGATGCCCGGTGACCAGCCGGGCCATCGCCAGGGTCTCCGTCTCGGTCAGATGATTGGCCAGAATGATCGCCGGGCCGGACGCGGGGATGCGGTGGCCACGTTCGAAGTGCACCCGGTGCACGATCTTGGCGCCGAGTGCGATGCCGAGGAACCCGATGATCGTGCGGATCGGCCGTTCCCGGGGCCAGTGCACGGCGTCCAGGATCCTGGGCCGGCGGCGGCGGGTGGGGTCGGTCATCAGCCGATCCTGCCAAGTCCGGCGGTCGACCTCACCGAACGGGCGGGTGCGGCATCTACTCGATGTGATCCAACCAACCGTGATCCAGCCAAGCGTGATCCAGCCAAGCGTGATCCCGCAGAATCGAACCGTGCATGCCGTCCTCGACACCCCGATCGGGCCGCTCACCCTGGTCGGGGACGGGCACGCCCTGTCCGGCCTGTACTTCCCGGACCACGCACGCCAACCGAAGGCCGACTCCTTCGGTCCGCGGGACGATCGGGGGTTCGCCGACGCTCGGGCCCAGCTCGCGGAGTACTTCGGCGGTGAGCGCACCGAGTTCGACCTCACGCTGACCCCGCAGGGGAACGAGTTCCAGCGCTCGGTGTGGCGGCTGCTGGGCGCCATCCCGTACGGCCAGACCCGCACCTACGGCCAGCTGGCCAAACTGCTCGGCGATCCCGGACTGGCCCGCGCGGTCGGCGCGGCGAACGGGCGCAACCCGATTTCGATCGTCGTGCCCTGCCACCGGGTGGTCGGCCGCGACGGGTCGCTGACCGGCTACGCCGGCGGATTGGCCCGCAAGGCCTTCCTGCTGGAGCTGGAGCGGCCGGCCGCGGCGCGGGTGGCCACGCTGTTCTGACCCCGCCGCCGGCCCCGACGGTCCGGTTCGCCCCGAGGAGGGCGTCCGGCGGATCCCGACGATCGGGAAGCATCCGAACTCCCTCCCCACCGCCGATCGGCGGCTCAGCCGACCGGAGCCATCGACGCGGCCGCCGGCGCGGGTGGGATGTGAACGGGCCGGACAGCATCCGCCCGGGCATCGTCGGGCATCATCGCGAGCCGGGGGAGCAGGACGGACTCCCACAACGGGCGGCTGCCATCCCGAAAGAATCCGTGGTGTCCGACCCGGGTCAACCCGTAGGTTGCCGGGTCCAGCCGGAGCCGCTCGACGGGGGTCCCCCGGAACAGGTCGTCCATCGCATCGACGGCGCCCGCCGTCAGCAGCTCGTCATCGGTGAACCACACACTGGTCATGGGCGTCGTGACCCGCGCCACCCGGTCCCGGATCCGGGGCAGGTCGACCTCGAAGTAGCCCGGGGCCAGGCACCAGCGCCGCCATTGCCGCATGACGTTCGCCGGCAGGTCCCCGATGATCCCCAGGCGCCGGCCGGGGAAGTACCCGGCGGCGGCGATCGCACCGGGCGCGAGGGTGTGCCAGAGCAGCGGGGCGCGCCGGCGGACGGCCGGCGCGTTGTACCGCCAGTAGCCGTTGCCGCTGGCCACCACGAAGGCCTGGTCGATCAGGCCGTGGTGGGCGAATGGCAGGACCTGTCCGCCCAGGCTGTGCCCGAGCCAGCTCACCGGCAGCCCGTCCGCCGCGGCGACCAGCGCTTCGAGGGCGCTTGCCGCGTCGCCCGCCCAGCGCAGGACGTCACCGGTCTCCGCCTTCAGCTCGGCCACGCTGCCGGTGCCGCGATAGTCGAAGGTCAGGGTGAGCAAGCCCGCCTCGGCCAGCCAGCCGGCCAGCGGCCGGTAGAAGGCGGCGGGGGTCGCCATCGCCGGCACCAGCAGGACCGCCCCGCGGGGGACGGCGGGCGTGAACCAGGTGGCCCGAAGGATGCGTCCGTCGTCAGCGGTGATGTCGCTATAACGACTGTCATAGGAAGTCATGGCGTCAGGCTATGACAGATGTCATAGAGATGCAATACGATTTGTCGCATGCCCAATGACACTCGCGAGCGCATGGTGGCCGGAGCGGCCCGGATGATCAGCCGGCGCGGCGTGGACGCGATGAGCCTGCGCGAGCTCGCCGACATCGAGGGCGTGCCCCTCGGCTCCACCTATCACTACTTTCCGGGGGGGAAGGCGGCCCTGGTCGATGAAGCCGTCAACTACGTGGGCGACCGTGTGACGGCCAGCATCGCGGCGACCCGGGGCCGCGGCACCGAGCACATCGTGCGGTGGGTGTTGCATGCCTGGCGACGAATCCTGATCCGGAGCGACTTCCGGGCCGGCTGTCCGGTGCTCGCTGCCGCCGTCGCCAAGGACGAGCGCCACCGGGAGACGGCCCGGGCGGTGTTCGCCCGATGGACGGCCGGGCTGGTCGAGGTCCTGATCGACGACGGGGTGCCGCCCGATCGGGCGCCCACCGTGGCCCGCACGGTCATCGCCTCGCTCGAGGGGGCGGTCGGACTGGCCCGGGCATTTGGCGAGATCGGACCCCTGGACGATGTCGAGGCCGAGTTGATCAGGCTGGTCGAGGCGGCCGGACCATCCGCCGGCGGTTGACCCGGTGTCGTCCGCGACCTGAGCCGGGTCCACCGCGGCCCGGCCAGCGTGGCGGGACCGGCGCGGCCACGTGGGCTCGCCGCACTGCCACGCGGGTGGGCAACGCGCGGGTCCGATGTACGTGTCGAAGCCGTGGCCGACTCCGTTGTCGTGGTGGCCCGAGCCCGGCCGGGTCCGGGAATGGGTGGGGTTTCCCCTACCCCGTCCCGGGGTGACACCCGATGTTGAGGGCTGGTTCCGGTGCCTAATGTCCGAATCGCAACCGAGAACCATAGGAGACGAGCATGAGCCACGCAGCAACGGAGTCGGCGACGGCCGACATCCAGGACGGCCCGGGCCTGGCGCCTGTGGCCCGGGCGGTCGACCTGCACAAGGTCTACGGCGCCGGGGACACCAGCGTCGCGGCGCTCGACGGGGTCAGTGCCGACTTCTGGCCCGGCCAGTTCACGGCGATCATGGGGCCGTCGGGATCCGGCAAGTCGACCCTGATGCACTGCCTGGCCGCCCTGGACAGCCCGACCTCCGGGGCGGTGTTCGTCGGCGACGCGGACCTCACCCGCCTGGGCGACAAGGAGCTCACCCGGATCCGGCGGGACCGGATCGGCTTCGTGTTCCAGGCGTTCAACCTGGTGCCGACGCTCACCGCGCTGGAGAACATCACCCTGCCGATGGACATCGCCGGACGCAAGCCGAACCAGGCCTGGCTGGACACGGTCATCGACACCGTCGGGCTGCGGAACCGGTTGGACCACAAGCCGAGCCAACTCTCCGGAGGCCAGCAGCAGCGGGTCGCCTGCGCGCGGGCGCTGGCCGGCCGGCCGGACATCGTGTTCGCCGACGAACCCACCGGCAACCTCGACTCCGTCGCCGGCGCCGAGGTGCTCGGCTTCCTGCGCCGTTCGGTCAGCGAGTTCGGCCAGACCGTGGTCATGGTCACCCACGACCCGAACGCCGCGGGCTACGCCGACCGGGTGTTGTTCCTGGCCGATGGGCGGATCGTCGACGAGATGGCCGAGCCCACCGCCGACCGGGTGCTCGACAAGATGAAGCACCTGGATGCGCGTCCGGTCGCGGCCGGGCACGGAGGCTGACCCGATGCTGAAGGTCACGCTGAAAGGGTTACTCGCCCACAAACTCCGGCTGGGTATGAGCGCGTTCGCCATCGTCCTGGGCGTGGCGTTCGTGGCGGGCACCTTCGTCTTCACCGACACGCTGAACCGCAGCTTCACCGACCTGTTCCGGCAGACCGCGCCCGACGTCACGGTGCGGCCGACCGGTGCCCAGGACAACGGCGGGTTCACCGGTGCGGACGCGCGCAGCGCACCGGCGGAGCTGATCGCCGCGATGGCCGCCCTGCCCGGGGTGGCCCGGGCGGACGGGAACATCCTCAACCAGAGCACCTACATCGTCGGGAAGGACGGAAAGATCGTCGGCAGCGGCGGCGGCGCCCCCGGCATCGCGACGAACTACAACGACGGCCCGTCCGCCGACGGGTCCCGGATCGTCACCCTGACCGGCGGGGCCGCGCCCACCGGACCGAACCAGTTTCTGATCGACGACAAGTCGGCCGCATCCGCGGGTTTCACGGTTGGCGACGAGATCACCCTGATCACCACCGGTCCCGAGCCGAGCGTGCAGGGCACCGTGGTCGGCACGGTGCGATTCGGGGAAACCGGAAACACGATCGGTGCCACCCTGGTGCTGATGGACACGGCGACCGCGCAACGCCTGTACCTGGGCGGGTCGAACGCCTATACCGACATCGCCGTCACCGGTGACGGTTCGGTGTCCAACGCGCAGCTCGCCGCGGAGGTCACCACCGCCCTGCCGGGCGGGTACGAGGCCCTGGACGACGCGCAGATCGCCGCGGAGAACCAGTCCGACCTGGCGGAGGGCCTATCGTTCATCACCACCTTCCTGCTGGTCTTCGCCGCCGTCGCGCTGGTGGTCGGGACCTTCCTGATCCTGAACACTTTCTCGATCATCGTCGCCCAGCGCACCCGGGAGCTGGCGCTGCTGCGCGCATTGGGGGCGTCCCGGCGGCAGGTGACCAGGTCGGTGCTGACCGAGGCACTCGTCGTCGGCGTCGTCGGGTCGACCGTCGGGCTGGGCCTGGGCTTCGCGCTGGCTATCGGGCTGAAGGCGCTCTTCGGCGCATTCGGGCTCGACCTGTCCAGCGCCGGACTCGTTTTCGAATGGCGGACGGTTGCCGTCGCCTACGCCGTCGGGGTCCTCATCACGCTCGTCGCCGCCTACCTGCCGGCCCGCCGCGCGGCGCAGGTGCCGCCGGTCGCGGCGCTGCGCGACGACGTCGCGATGCCGGAATCGTCGCTGCGCCGTCGGTTGGTCGTGGGGTCGCTGGTCGCGGCGGTCGGCGCCGGACTGATGGTGTGGTCGTTGGCCTTCGACGGCGGCCTGTCCGTGCTGGGTGCCGGAGTGCTCGGCGTCTTCGTCGGGGTGGCGCTGGTCAGCCCGGTGATCGGCCGTCCGATCGTCTCGCTGATCGGCTGGCCGTTCCCGCGGCTGTTCGGCACGGTCGGCCGGCTCGCCCGGGAGAACGCCAAGCGGAACCCGCGCCGCACCTCGGCCACCGCGTCGGCGCTGATGGTCGGGCTGGCCCTGGTCAGCGCGATGGCGGTGATCGGTCAGTCGGCCAAGGCCAGCGTCGACGAGCTGGTCGCCTCCGACCTGCATGCCGACTTCGTCGTCTCGAACGCCATCGGTGCACCGTTCTCCACGGCCATCGGCCAGGAGATCGCGCAGGTGCCCGGGGTCGCCGAGGTGGTGCCGGTGCGGTACAGCCCGGCGCGGGTCGGCGGCGACGACGCGTTCCTGGTGGCCACCGATCCGGCCGAATTCGCCCGGATGACCTCGTTGGTCGTCACGGCCGGGAGCCTCGACGGTGGGGGGTTGGTGGTGGCCAAGGATCGGGCGGAGGCGAGCGGCTGGCACGTCGGCGACCGGGTGACGATCACCCTGCCCTCCGGACCGGCCGACCTGACGGTGGGCGGCATCATCGAACCAAGCCAGCTGGCCGGCAGTCTGATCGTTCCGCTGGCCGTGCTCGACCAGTTGACGCCGGTCGACTCCACCGTGTACGTGACGGCGGTTCCCGGCGCCGATCCGGCGACGGTCAAGGCGGGGATCGACGCCGTCGTCGCGGACCTGCCGACGATCACCGCGAAGGACCAGGCCGAGTTCGCCGCGGAACAGCGGGCGCCGGTCGATCAGCTGCTCGCGGTGATCTACGCGCTGCTCGGGCTCGCGGTGGTCATCGCCGTCCTGGGCATCGTGAACACCCTGGCGTTGTCGGTGATCGAACGGACCCGCGAGGTGGGCCTGCTCCGGGCGGTCGGGCTGAGCCGCCGCCAGTTGCGGACGATGGTCCGGCTCGAATCGGTGGCGATCGCCGTGCTCGGGGCGGTCCTGGGCGTCGGGCTGGGCGTGGTGTTCGGGGTGAGCATCCAGCGGGCCGCCGCCGATGACGGGATCTCGGTGCTGTCCGTGCCGGCCGGCCAGCTGGTCGTGTTCGTGGTGCTGTCCGCGGTGATCGGCGTGCTGGCCGCGGTCTGGCCGGCCCGGCGCGCCGCCCGGATGGACGTGCTGCGCGCGATCACCGCCGACTGACCCCCGCCATCCGGTGTCGATCACGGGCTTTCCGCCCTTCTGGCCAGGCAGGTCAAAGGGCGGAAAGCCCATGATCAACTGCCGGTCAGCCGAGCTTGTGCAGCAGGTGGGTGCCGTGCACCAGGCGGACCGTGCCGCTGCGCGAACGGACCACGATCGACTCGGTCTCGGCCCCGTCCGGCGTGTAGCGGACGCCGCGGAGCAGGTCGCCGTCGGTGATGCCGGTCGCGATGAAGTGGGTATTGTTGCCCGCCACCAGGTCGCCGGTGTGCAGCACCCGCGCCAGGTCGTGCCCGGCGTCCAGGGCCTTGCGCCGCTCGTCGTCGTCCCGCGGGTGCAGCCGGCCCTGGATGACGCCGCCCATCGCTTTCATTGCGCACGCGGTGATGATGCCCTCGGGGGTACCGCCGATGCCGAGCATCAGGTCGATCCCGGTGCCCGGGCGCACCGCGGCGATCGCGGTGGCGACGTCGCCGTCGGCGAAGAGCTTGACCCGGGCCCCGGCCGCCCGGACGTCGCGGATCAACTGCTCGTGCCTGGGCCGGTTCTGCACGCTGACCGTCACGTCGCCGGGACCCACCCCGAGCGCCCGGGCCACCGCCCCGATGTTGTGCGCTGCCGGCGCGTCGATGTCCACCTCGCCGGCGACGGCAGCGGCGCAGACCAGCTTGTTCATGTAGAAGACGGCGCTCGGGTCGTACATGCTGCCCCGGTCGGCGGCGGCCATCACCGCGATCGCGTTGGGCATCCCGTTGGCCAGCAGCGTGGTGCCGTCCACCGGGTCGACCGCGATGTCGAACTCGGGACCGGTCCCGTCGCCGACGTGTTCGCCGTTGTAGAGCATGGGCGCTTCGTCCTTCTCGCCCTCGCCGATGACCACGACGCCGCGCATCGGCACCCGGGCGAGCACGTCGCGCATGGCGTCGACCGCAGCCTGGTCGCCGCCCTCCTTGTCGCCCCGGCCGGACCACCGCCCGGCGGCCATCGCGGCCGCCTCGGTGACCCGCATCAGGTCGAGACCCACGTTGCGGTCGGGCAGTTGGTAGCGGACGGGTTCGGTCATGCCGCGCATCGTCCCACCGGCGGGTCCGGTGGGCGCGCCACCGCCCGACCCGGGACTGCGGCGTCAGGCGTGCATGTCCTCGAGTTGCTTGCCCTTGGTCTCCTGCACCCACTTGCTGACGAAGATGAACGAGAGCAGGGCGAAGCCGGCGTACAGGCTGTAGGCCAGGGCCAGCGAGATGTCGGCCAGCGGCGGGAAGGTGACGGTGACGATCCAGTTCGCCACCCACTGCCCGCCGGCGGCCAGCGACAGGGCCGCGGCCCGCATCCGGTTCGGGAACATCTCGCCGAGCAGCACCCAGACCACGGGGCCCCACGACATGCCGAACGACACGACGAACAGGTTCGCGGCGATCAGCGCGACGATCGGCGACGAGGCACCCAGGATGGCCGCGGAAAGGTTGGGCGTGTGGTCCGCCACGTTGGCCGCCGTGCATTGATCGGCGATCACCTGCGTGCACTCGGGGGCGGTGCCGAAGATCAGCGCCATGAGGGCCAGGGTGATGGTCATGCCGACCGAACCGATCAGCAGCAACGGTTTCCGGCCGATCCGGTCGATGGTGGCGATCGCGATGAGCGTGGTCAGGATGTTGATGGTCGCCGAGATGACGGTGATGATGAACGACTGGTCCTCGGTGAAGCCGACGGCCTCCCACAGGATGTTCGAGTAGTAGAAGATCACGTTGATGCCGACGAACTGCTGGAAGACCGACAGCAGCAGGCCGATCCAGACGATGCCGGCGATGCGGCCGGTGGTCGTCGACTTCAGGTCCCGCCAGGACGGCTCCTGCTCCCGCTCCATCGAGGCCCGGATCTTCTCGATCTTGGCGTCGATGTTGCGCGGCCCGAGCAGGCCGGTCAGGACCTCCTTGGCCTCGGCGATCCGGTGCTTGGCGATCAGGTAGCGCGGCGACTCCGGAATGGTCAACGCCAGCCCGCCGTACAGCAGGGCCGGGATGATCATCATGAAGAACATCCACCGCCAAGCCTCCCAACCGAACCAGAAGTCCTGGTTCGACCCGCCGGCGGCGTTGGCGAGCAGGAAGTCGACCAGCAGCGAGATGAAGATGCCGGTGACGATGGCCAGCTGCTGCAGCGAGCCGAGCCGCCCCCGGATGCGCGCCGGAGCGATCTCGGCGATGTAGGCGGGCGCGATGACCGAGGCGACGCCGACGCCCAAGCCACCGATCAGCCGGAACAGGATCAGCAGCCACAGGCTTGGCACGATCGCGCAGCCGATCGCGCTGATCGCGAAGAGCACGGCGGCCAGCCGCATGACCGAGAGCCGGCCGATGTGGTCGGCCAGCCGCCCCGCGAGCAGCGCACCGGCCGCGGCGCCGAGCAATGCGGCGGCGACGGTGAAGCCGAGTTCGAGCGCGCCGGCGTTGAAGTACTCCTGGATCGCCGAGTTCGCCCCGTTGATCACCGCGCTGTCGTAGCCGAACAGGAACCCGCCGAGCGCGGCGACCGAAGCGATCCGGACGACACCCTTACCTTCGTCGGAGTCGTCGTAGATCGACGCGCTCTTGTCGAAGCTGCCACCGTGCTCGCCCATGAGCTCCCCTTTCGGTGATCTTGCTGGGGGAGAGCATTCCACTCCCGCCGGTATTCGCATCTCGAGGATCATCGATCGATGCGGCACCGTGACGGGAGCGCGACCCGGCCCGAGGCTGTTGATTACCGTGACCCGGTGACTTCAAACTCCGATCAGCTGCTGGTCCGTGTGGAGGGCCGGCTCGGCCGGATCACCCTGAATCGACCGCGGCAGATCAACGCGCTGACCCACCGCATCGTCGACGGGATCCGGGCGGCCCTGGCGCGATGGATCGACGATCCGGCGGTCACTGTCGTCCTCATCGACGGGGCGGGCGAGCGAGGACTGTGCGCCGGTGCCGACATCCGGGCGCTTCGCCAGTCGGTCCTGGACGGCACCGACGACGCGATGACGTTCCTGGCCGACGAGTACCGCATGAACGCCGCCCTGGCCGGCTATCCGAAGCCGATCGTCGCCTTCCAACGGGGCATCACCTTCGGTGGCGGACTGGGGGTCTCGGCCCACTGCTCGGTACGGATCGTCAGTGAGGACTCGATGCTGGCCATGCCGGAGACGCTGATCGGGTTGTGGCCCGACGTCGGCATCCTCTACCTGCTGGCCCGGGCCCCGGGACAACTGGGGGTGCACGCGGCCCTGATCGGTGCCCGGCTCGACGCGGGCGACGCGATCCGGGCGGGTCTGGCGGACCACTTCGTGCCGGCTGCGGACCTGCCGGCGCTGATTGATTCGCTGCGCGGCGGGGTCGTGCCGGCCTTCGGCCCTGCGCCCGCGGGCACGCTGGCCGCGGCGACCTGGATCGACGAGTGCTATGCCGGGGACGATGCCGAGCGGATCCTGGCCGCGCTGCTGGCCCACCCCGACCCGGCGGCGCGCGAGGCCGGCCGGGCGCTCGCCGGAATGGCTCCGACCTCGGTCAAGGTGAGCCTGCGGGCGGTGCGGGCGGCCCGATCGATGACCCTGGACCAGGTGCTCGCCCA
Source organism: Nakamurella sp. (assembly GCA_044223435.1). Lineage (GTDB taxonomy): Bacteria > Actinomycetota > Actinomycetes > Mycobacteriales > Nakamurellaceae > Nakamurella. The sequence continues at coordinate 10,646 of JBGALY010000014.1, forward strand.
GGACCTGCGGTTCGCGCGGCACTTCATGACCCGGCCCGACCTGACCGAGGGCATCCGCGCGCAGGTGGTCGACAAGGACCGCGACCCGCGTTGGCAGCCGGCCCGGCTGGCCGACGTCACCCGCGCCGACGTCGACGCGTTCTTCGCCTGACCGGCCGGTCCGGATCCGTCCGGGGTGCGGGCCGATGGGAGGTGTGCACCCACCACCGGCCGCCGCGGTGCTATCCGGCCAGTTCGGCGATCGCCGGGTGCCCGGGGCCGACCCGGACGGTGGCGGCGGAGATACCGGCCTGCTTCATCAGCTTGCGCACGTCGTCACGCTGATCCGGCAGCATCACGGTGATCACCCGGCCCGCGGCGCCGGCCCTCGCGGTGCGGCCGGAACGGTGCAGGTACGCCTTGTGCTCGACCGGCGGGTCGAGGTGCACGACCAGTTCGACGTCGTCCACGTGAATGCCGCGAGCCGCGATGTCGGTGGCCACCAGCACGGTCGCCGCGCCTGAGGAGAAGGCCGCAAGGTTGCGTTCGCGCGCGTTCTGCGACAGGTTGCCGTGCAGGTCGACCGCCGGCGTCCCGTTCTTGGTCAGTGCCGCCGCCCACTTCTTCGCACCGTACTTGGTGCGGGTGAACAGCAGCCGGCGGCCGGTGCCGCGGGCCAGCTCCCGGATGACCGCGGTGCGATCGGCGGTGTCGACGGCGAAGATGTGATGCTCCATCGCGGCGACGGGGGAGGACGCGTCGTCGACGGCATGCAGCACCGGGTCGGTGAGGAACTCGTTGACCAGCACGGAGATGCCGTTGTCCAGGGTGGCGGAGAACAGTAGTCGCTGCCCGTCCCGCGGGGTCGCCCGCAGCAACCGGCGCACCACCGGCAGGAAGCCGAGGTCGGCCATGTGGTCGGCCTCGTCCAGGACGGTGAGTTCGACGCCGCTCAGATCGCATTCGCGCTGATTGACCAGGTCTTCCAGGCGCCCGGGGCAGGCGATGACGATGTCAACGCCGCGGCGCAGCGCGGCCGTCTGGTTGCCGTAGCCGACCCCGCCGAAGATCACCACGGTGCGCAACCCGGCCGCCTTGGCCAACGGGTCGATGGTCCGGGCGACCTGCAGGGCAAGCTCGCGGGTGGGCAGCAGCACCAGCCCGCGGGGGCGTCCGGCGGTCCGGCGACCGCCGGTGAGCCGGCCGACGAGCGGGATGGCGAACGCGATGGTCTTGCCGGAGCCGGTCTTGCCCCGGCCCAGCACATCGCGCCCGGCCAGGGTCGCCGGCAGCGTCGCCGCCTGGATCGGGAAGGGCGCCTGGGCGCCGAGGCCGGCGAGCGCGGGCAGCAACGAGGCCGGGACGCCGAGATCGACGAAACCGGCAGCCGGCCGGTCGCCGAGCTCCGGGGCCGGCGCGGGGAGGGCCGTGACGATCGGCGCGGCCGGGCCGGCCGCTCGGCTCGCCCGGCGTGGCCGGGCCGGATCCGCGGAGCGGACCGAATTGCCGGCGCTGTCCGCGGCCGCTACGGCGGGGCTCGTCGTGGGTGTCGTCGCGGTGGGGGCCGGGGTGGATGCCCCTCCGCGGCCGGAACGGCGCCGTCGGCGGGTCCGCCCGGCCGGAGCGCCGGCGGTCCGCTCGCCCGCGGTGCGGGCCGCCGCGGGGTCGGCCGCGGCGCGGCGGTTGGTGGTGGTGGGGGTCCGGCGATCGTGGTGCGGGCGCGCGGAAGCAGCAGTACTCATCGGTGAAGGGTGGGTCCTGTCGGATCGGTGATGCGTGGACGGCCGCGGTGCTGGGCCGACTCACGGATCCGGCTCGACCGGACGCGCAGTGGTGGAACGCTTGACACGTTCACAGCAACGACCTGAACGGGCACAGGCGTGCACCGTCCGTCGACCAGACTACCCGGCTCGCCCGGTCCTCCCGATCCGTGGTCGGCAAGATCACGTCCGGCCGGCGGTCATCACCAGCCGTCACCGCGGGGGATTCAGGTGGCGACCAGGCCTTGTACCGCATCGGCCATCTCAGCGACGGTGTCCCGGCCGGCCGGCCGGCGCACGGTCACCACAGGGGTGCCGGCGGCCAGCCGGGCGGCCCAGCCGAACAGGTCGGCGCGCAGGGCAGGCAGCCGGGGCGCCAGGCCGATCGAGTCGGTGAGCACCGTCAGCCGGGGCAGGGCGGCCAGGCCCGGATGGTGCTCGACCTCGACCCGCGCCGCCGTCGTCCGGCCGACGACGACGATCAGGGACAACGGCCGTGGACGCAGATCGGTGGCCAGGGTGTAGACCCGCTTGGCCCGCCCGGGCAGCGGGCGGCCCAGCGCGGGGTCGGCGCCCAGCCGGGCCGCGGCGGTGTCGGACAGATGGATCGGTCGGGCGTACGGCCGGGTCACCGGCCGGCCGGACTCGTGGTCGACGGGCACGATGTCGTCGCCGGCGAAGGTCCAGCCGCGCCGGACGAGCTCGATCGCCGTCGTCGACTTGCCGGCCATGGACGGGCCGCCGACCGCGACGGCCTGCCCGCCCGGTGAGACCACCAGGGTGGCGTGCAGCCCGAACCGTCGCCGCTGCATCAGCAGCAGCCGGGGCGCCCAGGCGTAGGCGAGGTAGTCGTGGTCGAGCCGGGCCCGGTCGTCGTCGGCGCGCACCACCACCCGGCGTCCGCCCTCGACCCACAGCCCGGCGGTCGGCGTGGTGACCAGGAGTCGCTCGGCGTCGGCCCACCACGCGGTCGACCCGCCCCGCCACCGGAACTCAGCGTCCCACGGTGCCGGCAGGTCGCCGTATTCGACCGGAACACCGAGCACCCGGCGGGTCGGGCCCGGCGGGGCGCTCAGCATGGCCGGGCCGGCCGGCACCGTCACCGTGGGCCGCCCCCTTCGGCGCCGGCCGGGCGGCGGTCGAAAACGGTCACCGGCAGGTAGGCCGCCGCCTCCCGGGCGCCGATGCAGGCCCGCCCGTTGCCATCCACCAGCCAGGCGTGAGTGACGGCCGAGGCCGGATCGGCCGGCACGCCGAGGATCACCCGGCCGGGCCGTCCCCGCCGGTGGAGCAACCAGGCGCCGGTCAGCGCGCGATCCAGGCAACTGGTTGGTGGCAGGCGCCGGGCCGCGGCACCGACCGCGCCGGCGACCGACCGGGTCGCCGGGGCGATGGGACCGGTCAGTGCCCCGCCGTCGCCGGGCCCCGCTGCGCGCGGTTCACCCCCGAGTGCGCGGACCACCCGGGTGCCGCCGAGCCGGCGCAGGAGCGACACGAAGGCCAAGGCGGCCATCACCCCGGCCACCCGGAGCCGCCCCCGGACGGCGCCGGTCACGGGCGGGCGGCGCTTTCGGCGAGCGCACCCGAACGGAGCAGGGCGTCCAGAAAGGGATTCAGATCGGCCGCGCAGGTGTCGGGGGGTATGGCGTAGCGGCCCGTCAGGAGGTTGACCAGCTCGGCCCGGGACCGGGGAACGTCGAGCAGGTCCCAGACGACCTCGGCGGTGCCCTCCAGGGCGTAGTAGTGCAGGTCATCGGTCATCAGCACACGCCGGCCACCGGCCTGCGTCTGAATCACCCCGGCCCCGTGCCGGAGCACGGTCCCCTCCCCGTCGATCATCGCCAGATCATCGCACGGTAGTCGAGCATGTACGAAGAGTCGCCGAGAGGGAACTTTGTTCCCCGGGCGAGCGGTTGCCAACCTCCTGACGTTCAGTGATTCTATGTCACATTGTGTGATTGCGAGGTTCGTGCATCCGCGACGCCCCGCCGTCGACCTCTGCCGACCCGACCCTCATCGGGTGGGAAGTCCCGCGAGATCGGAGAGCACCGTGGACGCTATCGACGCAGACCCGACCGCACCGGCCTGGACCCGACCTGAACTGGTCGACCTGGGCTCGGTCGGTGACGCCGCCAACAGCTTCACCTTCGCTACCGACGCTGTGTTCGGCGAGGATCTGTCCCCCTGAGCGTCCGGATCGCGGGCCGCCGGCTGGCACGGGTGACGGAAGGCCGATGGTGGTGCGTGGACTGACCTGGTGGCATGCCCCCACCGGAACCTGCCGCGACGAGGTCGCGTTCTGGCTCGCCCACGGCGCCCGAGGCGCCGCCCCCTGCGAACACGGGTTCGCCGCGGCGCTGCGCCGTCCCGACGGGGCGCTGATCGCGGCCACCGGGGTGTCCCGTGAGATCGCCCTGTTCAGCCGGATCCACCGGGGAACCTGCGGGGTGGCGACGTCCCTGCGGGAACTCCTGGGCGAGGCGCCGGATCTGCCCGAGCTGTGTCCGGACGGCCTGACCCAGCTGGTGACACGGACCGACGAACTTCCCCGGACCCCGTTCCGCGGTGTGCACTTCCATCCCGGCGGGGTGGTGCTCCGGTGGCGTCCCGGCGACCGGCAGGTCAGCGAGAGCGACTGGTCGGCCGCCGCGTTCGAGCAGCACCGGCCGGCGGGCGGCCGGCTGCGGGAGCGGGCCGTTGCGCTGATGCGGGACGCGGTCGAGCGGGCCGTGCGCGGGTCGTTGCCGGAGCCGGGGGTGCGCTGCGCCGTCACCCTGTCCGGCGGTCTGGACTCCACCACGGTCGCGGCCGTGGCCGACGACGTCCTGCACCGCCGCGGTGATCGGCTCCTCGCGCTGACCCATGCCCCCCGGCCCGGCACCGCCGACCCGTCGGCGCGGTGGCAGGCCGACGACATGCCGTGGGTCCGCCACCTGCTGGCGGATCGGCCCTGGATCGATCATCGGGTGGCGGTGCTGCCACCGGCGCCGCCGTTGGCCCAGCTGGTCGACTACTTCGACCGCACCTGGCTGCCCACGTTGAACCCGGACAACGTGCCCTGGATCGTCCAGCTGGCCGATCTGGCCCATGCGGGTGGGGCCGCGGTACTGCTGACCGGGGCGTCGGGCAATCCCGCCTTCTCCCGCGGAAGTGCCGGGGTGCTGGCGGGCGAGCTGCGCCGGGGTCGCGTCGACGTGGTCGCCCGGCAGCTGCACGCGCGTCACCACAGCGGGATGCCGCTGCCCGCGGTGGCGCGCTCGATGGCGGGCGAACTGGTGCCGGGATTTCTTGCCCACCGGCGGCAGCCCGCTCTCGCACACCGGGTCCGGACGATGATGCCGCTGCGGGTGGCCGACCGGCCGGGCCCACCGGGCGTGACCGCACGTCACCGCTACCGGGCGATGGCCGGGCTGATGACCAGCCGCGACTGGCGGACGGTCACCTGGCAGTGCCTGCGCACGGACCTGTGGTGCGCCGACCCGCTGGGATCGCTCGCGGTGGTCGCGGTCGCCAGGGCCCTTCCCCCGGCCGCCTGGTCGCCCGGCGGGGCGTCGCGGGGACTGGCCCGGGAGGTGATGCGCGACCTGGTGCCGGACGAGATCCGGCTGCGCACCAGCCGCGGCCGGCAGGCGGCCGACGCCGTCGACCGGGTGCGGGGGCAGGAGAGCGTTCTGCTCGGGACCCTCGACCGGTTCGATCGGAACCCGCAGATCAGCGCCCTGCTCGACACGGCGGCGATGCGCCGGGCGCTGCTGGACGGCACCCTGGACGATCCCGAGGCGGCCCAGGTGTGGGTGCTCACCCACGCCCGGGCCTTCGGCCTGGGTCGCTTCGTCGAGTGGTACGACGATCAGCGCGTGGCGCGCGGTCAGCGGCCCGGCACGCTCCGACCCGCGTGAACCACCGACCCGAACGTCAGCCGTCCACCGCCGCCCCGGCGAACTGCGCGTTGTACAGCGCGGCGTAGGCGCCGCCGCGTTCCAGCAGCTCGGTGTGGGTGCCCTGCTCGACGATCGCGCCGTTCTCCATCACCAGGATCAGGTCGGCGTCGCGGATGGTCGACAGCCGGTGCGCGATCACGAAGCTGGTGCGGTCGGCGCGCAACGCGGCCATCGCATGCTGGACGAGCACCTCGGTGCGGGTGTCCACCGAGCTGGTCGCCTCGTCCAGGATCAGCAGCGACGGATCGGCCAGGAACGCCCGGGCGATGGTCAGCAGCTGCTTCTCGCCGGCCGAGATGTTGCTGCCCTCGTCGTTGATGAGCGTGTCGTACCCATCGGGCAACGAGCGCACGAACCGGTCCACGTAGGTCGCCCGGGCCGCCTGCAGGATCTCCTCCTCGGTCGCGTCGGGGCGCCCGTACGCGATGTTCTCCCGGATGGTGCCGGCGAACAGCCAGGTGTCCTGCAGCACCATGCCGATCCGGGACCGCAGGTCGGCCCGGGTCATCGTGGCGACGTCGACGCCGTCCAGGGTGATCCGGCCGGCATCCAGTTCGTAGAACCGCATGATCAGGTTGACCAGCGTGGTCTTGCCGGCGCCGGTCGGCCCGACGATGGCCACGGTCTGGCCGGGTGCGGCGACCAACGACAGGTCGTCGATCAACGGCTTGTCCGGCTCGTACCGGAACGAGACGTCCTCGAACTCCACCCGGCCCCGTGAATCGTGGACGGTCTGCGGCGATTCGGGGTCCGGCGACTGCTCGTCCGCGTCCAGGAACTCGAACACCCGCTCCGCCGACGCGACCCCGGACTGCAGCACGTTGGCCATCGACGCCAGCTGGGTCAGCGGCTGGGTGAACTGCCGCGAGTACTGGATGAATGCCTGCACATCACCGAGCGACATGCTGCCCGTCGCGACCCGCAGACCACCGACCACGGCGATGGCGACGAAGGTCAGGTTTCCGATGAACATCATCGACGGCATCATCGTGCCGGAGATGAACTGGGCCCCGAAGCTGGCCCTGAACAGCTCGTCGTTCTTGGCATCGAAGGCCTCCTGGGCGTCTTTGCGCCGGCCGAACACCTTGACCAGGCTGTGCCCGGTGAAGGTCTCCTCGACCCGCGCGTTCAGTTCGCCGGTCGACCGCCACTGCACGATGAACCGCGGTTGCGACCGCTTGGCGATCTGCGTAGTGACCACCAGCGACAGGGGCACGGCGATCAACGCGACGACGGCCAGCAACGGCGAGATGACCACCATCATCACGAGCACGCCGACCACCGTGAGCAGCGAGTTCACCGCCTGGGACAGCGTCTGCTGCAGCGTCTGCGAGACGTTGTCGATGTCGTTGGTCACCCTGGACAGCACCTCGCCGCGCTGGTGCTTGTCCAGGTAGCGCAACGGGAGCCGATTCAGTTTCTCCTCGATCTCCGCGCGCATCTCCAGGATGGTGCGCTGCACGATCCCGTTCAGGATGTAGCCCTGTGCGTAACCGAACACCGACGACAGGATGTACAACGCCAGGACCAGCAGCAGGGTGCGGGCGAGTGCGGTGAAGTCGATGCCTTGGCCCGGCACCACGTCCATCGCCGACAGCATGTCCGCGTAGGTGGTGTTGCCCTCCGCGCGCAGGCCGGCGATCACCTGATCCTTGGTCAGCCCGGCCGGCAGCTGCCGGCCGACGAACCCGTCGTAGATGATGTTGGTCGCGTTGCCCAGGATTTTCGGGCCGATCACCGCGAACGCGACGCTGCCGACGGCGAGCAGGAACACCAGCGCCAGGCCGATCCGCTCGCCCCGCATCCGCCGCAGCAGGCGCTTGAGTGAGGGGCCGAAGTTCAGCGACTTCTCCGCCGGCATCCCCATGCCCATGCCCATCGGTCCGCCACCGCCCGGCCCACGGCGCGGGGGCGGACCGAACGCCGGGCGTTCCGGCGCCTTGGCTTCCGGGGCCTTCTGCTCGGTCGTCATGCCGGTCCCTCCCCGGAACGCCTCGCCGGTGCGGCCGCCCGGGAGCTGTGGTGATCTTTCGTTCTCTCGTCGGACCCGCCGGCCCACCCCGCGCTCATGCCGGCACCGCCGCGGACAGCTGGGACTGCACGATCTCGACGAAGGTCGGGCAGGTCTGCATCAGTTCGTCGTAGCGCCCGATGCCGACCGCCCGGCCGTCCTCGAGCACGACGATCTGGTCGGCGTCGGCGATGGTGGACACCCGCTGGGCCACGATGATCACCGTCCGGTCCGTGGTCAGCGGTTTCAGGGCGGCCCGCAGTCGGGCGTCGGTGGCCAGGTCGAGCGCCGAGAACGAGTCGTCGAACAGGAAGATCTCCGGGTCGGCGACCAACGCTCGGGCGATGGCCAATCGCTGCCGCTGGCCGCCGGACACGTTCGTGCCGCCCTGGGTGATCGGCGATTCCAACCCGTCCGGCATGGCGGCGACGAAGTCCATCGCCTGGGCGACGGTCAGGGCGTGCCACAGCTGCTCGTCGGTCGCCTCGGGATTGCCGTACCGCAGGTTGGACGCCACGGTGCCGCTGAACAGGAAGGGTTTCTGCGGGACCAGGCCGATCCGGTCCCACAGGTTCTCCGGGTCGTAGTCGCGCACGTCGACTCCGTCCACCCGGACCGAGCCGCCGGTGGTGTCGAACAGCCGGGGGATCAGCGAGAGCAGGGTGGTCTTGCCGGCGCCGGTCGACCCGATGATCGCGGTCGTCGTCCCGGGCCGGGCGTCCATCGAGATCCCGCACAGCACCGGATCGCTCGCGCCCGGGTAGCTGAACTCGACGTTGTCCAGGACGACTTCGCCCGAGCGCCGGTCGGGTTCGACGGCCCGGGCGGGCGGCCGGACCGACGTCTCGGTGCTCAGCACGGCACTGATCCGGTCGGCGCTGACCGCCGCCCGCGGCACCATGACGACCATGAACGTCGCCATCATCACCGAGAACAGGATCTGCATCAGGTAGTTCAGGAATGCGATCAGCGCGCCGATCTCGATCTCGCCGTTGTCCACCCGGTGCCCGCCGAACCACAGCACGGCCACGCTGGACACGTTCAACACCAGCATGACGACCGGGAACATCAGCGCCATCAGCCGGCCGGCGCGCAGGGCGCTGTCCGTCAGCTCGGCGTTGGCCTTCGCGAATCGCGTGGTCTCCAGTGGTTCCCGGACGAACGCGCGGACGACCCGGACACCCGAGATCTGCTCGCGCAGGACCCGGTTGACCACGTCCAGCCGCGCCTGCATCTTGCGGAACTGCGGGATCATCCGGACCACGATCAGCCCGATGGCGATGATCAGCACCGGGATGCAGACGACCAGCAGCCAGGCCAGGCCGAGGTCGGTCTTGATCGCCATGATGATGCCGCCGACGCACATGATCGGCGCCGAGACCATGAGCGTGCAGCTCATCAGCACCAGCATCTGGACCTGTTGCACATCGTTGGTGTTCCGGGTGATCAGCGAGGGCGCACCGAACTGGGCGACCTCGCGATCGGAGAAGGTACCGACCTGGTGGAACAGCGCGGCCCGCAGGTCGCGCCCGAAGGCCATGGCGGTCCGCGCGCCGAAGTACACCGCGATGATCGTGGCCACGATCTGCACGATGGTGATGCCCAGCATCACCGCGCCGGTGGACATGATGAAGCCCGTGTCGCCCTTGGCCACGCCGTCGTCGATGATCTGCGCGTTGAGCGTGGGTAGGTAGAGGCTGGCGATCGTGCCGATGAGCTGGAACAGGACGACGATCAGCAGGGGCCCGACGTACGGGCGCAGGTGGGTGCGCAATAGATTGAGCAGCATCACATCACTCCGACTTCTTCGGTGCGGGCCACGTCATTGATGACTGCGCCGGTGGTGGAATCTGAGCGCGGTCGGCCGGGCTCCGGGTGCACCCCGATGCCGTGCAGCAGCAGGTCAACGATCTCCTGGGTGGACAGCACCTGGCCGTCGGTGATGGCCGGGTGCGCACTGGAGAAGGTGATCAACCGAAAAATCCGGACGGCCTCGATCGGCGGGAGGCGGAGCCGGTCCCGGTGCGGGACCAGCAGATCGGCCAGCGTGTCGTTGGCCCGGGTCAGGTCCGGGCGGGCCGCCGGCGCGTACTTGGACTGGTCGCGCGAATTGCCGGGCGGTCCGCCGATCCGCAGCATCCACATGATCTGCCAGACGCTCTCCAGCCGCTGCCGCATGGCGTCGACGGCCTGCCGCAGGATCCCTTCGAGGCTCTGCCCCGGGTCGATCCGGCGGAGCGCCTCGACGTAGGGCCCGGGGTCGAGGATCTGCGCGACGACGGCCGCGATGACGGCGTCCTTGTCCGGGAACACCCGGAAGATGGTGCCCTCGGCAATGCCTGCGGCCTCGGCGATCTCCTTGCTGGTCACCGCCGCCCCGTGGTCACAGACGAGCGGTGTCGCGGCGGCGATGATCGCGGCCCGACGCTCCTCGGGAGGCATCGGTGCGGCTCGACCGGTGGGTGGTGGTGTCACGGGCCCGAACAGTAGCTGAGTGAGCACTCACTCACAAGTGCTTTTCGCTCCCGGATGAGCGCCGGGCCGGGTTGGCTGCGGAACCTCCGCGCGCTGGGGGCGGCGGATGTTCCAAGGGCGCGGGTGGGGGGCGCCGGGCCACCGGGGTCGAGTCAGGTCGTCCGGTCCCGGTTGAGGTAGCGGATCACGGCGATCACCCGGCGGTGATCGTCCGGATCCGGTGGTAGCCCCAGGGTCTGGAAGATGAGCGCGATGCTCCGGGCGACCGCCTTCTCGGTGACCACCAGTTCGCGGGCGATGCGCGCATTGCTGTAGCCCTGGGCCATCAGCTCGAGGACCTCCACCCGCCGCGGGGTCAGGGACGCGATCGCCGCGTCCCGGCCGCCGTCCCGGTGGTCCCGAACCTCGCGCCGGACCATCGCCGAGATCACCTCGGGATCGATGGCCGACCCACCCGCGGCGACCCGGCGCACCGAGTCCAGGAATTCGTCCAGGTTCATCACCCGGCGCTTGAGCAGATAGCCGATGCCGTCGGCGCCGTCGGCGAGCAATTCGACCGCCCCGGCCGTGTCGACGTGCTGGGAGAGCACGACGATCCGGGTACCGGGGTAGGCGCAGCGGATCTGCCGGGCGGCGGCCAACCCCTCGTCGGTGAACGAGGGTGGCATCCGGATGTCGGTGACCACGAGCTCCGGCCGGTGGGCCGCGACCTTGCCCAGCAGATCGTCCTGGCTGCCGGCCAGTGCGACGACGTCGTACCGCTCGTCGCCGAGGATGCGGGCGATGCCCTCGCGCAGCAGCACCTCGTCCTCGGCGATGATCACGCGCATGCGAACTCCGCCCGCAGGATCGTTCCCCGGGTAGCCCCCGGCCGGAGCGTCACCGTACCGTCCAGTGCGGCGACGCGATCCTGCAGGCTGCGCAGGCCGAAGCCCGGCTCGGCCCCGGCCGGTCCTCGGCCGTCGTCGGTGACGATCACCTCGAGCCGGCCGCCATCGGCGCGCAATTCGACGTCGATCCGATCGGCGGATGCGTGCTTCACGGCGTTCGCCAGCGCCTCGGCGACCACGAAGTACCCGGTGGATTCCACCTCGGCCGGCAGCCGCCCCGGCATCGGGCCGATCCGCACCCGCACCGGGACCGGCATCGACTCGGCCAGCACCGTCACGGCCGCCGGCAGACCGCGCTCGGTGAGCGTTGCCGGCATGATCCCGTGCACCAGCGAGCGCAGGTCGTCCAGGAGGCTGCGCAGTTGCCCGCTGACCTGGTCCGACAGCCGGCGGACGGCGTCGGGGTCGTCCGCCCGCCGGCCGATCCGTTGGGCGTCGATGCCGACCAGCACGATCCGCTGTTGCGGGCCGTCGTGCAGATCACGGGCGATCCGCCGGCGCTCGGCGTCCGCGGCGATCACGATGCGCCGGCGGGAGCCGCGGACCTGCTCGGCGGCGACGTCCAGTTCGCGGACCGCCGCGCGCAGGTCGACGACCAGCCTCCGGTTGTCGATCGCGAGTTCGAGCGGTCCGGCGACCGTGGCGACGAGGTCGCGGTCGGCGATGAGGCCGCCGTCGTACGACAACCCGCCCACCGGCCGGTCGAGCGGACCGATCGGCCACCACCCGCGCCCGCCGTCGGGCCGGTCGTCCGGATGGCCCGCCGATCCCGCGACCACCGTGCCCCGGCTGTCGACCATCTCGCGCCCGGCCTCGCCCCGAGCCCACCGAACGCGGGCGCTCGGGTCACCGAGCGCGCGGACCACCAGCTCGTCCAGCAGGGTCGGATCGGCCGACGCATCGGCAATGCCCCGCGCGAGCTCCGCCAGTTCACCGGCCCGTCCGAAGGCGCCGACGAGCATGCCGACGACGAAGGCGAAGGGCAGCACCGAGACGGCCGCGACCTGCACCAGGACGGCCAGGTCGACGTCGCCCGGATCGGGATCGAAGTGCAGGACGAACAGGGATCCGACGACGAGCAGCAGCATGACGCAGCCGGCCACGACGAACGGCGCCAACTGCCGCCGCAGCAACCGGGGTGCGGCCATCAGGCCCCGGCTGACCAGGACGAACGCCGTCACCAGAACGATCAGCCCGAGGCCGGCCTGCACGTTCCACAAGACGGTGGCCGCCGCCGGTGACACGAGTTGCTGCGGGTACTGCAGGGCGAGCGCGACCAGGTAGCCAGCCGCCACGGTGACCCGCGCCGCCCGGCCGGTCAGCCGGCCGGACGGGTAGGCGAGCAGCACATGAATCAGCACGGCCAGCGGCAGTGACTCGGCGATCTGCCCGGCGACGCGCAGGCCGGGCACCTGGTCGTCGTTCATCGCCGCGACCAGCAGTGCAGCCGCGGTGGCGACCAGCAGCCGGCCGGTGCGGTTGTGCGGCCGGCGGTGCCAGGCGATGAGTCCGGTCAGGGTGAAGGCGGTCACCGCGACCGCGTCGAGGACCGACGCCGCGGTGACCGGTGACGTCCCGGGCACCGCCAGCTCGACGAACACCAGCGTGCCCATCAGTACCGCGATCGCCAGCAGGGCGTCCCGCAGGCTCGAGTCGGGCGAGGCGGCGCCGTTGGCCGTGCGGGTGCCGGTGATCATCCGACCAGCATCCGGGCCGGCCGGTCCGCGCGCACCACCGATCGGTGGACGGGCGCTTGTGGTGCAGGCACCCCACCGTTTGTGGCGCCCGGTCCATCGAGACCGGCGCGGATCGAATCTATTGTTTTTGTCATCACCCCGGGGAAATACCTCAGAACGGAACGTCCGGCTGAGCTTGCATGACCGAATACCACTCAAATCAAATGTCGGGCGCATCCGAGAATGCGCCCGGAAACCGAAAGGAAACGCCATGACCACGACCCGCCGAACCGCCCGGAAATCCGCCGACACCACCTCCGGCGGCCGCCGGATCGTCCTGCGGGTGCTCTCGCCCGTGCTGATCGCCGGCGCGTTCGCCGGGCTCGCCGGGGCCACCGACGTCGCCGCTGCTCCCGCCCGATCGGCGCCGGCCCTGGCCTCGGCCGCCGCCCACTACACGCAAGGGTTCGACATCCGGAACCTGTCCAGCCACACGATCACGCTGACCGCGATCGATTCGCCGGGCCGGGGCGACGGGGCCCCTTACCTCGGCACGGTGCTCCGCCCCGGGGAGTCGTTGCATTACGAAAAGGTGTGGTGGTTCGCCAACACCCCGCAGACCAAGCTCACCTTTACCGATTCCGACGGCGCGGGCACGCTTCGGGTTTTCCAGGTGGAATTGTGGGTCGATTCCTTCCTGAAGACGCCGAGCATCATGATGCCGGGCAGCGATGGGAAGATCGGCAGCCTCGAGATTCAGGGCCTGGGTTATACCTCGCAGAACGCGAGCTTTGTCGACACGTTCGGCACGTCGATCACCGTGCCGGAGGCGGACAAGCAACGTCAGGCCGACCTGCTCAACCGGCTGTGCGCCGGCGGCCAGGCCAGCTGCACCTTCCGGCCGTCGACGACGCAGGCCGGGCCGGCGCTGGTGTCCCGCAAGGCGTCGGAGGTCAACCGGTTCGCCGAGCCGCTTCCGGTGACCGTGTCGGACGTGTTCACCTTCAACGCCAGCTCCAGTGTCGAGGGCACGCTGAGCGCCAAGATGACGCTCTTCGGCCTGGTCGACACGACCTTGTCGGCGAAGTACGGCAAGACGTGGAGCGAGGGCCGGACCGCCACCATCAGCCGGACGTTCAAGGTCAGCCCGGGCCACCGGGGCTACGTCGAGGTGCACCAACCGACCACCCGTCAGTTCGGTGACTTCACCGTGACCATGGGCAACACCGTCTGGCATCTGACCAACGTCTACTTCGACATCCCGGACATGAGCAAGACGCCGGACGTCGTCTCGGGGGAGGAAAAGGTGTGATCGGCTGATCGCGATCCGCGGACCGGGCGCCGTGTCCGACCACTCGGTCGGGGCGCCCGGTCTACGTTTCGTCACGATCGCAAACAAAAGGGGTTTCCGAGTATCGGGCCCGTCAGGTGTCGGGTTTACTGTGACCGCGTTCGTGACCAGCACACCCTTCGGCGCGGACCGAGGCGAGGCAACGTATCAGAGCGAGCGTCAGTGAGCGAGGCGTCAACACCTCAGGCCGCTGCCCGGGCCGGGCGGCTGAGCCTGCGAAGCCACCGGGAAAGGCATCGGCATGAGTACTGAGGGTTCGGAACACCACGTCGGCGACGCCCTGCTGGGCCCGGACGGTCACCACCACGCGCAGAAGGACAAGGGCCTGGCCGGTGGGTCGGTCGGCCTGCTCGGCGGCACCATCCTGGGCATCTCGAGTGTGGCGCCCGCCTACACCCTGACCGCCACCATCGGCCTGGTCGCCGGGGCGGTCGGGGTGAAGATGCCGATCATCTTCATCGCCGGATTCATCCCGATGTTCTTCGCCGCCTATGCCTATCGCGAGTTCAACCGGGTCGACCCGGACTGCGGCACGTCGTTCACCTGGACCACCCGGGCATTCGGCCCCTACGTCGGCTGGCTCGGCGGGTTCGTCGCGATCCTCGCCACGATCATCGTGCTGGCCAATCTGGCCGCCATCGGCGTGCAGTTCTTCTACCAACTCCTCGGCAGCGTGTTCAACAACGACGACCTCGGCAGCCTGTGGGAGAACAAGGCGATCAATATCGGCACCTGCCTGCTGTTCCTGGCGATGGCGACCGCGGTGGCCTATCGGGGCATCACGACCACCGAGAAGGTGCAGTTCGTGCTGGTCGGGTTCCAGCTTCTCGTGTTGGCCTGGTTCGCGGTCGCCGCGTTCACCCAGGCCGGCGGGCCCGACGACCCGGACGGCATGGCCTTCAACTGGGACTGGTTCAACCCCTTCACCGGGCTGACCCTGACCGCCTTCGTCGCCGGCCTGGGCGCGTCGATCTTCTCGTTCTGGGGCTGGGACACGGCCCTGACCATCAACGAGGAATCCAAGGACTCGGACAAGACGCCCGGCCGGGCGGCGCTGCTGTGCGTGCTGTCCATCCTGCTGACCTACCTGCTGGTCTCGATCTCGGCGCTGATGTACGCCGGTGACGGCACCGAGGGCCTGGGGCTGGGCAACGAGGAGATCTCGGACAACGTCTTCGGTGCGCTGGCCGAGCCGGTGATGGGATCGCCCTGGAACAACCTGCTGTTCCTGGCCGTGTTGGCGTCGTCCGCGGCCAGCCTGATGACCACTTTCCTGCCGACCACCCGGACCATGCTGGGCATGGCGTCCTACCGGGCGCTGCCGGCCCGGTTCGCGAGCATCCACCCGAAGTACAAGACCCCGGGTTTCAACACCATCGTCGCCGGCTGCATCGCCGGCGGCTTCTACGCGATCCTGTTCCTGGTGTCCGAGGCCGTGCTGACCGACACGATCCTGTCCCTCGGCCTGATGATCTGCTTCTACTACGGGCTGACCGCGATCGGCTGCGTCTGGTTCTTCCGGTCCGAGCTGTTCACCAGCTTCAACAATGTGATCTTCAAGTTCCTGCTCCCGCTGCTGGGCGGGCTGGGTCTGTGGTTCGTCTTCTTCGTGACGCTGCGGGACAGCGCCAGCCCCGACTACGACGGCAGTGGGGTGGCGATCTTCGGGCTGGGCGTGGTGTTCGTGCTCGGTCTCGGGCTCATCCTGCTCGGGGTGGTGCTCATGTTCGTCATGCGGATGCGCGACCGGGCGTTCTTCCAGGGTAAGACGCTCAACCGCAACACCGAGTCGCTGATCATCCCGGAGTAGGGCTCACGCCCGCCGGCCCGCCGGGCGGCGGTCGGGTTGCCGCTGCGCGTCCCGTTCGCCTCGGTGGGCGGGCCGACGGCGGCAACCCGAACGGAGTCGTCCGCGATCCGGGGCCAGCCGATCAGGCCGAGCGCGGCGCGTACATGATCACCGCGACGCCGACGAGACAGAGCGCGGCGCCGAGCAGATCCCACCGGTCGGGGCGGAACCTGTCGACAACCATCCCCCAGGCGAGCGATCCGGCGACGAACACCCCGCCGTAGGCGGCCAGGATGCGGCCGAAGTTGGCGTCCGGCTGCAGCGTGGCGATGAGCCCGTACAGACCGAGAGCTATGACGCCGGCGCCCACCCAGAGCAGCCCGCGATGCTCGCGCACGCCCTGCCAGATCAGCCAGGCGCCGCCGATCTCGGCCACGGCCGCGAGGATGAAAAGCAGGATCGACTTGACGACCATCATGGGCCTGGACGGTAGCCGGGCGATGTTTCAGTCGGCGGCGATCCGCGCGATGACCGCCCGGTGGTCGCTGCCCGGCTGGGTCGCGGTCCGCACGTCCAGGCCGACGAGGCCACGGCCCGGCACGACGTGGTCGAGAGCGGCGATCGGGATCCGGAATCGCTTGGCGGGGAAGGTGAAGGCGAGGCCGGCCCCGGCGTCGTCGGCCGCGTCGCGGTAACCGCCGGTGAGCAGGTCCCGGAACTGCCGGTGCTCCCGGGTCGCGTTGAAGTCCCCGGCCACCACGAGCGATCGCGGGTGCTGGGCCATCAGCCGGCCCACCCGGCGCAGGTCGTCCGACCAGAACCGGGTGCCGCCGTTGCCGACCGGTGCCTTGCTGTGGAACGACAGGACGGAGATCGGCCGGGGTCCGCGGTCGGTCGGGACCATGACGTCGGCCATGACCGGCGGAAAGCCGAAGCCATCGGGTTCGCGCAGACCGGTCAACGGGTGCCGGCTGAAGATGCCCGACCCGGCGCCGCGCACGCCCGGGCGGCTGTGCCGGTGAGGCAGCCGGCCGGCGACCCGGGCGGCGATCGCGTCCAGGGCATCCTGGTGGACCTCCTGCACGCAGAGCACGTCCACGTCGTGACGTTCGGCGGTGCGCGCCAGCTGCTCGAGGTCGGCCCGGCCGTGCAGCAGGTTGGCGGTCATCACGGTCAGCCGCAGGTCCGACCGCGCCAGCCGGGCCGCGGACGTCCGGGAGCGACGGAACGGGGCGACGTGCACGCCCGCGCACACGGCCAGCACGCTCGCCCCGACGGCGGCCGCCGCCCACCGGCGCCCGGCCACCAGGGTGAGCTCGGCCGCGGCGGCGGGCACCAGGGACGCCGGCGCCAGCGTGACCGCCGCGGTGCCCGGCCGGCTGCGCAGCCGGGCCCCGCGCGCCAGGTGCAACAGCCCGCACCCGCCGATCGACGCTCCGGCGATCACCGCCGCCGCCCTGCCCGAGTCGACCCGCACCACGCCTCCCCTGAACTGTCGCCGACCTGCACGGTAGCCGCCGCGTCCGTCGAACCCGCAGGTCGGGGCACTGTCGGAGGGCACAAGCACAATGACCTGGTGAGTAGTCGCAGCGCCGGCACCGGGCCGGCGGCCCTCGACCGGTTCCACCCGCTGGTGCGCGAGTGGTTCACCGGCGCGTTCGCCGACCCGACAGCCGCCCAGGCGGGGGCGTGGGACGCGATCGGCCGGGGTGAGCACACCCTGGTCGTCGCGCCCACCGGATCCGGCAAGACCCTTGCCGCCTTCCTGTCCGCGATCGACGACCTGGTCGCCGCCCGGCTGGCCGGGGAGCAACGGCCGGCCTGCTCGGTGGTGTACCTGTCGCCGCTCAAGGCGCTGGCCGTCGACGTCGAACGCAACCTGCGATCGCCGCTGGCCGGGCTCCGCGGCCTGGCGAACGCTCGGCGGCTGACCCTGCCGGAGGTGTCCGTCTCGGTGCGTTCCGGCGACACGTCGGCGCAGGACCGGCGACTGTTCGCCCGGGACGGCGCCGACATCCTGATCACCACCCCCGAGTCGTTGTTCCTGCTGCTCACCAGCCGGGCCCGGGAGATGTTGACCGGCGTCCGGACGGTCATCGTCGACGAGATCCATGCCGTGGCCGGGACCAAGCGGGGCGCGCACATGGCCGTCTCGCTGGACCGGTTGGACGTGCTGCTGGACCGGCCGGCGCAGCGGGTCGGGTTGTCCGCGACGGTCCGGCCGGTCGAGGAGGTGTCGCGGTTCCTCACCGGTGGGCGGCCGGTCACCGTGGTGCAGCCACCCTCGACCAAGCAGATCGACGTCGACGTCGTGGTGCCGGTGCCGGACATGGCCGCCCTGGGTCAGGTCACCGACGACCTCACCGGCAAGGCCGCCGGCGAGGTCAACCGCAGCTCGATCTGGCCGCATGTCGAGGAACGGGTGGTTGACCTGATCGAGTCCCATCGGTCGACCATCGTGTTCGCCAACTCGCGACGGCTGGCCGAGCGATTGACCGCTCGTCTCAACGAGATTCACGCCGAGCGATCGGGTGCGGCCGGCGAGGAACGGGCGTTGCGCGAGGAGGCCGAGCGGCTCGGGTCGCCGGCGCAGGCGATCGCGCAGTCCGGCGCGTCGCTGGGGGCGGCGTCGGTGCTGGCCAAGGCCCATCACGGCTCGGTGTCCCGGGAGCAACGGGCCCTGGTCGAGGACGAGCTGAAGACCGGCCGGTTGCCCGCGGTGGTGGCGACGTCGTCGCTGGAACTGGGCATCGACATGGGTGCGGTCGATCTGGTGGTGCAGGTGGAGGCGCCGCCGTCGGTGGCCAGTGGCCTGCAGCGGATCGGTCGCGCCGGTCACCAGGTCGGTGCACCGAGCCATGGCGTCATGTTCCCCAAGTTCCGCGGCGACCTGATCTCCGCCGCCGTGGTCGCCGGCCGGATGCAGACCGGGGCCATCGAGTCGCTCTCCACCATCGCGAACCCGTTGGACATCGCCGCCCAGCAGATCGTCGCGATCTGCGCGATGGACCCGATCTCGGTGCCGGACGTGCTCGCGCTGCTCCGCCGGTCCGCGCCCTTCGCCGGGCTGGGCCGCGGGGCCCTCGATGCGGTGCTGGACATGCTGTCCGGCCGGTACCCCAGCGAGCAGTTCGCGGAGCTGCGACCGCGGATCACCTGGGACCGCACCACCGGCCTGCTCACCGGCCGGCCGGGTGCCCAGAAGCTGGCCGTCACTTCCGGCGGCACCATTCCCGACCGGGGCCTGTTCGGCGTCTTCCTGGCGACCGAGGGCGGACCGGGGGGCGCGGGCCGGCGGGTGGGCGAGTTGGACGAGGAGATGGTCTACGAGTCACGGGTCGGCGACGTGTTCGCGCTGGGCTCGAGCTCCTGGCGGATCGTCGACATCACCCGGGACCAGGTCCTGGTGTTGCCCGCGCCGGGATTGCCCGGCCGCCTGCCGTTCTGGAAGGGCGACACCCTGGGCCGTCCCGCCGAGCTGGGCCGGGCGCACGGCGAGTTCGTCCGCGAGCTGGTCTCGGTGCCGGACGCCGCCGCGCAGGAGCGGTTGCGAGCGTCCGGGCTGGACGAGTTCGCCCGGTCCAACCTGCTGGCCTACCTGGCCGAGCAGAAGGCGGCGACCGGTCTGGTGCCGGACGAGAAGACGCTGGTGGTGGAGCGGTTCCGGGATGAGTTGGGGGACTGGCGGATCGTCCTGCACTCGCCCTACGGGGCGGCGGTCCACGCACCGTGGGCACTGGTCGTCGGCGCGCGGATGCGGGAGCGGTACGGGGTGGACGTGGCTGCCATGCACGCCGACGACGGCATCGTGCTGCGGTTGCCGGACGTCGAGTACGAGGACGGGCCGCCCGACTTCGCCGAGTTCCTGGCCCTCGACCCGCAGACGGTGGAGGCGGAGATCACCGCCGAGATCGGAGGCGCCGCGGTCTTCGCGTCCCGGTTCCGCGAGTGCGCGGCGCGGGCGCTGCTGCTGCCGCGGCGGCAGATCGGCAAGCGGCAGCCGCTGTGGCAGCAGCGCCAACGGGCCAGCCAGCTGCTGGAAGTCGCCTCGGCCTACCCGTCGTTCCCGATCGTCGCCGAGGCCGTGCGGGAGTGCCTGTCCGACGTGTTCGACGTGCCGTCGTTGATCGGTCTCCTGCGCGAGATCCAGGCCCGGACGGTCCGGATCGTCGAGGTGACCACCGCCGCACCATCGCCGTTCGCGTCCTCACTGCTGTTCGGCTACGTGGCCCAGTTCCTGTACGAGGGCGATTCGCCGCTGGCCGAACGGCGGGCGGCCGCGCTGACCGTCGACCCCACGCTGCTCGCCGAACTGCTCGGACACGGCGACGGGCTGGCCCTGCGGGACCTGCTCGACCCGGACGCGCTGGCGTCGGTGGAGGCCGAGCTGCAGCGCCTGGCACCGGACCGGCAGGCCCGAAATCCCGACGAGATCGCCGATCTGTTGCGAATCCTCGGGCCGCTCTCGACCGCGGAGATCGACCTGCGGTCCGCCGTTCCCGACCTGGCCGGGGCCTTGGACGAGTTGGTGGCCGCCCGGCGGATCATCGGGGTGCGCATCGCCGGGACGTCGCAGTGGGCCGACCCGACCGATGCCGCGATGCTCCGGGACGCCCTGGGCACCCCGCTGCCGACCGGTGTCGCCGAGTCGCTGCTCGAACCGGTCGAGGACCCGCTCGGCCGGTTGCTCCGGCGCTACGCCCGCACGCACGGCCCGTTCCTCCCGGCCGAAGCGGCGGTGCGATTCGGGCTCGGCGTGGCTGTGGTGACCGACGCGCTGCGCCGGCAGGTGTCGTCGGGCCGGCTGGCCGAGGGAGAGTTCCGGCCGCTCGGCTCCGCGGGGCCGGGCGGGTCCGCATCGGGTGCCGAGGCAGGTCCCGAGTTCGTGGACGCCGAGGTGCTGCGCCTGCTGCGGCGCCGGTCGCTGGCCGCGCTGCGGGCCGAGGTGGAGCCGGTCGACAAGCGGGCGCTGGCCCGGTTTCTGCCGGCGTGGAACGGCATCGGCGTCGGCCGGGGCGGGCTCCGGGGCGTGGACGGGGTGCTGCGCGCGGTCGAGCAGCTGGCCGGTGCGGTCGTCCCGGCGTCGGCGCTGGAGTCGCTGGTGCTGCCGGCCCGGGTCGCCGACTACCGGCCGTCGATGCTGGACGAGGTGATGTCGGCCGGCGAGGTGATCTGGACCGGGCACGGTTCGCTGGCCGGCGACGACGGCTGGGTCGCCTTGCACCCGGCCGAGTCCGCCGCGCTGACCATTCCGCTGCCGGCCGTCGACGCGGTCGTCCCGGCCGGCGAGCTGCACCGCGCGTTGCTCGACGTGCTCGGCGGTGGCGGCGGGTTCTTCTTCCGGCAACTGGTCGATGCCGTGACCGCGGCCGGGACGACGGCGACCGACGCGGAGGTGACGGAGGCGCTGTGGGAGCTCGTCTTCGCCGGGCTGGTCACGTCGGACACGTTGGCCCCGCTGCGCGGCCGGCTGACCGGTGGCCGCACGGCGCACAAGCCGAAGGCGGCGGCGCCGCGGCTGCGGATGCGCGGCCCGTCCGGCCTGTCCGCGTTGTCCGGGCAGCTGCGAGCGGGCCAGAACGGGTCGGGTGGGCTGCGTCGTGGCGTGCCGCCGTCGGTAGCGGGTCGCTGGTCGTTGGTGCCCGACACCGAAATCGAATCGACGGTCCGCACACACGCGTCGGCGGAGGTGCTGCTGGACCGGCACGGGGTGGTGACCCGCGGCGCGGTGGTGGCCGAGGGGGTGCCGGGTGGCTTCGCTGCCGTCTACCGGGTGCTCTCGGCGATGGAGGAAACCGGCCGGATCCGCCGTGGGTACTTCGTCGAGGGCCTGGGGGCTGCGCAGTTCGCCCCGGCCGGGGCCGTCGACCGGGTCCGCGGGTTCGCCCGGCCACCCGATGCGGACGAGACGGCCCGGGCCGGGGCGGCCGTCGTGCTGGCCGCGGCCGATCCGGCGAATCCCTACGGGGCCGCGCTGGACTGGCCCGACCCGGTGGCGGCCGGGACGGACTCGCACCGGCCGACCCGGCGGGCGGGTGCGCTGACCGTGCTCGTCGACGGCGCCCCGGCGCTGTTCGCCGAGCGGGGTGGCCGGACGATGCTCAGCTTCACGGCGGACTCCGATGTGCTCACCGCGGCCGCCCAGGCGCTGGCCGAGCGGGTGCGGGCGGGCCGGATCTCGTCGATGACCGTCACCAAGATCGACGGCGCCGATGTGCTGGGCGACCGGGGCCCGGCCGTTCAGGCGCTGACCGACGCCGGGTTCGCGCTGACCCCGCGGGGATTGCGGCTGCGCAGCTCCGGGTCGGCCGGATCGTTCGCGGGCCGGTGAGGACAGTGGTCGACGCGATCCTCTCGGGTGACGGTGCCGCCCAGGCACGCCGCCCGAGTCGCGGTGGTCGATCGGTGGGCGCGTCGCCGGCGGTTCGTGTCATTGGTCTGCGGCGGACGCCGGGTGCCCGACGCCGCACGCGCTTCACTCGTCTCCGGCCGGTGGGTGGCGAAGGCGTTTTCCAGCCCCCAGGAGCGCGCGGT
Source organism: Nakamurella sp. (assembly GCA_044223435.1). GTDB lineage: Bacteria > Actinomycetota > Actinomycetes > Mycobacteriales > Nakamurellaceae > Nakamurella. The sequence goes on from JBGALY010000014.1 coordinate 33,052, forward strand.
GCCGGATGGTCCGATGCCCGAGGGTGACACGGTGCTGCGCACCGCCCGCCGGCTGAACCAGGCGCTGGCCGGGCGGCCGCTGGTCCGGGCCGAGCTGCGTTGGCCGACGCTGGGTGATGCCGACCTGGCCGGGCGCACCGTCACCGCGGTCACGGCCTACGGCAAGCACATCCTGACCCGGATCGCCGCGACCGATCACGCCGATTCCGCCGCGCGGGGCCGGCGGCGGCCCACCGTGCCCGACGAGCCGCTCACCCTGCGTTCCCACCTGCGGATGGAGGGCCGGTGGTACGTGCACGCCCGCAACGCCGAGCCGTGGCCGTCCGCCGGCCGGGCCAGCGTGCGGGCCGTGCTCGGCGGCACCGAGTGGACCGCCGTGGGCACCTGGTTGGGGCTGCTCGATCTGGTGCCAACGGCGGCCGAACGGGAGCTGATCGGGCACCTCGGGCCGGACATCATGGCCGACGGGTTCGACGTGGACCGCGCCGTCCCTCGGCTGCTCACCGACCCCAGCCGGGCGGTCGGGGCGGTGCTGCTGGATCAGACCACGGTTGCCGGCATCGGCACCATGTACATGGCGGAAGCGCTCTTCGTGCAACGTATTTCGCCCTGGACGCCGGTGGCCCAGGTGGACCTGCCGGCGCTGCTGAGCACGGCCCGCCGGCAACTGTTGCGCGGGGCGAGCCAGGCCGTGCCGAGCACCACCGGCAACCCGCGCCGCGGCCTGCAGACCTACGTGCACGGCCGCTCCGGCCGCCCCTGCCAGCGCTGTGGCACCCCGGTCCGGGTCGCCGAGATCGGACCGTCCGACAAGCGGCGGCCGGCCTTCTACTGCCCGGCCTGCCAGCCCGGACCCACCCCCACCGACGACGGCCGTGGCTCGGCCCGGCGCGGGCCGGGATTTCGGCCGCGGCCGGCGGTGGGGGACAGCCGAAGGTTCTTCCGGGATTTCGGCCGGCGGTCAGGCGGCGCCGGCCACGACCTCCGCGTTCAGCACCGCGAACCAGGCGTCGGGTTGCCGCGCCCACGCCCGCCAGCCGTCGGCGAGCGCGACCAGTTCCTCCGGGCTGCTGATGCCGGCGGTGACGGCCTGCTCGGCGAGGGCGGATTCGGTGACCCGCCGGGCCCAGGTGCCCGACCACCAGGCTCGTTCATCGGCCGAGGCGAAGCACCAGGCAGAGGCGGTGCAGGTCAGCTCGGTCAAGCCGGCGGCCTGCACCCAGGACTTGAGGCGTCGACCGGCGTCCGGCTCGGCGTGGTTGTGCCGGGCCACCCGGCGGTAGACCTCCAGCCACCGGTCCAGCGCGGGGCTCGCCGGGTGCCAGGTCATGGCCGCGTAGTCGGCGTCGCGGACGGCGATCACGCCACCGGGCCGGCAGACCCGGCGCATCTCCACCAGCGCGGCGACCGGGTCGGTCAGGTGTTGCAGCACCTGATGCGCATGGACGACGTCGAAGGTGTCGTCGGGAAAGTCGAGGGCGTAGGCGTTGCCAACCCGGAAAGTCAGGTTGTCCAGGCCCTTGTCCCGGGCGCCGGCGGCGGCGGCCACCAACGGTCCGGACTCGCGGTCGATCCCGACGACCTGCCCCGGGGCGACCCGTTCGGCCAGACCCTCGGTGATCGTGCCGGGGCCGCAGCCGATGTCGAGCACGGTGCGGCCGGGTGTCAGCTGGGGGATCAGATACGCGGCGGAATTCGCCACGGTCCGCATGCTGTGCGACCGCAGCACGCTCTCGTGGTGGCCGTGGGTGTACGTGTCGTCGGGAGCCATGGGTGCATCCTTCCGCCCGGGCGGGCGCCCGGCAGGGGCCGGTCGACCGGTTCTGGACCGGTCGACCATCGGAGGGAACCGGTCACACCGTCCGGCGGCGCAGCAGGACCACGGCGAAGGCGATGAGCCACCCACTCCAGACCACGTAGCCGATGAAGTTGGCCGGCCCCGCGATCGGCACGAACGGTTCGACCGTGCCGACCGCGATCAGCGCCGCAGCCAGCAGCCCGACCCCGGCGAGCACCCGACCCAGCACGCCGCGGGCCAGGCCGATGCACACGAGGACGGTCCAGGCCGCGGTCAGGGCATACCCCACGGTCTCGCCGATGGTCGTACCCAGGATCAGGTTCACCATGTCGAACGTGCGCGCCGCCGACGCCGTGGGCGCCTCAGCGGCCAGGAACGGCACCACCAACGGCCACCGGAGCAGGCCGACCACCTGCACGATCGCCGCGGTGACGCCGACGATCCGGGACGCCCGCAGCACCGCACCCGTGCCCAGCCGGGACACCGTGACCGCGATCGGGGCCAACAGGGCCGCGCCCGCGGCGAGCAGCAGGAACAGCGCCGCAATGACCAGCGCGTTCGCGTGGAAGCGGGACAGGACGTCGGCCGGCGGTTGATTCAGCACGTCGGGGTAGTCGAAGGCGGTGGCCAGACCGAGGAAGGCCAGGTTGACCAGCACCGCTCCGGCGACGAGCAGCGCGGCGGTCCGGCCGAGCGCGGCGCCGGCCGGGGTGCGGGTGGTGGGGGTAGTGACCGTCATCGGAAGGCCTTTCTGTACGGCGTACAAAGTTTGTACGCTGTACATTAATACCGACGGCGGGGCACGTCAACACCGCAGACCGGAACCGGCAGGATGGGATCGGTCGGCCCGCGGCGGGCCGTTCCAGGCGGTGGTCGCGGACGCGAGGGGAGGTCGGACGAATGGGCGCGGAGGGCGAATCCGCGCGGCGCCGGCCGGGCCCGCGCCGCAGCCTGAGCCACGACCGGGTGGTCGAGGCGGGGCTGGACGCGCTGGATGAGGGCGGGTCAGCGGCCCTGTCCATCCGCGCGGTGGCCGCCCGCCTGGGGGTGAACCCCAATGCCGTCTATACCTATGTGGCCAGCCGCAGCGCCCTGGAGCGCGAGATCGTCGAACGGGTCCTCGCCGAGAGTGCTCCGGATCGGCTGACCGGTCCGGTCGAGCACTGGCGCGAGCGCATCACCGGATACGCGGTGTCGCTGCGGACCGCGCTGCACCGCCATCCGCCGGTGGCAACGCTGATGATGTCCGCGCCGATGGACGGTCCGTCGGCCGTGCTGATCGGCGAGCGGCTGATCGCCGCCCTGCACGACGGCGGCCTGCCCCTGGACGAAGCGGCCCGGGGCGCCTACGCATTGATCGTCCAGGTGATCGGCTTCGTCGCGCTCGAGGTCGCGGAAACCGACGGGCGGCCGCCGCTGCCCGCGGAGGACGGCCGGGTGGCCGGCCGCCGGGCCGCGCTGGATTTCCTGGACCCGGCCGACTGGCCGCTGTCCGCGGCGACGGCCGATGTGGCCGCGGCGTGGGTGTCCACCGACCAGTTCACCTGGTCGGTGGACCGGCTGCTCGACGGGATCGCCCAGCCGCGGGCCTGATCGGGCGGTGCCGCGTCTACTCGGTGTCTACTCGGTCGGCTCCAGCGTGAGCGACACCCCGTTGATGCAGTACCGATCGTTGGTGGGGGTCGGGAAACCCTCACCGCTGAACACGTGACCCAGGTGCGAACCGCAGGTCGCGCAGCGCACCTCGGTGCGGACGCTGAAGTGGGACCGGTCCTCCAGCAGCTCGATGCGGTCCTCGGCGAGCGGGGTGTAGAACGCCGGCCACCCGCAGTGCGCGTCGAACTTGTGCTCGCTGCGGAACAGCTCGCTTCCGCAGCCGCGACACCGGTACACACCGACGGTCGGGTCGGTCTCGTACGGGCTGGAGAACGGACGCTCCGTGCCGGCCTGCCGCAGCACCTGGTACTCCTGCGGGCTCAGCTCGGCGCGCCACTGGTCGTCGGTCTTGGTGACGTCGTAGGTCTTGTGGGGACCGGGATCGGACTTCATACGGTTGATTGTCATGCCTGGTCCAACAACCGGGCCAGCGTGCTCGTTCCCCGCATTCCTTACGGCCCATTAAGAACCCCGGTGTCGGACCGGGCGGGTAGGTTGCGACGAGCGGGCCGCCGCCTGATGCGGTGACGGTGTGGCGGCGGGTGGACGGGCGCAGTGGACGGGAAGGTGGCGGCTGATGCCGAAGGCTCCGGCGACGACGGTCCCGGTCGGGGCCCGGGAGGTGCGGGTGTCCAGCCCCGACCGGGTCGTGTACGAGCCGACGGACCGAACGCCGGCCATCACCAAGCTCGAGGTGTGTGAGTACTTCGCCGCAGTCGGCGAGGTGATGATGCGCAGCATCGGGAACCGTCCGACCGCGATGGAACGCTGGCCGGACGGTTGGCGTGAAGGCATGCGTCTGGCCGTCGGCCCCCTGGACCGCGACGCCGACGGTTTTTACCAGAAGCGGTTGCCCAAGGGGGCGCCGGAATTCGTCGAGACCGTGCGGATCACCTTCCCCAGCGGTCGACCCGCGGACGAACTGTGCCCCACCGAGCCGGCGGCCCTCGTCTGGGCCGCACAGATGGGCGCGCTCACGTTCCATCCCTGGCCGGTCCGCCGGCCGGACGTGGACCATCCGGACGAACTGCGCATCGACCTCGACCCCCAACCGGGCACCTCGTTCGCCGACGCCCGGCGGGTCGCCGATGTCACCCGGGAGCTGCTGGCCGAGTTGGGCCTGCGTGGCTACCCCAAGACCAGCGGCAACCGGGGCGTCCACATCTACGTTCGGATCCAGCCGCGCTGGTCGTTCGACGAGGTGCGGCATGCGGCGATCGGCCTGGGCCGGGAGTTGGAGCGCCGGGACGGCGGGGTGACCACCGCCTGGTGGAAGGAGGAGCGGGGCACCCGGTTGTTCCTCGACTACAACCAGAACCTGCGGGACCGGACTATCGCGAGTGCCTGGAGCCTGCGCGCGCGGCCGGGAGCGCCGGTCAGTACCCCGATGTCCTGGGCCGGCCTGGCCGGAGTCACCGACCCGCGCGAGTTCAACCTGAGAACGATCCCGGACTACCTGGCGGACGACGACCCGTGGGCCGACATGGACGACCGGTCGTACTCGATCGAACCGCTGCTCGACCTGTGGCATGACCTGCCCGGGGGTGAACTGAACTGGCCGCCCGACTATCCCAAGCAGCCGGGTGAGCCACCGCGGGTGCAGCCGAGCAAGAAGGTCGCCGAGCACTGGGACGAGGCGGGCAACCGGATCGAGAAGTAGCCGACGGACCCGGTCGGCCGGGGGTCCGTCAGCGTCGCCGGTTGGCCGCCCAGGCGAAGCAGTAGACGCCGAACAGGGCCAGCCCCAAGCCCTTTCCGAACAGCAGCACCCCGCCGGCCGGCGACAGGTTGAGGAGCCGGAACACCGTCTGCAGGCCCGGCGGCCCCGTCCGACCGTCGATCGCCGTCCAGAGCATCATCCCGCCGACGATCGCGTAGGTGATGCCCTTGCCGACGTACCCGGCCTGGCCGAGGACGATGACGGCGCGGTGGGTGCCGTCCTTGAGATCGCCCACGAACCGCCGGCGGACCCCCCGGTAGATCGACCGGACGGCCAACACCAGCAGCACGATGCCGGCGACCGCGACCGCCACCCGCACGACGGCGTCCTCGAAGGGGCTGGCGGAGTGTTCGACCGCCCGTCCCTCACGGGCCGCCCGGCCGGCCAGGGCGACGCGGATCGCGCTGATGCCCAGGGTCAGGTAGCCGATCGCGCTGAACAACGAGCCGGTCCGGCCGAAGGCCCGGCCGAGCGGGTTCTCGTCCGGGTTCCGGCGCCAGATGAACTCGAAGACCTGCCACAGCACGAGTGCGCCCAGCCCGAACCCGGTGATCCACAGGACGACCTCACCGATCTGGGACTGGGCCATGGCGTCCAGCGCCGAATACTCCGAGTCGCTGCCGTGCCGGCCGGTCACCGCCAGGCGAAAGGCGATGCCGGCGATCAGCAGGTAGACGAAGCCGTAGGTGACCAGGCCGATTCCGACGGTGACGTCGAACGTGGCACTCTTGTGCACCCGCCGTCCGCGTTCCCCGACCGCACGAAGCATCGCGGACCGGCGGCCGTCCGGGCTCTCCACCTTGTCAGCCCTCCCATGCCGTCGCTCCCGTCGGGGCGGCTTGCAGGCCCCCCGGCCCGCGCGTACCTGCCCGCCCGCGAGCGGGCGCCTCGGACCCACCCTAGGGGTTTCCCTCGACCGTCCAACCAGATCCGACGGGCATCAGGCCGACCGCCGCCGGATGCTCGACAATCGGGTCGTGGACGGAACGAGCATCGGCCAGGCGGTTCGATCCAGCACGGCCTTCCTGGCCGGGACCTTCGATCGGGACTGGGATCGGCCGATTCCCGAGATGACCTGGTCGGTCCGGGAGGTGATCGCCCACGTCTGCGACACCCTGCTCTGGTACGCGACCGATCTGGCCGGCGGCCCGCGCGAGCTCTCGACGATGGATCTGCGCGTCCGCCCGACGGAGGCCCCGGCGCAGCTCGTCGACACGCTGACCGTGTTCGGCGCCGTCCTGGCCCACGTCGTCGACGGCGTCACTCCCGGCCAGCGAGGATTCCATCCCGACGGCCCGGCCGACAGCACCGGCTTCGCGGCCATGGCCTGCGACGAGATCCTGGTGCACACCAGCGACGCGGCGCGCGGCCTCGGACTGGACTTCGAACCGTCCGAGGTGCTCAGCGGCGCGGTGCTCCAGCGCCTGTTCCCGTGGGCCCCGCGGGACGAGGATCCATGGGCGTCGCTGCTCTGGGCGAACGGCCGGATCGCCCTGCCCGACCGGCCGCGGCAGGTGGGCTGGCACCGGCATTCGGCACCCCTGGGCGAATCCTCGGATGACTGACCGAACCAGGGCTGTCGGACCCGCGGCGTACGGTCCGCGACAAGTCGTCGAACCTGGAAGCGGGAGATGGAATGACGGAACCGGATTCGCCCGCGCTGATGGCGCTGCGGGGCGCGCTCGGCGGGATGGGGCAGCTGGTGCGGGGCGTGCAGCCGGACCAGTGGTCGGACCAGTCGACGTGCGCCGACTGGGACGTCCGCGCGCTCGTCAACCATGTGGTGTTCGGGAACCGGTCCTTCACCGGCATCCTGACCGGCCAGGCCGGCCCCCCGCAGGAACAGATCCGCACCATGCGGGACCAGGACCAACTCGGCGACGATCCGGTGGTGGCGTGGCAGGGCAGCGCGGACGCGTTGCTGGCGGCCTTCCGCGCTCCCGGGGTGCTGGCGCAGACTTTCCGGTCGCCCTTCGGGCCGATGTCCGGCGCCGGTCTGGCCGGCCTGCGTCTGACCGAAACCCTCGTGCACGGATGGGATCTGGCCCGCTCGACCGGCCAGAAGATGCCCTTCGATGACGACGCCGCACAATCCGCACTGGATTTCACGCTGCGGCAGTTGCCGGCTGAGGCCGATCGGTCGTCGTTCCCCTTCGCCCCCGAGCAGCCGGTACCCCCGGAGGCGCCCGCCATCGACCGGCTGGCCGCGCATCTGGGTCGCCGGGTGAACTGATGCCGGACCGTGCCGAGCCGCGGGTACCGTACACGTGTGTGACGACCCCGACCGCCGGCGACTTCCGGGCCCTGGCCCGGTCGTCGCCGTGGCTGTGGCGCACGCTGCGCTTCACCCTGCGGACCCCGACGGCCGAGCCGCACGGCACCGACCGGCTCCGGGCGTGGGTGAGCCGCCCGCGCGGACTGCGCGCCGAGGAACTCGACGGCCGGGTGATCACGGCCGGGTGGGGGCCGGCGGCCGACCAGGGCATGCCCGAGCTCACCGGCGGGCCCGAGCTGCGGCCGGACGGTCTGGTGGCCCGCCGACCCGCGGACTGGATCGGTCCCTACCGGTTCGACGATCCGATGCTGAGCAACTACCGGTGGGTCGCCATGTTGCACCCGTTCGAGCTGGCCGACGGCGTGGACCGGGACGACGAAGGACTGCGGGACGGTCACTGGTCGCCGGAGCGATCGCCGATCGAGGTCGTCGACGGTCCGCGGATGGTCGAGCACGCCGGCCGGCTCACCTGGGACGCCGAGATCGTCACGACGCCGGCTTACGCCGCCCGCTGCTCATGCTGCCCGCTGCTGGCCGGGGACGAGGCGGCCGCCCAACTCGCCCGCGAGGGTTGGCCGCGCGCCGACGTCGGCCGACCGACGTCCTGGCGGGCGCGGCTCGACCGGGACACCGGGGTGCTGGTCCAGCTGACCGAACTCGGTGGGTCGAGTCTGTCAGGCGGTTGGACGATGACGATCGAGGCCGTCGACGAGCCGATGCCGCGTGAACTGTTCGGGCCCGACCTGCCTGGCGCGACCACGTCGGTCATCACCTTCTCGGTTGACTCCTCGGTCGACCCATCGGCCGACCACTCGGTTGACCCCTGAGCCGACCCCGGCGCCCACCTCCGGTCGATCGCGAGGCTGCGGTGACGGCCGGAACGCTCAGACGCCCAGGATGTCGGCCAGGTCGTACTTCACCGGCTCGTCCAGCTGGGCGTAGGTGCACGAGCGCGGCTCCCGGTCCGGCCGCCAGCGGTTGAACTGGGCGGTGTGCCGGAACCGGGTGCCCTCCATGTGCTCGTAGCGCACCTCGACCACCCGTTCCGGGCGCAGCGGCACGAACGAGAGGTCCTTGCCGACGTTCCACCGGCTGTACTCGGAGCTGCGGGGGGTGCGGGCGGCGGCCTCCTCCGGTTTCGCCCAGTTCCACGGGTGGTCGTCGAATGTGGTCACCAGCGGCTGCAGCTCGGTGAACAGCGCCTTGCGGCGGGCGGCCGGGAAGGCGCCGATCACCCCGACCGAGGCCAGATTGCCGTCGTCGTCGTACAGACCGAGCAGCAGCGAGCCGATGCTGTCCGGACCGCTCTTGTGCACCCGGTAGCCGGCCACGACGCAATCGGCGGTGCGCTGGTGCTTGATCTTGAACATCGTCCGCTTGTCCGGCTGGTAGGTGCCGGCCAGCGGCTTGGCCACCACGCCGTCCAGGCCGGCGCCCTCGAACTGGTCGAACCAGTCGGCGGCCAGCGCGGGGTCACGGGTGGCCGGGGTGAGGTGGATCGGCGCGTGCGCGGCCGCCAGCGCGCCCTCCAATGCGGCCCGCCGCTGCTCGAACGGGCGCCCGGTGAAGTCCTCGTCGCCCAGCGCCAGCAGGTCGAAGCCGATGAAGCTGGCCGGGGTCTGCGTCGACAGCATCCGGATCCGGCTGGCCGCCGGATGGATGCGCTGCTGCAGCACCTCGAACTCCAGGCGGTCCCCGACGACCACCACGATCTCGCCGTCCACCACGCACCGGTCCGGCAGGTTCGCCTTGAACGCCTCGACCAGTTCGGGGAAGTACCGGGTCATCGGCTTCTCGTTCCGGGAGCCGATCTCGACCTCGTCGCCGTCCCGGTAGACGATCGACCGGAAGCCGTCCCACTTCGGTTCGTAGGACAGCGCACCGGTCGGGATGTCGGGTACGGACTTGGCCAGCATGGGCGCGACGGGCGGCATCACCGGAAGCTGCATGGGGCCCATTCTGGCCCGATCGCCGTTCCGGTGAGTGGATCACGCTCCCGCGGAACGCCATCCGGTCGGGATACTGGACCGGTGACCTCGAAGAAGAAGCGCTACGCGCAGCCGGCCCCGGCCGCCCCGGTCAAGGCGGACGGCGCGACCCGGCGGGACTGGATGATCCGGTCGGTCGCGGTGCTCGCCATCGCGGTCGGCGCGTCCATGACGCTGCTCGGAGCCACCCCGGACATCGCCGGCGGCTGGGGCAAGCTGGTCCTGATGGTCCCCGGCATGGTCATCGCGGCGGGTGGGTTCGTCGCCTTCATCGAGACCACGAGCATGGCCCGCAGCCAGCGGGGCACCCGCCGCCGCATGATCCGGTAGCCGGGGGCCTGCAGGAGGGCCATTCACCGAGCAGGGCGGCTCCTGCGTCGCCGTCTTGCTTGCAGGGCGTGCTCCGAGTGGTGGATGGTGGCCTCGCCGGCTCGCCACGGCGATCTCGAGCACCGGCGCTACCGGCCCGACACCGAGAAGTGCTGGTAGTCGATCGGTCCGCGCCAATCACCGCCCCAGCGCATCCCGTGGGCGGCAAAGGCCTGCACGACCGGGTCCCCGTCGTGGATCACCCCCGGCACGAGCGGCCGGTCGACAAACGGCCGACCGGCGGCGGGCAGCACCGTCGACCCGCTCACGTAGGGGTTCTGCACCGGGTTCACATCGATCGCGGTCCCGAAGGAATGCTCGGAGAAGCCGCCTCCGCCGGTGATCGGTCGGCAGTTGAAGGCCGAGGTGTTGTTGGCGGCCATGGACGCGTCGTCATCCCCGCCGAAGTCGTCCACCAGCCGCATCGACGCGATCGGATAGCCGTCCTGGTACAGCTCCTTGAAGGTCGCCAGCACGGCGTCGGCGACCGACGCCGCAACGACCAGCTCACCGGTGTGGTCGGCCCCGTCGAAGCCGCGGTAGGTCAGCGTCAGGTACCGCAGGTCGGCCAGCGGAACGGGACAGCCCGCGCGCCAGCTGGACGCCAACCGAGCCGTCAGGTCGGCGTCGATGGACACGCTCGAACCGGTGAAGCCGCTCGCGGGAGGCGCGGACGATGACACCGGCCCGACCGGGACCGATCCGGCCGGGTCGGTGCTCGGCGCTGATGCGGTGACCGATGCCGATACCGATGCCGATACCGGCACCGATGCGGGGCCGGGCGAAGGCTCGGCGTGGTTGGTCGGCGAGGACGGGCCGCGCGACGGTGCCGACCCGCCGGCCGGCGTCGACAGCATTGCCCCCGATGGCTGGGAAACGGCCGGCCTTGGCGGCGTCGCCGGCCCGGCGCTCGCGGCGCTGCAGGCGGCGGCGAGCGTCAGCACCGCCGCCGTCGCGGCGGCCGCCAGCCGGCGCGTCACCGTGGCGGGACCGCCCCGACGGGGGCGCCGGTCGCGGCATCGGTGTCGGTGGGTTCGCGCAGCCCGCGGGCGTCGATCGCGACCACCTTCTCCACCCGGCGGCGGTACTTCTCGTCGCCGCCCGGCGCTCCCGGCTCGCCCAGCCAGCCGGTCGTCATCCACACCCGGACGATCTCCAGGGCCAGCGCCGGCCCGATGATCTTGCCGCCCAGGCACAACGCGTTGGTGTCCGAGTGGGATCGGGCCAACTCCGCGCAGAACGGGTCCTGGCAGACGGCCGCGAAGACGCCGCGGACCTTGTTGGCGATCATGGCGCTGCCGTAACCGACGCCGTCGACCAGGATCGCCCGGTCCACCTCACCCCGGCCCAGGCTCAGGGCGGCCGGGTAGGCGAAGTCGGGGAGATCGCAAGCGGCCTCGTCGTGGGTGCCGAAGTCGACCACCTCGTGACCCTGTTCGGTCAGCCACTGCTTGATCTGAGCCTTCATCGGGTACCCGGCGTGGTCGTTGGCCATCGCGATGCGCATCGCTCGCACTCCTGTTTCCGGCTCGCTCGGTGGGCACCGTGCCCACGCCCACTGTGCCCACCCCCACGGTGGCCCCTCCACTGTGCTCGATCGCGGCCGGCGCCGCGCGCCCACCGGGGTCGCCATGCAGGCAGGGGCGTCGCCATGCAGGCAGGGGCGTCGCCATGCAGGCAGGGGCGTCGCCATGCAGGCAGCCGCGGCACCGCGTGCCCACCCGCGTCGCCCCCGCCGGGCCGGCCGGAGACCGGAGCGGGGCCCGGCGCAGCCGAGCTGCGGGGCCCCGCCGGTGCGGTGGTGGACCCGGGCGACGTTCGTGCCCGGGCGCCGGTGTGACCGCCGGTTCGGCCGCGGCGTGCCGGTCGGCCCGGCCGCGCGACGTCCACCCACCGCGCCGAGAACCGGACCCGGACCCGCGTCCGATGTCACCTCGGGGGAGCGCCGGTCGCCCGTCGCCGCACCGTCCGATCCCGTTCCTCGGCCGCGCCCGGTGTGGCGGGCCCGGGTTCGGTCGAGACCTCCCGGCGCCAACGCCCGGCGCGCAGACCGTGTCTACTCCGACCGGGATGCGCTGGCAAGAGGTGGCCACCGGACACCGGAAACCGGTGGCCACAGACAATCGAGACGACCGGCGCGTCGGCCGGCGAGCGAAGGAGATCGGGTGCCCGGCGAGTTCCTGATGCGGATCCACAGCCCGGAGTTCCGGGCGATGTCGGCCCGGGTGCTGCGGGCGACCGAACTCACGTCCCGATTGAATGTCCTGCCGTTCGACGACGAGGACGGCAAGGCCGCCTTGTTCGAGGAGATCCTGGGCCGGCCGCTGCCGGCCCGGGTGACCATCTACCCGCCCTTTTTCACCGACCACGGGCTGAACCTGCACTTAGCCGAGCGGGTCTTCATCAACCAGAACTGCACGTTCCTGGACTACGCCGGCATCACGCTGGCCGAGCGGGTGATGGTCGCGCCGAAGGTCACCTTCATCACCGTCGGCCACCCGGTCGACACCGAGGACCGCCGGGTCTGGCTGACCGGCGGGCCCATCGAGGTGGCCGAGAACGTGTGGATCGGGGCCGGGGCGACGATCCTGCCCGGGGTGCGCATCGGGCGGGACGCGGTCGTCGCCGCGGGGGCGGTCGTCACCGACGACGTGCCCGCCCGGGCCCTGGTCACCGGGGCCAAGGCCACGGTCCGGCGCACCTGGCCGGCCCCCGGACAATGACCGGCATGACGCACACCGTGGTCACCTTCCCGAGCGGCTCGGTCACCGAGCGGGCCACCGTGCTCTCGGCCACCCGGCGGCCGGACACCGTCGACGGTGACCGGCTGCTGGTGGTGACCGACCGCACCCCGTTCCATCCGGTCGATCCCGGCTGGCCCGACCAGGGCCCGGACCTGGGCACGCTGGACCATGGGGCCCGGTCGGCGGACGTGGTGGACTGCGTGATCGGCGCGACCGACGGCACCACCCTGTTCGTCGGTCCGCAGATCCCGGTGCGCCGGGGCGAACCGGGTTGGTCGTTCGTCGTCGTTCACGTAGTCGACACCGGGGCGCCGGACCTGCTGGCCGGCGACCAGGTGACCCTGACGGTCGACGCCGGGCACCGGGCCGCGCTGTCGGCCGGCCACACCGGCTGCCATCTGGCCGCGCTCGCGCTGAACGCCGCCCTGGCCGGCCGATGGCGAAAGGCGCCGCGGGCCGACGGATTGGGTCGGCCCGACTTCGACGGCGCCGCCATCGTGTCGTCCCGGATCGAGCCGTTCGGCGCGGTGGACGAGTACCGGCTCGGGCGCAGCCTGCGCAAGAGCGGCTTCGACCCGGCCGGGTTGGCCGACGATCTACCCGCGCTGACCGGCGCGATGAACACGGCCCTCGCCGGGTGGGTCGCGGCCGGTGGGTCCGTTCGGGTCGAGACGTCCGGCCCGGCGCTGACCGACCGGCGGGAATGGGTGTGCGAACTGCCCGACGGCACCGCCCGCATCCCGTGCGGGGGTACCCACGTCACCGGGACGGCCGAGCTCGGCACCGTCCGGGTCGCCCTGGAACTGTCCGACGACGGCCAGCGGCTGACCATGCGGACCACCACCGGCTGAGCCGGGCCCGGCCCATCGACGGACGAGTTCCGGTCGGTCGGCCCCGCCCGGCCACAGCCGGAGGCCCCATCGGTGTCCGCCGCCGTCAGGCGCCGAACCCCGGATCGGCGACGTCCTGCGCGGTTTGCAGGACGCGCAGGATGTTCCCGCAGGTCAGTCCGGTCAGCTCGGCGTCGGACCAGCCGCGGTCCACCAGTTCGGCCAGCAGCGCCGGGTAGGTGGAGACGTCCTCCAGGCCGACCGGCAGGCTCGACACCCCGTCGTAGTCACCGCCCAGGCCGATGTGCGCCGCGCCGGCCACTTCCCGGGCGTGCTCGACGTGATCGGCCACCTCACGCAGGGTCGCGAGCGGCGCCGGATTCGCGGCCCGCCACCGCTCCAGCTCGGCGACGGCGGCGGGATCCAGATGTTCGCCCTCGTGTTCGGTGTAGACCGTCACCTGATCCAGGCCGAGCTCGTGCCGGCGGGCATCCTCGGCCGCATCGTGATCGGCACACGCCTGGGAGACGAAGTGCGGCACGAACGTCACCATCTGCACGCCGCCGTTGCCGGCCAACCGGACCAGCACGTCGTCCGGGACGTCCCGCGGATGATCGGTCAACGCCCGGCAGGACGAGTGCGAGAAGATGACCGGCGCCGCCGTGACGTCCAGCGCGGCGTGCATGGTGGCCGGCGCCACGTGCGACAGGTCGACCAGCATGCCGATCCGGTTCATCTCCCGGACCACCTCCCGGCCGAAATCGGTCAGGCCACCCGCCGCCGGCTCGTCGGTCGCCGAGTCGGCCCACGGCACGTTCTGGTTATGGGTCAGCGTCATGTAGGCCACGCCCAGCCGGCGCAGCATCCGCAGCACACCCAGGGAGCAGTCGATGCTGTGGCCGCCCTCGGCCCCCAGCAGCGCGGCGATCCGGCCCGCGGCGATGATCCGCCGCACGTCGGCCGCGGTCCGCGCGGCGGCGAACGTGTCGGGGTAGCGGGCGACGATGCGGGCCACGCAGTCGATCTGCTCGAGCGTCGCGGTGACCGCGGCACCACCGGCCATCGTGCCGGGCACGTACACGGAGAAGAACTGGGCGCCGACCCCGCCGGCCCGCAGCCGCGGAATGTCGGTGTGCAGGGTGGGTTGGTCGTGCGCGATGTCCCGCTGATCAAGGTCGTACGCCACCTGCCGGCGCAAGGCCCAGGCGAGGTCGTTGTGGCCGTCGAACACCGGGGCGCCGGCCAGCACGGCCGCCACCCGTTCGGCCGGCTGATCGCGTGCGGTCACGCCATCCCCGCCAATCGCCGGACCGCCTCGTCGATGACCTCGTCCCGCTTGCAGAACGCAAACCGGACGAACGGTCTGCCGTCGGCGGGATCGTCGTGGAACACCTCGTCCGGGATGGCGACGACGCCGGCCCGGTCCGGCAGATCCAGGCAGAACCGCATGCCGTCGGTGGCGCCGAGCGGCCGGATGTCGGTCATCACGAAGTAGGTGCCCTGCGGCCGCAGGACCCCGAAGCCGGCGGCAGCCAGCCCGGCGCACAGCCGGTCCCGCTTGCGCTGCAGGCTGTCCCGCAGGTCCGCGACCCACGCCATCTCGTGCTCCAGGGCGTAGGCCACGGCCGGCTGGAACGGCGCGCCGCCCACGTAGGTCAGGAATTGCTTGGCCGCCCGCACCGCGCCGACCAGCGGCGCCGGGCCGCACGCCCAGCCGATCTTCCAGCCGGTGGTGCTGAATGACTTCCCGGCACTGGAAATCGTGACTGTCCGGTCGGTCATCCCCTCGAACATGGCCAGCGGCCGGTGCCGCACCCCGTCGAAGACCAGGTACTCGTACACCTCGTCGGTCAGCACGACGAGGTCGTGCTCGACGGCCAGCCGGGCCAACCCGGCCAGCTCGTCGACGGTGAGCACCGTGCCGGTCGGGTTGTGCGGCGAATTGACGATCATCATTCGGGTCGCCGGAGTGATCGCCGCTGCCACCTCGTCGACGTCGAGTCCGAACCGGCCGGTCCCGTCCGGTCGCAACGGCACCGACCGGTGCCGGGCCCCGGCCATCGCCACGATCGGCGGGTACGAGTCGTAGTGCGGCTCGATCAGCAGCACCTCGTCCCCGGGGCCGACCAGGGCCAGCACCGCGGCGGCCAGCGCCTCCGTCGCCCCGACCGTCACCAGCACCTGCGTGTCCGGGTCGAACACCTGACCGTGGTCCCGCTCGCGGGCGAGGGTGATCGCCTGACGCAGCGCGGGGATGCCCGGCCCCGGCGGGTACTGGTTGACGCCGTCCGCGATCGCCCGCCGGGCGGCCTCGAGCACCGCGGGCGGGCCATCGGTGTCCGGGAAGCCCTGTCCGAGGTTGATCGATCCCGTCCGGGTGGCCAGCGCGGACATCTCGGCGAAGATCGTCGTCGTGTACGGCCGCAACCGCTCGACCAGCGGGTCCGCCCAGCGGCTGGGCCGGGCGGGATACGGGGCGACCGTCATGCTCTATTCCTACCGCGTGCCGGTCCGGCGCCGGTGACAGGCTCCCGGCCGTTGTCCCCGGAGAGGCGCTCACCCGGGCGAGGTCGGGGAACAATGACGACCATGAGCGAGGCTTGCCGAGCGAGCAGTAGGCACTCTTGTCGGGGCGACCGATCCGGGGCGGCCGAGCGTGCGAGGCGCTCCGGAAGGGCGGCACGATGAGCACCACCGAATCGACGTCGACCGGCTCGGCCCCGACGAGCCCGCCCGGCCGGCCGAGCCCGTCGCGGACCGGCCTGGTTCCGGTGACGCCCGCCGATCAGGTGCTCAGCGCATCCGACGAGATCAAGCGGCGCGGGCTGCGGAAGATGAAGACGATCGCCACCGGCGCATTGGTGCTGATGGCGGTGATCTTCGTCATCGCGTTCTCCCTGGAGGACCGGTACCCGTGGCTGGGTTACATCCGGGCGATGGCCGAGGCCGGAATGGTCGGCGCGTTGGCCGACTGGTTCGCCGTCACCGCGCTGTTCCGCCGGCCACTGGGGCTGCCGATCCCGCACACCGCGATCATCCCGAGTCGGAAGGACGCGATCGGCTCGTCGCTGTCGGAGTTCGTGGCGACCAATTTCCTGTCCGAGGCGGTCGTCCGGGAGAAGCTGGCCGGCTTCTCGGTCGCCCAGCGGGCCGGCGAGTTCCTGGCCCGGCCGGAGTCGGCGAAGCGAGTGACCGCCGAGCTGGCGTCGGCGGTGCGGGGCATCAGCAACGTGCTCTCCGACGATCAGGTGGCCGACCTGCTGGAGAACATGGCCCGACGGAAGATCGACGAGACCAAGCTCGGGCCGCCGCTGGGTCGGATCGCCGCGGAGGTGTTCGCCCGCGGTGACCATCGGCCCCTGGTCGACATGGTGGCCGACCGTTGTTACGAGTGGATCCGGGACAATTACACCGCGGTCTCCCGGGTGGTGTCGCAACGGGCGCCGTCCTGGTCGCCCCGTTTCCTCGACGACATCGTCGCCGACCGGATCTACAACGAGGTGCTCAACTTCGCGCGGGCGGTCAAGGACGATCCGCAACACCAGCTGCGGCTGTCGCTGGACGTCTTCCTGGCCGAATTCGCCCAGGACCTGCAGCACGACGAGGCGACGATCGCGCGGGCCGAATCCATCAAGGACCAGGTCGTCGGCAACGCCGAGGTGCGCTCGCTGGTCACCAGCTTCTGGCAGTCGATCAAGGATTCGCTGCTGCGGGCCGCGGAGGACCCCGACTCCCCGCTGCGCCGGTCGGTGACCGACGGACTCATCGGGTTCGGCCGCCGGCTGCAGGACGACCCGGAGCTGACCGCGAAGGTCGACGGCTGGGTCGCCGATGTCGCCGGGTACATCGCCCGCAACTATGCCCGGAACATCACCGGGATCATCGACGACACCATCGCCCGCTGGGACGGGGAGGCGACCAGCCGCAAGATCGAACTGCAGGTCGGCCGCGACCTGCAGTTCATCCGGATCAACGGCACCGTGGTCGGCGCGTTGGCCGGTCTGGTGATCTACAGCCTGGCCCAACTCCTGCTCACCTAGCCGCCTTTCTCAGGGCGGTCCGATCCCGCGCAGATCAACGTCGCCCGCGCGGATCAAGTCACGCCGACTATGGCAGTGGGGCCGTCAGCCGACGATTTCGGCCGCGAGAATGGCGACAGGTGCTCCGGGCCACCGTGGGGACCGGTGCCCGGACGAAACTGCACCGAATGTGCCGGATGGGGCGGAAGTCGACCAGTTCGTGCGCGCCGGGGACGCTGATCCGTGCGGGCGACGACGTCCGGCTGTCGGCGGGCTGTGCTGGGATACGGGCATGACCGAGACCGGCTCCGAGACCGACTCCGCGACCGACTTCGCGACCGCGACCGAGACGGGGGCGGACGAATCGCTGGCGACGCCGATCGCCCGGTTCGACCTCGTCGTCCTGGACACCCCCGAACCGCGCCGGCTGGCCGATTTCTACTGCGCGCTGCTGGGCTGGCGGATCGTCCGGGAGGAGGACGACTGGGTCACCATCCGGCCCGACGCCGCCTCGCCCTACGGCATGGCCTTCCAGCTGGCGCCCGACCTGGTCCCGCCGACCTGGCCGGACCCCGCAGTGCCCCAGCAGTCGCATCTGGACGTCACGGTCGACGACCTCGACGAGGGCGAGGCCCGGGCGCTTGCCATCGGGGCCCGACCGACCGGTGTCGCCGCGGCGGGTTTTCGGGCCTACCTGGATCCGACCGGCCACCCGTTCTGTCTCTGCCTGCCCTGACCGCCGTCGACCGCTGCCCGGGTCTGGGTCGCGGCCGCCGTGGACCGCTGCCCGGGTCTGCGCCCTGACTGCTGCCGACCGCTGCGGTGACCGCCGCCCGGACAGGTGCTGGAATGTCTCTTGATCCGGGACCGGCCGACCATGGCGACCGAAGAAAATCGGCGGCGCCGGCCCGGCGGTCTGGTTACCGTGCGACGGTGACGACTCCCTCGGCCATCGGACTGCCTCCCGGGTACCGGACCCGCGACCTGACGCTCGACGACGTGCCCGCCGTGACCGCCCTGCTGGCCGCCTGGGAGCGCGCCGAGCCGGACGACCACGGGTACACCGAGACCGAGATCCGGGAGGAGTTCACCGCGCCGGTCGCCGCGATGGACGGCGGCGGCGCCGTGGTGCTGCACCAGGACCGGCTGGTCGCCTACGGCCTGCTGCACGTGATCGCGCGGGAGCCGAACTGGCTGGCCTATGCCGATGGCGGGGTGCACCCGGACGTGCACCGCCAGGGCGTCGGCGGGTGGATGCTGCAGCGACAGCTCGAACTGGCGCGAGCGCTGCGCGACGAGCAGGCCCCCGGTGTTCCCGGGGAACTACGGGTCGGCGTCGCCGAGGCACGCCCCGGCGCCCTGGCTGCGGTCACCGCGGCCGGGTTCGAGCCGCGCCGGTACTTCTTCCGCATGCGGACCGATTTGCGAGGCCCGGCCCCGGATCCGCTGCCCGACCCGCCCGGCATCCGGATCCGGCGGTTCGAATCGACCGACGAGGACGCCGTCCGGCTGGCCTCCAACGACTCCTTCGCCGACCACTGGGGATCGGTTCCGCGCGACCCCGACAGCTGGCGCGCGGAGCACCTGGGCTCCGTCGCGTTCCGCGCGGAATGCTCGTTCGTCGCGCAGGACGTCACCGGCATCGTCGGGTTCGTGCTGGCCGCCGAGCGCGATGCGGACACGGCCAGCCGAGGTCACCGGACGGGCTATGTCTCCCGGGTGGGCACGGTGCGTGCGGCGCGGGGGCGCGGCGTGGGCTCCGCCCTGGTTGCCCGGTCCCTGGCCGCCATGCAAGCGGCCGGCTACGCCGAGGCCGAACTCGACGTCGACGCCGAATCACCGACCGGCGCCGGCCGGCTCTACGAGCGGCTCGGCTTCACCGTCTCCGCCCGCGACCGGCTCTACAGCCGGCTGCTGTGATCGAGGGTGTCGCGGTTTCCGGTTCCCGACCCGTGCCAGGCTGGGACAGGTGCGCTACCGACCGTTGACCCCGGCCCGGCTCGCCGGTGAACTGGCCGACCACATCGACCGAAGATCCGAGGAGCGGCCGCGGGTCGGCGTCGACGGGTTCGCCGAGATCGGTGCGGCCGACCTGGCCGACACGGTGGCCGAGCGGCTGCGGGAGTCCGGCCGGCCGGTGATCCGGGCCTCCACCCGATGGTGGTGGAGAGCCGCGTCCCTGCGCCTGGAGCTCGGTCGCACGGATCCCGACATGCTGCTCCACGGCTGGGTGGACGGTGCCGCGCTGCGCCGCGAACTGCTCGACCCGGTGGCCGCGGGGAGCCCGGACGGGTATCTGCCGAGGTTGCGGGACCCGCGGACCGACCGGGCGGTCCGCGACGGACGGCTGCCCATCCGCGAGGGTGTCGTCGTCCTGCTCGACGGCCCGTTCCTGTTCACCGACCCGGCCGGTCTCGACGCTGTCGTCCACCTGCGGCTCTCGCCGGCCGCGCTGACCCGGGCGCTACCGGACGATCGGCAGTGGTGGATCGTCGCCTATCGCCGCTACCTGGCCGAGGAGCACCCGCTCGACCGCGCCGACGCGGTCGTCACCTATGACCACCCGGCCACTCCGGCGATCGCCTGGCGAACCGGCCGGCCCGAGTCCGGCCGGACCCAGGCCTGAGCCGGCCGGGCCAGGGCCTGATCGGGCCGGGCCCAGGCCTGATCCGGGTGGGTGCAGGGGCCGGACCACCATCCCGGCGCGGCGATCTCGGCCGCCTTCAACATGGCGGCGACGAGCCGTTCTCGATCAGCCAGGCCGCGACTCGTCGGCCCACGTCGGGGACGAGGTCACCGTGGTCCAACGTCAGCCGGTGCCGCAGCAGTTCCCGCAGCAGCGGGTGGTAGGTGACTCACTGACCGTCGAGCGCGGTCACGAAGGCGTTGGTCGACTTCAACCGGTCCGGCACCGGCGCGCTGTCGGTCCGATCGACCAGCCGACCGGCCCGATCCGGACGGCCGGACGATCGACCGCCACGGGGCAATCGAGATCACCGTACCCACCCGACGGGGCCCGGCCGTCGGGTGACCCGGGCGGTCGTCCCCCGACCGGTGAGGAGGCCCCGCAACCACCACAGGCTCGGATGTGAGCCTGACCACCTGCGCAAACACAATGCTTGCAATTGCAAGCGCACGCGCTAACGTGGAAAGCGACCGCAGTGGACGGCAGCCGGAGGAGGGGTCATGGAACTCGATCTGAACCCGGTTCTCACCCCGGTCCGAGAGCTGGGCGACTTCATCCGCGAACAGCGCCTCGCCGCGCAGATCTCGGTGCGCGCCCTCGCGGCCAAGGCCGGCGTGTCCAATCCGTACCTGTCCCAGGTGGAACGGGGCCTGCGCCGTCCCAGCGCGGAGATCCTCGCGCAGATCGCCCACGGGCTGTCCATCTCCGTCGAGACGATGCTGGCCAAGGCCGGCATCCTCGAGGCCCCCAACGCGCCCGAGGTGGTGACCGCGATCCGCGCCGACCCGGTCCTGACCGAGCGGCAGAAGGCAGTCCTGATGGACATCTACGCCGCACTGCGCCGGGAGGCCGAGGCCGCGGCACCGCCGATCGAGCGTGGGCCCGCGGGCCCCGGCCCCGCAGCCGCCGCCGAACCACCGCCGAACCCGAGACCCACAGGCATCACGCCGATGCCGGAAGGAGAGCACCATGCAGCTCACTGATATCCGTCACGTCACCGACTCCGTCGTCGATCAGCTGGCCGACCGCTTCGACGACCTGCCCCGGCCGCTGCTGGCGGCCATCGGCGCCGGCGACATGGCCATCGAGCAGCTCGCCGCATTGCGGGAGTCGGTGATCGAGTACCTGTCGGATCCGGCGAACCTGCCCGCCGCCGACGACGTCGCCGACCTCCAGGCCAAGGCCCAGCAGGCCGCGACCGGCTACGTCGGCAAGGTGCAGCAGGTGGCCGGTGACTACGTCAACAAGGCCGGGGAGTACGTCGGCCAGGTCCAGCACACCGCGACCGTCTACACCGGGCTGGCCCAGCAGACCGCGCAGGAGTACGCGCACAAGGCCCAGCAGGCGGCGGCCGACTACGTCGAGAGGGTGCAGGAGGCGGCGAGCGAGCTGCCCGGTAAGGCGCAGCAGGCCGCGACCGAGTTCCCCGCCCAGGCCCAGAGCGTCATCGCCGACCTGCCCGGAAAGGCCCAACAGGTGGCCGCCGACCTTCCTGGCCGGGCCCAGCGGGTGCTGGCGGACTGGACCGATGCCACCGGCAAATTGGTCGCCGGCGGCACCGACCTGCCGCAGCGCGCGGCCAAGATCGCGGCCGACGTCGCCGAGGAGATCCAGTCCTTCGCCGCCCAGCTCCCCGACAAGGCCAACGACCTGGTCGGCGAGCTGCCCGGAAAGGTCGCCGAGTTCACCCCGGACCTCACCCCGGAAACGGTCCGCGACACGCTTGACGCCTACGTCGAGCTGGTCGGGTCGATCTACGCAAGCCTGGTCGAACGCGGCGACCGGACCTGGTCGAAGGTGCGCTCCGCATCCTCGCGCCCGGGCACCGTGGTCGATGCCGCTCCGGAGCGTCCGGTGACGCCGGCCAAGGCGGCGAAGGCGGCCGCACGATCCGCCGCGAAGGATGCCGGAACGGCCGCTTCGGAGCGTCCGCGCACGCCGGCCAGAGCGGTGAAGCCGGCCGCAAAGTCGGCTGCCAAGACCGCGGGTGCGGACCCGACGGCAACACCGTCGAGCAGCCGTTCGGCCGGTCGGGCCGGCAAGGCCGCGAGCAGCAAGCCCACGGCGGCGCGCAAGACGGGCACCAAGGTGACCACTGCGGGACCGGACACGGCGCGCGCGGCAAAGTCGGCGGCCCCTCGGCCCGCCGGCAAACCGCGGGCCGGCGCGACCCGCGCCAAGGCAACCACCACCGCGCCGTCGACCGCGCCGACGCCCGCCCCGGCCACGCCCGCGGAGAGCTGAGCGCACCCGCGGCGAGCTGGCCGAGCCCGCGCTCGGGTCAGCTCCGGCGGCCCAGACGAGACGACCGGCCCGTGCCGGTCGTCTCGTTTTCGGCCGACGGTGTCGGGGGCTGCCGGATCCCACGTACCCTGAACCCGTGGATTTGGTTGCGCCGGTGATCTATATCGTGAACCTGGTCTTGGCCATCGGGGGCGCGGGTCTGGGCGTGTTCGCCGCGGTTGACGCCGTGAGCCGACGGCCCGACGCGTTCGCCGCGGCCGACAAACAGACCAAGGGAACCTGGGCGGGCATCACCGTGGCGTGCGCGGTCGCGTTGGGGTTGGGATTCTTCGGTGGTGCGTTCGCACCCCAGAGCCTGCTGTGGCTCGCCGGCCTCACCGGAAGCCTCGTCTACCTGCTCGACGTGCGCCCCCGGCTGCGCGAGGTGCAGCGCGGCGGGCGCTGGTAGGGCCGACGATCAGGCGCGACGGTTCGACTGACCCGTACACGGGGCCGGAGTCCTGCCGGCCCCGTCGTCGTCGCAGGGTGCCGGGTCAGCCTTCGCGGTGGGTGTGCCCGTCGCCGGTCGCGAGCGCGTGCTCGGCAGCGAGCCGCTTGGTCTCGCGGTCGAACGAGACGCTGATCTCCTCCTCGGCCTCCTTGCGGCCGACCCAGTTGGCGCCCTCGACGCTCTTGCCGGGTTCCAGGTCCTTGTACACCTCGAAGAAGTGCTGGATCTCCAGCTTCTCGAAGATGCTCAGGTCGCCGATGTCCTGCAGATGCGACTGCCGCGGGTCGTTCGCCGACACGCACAGCACCTTGTCGTCGGGGCCCTTCTCATCGGTCATCCGGAACATGCCGATCGCCCGGGCCGTGATCAGGCACCCCGGGAACGTCGATTCCGAGAGCAGGACCAGCGCATCCAGCGGGTCACCGTCCTGACCGAGCGTGTCGTCGATGAAGCCGTAGTCGGCCGGGTACTGGGTGGCCGTGAACAGGGTCCGGTCCAGCCGGATCCGGCCGGAATGATGATCGACCTCGTACTTGTTGCGGCTTCCCTTGGGGATTTCGATGGTCACGTCGAACTCCACGTGCTGTCACCTTTCGGCCGGAAGGACGGCAGCCGCAGTCCTCACCTGAACTGAACGCCATTGCCGCCTGATCCGCATGGGGCGTGACGCATGATCTGGATCAGGACCCAACAGACTCTAGTCTGGACCGGGTACAAGGGCTCGCGATGCGTCATCGGATGCGGTGTGGCCCTCCCGACAATGACGTGTGCCGCGGCCAACCGGAGCCCCCGGGTGGGCGGCACCAGCGGCGCAGGAGGACGTGCAGTGGCCCCAGTGACCAGGTCCCGGCGGGTCGGGATCATCGCTGCGGCCGTGGTCGTGGCCCTGATCGCGGTCGGCGTCGTGGTCTATCTCGGCACCAGGGGGTCGAGCAGTGCGTCCTCGAACACCCAGTCGACCGCGGCGGTCGTCGACCCACCCGTCACCGCCCCGGCACCGAGGATCGCCCCGCTGGCCCTCTCCGACAAGGTCCCCAGCACCGCCGGCATCGAGTCCCAACTCGCCGCCCAACTGGGCAATCCCGACCTCGCACAGTTCAGCGGGGTGATCATCGACCCGGAAAGCGGCACGGTGCTGTGGAACAAGGACTCCACCGCACCCCAATTGCCGGCGTCCACCGCCAAGCTGCTGACCGGAACCGCCCTGCTGACGTCGGTCGATCCGACGAGCCGGTTCGTCACCAAGGTCGTCAAGGGTGACCAGGAGGGCGACATCGTGCTGGTCGGCGGCGGTGACGTCACCCTGTCCGCCCGCAACGAGGGTGTGGACACCGTCTACAAGGGCGCCCCGCTGATGTCCGATCTGGCCGCCCAGGTCAGGGCCAGCGGCGTCGACGTGAAGCGCATCGTGCTGGACACCGACTACTGGTCCGGCCCCGAACTGGCGGACGGCTGGCAGACCGCCGACATCCGGGGCACCCCGGCCAGCGCGCAGGGCTACATCACCCGGATGTCGTCCCTGATGGTGGACGGTGACCGGGAGGATCCGGCCAACGAGAACTCCATCCGGACCGGCGACCCGGCCAACAACGCGGGCAAGGCGCTGGCCCGGCTGTTGGGTCAACCGGACATCCCCCTCGTCGACGGCAGCGCTCCCGAGGAGGCCGAGGTGATCGGTCAGGTGTCCTCGCAGCCGATGTCCGTGCTGCTCGCGCAGGCGCTGGAGAATTCGGACAACGTGCTGGCCGAGGCCCTGGCCCGGCAGGTTGCCATCGCCCGTGGGGCGCCGCCGAGCTTCGACGGCGCATCCGCGGCCACCCTGGAGGCCCTCGAGGACCTCAAGATCGACACGATCGGCATCGAGCTCAGCGACGGGTCCGGCCTGTCGACCAACGATCGGGTCCCACCCTCGGTCATGGGCCAGGTGGTCGCGCTCGCCGTCAAGGGCGATCCACCGGCGCTGCGCAACCTGCTGACCGGCATGCCCGTCGCCGGGGTGTCCGGCAGCCTGGCGGACCGGTTCCAGGACGACGCGTCCAAGGCCGGCGCCGGCTGGGTCCGGGCCAAGACCGGGTCGCTGGAGGTCACGTACGCGCTGGCCGGCTACGTGCCCGATGTGGACAACCGCATCCTGGTGTTCGCGTTCGTGTCCAACGGGGTCGGCGCCGGGACGCGTCCGGCCCTGGATGCGGTGGCGGCCGGATTGCGCGGATGTGGTTGTGCCTGACGGCGCGCCCGATCCGGCAGGGCCGATCGACTGGGCGGCGGCGGTGCGATCCGGGCGCCGGATGGCGCCGACGGGGCCGCCGATCAGCCCGACCGAGGCCGCCCGGGCGGTCGCCGACCTGCGCGAATTTTCCGGGCGGGCCGAGCTGATCGTGCGGGACACGACCCAACTGGGCCACGGGCTGCCGGTGGACGACGCCGAGGTGCTCGACCGGCCCGGCTGGATCGCGGCGACGGCCGTGGGCATGGAACGGCTGGCCGCGCCAGCCGTCGCGAAGCTGGCCGCGGCCACGGGGGGCCGGCTGGCCGGTTCGATGACCCGCGGGGTGGCCGGCCAGCAGGTCGGCTTCATCCTCGGCTTCCTGTCCGGCAAGGTGCTCGGCCAGTTCGACCCGCTCGGCGGCGACCCGGCCCGGCCCGGTCGGCTGCTGCTGGTGGCGCCGAACATCGTCAAGGTGGAACGCGAACTCAAGGCCGACCCGACCGATTTCCGGCTGTGGGTGTGCTTGCACGAGAGCACGCACCGGCTGCAGTTCACCGCCGTGCCCTGGCTGCGCGACTACTTCACCTCGCTCGTCGCCGAGTTCGCCGACAAGGCGGACACCGACCCCACCGAGTTGGTGCGGCGCGCGGTCGCCGCGTTGAAGGGCGACACGACCGGCGAACGCGCCCGGGTCTCCTGGCTGGAGGGCATCCAGTCCCCCGAACAACGAGCGGTCTTCGACCGGGTGATGGCCCTGATGAGCCTGCTCGAAGGGCACGCCGACTACGTCATGGACGCCGTCGGGCCGACGGTGGTGCCGTCGGTGACGGCCATTCGCGCCTCTTTCACCGAGCGCCGGCGTAAGGGCGCGGGCCCGGTCGACCGGCTGATCCGGGCCCTGCTGGGCATGGAGATGAAGCTCGCCCAATACGTCAACGGTGGCGCCTTCGTCCGGGAGGCGGTGAGCTCGGTCGGCATGACGCGGTTCAACGCCGTGTGGCAATCGCCGGAGACGCTGCCCACCCGCGCGGAGATCGCCGAACCGGCGGCCTGGGTCCGGCGGGTGCACGGCTGACCGGGTACCGATCCGGTCCGGACGCCGTCCGGTCGGACTGCCGCAGCTGGCTGTCCGCATACGCCCCCCAAGGCCCGCTGATCGTCGCCTGCTCGGGGGGCGCCGACTCGCTGGCCCTGGTCCTGGCGCTGCGGGCGGTGGTGCCCGGCCGGCCGTTGATCGGCGCCACCGTCGACCACGGACTGCAGGACGGGTCCACCGCCCGCGCGCGAGCGACCGCCGCACTGCTGCACCGGCTCGGGTGCGCGGACGTCGAGATCCTCACGGTGACCGTCGGCCGGACCGGTGGCCCGGAGGCCGCGGCGCGGCGCGCGCGGTACGCGGCCCTGAGCGAACTGGCCGAAGCCCGGCCGGGGGTGCCGGTGCTGCTCGGGCACACGGCCGACGATCAGGCCGAGACCGTGCTGCTCGGGCTCGCCCGCGGCTCGGGACCGCGCTCGATCGCCGGGATGCGGCCCTGGCGACCGCCGTGGGGCCGCCCGTTGCTCGGGATCACCCGGTCCGATACCGAGGCCACCTGCGCCGAGGCCGGCCTGCGACCGTGGCGGGATCCGCACAACGCCGACCCGGCCTTCACCCGGGTGCGGCTGCGGACCGAGGTGCTGCCACTGCTGGATGAGGTGCTGGGCGGGCGAGTGCGCACCGCGCTCGCCCGGACCGCCGAGCTGATGAGCGAGGATCTGGATGCTCTGGACCGGATCGCGCAGGACGCGCTGGACCGGGCCGGCGCCGGCGACGCGTTGGCCCGGTCGGGGCTGGCCGGCCAGCCGGCCGCGGTGCGGCGCCGGGTGCTGCGGCGATGGCTGGCCGGGCACGGCGCGGGCGCGCTGACCCACGATCATCTGGTCCGGTTGGACGCCCAGTTGGTCGACCGGCACGGTCCGGCCCAGGTCCGGTTACCCGGTGGCCTGGACGTGTGGCGCCGCGGCGACCGGTTGTGCGTGGAACCGCCGCGACCTCCGGGCGAGCCCCCAATCCCCGGTTGAGCCGCGTTCGGGCGGGGCGGTGACCGGGACCGGCCACCCGGGGAGACGGCGGCCCACCTTGGGTGGCAGGCTTTGCAGCAGACCGCCAGGACCCCGCCACCGCCCCAGCTGGGAGAGCCCGTGAACGGCAGTAGCAACGCACCGTCGCCGGCGGCCACCGGCGCTACCGTCGCTCCGCTCACCACCGTCGTGACCAGCACCGATGTTGCCGCTACCGGCGAGGGGTGGGATCCCGGCGCGGTTCACGGCTACCCGGGAGAGCTGTCCGCGGTGCTGATCGGCGAGCAGGAGCTGCAGGCCAAGATCGCCGAACTGGCGCGGGCCGTGGCCGCCGATCACACGGTGGACACCCCGCCACTGCTGATCTGCGTGCTCAAGGGAGCGGTGATGTTCGTCACCGACTTCGCCCGGGCGATGCCGATCCCGTCGGAGCTCGAGTTCATGGCCGTCACCTCCTACGGTTCGGCGACGTCCTCCTCCGGAGTGGTGCGCATCCTCAAGGACCTGGACCGGGACATCACCGGCCGGCGGGTGGTGATCGTCGAGGACATCATCGACTCGGGGCTGACGCTGTCCTGGCTCGTCAAGAACCTCGCCACCCGGGGCCCCTCGGCGATCGACGTGGTTGCCCTGCTACGAAAGCCGGAGGCGGTCAAGGTCGAGGTCGACGTGCGCTATGTCGGGTTCGACATCCCCACCGAGTTCGTGGTCGGCTACGGCCTGGACTACGCGGAACGGTATCGCGACCTGCCGTTCGTCGGGCTGCTCGGCGAACACATGTACCGCTGAGGCATCGATCGAGCGCATTCGGTCCGTTCGCCCGGGCGGCGGGAACCGGCGGCGGCCACCGTGCGTTCAATCGGGCGGTCGGCGACGAATCGGGACTGGCAGGGTGCGGCGGTAGGCTGAAACGCACTGGTCGTGCCGTTGCGCCGCCCGGATGTGCGAGGCCGCCCGACTCCGACGGGTGAACCGTCGGTTCGCCGGCCCCGTACTCGAGAACCGTCAGGGAGGTCGAGGCCGATTCCGGCCCGGAGCGATATGGACAAGAAGCGTCTTCTCCGCTCACCGCTGGTGTGGATCGCGCTCGTGCTGGTGCTGTACCTGACGTACAGCTACTTCGCCGACGACACCCGCGGCTACGTACAGCAGGACACCTCCGTCGCCTTGGCCCAGCTCAAGGACGGCAAGGTCACCGAGGCCACGATCGACGACAAGGAGCAGCGGCTCCGGCTCACGCTCAGCGAGCCGATCGACGGGTCCAACCAGATCTACACCAACTACCCGGCCTCGGCCGGGGAGCAGATCTTCGACGACGTCCAGACCGCCAACGTCTCCGGCGGCTACAACACCGTCGTGACCAGCGAATCCACGCTGTTCTCGCTGCTGATCTACCTCATCCCGGTCGGCCTGATCATCCTGTTCCTGCTGTGGATGATGAACAACGCGCAGGGCGGCGGGAACCGGGTCCTCTCGTTCGGCAAGTCCAAGGCCAAACTGCTGACCAAGGACATGCCGCAGACCAAGTTCACCGACGTCGCCGGCGCCGACGAGGCCGTGCAGGAGCTCGACGAGATCCGGGACTTCCTGCAGAATCCCGCGCGCTACCAGGCGCTGGGGGCGAAGATCCCCAAGGGCGTGCTGCTCTACGGCCCGCCGGGCACCGGCAAGACCCTGCTGGCCCGCGCGGTCGCCGGTGAGGCCGGGGTGCCGTTCTACTCGATCTCCGGCTCGGACTTCGTCGAGATGTTCGTCGGCGTCGGCGCCAGCCGCGTTCGCGACCTGTTCGAGCAGGCGAAGGCGAACGCGCCGGCAATCATCTTCGTGGACGAGATCGATGCCGTCGGCCGCCATCGCGGCGCCGGCATGGGCGGCGGGCACGACGAGCGCGAGCAGACGCTCAACCAGCTTCTCGTGGAGATGGACGGCTTCGAGGCCAAGGGCGGCATCATCCTGATTGCCGCCACCAACCGGCCGGACATCCTGGACCCGGCGCTGCTGCGGCCCGGCCGGTTCGACCGGCAGATCCCGGTCGGCCAACCCGACCTGAAGGGCCGGCAGGCGATCCTGGCCGTGCACGCCAAGGGCAAGCCGTTCGCCCCCGACGTCGAATTCCTGCCGCTGGCCAAGCGCACCGTCGGCATGTCCGGCGCGGACCTGGCCAACGTCATCAACGAGGCGGCGCTGCTGACCGCACGCGAGCACGGCACGGTGATCACCAACGCCGCGCTGGAGGAGTCGGTCGATCGGGTGGTCGGCGGCCCCGCCCGGCGCGGCAAGGTGATCTCCGAGAAGGAGAAGAAGATCACCGCCTACCACGAGGGTGGCCACGCGCTGGCCGCGTGGGCGATGCCGGGCCTGGAACCGGTGTACAAGGTGACGATCCTGCCGCGGGGTCGGACGGGCGGCCACGCGTTGGTGGTGCCCGAGGACGACAAGTCGCTGATGACGCGATCGGAGATGATCGCCCGGCTGGTGATGGCCATGGGCGGACGGGCGGCCGAGGAGCTGGTCTTCGCCGAGCCGACCACCGGGGCCTCCTCCGACATCGCGCAGGCGACGAAGATCGCCCGCGCGATGGTCACCGAGTACGGCATGTCGGCCAAGCTGGGCGCGGTCAAGTACGGGCACGGCGACGACGAGCCGTTCCTGGGCCGCACCTACGGCAGCGGTCCGGAGTACTCCATCGAGGTCGGCAGCGAGATCGACGGTGAGGTGCGGGCGCTGATCGAGGCCGCGCACACCGAGGCCTGGACGGTGCTCAACACCTACCGGGACATCCTGGACAACCTGGCCGCCGCCCTGCTGGAGAAGGAGACGTTGGAGCGCAAGGACCTGGAGGTGATCTTCGCGGAGGTTGAGAAGCGGCCCCGGATCACCGCGTTCGACGAGTTCGGCCCACGGTTGCCGTCCGACCGGCCGCCGATCAAGACGCCCGGCGAACTGGCCATCGAACGCGGCGAGCCGTGGCCCCCGCCATCGGTGGAGAAGCCGAAGCCGCAACCGGTGCCGGTCGGGGTAGCCGCTGATCACCCCGGGCAGGGCGGTTACACCACGCCCAAGCCCGAGGCGCAGCTGGGACCGCCCCAGGCACCGAACTGGACCGGCGGGGTACTGCCCGGCCCGCTCGGTCCCTACGATCCGGGTCCGCACCAGCGGCCGCCGAACGGAACCTACGGCAACCCGCAGGGCAGTCCGCCGAACGGGAACCAGCCGAACGGGAACCAGCCGAACGGTCATTACGGTTGGGGCCACAACCCGCCGCCCCCGCCGGCCGGACCGATCGACCCGCAGGATCCCTGGGCGCCTCCCAAGGACCCGCGCGGCCGGACGTCGTGACGGCCCGACAGGCCGCCACGACCGGCCAAGCCGGCGGGTCCGATAGATCGGTCAACGGTTCGCCCGATCGGGGTGCGGGCTCCGCGCCGTCCTTCGACGCCGCCCGGGCCGAGGCCGCCGTGCGGGAGCTGCTCATCGCGGTCGGGGAGGACCCGGAGCGGGACGGGCTGCGGCAGACCCCGGCCCGGGTCGCCCGCGCGTTCGCCGAACAGTTCGCCGGACTGCACATCGATCCCAGCACGGTGCTGCAGACCTCGTTCGACGAGAACCACAACGAGATGATCCTGATGCGGGACATCGACCTGTACTCGACCTGCGAGCATCACCTGGTGCCCTTCTTCGGCAAGGCCCATGTCGGCTACATCCCGGGGCCGGACGGCCGGGTCACCGGGCTGTCCAAGCTGGCCCGCCTGGTCGACGGGTTCGCGAAGCGGCCCCAGGTGCAGGAGCGGCTCACCACCCAGATTGCCGACGCACTCGTCCGCCGGTTGCAGCCCGCCGGCGCGATCGTGGTGATCGAGGCCGAGCACCTGTGTATGGCGATGCGCGGGATCCGCAAGCCGGGTGCGGTCACCACGACGTCTGCGGTCCGGGGCATCTTCCAATCCCAGGACCGGACCCGGGCCGAGGCGATGAGTCTGATCACGGGCCGATGAGCGGTCGGTGGGCGACGGCCGTGGGCGCGGGCAGCGGCCGGACGCGGCGATGACGCCGGCCGCCGTGGGCCGGCCGAACGGACGGGCCACGATCATGGGAGTGGTCAATGTGACCGCGGACTCGTTCTCGGACGGCGGCCGGTTCCTCGACGCGGCCGCCGCCGTTCGGCGGGGCCGGGCACTGGTTGCGGCCGGGGCCGACATCGTCGATGTCGGCGGCGAATCGACGCGTCCCGGCGCTCATCGGATCCCGGCCGAGGTCGAGGCCGAGCGGGTGGTCCCGGTGATCGCCGAGTTGGCCGCGGCCGGGGTGGTCTGCAGCGTTGACACGACGCGAGCGGTCGTCGCGCGGGCTGCACTGGACGCCGGTGGGCAGGTCGTGAACGACGTGTCCGGCGGTCTGGCCGATCCCGAGATGGCCGGGATGGTGGCCGACGCGCGAGTCCCGTGGATCCTGATGCACTGGCGCGGTCACAGCGCCGACATGGACGCCCTGGCCGTCTATGACGACGTGGTCGACGACGTCCGGGCCGAACTGGCCGCCCGGGTGGACGCCGCGATCGCGGCCGGCGTCGACGAGGGGGCCATCGTGCTGGACCCCGGGCTCGGGTTCGCCAAGACCGCGGAGCACAACTGGGCATTGCTGCGAGCGCTGCCGTCGATGACCGGATCGGACGGCCCCGGCTGGGGTTTCCCGATCCTGGTCGGAGCCTCGCGCAAGCGGTTCCTGGGCGCACTGCTCGGCGACCGGACGGGTCCCCGGCCGCCGGACGGCCGGGAAGCGGCCACCACGGCCATTTCGGCCCTCGCCGCGGCCGCCGGTGCCTGGGGGGTTCGGGTCCATGAGGCCGCCGACTCGCTCGACGCGGTGCGGGTCGCCGCCGCGGTCACCGGGCGGGGGCCGACCCGGACCCTGCCGTCGCGGGCGGTCGACCGGTCGGGCAGGCGGTGAGCCGTGGCCGACCGGATCACCTTGACCGGGCTCGAGCTGTACGGGTACCACGGCGTCTTCCCGGACGAGAAGCGTGACGGGCAGCGGTTCGTCGTCGACATCACCATCTGGTTGGATGTCACGGCGGCGGCCGCGGCCGACGATCTGACCCGGACGGTGAACTACGGCGAGCTCGCCGAGCTCGCGTCGGTGATCGTCACCGGACCGCCCCGCGACCTGATCGAGGCCGTCGCCGCCGAGATCGCCGACGAGATCATGCGCCGCTATCCGGTGCACGCCGCGGAGGTCACCGTGCACAAGCCGTCCGCGCCGATCCCGCTCACCTTCGCCGACGTCAGCGTGACCGTCCGGCGATCGATCCGCCGTGAGGGGGCCGGCCGCCCGGCTCGGGCGCCCGAGGGAGGACCATGATCATGGGCGAGTATGGCGGAGTGAATCGTCATGGCCCGTACCGCGGCGGTTGCGTCGGGGCGTCCGAGCGGCCGACATCGTGAGCCGCGCCGTCCTGTCCCTCGGATCGAATGTCGGCGACCGCACCGCGCACCTGCAGACCGCCGTCCGCACGTTGGGGCGGACCGTGCGGGCGGTGTCGTCGATCTACCGGACCCCGCCGTGGGGTGGGGTCGAGCAACGGGACTTCTTCAACATTGTGGTGATCGCCGAGGACGACGGGGTCGATCCGCACGCCTGGTGGCGGCGCTGCCAGGCGCTGGAGCAGGAGGCCGGGCGGGAACGGACGGTTCGTTGGGGTCCACGAACGCTGGACGCCGACGTGATCCTCGTCGAGGTGCACGGGGACGCGGTGGTCTCCGACGATCCCGAATTGACCCTGCCGCACCCGCGGGCCGCCGAGCGGGCGTTCGTGCTGAAGCCGTGGGTCGAGGTCGATCCGGGCGCCCAGTTGCCGGGCGCCGGGCCGATCGCCGATCTGCTGGACGATCTCGACACCTCCGGCATCACCCGGGTGGGCCATGTGCACTGAGCCGGTTCGCCGGATCGCGGGTCGCCCGCCGGGACCACCACGGTGACCACGGACGACGGCCGGCTGGGGCTGACCAGATGGCGCGACATCGCGGTGGTCTGCCTGGTCGCGGCGGTGGCCGGGTATCTGCTGGTCCGGGTGAGCTATTCGCGGATCCCGCCGCTGCCGCGGCTGGCGGGGCTGCTCGCGGCGCTCGTCGGGATCGGTGAGGCGGTCGCCGGGTTCGGCCTGCGCCGCCGCCTCCGGCCGCGTGAGCGAACGGCGGGCGCCCCACCGCTCCGGCCGGTGGAGCCCCTGACCGCAGCCCGCGCCGTCATGGTGGCCAAGGCGACCGCGTTGGCCGGTGCCGCCCTGGCCGGCCTGTGGCTGGGGTTGCTCGGATTCGTGCTCCCGTCGTGGTCGGCGGTCGCGGCCGCCCGGGCCGACGGGATCACCGGGTTCGTCGGGCTGGCCGGTGCGATCGTGATGGTCGCCGGGGGCCTGTTCCTCGAGCGCAGTTGCCTGGTGCCGAAGGACCGGTAGCCGGCCGGTGGG
This sequence comes from Nakamurella sp., assembly GCA_044223435.1. GTDB lineage: Bacteria > Actinomycetota > Actinomycetes > Mycobacteriales > Nakamurellaceae > Nakamurella. Next base: position 66,604 of record JBGALY010000014.1, read on the forward strand.
GCGCGTCCGGATCGTTGCACCGGCGCGGTGGGCGGCCCCATCCATCGGGCCTTGACCCGGCCTACCCGACCCGGTCGTGAGCCAGGCGGCGCAGCGCGGTCGACTGGTAAGGGCCGACCCGATCCGCCCGCCGCAGGGCGTGGCGCACCGGCGGATCATCGAACCGGGGTCGGGCCGGCTCGTAGAACGGGATGTGCAGTCGGCGGACCACGTCGACGAACTCGTCCATGTCCAGGACCGTCGGCCCCGGCTCGTCCGGCCGGCCCGGACCTGCGCTGAGGAAGGCGAGCAGCAGGCTCAACCCGTCCCGGTCCAGGCAGGCGGACAGCTGGACCGTGCCGCACTCGGCCTCGACCGCGCCCAGGCACGAGGCGTGCAGGATCATGAACCCGCCGGACGAGTAGGGGGGGTGCGGCTGGGTGCGGAACGCCAGCACGCCGTCGTCGGCAGCCACCACCGTTCCGCAACCGTCGCACCGCCAGGAGCTCGGCGCGGCCATCGCGTTCAGTTCGCCGCGAGCCACACGGTGCTGTTCGCCGCCAGCCGGCCGTCGTCGACGGCATCCGGCCGGCTGGCGATGATCACCCGGTCACCGGCGACGGACTCCGGCAGCGGCAGCGGCTCCTCGGTGAAGTTGACCGCGCAGACCAGGCCGCTCCCGCGGCGGAAGGCCAGAGCCCCTTCCGGGGTCGGCAGCCAGGTCAGCCCGTCGTCGTGCAATTCGGGACGGGTGCGGCGCAGAGCCAGGGCGGCGCGGTAGAAGTGCAGGCTGGAGCCCGGGTCGGCGAGCTCGGCCTCGACGGTGCGGTCGGCCCAGCCGGCGGGCTGCGGCAGCCAGGGCTCGCCGCCCGGCCCGAAGCCGAACGGCGCCGCCGTGCCGGACCACGGCAGCGGCACCCGGCAGCCGTCGCGGCCGACTCGTTCGCCGCCGGTGCGGAAGAAGATCGGGTCCTGGCGCAGCTCGGCCGGGATGTCCCAGACCTCCTCCAGGCCCAGCTCCTCACCCTGGTAGACGTAGGCGCCACCGGGCAGGGCCAGCATCATCAGGGTGGCCGCGCGCGCCCGCCGCAGGCCCAGCTCGCCGCCACCCAGGCGGGTGGGGTGCCGGGTGACGTCGTGGTTGGACAGCACCCAGGTGGCCGGGGCGCCGACCGCCCCCAGGGTGGTCAGCGTGGTGTCGACCGCGGTCCGCTGGGCGGTGGCGTCCCACTCGGCGTTGAGGTAGTCGAAGTTGAACGCGGTATGCAGCTCGTCCGGGCGCAGGTACTGGGCGAATCGGGCCGGGTTCGGCACCCAGGCCTCGGCGCAGAACACGCGGTCGCCGCCGACCTCGTCGACGACCGCCCGCCACCCGCGGTAGACCTCGTGGATCTCGTCCCGGTCCCAGTGCGGGTGGTCATTGGTGTTGGCGGTGGTCAGCAGGTGCCCGTCGGCGCCGCCGGGCAGGTCGGCCAGATCGGGGTCCTTGGCCAACCCGTGCGCGACGTCGATGCGGAATCCGTCGACCCCGGCCTTCATCCAGAACCGCAGGATGTCCTGGAACTCGGCGACGACCTCGGGGTTGGTCCAGTCCAGGTCGGGCTGCTCCGGGGCGAAGATGTGCAGGTACCACTGACCGTCCGGCACCCGGGTCCAGGCCGGCCCGCCGAAGTTCGACACCCAGTTGTTGGGCGGCAGGGACCCGTCGGGTCCCCGGCCCTCGCGGAAGATGTAGCGGCCCCGCTCGGGGCTGCCCGGGCCGGCGGCCAGCGCGGCCTGGAACCAGGCGTGCCGGTCCGAGGTGTGGTTCGGCACGATGTCGATGATCACCCGCAGGCCCCGGGCGTGGCTCTCCTCGACCAGGCCATGGAAGTCCGCCAACGTGCCGAAGATGGGATCGACGTCCCGGTAGTCCGAGACGTCGTAGCCGGCGTCCGCCTGCGGCGACGGGTAGAACGGGCTCAGCCAGATCGCGTCGATGCCCAGCGCGGCCAGGTACGGCAGCCGCGACCGGATGCCGGCCAGATCGCCGATCCCGTCCCCGTTGGCGTCGGCGAAGCTGCGCGGATAGATCTGGTAGATGACCGCGCTGCGCCACCAGGGATGGGCGGAGTCGACCGTGCCCGCCGGCGACGATTCGGGCAGTGAGGGTGACATGGGCGGGCTCCCGCTTCGTTCGTCGTCGGACGCTGACCTGACTAGTTAAACGCTTCACTCAACGTTCGTCAAGGGCCACGTTGACCTGCGTTGGAGCACTGGATGCCCGTGCTCAATGGTTGGTTAAAGGTTAACCAGCGGGTAGCGTGGGGGCATGGCCAGCCGGGACACACGACGACCGACGATGAGTTCGATCGCGCGGAATGTCGGCGTCTCGGTGGCGACCGTGTCGTACGCATTCACCCGCCCGGAGAAACTCTCCGCCCCGGTGCGCGAGCGCGTCCTGGCCGAGGCCGCGCGGCAGGGCTACAGCGGGCCCGATCCGGCCGCCCGCCAGCTCAGCCGCGGGCGCACGGACACCCTCGGTCTGCTGTTCACCGATGAGCTCGGGCACGCCTTCACCGATCCGGCCGCCGTCCGGTTCCTGCAGGGGTTGTCGGCAAGCTGCCAGAGTGCCGGCCTGAACCTGCTGCTGATCTCGTCCGAGTCGTCGGGGGGCCGGCCGGACGCCGTGGCCAACGCCGTCGTCGATGGTTTCGTGGTCTACAGCGTGCCCGCGCAGGACCCGCATCTGGCACGGATCCGGCAGCGCCGGCTGCCCACGGTGGTCGTCGACTCACCGCCCGACCTGCCCGACGTCGATTGGGTCGGCGCCGACGACCGGGCCGGCGGCCGGCTGCTCGGGGAACTGGTGGCCGGCCTGGGGCATCAGCGGGTCGGCGTGATCACCGACGGCGGCCGTTCCGGCCGGGCCGGGCCCAGCGATCTGGCGGCCGTGCTGGCCTCGCCGCCGTCGGTGCACCGCAACCGCATCCTGGGCCTGGCCGAGTCCCTGGCCGACCACGGGGTGGCCGAGCCGGTGATCGAGATGTGTTCCGGGTTGTCCCGGGACGGCGGGGCCGCCGCGCTGCGCGGCCTGCTGGATCGGGCGCCGGGGGTGAGCGCCGTCTGCTCGATGATGGATGTGCTGGCGCTCGGGGCCCTGGACGCCGCCCGGGACCGCGGGCTGTCGGTTCCCGGTGACCTGACGATCACCGGGTACGACGGGATCCCCGAATCCGCGGCGGCGGGCCTGACGACGGTCTGCCAACCCCTGGTCGACAAGGGCCGGCTGGCCGGCGATCTGTATCTGAGCCGCCGGCCCGGTGACCCGCCGCGCCGGCGGGTGCTGCCGGTGCACCTGCAGGTCCGGGCGTCCAGTGGTCCGGTGCGGGTCACTGGCTGACGAACTCACCGCCGGGCGGGCCGAGTCCGGCCACCGCGTCGAGCAGCCGCCGGCGCAGGTGGGAACCCTGCACGGCGAACTCCCGTTGCCGGGCGACGTACTCGGCCTTGCCGGCCGGTGTCTCGATCGCGATCGGCGGGTACCCCAGGTCGGCGAGCTCGTAGGGAGAGGCCCGCATGTCGACCTCACGGATCGCCCGCGCCAGCTCGAACGCATCGAGGACGAGATCGCTCGGCACCGCCGGCAGCAGCCGGTACGCCCACTTGTAGAGGTCCATCGAGGCGTGCAGGCAACCGGGCTGCTCCAGGTCGATCCGCCCGTCCAGGGTGGGTTGCAGCAGGTTGCGCGGCCGGGCGGCAGGGGTGAAGAACCGGAACGCGTCGTAATGGCTGCAGCGGATCTGATGGTCGCGCACGACCTCGTCCGTGCCGGCCCGGCCCAGCCGAAGCCGGCGGCCCGTGTGCCTCAGGTCGGATTCGGGCATCCGGTAGACCATCGCCCACTCGTGCAATCCGAAGCAGCCGAACTGGGCCGGGGTCGCCGCGGTCGAGCTCAGCAGCCGTTCGACGAACCGCACCAACGCACCCCGCGCGACCACGAATGCGGCCAGGTCCACCGCCACCGCGGGCGGCGGGCCGGCCACGGTGTGGTGAAAGCGCCAGCCGGCCCGTTCCCCGGCGTCGGCCAGCGCGAACCCGGGACCGGGTTGCCAGCGGCGAAGTTGACCGGGCCGGAACGGGTAGTAGGAAAACAGGAAGTCCTCGACCGGATGCGCGACGTGCCGGTGAGCCCGCTCCCGGTGACCCCTGGTCAGGTCATCCACCCGGGCCGCGTGCGCCGCCTCCAGCGGCCGCCAGCGCGATGCGGCAAGCACCTCGGGCCCGGTCGTCACCAGGGCATTGTCCATCCGGCGCGTTCCGGCGGGCGGTCGGCGGGCGGTCGGCGGCAAAGTAGGGTGGTCCGTCGTGAGTGCACCGACCCCCACGGATGACGAGGACCTGCCCGAACAGTTGCGGGTGCGCCGGGAGAAGCGGCAACGTCTGCTCGATTCCGGCGTCCAACCGTATCCGGTCACGGTGCCCCGGACGGCCGGCCTGGCCGAGTTGCGTGAGCGGTTCCCCGATCTGCCGCCGGACACCGAGACGGGTGAAGTCGTCGGGATCACCGGACGGGTGATCTTCCTGCGCAACTCCGGGAAACTGTGCTTCGCCACGGTCCGCGAAGGGGGCGCGGGCGACACCGGCGCCGAAATGCAGATCATGGTCTCGCTGGCCGGCGTCGGGGCGGAATCGCTCGCCGCGTTCAAGCGGGACGTCGATCTGGGTGATCACCTTTTCGCGCACGGCCGGGTGATCACCTCCCGACGGGGTGAACTGTCGGTGCTCGCCGATTCCTGGGCCATTGCCGCCAAGGCGCTGCGTCCTTTGCCGGTCGCGCACAAGCCGTTGTCCGAAGAAGCTCGGGTTCGCCAGCGCTATGTCGATTTGATCGTCCGGCCGCAGGCGCGCCGGACGGTGGAGATTCGCGCCGCGGTCAATCGCTCGTTGCGCTCGACCCTGCACCGGCGTGGCTTTCTCGAAGTGGAAACCCCGATGCTTCAGGTGCTGCACGGCGGTGCCGCCGCGCGACCCTTCTCCACCCACATGAATGCGTTCGACCTCGAGCTGTACCTCCGTATCGCTCCCGAGCTGTACCTCAAGCGGGCGGCCGTCGGCGGAATCGAGCGGGTCTTCGAGATCAACCGGAACTTCCGCAACGAGGGCGTCGATTCCTCCCATTCGCCGGAATTTGCCATGCTGGAGGCCTACGAGGCCTACTCCGACTACAACGGCATGGCCGAGTTGACCAGATCGTTGATCCAGGATGCGGCGGTGGCCGTGCACGGGTCCACGACGGTGACGCATGCCGACGGCCAGGAGTTCGACTTCGGCGGGGATTGGCCGTCGATCACCCTCTACGGCTCGCTGTCGGACGCGGTCGGCCGTGAGATCACGGTTGCCACGCCGATGACCGAGCTGGTCGAGCTCGCCGAGAAGTACGGTGTCGGCGTGGCTCCGCACTACGGGCCGGGCAAGCTGGCCGAGGAATTGTTCGACGAGCTGGTGCGGCCCACGCTCATCTCGCCCACATTCGTTCGGGACTATCCGGCGCAGACCTCGCCGCTGACCCGCGACCATCGGGACCAGCCGGGCCTGGCCGAAAAATGGGACCTGTACATCCGGGGCACGGAAATGGGCACCGGGTACTCGGAGTTGGTCGACCCGGTGATTCAGCGCGAACGCTTTGTCGACCAGGCCCGCTTCGCCGGTCTGGGTGACGACGAGGCCATGATCCTGGACGAGGAGTTCCTGCGGGCGATGGAGTATGCAATGCCGCCGTCCGGCGGGATGGGTATGGGCGTCGACCGGCTCATCATGGCGCTCACCGGCCTGGGCATCCGGGAGACCATCCTGTTCCCTTTCGTTCGCCCGGGTGATTGACCTGCGACGTGCGACCATCGGCCTGCTTTCGCGAACTCGGCAAGGTAATGGACCGCCGAACCATTCCGGTCGCGTGACCTAGGACACGGCGTTTGCCTTCGCTACGTGAATGTGAAGGAACCGTCCCGGGCCGAGCGCCGGCAACATTTTCCGTATATGTTTGGAATGTGACCCGATCGGCCCTATCCTGGGCGTTCGGGGAAGAAATCTGTAGTCGTGGGAGGCACACGCATGGCAACCTTGACCACCGTCACTCTGGTGGATGATCTTGATGGCTCGGAGGCCGCCGAGTCAGTCGCATTCGCGCTTGACGGAGTGTCCTACGAGATTGATCTGAGCGAGGTGAACGCGGAAAAGCTCCGCGACGCGCTGGCCGGATATGTCGCCGGGGCCCGTCGGGTGGACGGCTCCCGGCGGGTCGGTCGGGCGAAGGTGGCCAAGGCCGCCAAGCCGGCGCGCGGTTCCCGGACCGCGCCGGACCGGGAGCAGACCGCGGCCATCCGTGAATGGGCCCGGGCCAACGGCTACGAGGTCTCCGAGCGCGGGCGGCTGTCCGCCACCGTGTTGGCCGCGTTCGAGGCGGCCCACTGAGTTCCGCCCGGCCCCCGGCCGGCCCGACGACCCCGCCCGCGGCTGCGGTGCGGGGTCGTTCGCGTTCGGTCGCCGGGCGGGGGCCCATCGGGCGCACCCGGCCGACCACGGGCGGCGAGCACAGCTGTTCGCCCACGGCGTAGCCCGCCCCGTGGCGGAACGAGAGCCGCTGGGGCAGCGTTGGACTGCAGTGGCGGCATGGTGTGCGGTGCCGCCGACGGTGTCACAGTCTCATCGCTGTCGATCCGGCGGCCCGGGGTCGGCGACTAGAGTGAACTATCCGCTCCCGAGCGGGACGAGTGGCACCTTGCCTGATCGCGCACGCCCGTAAGGAGTGCACATGTTCGAACGGTTTACCGACAGAGCCCGTCGCGTTGTGGTGCTGGCCCAAGAAGAGGCCCGCATGCTCAACCACAATTACATCGGCACCGAGCACATCCTGCTCGGCCTCATCCACGAGGGTGAGGGCGTCGCCGCCAAGGCGCTGGAGTCGCTGGGCATCGCACTCGAGGGCGTCCGTGCCCAGGTGGAGGAGATCATCGGACAGGGGCAGCAGTCCCCGTCCGGCCACATCCCCTTCACCCCGCGGGCCAAGAAGGTGCTGGAGCTCTCGCTGCGCGAGGCGCTGCAGCTGGGTCACAACTACATCGGCACCGAGCACATCCTGCTCGGCCTCATCCGCGAGGGCGAGGGCGTCGCCGCCCAGGTGCTGGTCAAGCTCGGCGCCGACCTGAACCGGGTGCGGCAGCAGGTGCTGCAGCTGCTCTCCGGCTACCAGGGCAAGGAGACCGCGGCCGCCGAGGGCGGCCGGTCCGAGGGCACCCCGTCGACCTCGCTCGTCCTGGACCAGTTCGGCCGGAACCTGACCCAGTCCGCCCGCGAGGGCAAGCTCGACCCCGTCATCGGGCGCGAGAAGGAGATCGAGCGGGTCATGCAGGTGCTGTCCCGCCGCACCAAGAACAACCCGGTGCTGATCGGCGAGCCCGGCGTCGGCAAGACGGCAGTGGTCGAGGGCCTGGCCCAGGCGATCATCCGCGGCGACGTCCCGCAGACCCTCAAGGACAAGCACCTCTACACGCTCGACCTCGGTTCCCTGGTGGCCGGCTCCCGCTACCGCGGCGACTTCGAGGAGCGCCTGAAGAAGGTGCTCAAGGAGATCCGCACCCGCGGCGACATCATCATGTTCATCGACGAGATCCACACCCTCGTCGGGGCCGGCGCGGCCGAGGGCGCGATCGACGCCGCGTCGATCCTCAAGCCCATGCTGGCCCGCGGTGAGCTCCAGACCATCGGCGCGACCACCCTGGACGAGTACCGCAAGTACGTGGAGAAGGACGCCGCGCTGGAGCGCCGCTTCCAGCCGATCCAGGTCGGCGAGCCGACGGTGGCGCACACCATCGAGATCCTCAAGGGGCTGCGCGACCGGTACGAGGCGCACCACCGGATCACCATCACCGACGACGCGCTGGTCTCCGCGGCCACCCTGGCCGACCGGTACATCAGCGACCGCTACCTGCCGGACAAGGCGATCGACCTGATCGACGAGGCCGGCGCCCGGATGCGCATCCGCCGGATGACGGCGCCGCCGGACCTGCGGGACTTCGACGAGAAGCTCGCCGGTGTCCGCCGGGACAAGGAGTCCGCGATCGACGCGCAGGACTTCGAGAAGGCGGCGGCCCTGCGGGACACCGAGAAGCAGCTGTTGGCCCGCAAGTCGGAGCGGGAGAAGGCCTGGAAGGACGGCGACCTCGACGTCATCTCCGAGGTCGACGACGAGCAGATCGCCGAGGTGCTGGCCAACTGGACCGGCATCCCCGTCTTCAAGCTGACCGAGGAGGAGACGACCCGGCTGCTCAAGATGGAGGAGGAGCTGCACAAGCGGATCATCGGCCAGGACCAGGCGGTCAAGGCCGTCTCCCAGGCGATCCGCCGTACCCGCGCCGGCCTGAAGGACCCGAAGCGGCCATCCGGCTCGTTCATCTTCGCCGGCCCGTCCGGCGTCGGGAAGACCGAGCTGACCAAGGCGCTGGCCGAGTTCCTGTTCGGGGACGAGGACGCGCTGATCCAGGTGGACATGGGCGAGTTCCACGACCGGTACACCGCCTCGCGGCTCTTCGGTGCCCCTCCCGGATACGTCGGCTACGAGGAGGGCGGTCAGCTCACCGAGAAGGTGCGGCGCAAGCCGTTCTCGGTGGTGCTGTTCGACGAGATCGAGAAGGCGCACCAGGACATCTACAACACCCTGCTGCAGGTGTTGGAGGACGGTCGGCTCACCGACGGTCAGGGGCGCACGGTCGACTTCAAGAATACGGTCATCGTCTTCACCTCGAACCTGGGGACGCAGGACATCTCCAAGGCCGTCGGCATGGGCTTCCAGCAGGGCAACAACTCGGAGTCCAACTACGAGCGGATGAAGCAGAAGGTCAACGACGAGCTCAAGCGCCACTTCCGTCCGGAGTTCCTCAACCGCATCGACGACGTGGTCGTCTTCCACCAGCTGACGACCGACGAGATCAACCAGATGGTCGATCTCATGCTCAAGCGGGTCGAAGCGGCGCTGCGAAACAAGGACATGTCGCTGGAGCTGACCGACGCGGCCAAGTCGCTGCTCGGCGAGCGAGGCTTCGACCCCGTGCTGGGTGCCCGGCCGCTGCGCCGGACCATCCAGCGGGAGATCGAGGACAAGCTGTCCGAGAAGATCCTGTTCGACGAGATCCGGCCCGGGCAGATCGTCCTGGTCGACGTGCAGGACGCGACCGACCTGAACGGCAAGCCGACGAAGGAGTTCACCTTCCGCGGCGAGCCGCGCCCGTCGTCGGTGCCGGACTCGGTGCCGGCCGGGCTGGCCATCGACGCCGGCCCGGAGGCCGCGTCCGGCTGATGAGCCGCCTGTCGGACGAACCCGCCACCCCCGTTCGGATGGCGGGTTCGTTCGTCGAGGGGCTGCGTCAGCAGCGGGGGCCGAACGACGTCAAGGCCGGCCGCGTCGGCCCCGCGCCGCCTCAGGCCCGCCTGCGTGCGAGGAGCAGCATGAACTGAGCGCGGTCGGCCAGCAGGTGGCTCTCGTGGGACTCGAAGCCTGCGTCGTCGAGCCAGTCCAGGTACGACGTCAGCGGGTGAACCCCACCACCGCGGGTGCGCAGCATCAGGCCGAGTTCGTACAGGCGGGCCCAGCGCGGCAGCGGCCCGCCGTCCGGCATGACGTCCATGATGGCCACCGTGCCGCCGGGCGCGAGCGCGTCGCCGAGCCGCCCGAGCAGCCGCCGGTTGGCCGTCTCGTCGAACAGGTGACAAAGATTCCCGGCGATCGCCAGGTCGAAGGACCCGACCGGCAGGTCGACCGCGAAGATGTCGCCTTCGGCGAAACGAAACTGCCGTTCCCGGCCCGCGCGCCGAATGGCGTGCCGGGTGGCGGGTAGCACCGCCGGCAGGTCGATCGCGGTGATGACGCAGTCCGGGTTTCGGGCGGCGACGGCCAGGCTCCACGGCGCGGCGCCCGCACCCGCGTCAACAACCCGAGCGGCGGGTGGTAGCAGGTGCGCGGCCCGTTCGGCGACCGCCGTGACCATGGCGCCGAGGTGACCGACCGCGTCGGGGTAGAAGCCGGCCGCGCCGTCGGGTGTGTCCCCGCGGACGAGCGGGCGGCCCAGCCGGACCGCGTCGTCGAGGTGTGTCCACATGTCGCCGGTTCTCGTCAGAGCGGGCAGGTCGGGTACCGCAGCCCGCCAGGTGTCCTCGCCGGTGGCCTCGACCACGCCGAGCCCGTGCAGGGCGGCCAGCAACAGCCGGGCGCCGCGTTCGGTCAGCTGGCAGGCCGCGGCGAGGTCCCCCGTCCTTGCCGGTGCCTCGTCGAGCACGGTGAGGACTCCCAGGCGACCGGCGGTCCGGACCGCGGCGGCGGCTGCGACCGCCTCGCCGAGATAGCCGAGCGGTCCTTCGATCGACCCTGCCGGTACGGACCCGGCCCGATCGGCAGCGCCGGCAAGGGTCATGCTCGCACCTCGATCCGGCCGGTGCCGCCGTCGACCGTGATCGTCTGGCCGTCGCTGAGCAGGGATGTCGCGTTGCCGGTGGCGACCACGGCCGGAACGGCGAACTCGCGGGCGATGATCGCGGGGTGCGACAGCAGCCCGCCGGTGTCGGTGACCAGCGCCCCGACGTTGTTGAACAGCACCGACCACACCGGTGAGGTGATCGGGCAGACCAGCACGTCACCGGGCCGAAGCTTGCCGAACTGGGACTCGTCCCGGATCAGCCGCACCGGCCCGGTGTAGCGGCCGGGCGCGGCGGCGATACCGTCGATGAACCGGCTGTCCATCTGCTGGGCGCGGCCGGACGGGCCGGCCTCGAAGACCCGGTCGATGTACCACAGGAGGCCCTTCATGAGGAACCTCGCCTCGGTCGGCAGGGCGTCGAGCCCGGGCGGTGGACCCGGCTCCCGGCCGTAGGTGGCCGGGCCCGGGTGCTGCTCGATAAAGGCTTGCTCACCCCGTCGGTGCTGCACCACCGCTCGCCGGGGGCGGCCGTCGGCCAGGGCGGCCTGCGCCTCGTCCAGGGTCAGGAAGAAGATGTGGTCGCGACGGTCGAGCTGATCGCGGTCCGCCAGCCGGCGGCCGATCTCCAGCAACGGGTAGCGCAGCAGGGCGATCGGAACGCTGACGGTACGGAATTCGTTGTCCTCGCGTACCGGATACGCGCGCTCGGCGCGGGCGAGCGCGCGTTCGAACCTGTTCCGATCCGCCGCCGGCCGCCCGACCAGCGCAGCACGTGCTCGTCCGACGGCCGCCGTCCGGCGGCCCGCGTGTCCCCGCGCGTCGGCGTCCGGGTTCGCATCGCGGTCGAGTTGGTCGGCGATCAGCCGCAGGGTGAGCTCGGGGGTCTCGGCGAGCGACGGGTCGGCGATCTCGTAGCGGACCGCCCGACAGCCGAACTCGAGCTGGTAGGCGGCCAACGCGCGGGCGAACTCGACGTCCACCTCGGCGAGGCGATCGGGCGTCGGGCCGCCGACCTCGCCCAGCATGGCGCGGACCGGCGGGCGCCGGGCGGCCAGCGCGGCCAGCTCGGCCAGCCGGCGGGACGGCTCGGTCGAGGTGGTCGACAGGCCGGTCAGCAGGTCGCACGCCTGACCGTCCGTCCAGCCGAGCAGGTCCCGGCAGGTGAACACGAACTCGGCAAGGATCGGCATCAGGGCGCCGTGCAGCAGGATGTGGATGTCGACGCCCTCCTGGAGCAGCGCGTGTGCGCGCTCGGTGTGGCCGCGCAAGGCTTGGTCGTCGAGGGCCCCGAGGTCGACGTCGCGCAGCGCGTCCTGGCGTCCGATGAGTTCTGGCCGCCATTGCCCGTACCACTGCTCGACGAAGCCGCCGGCCTTGTCGGAGCGGATCGCGGTCACGGCGTCGGCGATGCGCCCGCGCAGCCGTGGGACCAGCCGGATCACCAGCGGCAGCAGGGCGGCGGGCGGCGCCGGCCTGTCTTTGCCGCCGAGCGGCACCAACCTGGTGTACTCCCAGCCGCCGATCTGGGCGAATTCCAGGCCGTCGGCCAGCAGCCCGAACTCGGCGAACATGCGGCGCATCGCCCGGTTGCGGGACCCGCCGGCGAACACCGACACGCACATCGGCGTCCACGGCACGGGCGCGTGGCTGGCCTCGCGCTCCCAGAACCCGGGCGGCACCCGCACGGGAACGGGGACCGGTACCGGCGGTGGCTCGGGCAGCGCGGTCACGGGTCGCGCCTGCAGGACGACCAGGCGGCCGTCGACCAGCGCCCATTCGACGTCCTGCGGTCCACCGCGCAGGACCTCGATCCGGCGGGCGAGAGCGGCGACCTCGGCCGTGAGGCCCGCGTCGATCGCCCCCTCGGGTGCCGCCCGGCAGCTGACGGCGTCGCCGCGGACGACCCACTCGTCGGGTGACACCTCGCCCGACACCAACCGGTCGGCCCGTCCGCGCACCGCACTCACCACGGTGGTGTCCCGGTCCCCGGAGACCGGATCGGCCGTGAAGGCGACCCCGGCCGCGGCGGCGGCGACCATGGGCTGCACCAGGACAGCCAGGCGGGGGTCCTGGGCCACCCCGCGGGACCGCCGGTAGGCGGTCACGTGGGCGGCGAATGCCGAGGACCAGCAGCGGCGCACGGCCGAGGCCAGGGCGTCCGCGGGAACGTCGAGCACCGTCTCGTACTGTCCGGCGTAGGAGGCGGCGGCCAGGTCCTCGGCCACACCGGACGAGCGCACCGCCAGCGGCCGGTCCCCCATCGCGCGGCGATCGTGTCGATGGCGGCCGCGACCTCGGTCGTCAGCGGTGCCGCCCGAACCTGATCCGGGTCGTTGGTGCCGGCCAACCCGGCTGCGTCCAGGGTCAGCTCCAGCGCATCGGCGGTGAGGACCATGCCGTCCGGGACGCTCAGCCCGGCCCGGCGGAGTTCGCCGAGGGTGGCGGCCTTGCGTCCCACCCTCGCCGTGTCCGCCTCTCCGACGTCATCCAGCGATAACACGAGATCGGTCCAGGTCAATGTCATGGCCGTCACCTTCCGTCGTCGGCTCGTCGGAGATGGTCGTCCGTGGCGGGGTCGATCGCCATCCGTCCGGCTACGTATCCGCGGGCCGAAACCTACGTATCCGGGCCGAGCAACCCGCGTTCGAGCGCCCAGCGGGTCAGCGCCGTCCGCGAGGGCAGGCCAAGGCGGCGGTAGACGTGCTGCAGGTGCGTGGTGACCGTCCGCGGGCTGATGAACAACCGCCCGGCTATCTCGGTGTTGCTCAACCCGGCCGCAACCAGTCGAACCACCTCGAGCTCCCGGTCGGACAGGGTGCCGGTCGTCGCGCGGACGGTGGCGGACGGCCGCTCGCCGACGGCCCGCAGCAGCTTGCGGGCGCGGTCGGCGAAGGGACGGGCACCGAGCCGGTCGAAAGCGGCCTGGCTCCGTCGTGCTGCCCCGGCCGCATCCAGCCGGCCGGCCGTGACGTCACCGTTCGGGGCCGGGAGTGCCGCGGCGACCTCGGCCCAACCGAGCCACGCCCGGGCCGCCTGGAACGGCAGGCCGAGCCGTTCCGACCGGTCGGCGGCCCGCTCCAGGCAACCGAGCGCCGCGACCGGATCGTCGAGCGCGGCACGTGCCAGTCCCTCGACCCATTCTCCGCAGGCGACCGGCCAAGGCGCGTCCGGCCCGAGCTCGACCAGAGTCCGGGCGATGTCGAGCGCTCCTGCGGGGTCGCCGACCGCCACCCGTGACTCGCCGAGGATGGTCAGAGCCAGGCAGGGCAGGCTGATGGGGGTGGCGAGTGCTGCGGTCGCCAGGGCCCCCGCCCGTTCCGGATCACCGCCGGTGAGGGCGACGGTCGCATCGGCCACCTCGACCACGGTGAACAAGTGCCGGTCGGCCGCGACACCTCCGGTGTAGACCTCCCGCGCCTGCGCCACGCACCGGGCCGCCTCCTCCAGCCTGCCCTGATACGCGGCAACGATCGACCGGCAGGCCAGGGCCGCGGCGACGCCACGTGACGTCCCGATCCGGGTGCTCATCGCAAGCAGGTCGTCGGCCCCGCGAAGCGCCCCGTCCCAGACGTCGGTGGTCAGGTCGAGTGCCACCAGCAGGAATCGCGCGGTCGCCTCCTGAGTGGGTGACCCGATCTGCTCGGCCAGTGCGAGTTCGGCACGGGCATGCCGCCGCGCCGTGTCGTGGTCGCCGGCACTGATGGCGATGACCGCCAGGTACCGGTGGGCATCGGCGGCCAGGGCGGGTCGGCCGGCCCGCTCCGCAACGGCCAGTGCCCGGAGCCCGTGCTGCCCGGCCACCATGAGCTGCCCGCGCACAAAGGCGGTCTCCGCCCGGGCGAGATGTGCTGCCACGACGGCTGTCTCCTGCGTCCTCCCGGAACGCTCGGCCAAGGTCAGCAAGTTCGTTGCCGCCTTTTCCATGTGGGCGAGGTCGACCTGGCGGGCGAGCAACCGGAGCCGGATGTAGGACAGTTCCATCAACTCGGCGTCCGCGCCGGTCCCTTCGACGGCCGCGAAGCCGGCCGCCAGCTGGGCGGCGGCTTCGTCGAACCGCCCTCTGTCCCACTCGGTCAGCGCGAGCGAGCCACGCAGCCGAGCCAGGGCCTGCCCATCTCCGGCCAGTTCCCGTCCGCCGGCTGCCTCGGACCAGGCGGCCACCGCGGCATCGGGCCGACCGGCCCGCGACAGGGCAATTCCGAGGCGCTCCAGTAGTTCGTCCACCAGCGTCGGCCGGACGGCGCGGGCAAGCGCCACGGCGGCGGTCAGCTGCTCGGCGGCCTCGGCGTCGGCGTGCACCAACCCGGACTGCCGCGCTGCCTCGACCAGCACGTCGAGCGCGCGGGGGGCGTCGACCTCGCTGCCGGCACCGAGGTAGTGGTGGGCGATCCGCTGCATATTCACCGGCTCGAGTGCCTCCAGGGCTCGCGCGACCTGGGCGTGTCGCCGCCGCCGCCGTATCGTCGGCAACTGCTCGTACGCCACCTCGGCGACCAGCGGATGAGAGGCGCGGTAGGTGAGGTCGGGCTCGGCCACCTCAGCGATCAGTCCGGATTCGCAGAGGCGGCCGAGGGCGCCCTCGAACTCATCGGGGGCCAGCGCGCCGACCCGGGCCAGGACCATCGGGGAAGCGGCGTCACCCGCCACGGCGATGGTCTCCAGCAGCGCGCGGTCCATCGGGTCCAGTCTTTCCAGCCGGGCGACGACCAGGTCGCGCACCACAGGCGGGATCGACGTCGTCGACCCGCCGGTCAGCACCCATTTGCCATCACGAAGCCGCAGCACACCGTCGTCCCGCAATCCCTGGATCGACGCGGCGACGAACAGCGGCGTTCCGGCCGCCCGATCGTGCAGGGCCGCGAGCAACTCGACGGGCGGCTCGCCGCCGAGCAGCGCCCGGGCAAGGGCCGCGACCGGCTCGGGGCCGAGGGCTCCGACGAGCAGGTCGTCGACGAGCCCCAGCCGTTGCAACGAGCGGATCATCGTCCGAAGTCTCGGGTGGTCGCGTGCCTCGTCCCGGCGGTACGTGCCGATCAACAGCACACGTCGGGTCCCCAGGCCTCGGGCCAGGTAGTGCAGCAGCTCGATCGACGAGGCGTCGGCCCAGTGCAGGTCGTCGATCAGCAGCGCCAGCGGCTGCTGCTCCGCGATCCTCCCGACCAGCCTGGACACCGCCTCGAACAGCCGGGTGCGTTCGACGGCGGCGTCCCCCAGCGGTTCCGGCGGTGGCAGATGCAGCCCGCCGAACATCCGGCCCAGGTCGGGCAGGCCGCGGACCAGGAGGGCGAGGCGGCCGGGATCGAGGCCGCCCAGGAAGGGCCCCAACGCCTCCAGCACCGGGGCGTAGGCGAGGTCGGCCTGCAGCGGGAAGGCGGCACCGTGCACGGTTTCGAAGCCGCACCGGCGGGCGACGGCAAGCGCCTCGGTGGCCAGCCGGGTCTTGCCGATGCCCGGTTCGCCGGCCAGCAGCATCGTCCCGCCGGTCCCGGCATCGGCACGGTTCAGCGCCGCCAGCACCCGGCCGAGTTCGGTGGATCGCCCCACCAGCGGAGCGACCGACGAGCCGGCCATGGCCTCCGCCTCTCCCGCGCCAGTCCCCGGGCCGCCGGGGGGATGACGCGCCGACCCGCCGTCGCCCAGGCCCCGAGTCTTCAGGTTCCCACGTCAGGCGGGTTGTTGGGGAGTCGCCTCAACCGGGCAGGGCGTAGACGCGATCGGCGACTTCGACGGCGAGACCGTCGGCCAGCAGCGACCGCAGGCAGCGGACGCCCTGGTCGGGATCGTCGCTGAGACGCACCAACCGATCCTCGGCAACCACGGCTCCCGCATTCCGGAACATCGCCATCATCAGACCCCGCACCTGCCGGTCCGTGCCGTGCCACGCCTGCGCCGGGCGCGTGGCGGCCCCCCTGATCGCCCCGCTGCCGAACCAGCGGCACCGGCCGGACAGCGGGCAACTCGCGCAGTCGGGGCGGGTGGCGGTGCAGGCGAGGGCACCCAGCTCCATCACGGCCACCGAGAAGCGCGCCGCAGTGGCCGGATCGTCCGGCAGGTACTCGCACATCTCCAGGCGGTCCGCGGCCGTGGCCGATGCCCGCGGCTCGTCGACGCCGCGCACGGCGCGGGAGAGCACCCGCCGCACGTTGGTGTCCACGACGGGCACCCGGGCGCCGAACGCGAACGCGGCGACCGCCCGGGCGGTGTAGTCCCCGATCCCGGGCAGTTTCAGCAGTTCCTCGACCGTCGCCGGGACCGTCCCGCCGTGTTCGGCGGTGATGACCCCGGCGGCGGCATGCAGCCGCAGCGCCCGCCGCGGGTACCCGAGCCGGCCCCAGGCCCGGATCGCCTCCCCGGCCGGTTCCCCGGCCAGGTCGGCCGGCGCCGGCCACCGCTTGACCCATTCCCGGTAGACCGGCAGCACGCGCGTCACCGGCGTCTGCTGCAGCATGACCTCGCTGACCAGAACGGCCCATGGGGTCGCGTCGGGACGCCGCCAGGGCAGGTCCCGGGCGTTGCGGTCGTAGAAGTCCAGGATCAGGTCGGCGTCGAGCGGATCAGCTCGCGGCGGCACCGCTCTCCTGGTCCTGCGCCTGTTCGTCGGCCTGTTCCTCGGTGACCTCTTCGAGCAGGCCCGTTTCGACGTCGAAGATGAAGCCGCGCACCTTGTCGGTGTGGTGCAGGAACGGGGAATCCTGGACCCGGCGCATCGACTCCCGGACGGAGTCGTGCGGATCCTTGAACGCCTGCACGGACCAGGTGGGCCGGTAGCCGGCGAACTTGGCGAGCTGCTCCCGGAACTCGTCTTCCTGGAGTTTGGCCAAACCGCAATCGGTGTGGTGGACGATCATTACCTCGCGGGTGCCCAACGCGTGCTGCGAGATCGCCAACGAGCGGATCACGTCGTCGGAGATGATGCCGCCGGCGTTGCGCATCAGGTGGATCTCGCCCGGGTTCAGCCGGAAGGCGACATGGGCGTCGACCCGACAGTCCATGCACATGACCACCGCCAGGTGCTTGAGCGGTGACGGTCCGAGACCGGACGGATGGTACATGGCTGCAGTCTTGTTTCGGCGCAGCATCTCGTCGATCGCCGTCACAGTTTCTCCTTCGGCGTTGCTCCCCGTGGTGGTGTTGGTGCGAGACTACCGTCGCACGCGTGATGCACCCTGTCGGACCGTCGAGCCCCACCACGTACTGGATCCGTCGAGTACTCGTGGTGGTTCTGGCCGTCGGGGTGCTGATCACGATCGTGTGGTACCTGGCCAGCCGCACCTCCCGTTCCGCAGCGGGGCAGGATGCGGCGGCGGCCGTCGCCAACACCTCCGCCGCGCCGACCATGACGGGCGTCCTGGCCAACTCGACGGCACCGTCCCGGTCGACCGTGCCCTCGCCCAGCCCGTCACCAGCGGCACCGACCGACTCGGCCCCACCTGCGAGCGGTTCGCCGACCGACGCCGCTGCGGCCACGGACGCGGCGGCGCCGGCGGTCTCCGATTCCGCCCCGCCGACCGAGACCCCTGGCCCCGACGCGGCCGGTGCCAGCCCGGCACCCCCGGTCGACACGCCGCCGGCCGAGCCCACACCGGCGCCGCCGCCACCGTCCTACGACGCCGACGGCAAGCTGCTCTGCCCGGATGGCGCCATCGGGCTGGCCGCCACGGTGCCGGCCGAGGTGAAGTCCGGGGCGAACGTCATCGTCGGAATGGTCGTGACCAACAGTGGGACCGAACCGTGCCGTCGGGATGTGTCGGGGACGGCGCAGGTGTTCACGGTGTTCGGCGCCGACGGCACTCGCCTGTGGTCGACCGCCGACTGTTTCCCCGGGCAAGGCACCGAGATCCGCGACCTCGCGCCCGGACAGTCCCTCGAGTACACCGTGAAGTGGTCGGGCACCACGTCCGCGCCAGGGTGCACGGGCGATCGCGTTCCACTCGGCGCCGGCAGCTACACGATGATCGTCCAGCTGGGCCCGCTGTCGAGCCCGCCCGCGGCGTTCACCGTGATCTGATCCCGGGGGCCAACCCTCTACAGGGCCGTGCCGTACCGGTCCACGATGGACGACTCGGCCAGCCGCGAGAGGCCCTCCCGGACCACCCTGGCCCGGGCCTCGCCGACCCCCTCGACCGCCTGCAGATCGGCGGCCGTGGCGGCCAGCAGACCCTGCAGGTTGCCGAAGTGCTGGATGAGCCGGTCCAGCACGGCGGGCGGGACCCGAGGGATCCCCGCAAGCAGCCGGTAGCCGCGCGGACTGACCGCCGAATCGAGCGCATCACCCACGGTGTTGATGCCGAGGACGCGGGCGACCGCGGACAGGTCGAGCAGCGCGACCTCATCCAGATCGTCCAGGGCGTCGACGATCTCATCGATGGAATCCGAACTCTGGTCGATGGGCAGATAGTCGCGGATCAGCAGCTCCTGCAGGCCCTGGGTGCCGCTGAGCATCTCGTCGAGCTGCAGCCCGAGCAGGCGGCCATCGGTGCCGAGCTCGATCACGTTGCCGGTCAGTTCGTCGGCGATGCGGCGCACCATGAGCAGGCGCTGGAGCACGGTCATGGCGTCGCGCAGGGTCGCGAAGTCCTCGATCTCCAGGGCGGACAGGGCGCGAGCCACCTCGTCGAGCCGGAACTTGTACCGCTGCAGCGTGGCCAACGCCTGATTGGCGCGGGAAAGGATGGTCGGCGGATCCGCGACCACGTGCCGCCGTCCGCCGAAATAGAGGTTGATGATCGACATCGAATGGCTGACGGCGATGACCGGATGGCCCGTCTGCAGCCCGGTGCGTTCGGCGGTGCGGTGCCGGGTGCCGGATTCGACCGTGGGGATGGTCGGGTCGGGCGTCAACTGCACGTTGGCCCGCAGAATCCGGGTGGCGTCGTCGGTGAGCACCACCGCGCCGTCCATCTTGCAGAGCTCCCGCAGTCGGGTCGAGGAAAACTCGACATCCAGGCGGAACCCGCCGTCGCACAGGTCCTCGACCGCCTGGTCGAAGCCCAGCACGATCAGCGCTCCGGTGCGTCCGCGCAGGATCCGCTCCAGGCCATCGCGCAGCGGTGTGCCCGGTGCGACCCGGGCCAGCACGGCACGATGCGCCGCGACGCTCGTGCGTTCCTCCACCCAAAGCCCTCCCTCGGCGCTCACCGGACAGTTTAGGAGCCCGCTGGGCAATCCGGCTCCTGGGTCGCCGGGTTGCCGGCAGCGGTCTCCTGCGGTGTCGATGAGAGCCGGCGACCGTACCGAGGATCGCTGGCGCCCGCTGGCCGGTGCCGCCGTCAGCCGGTGCGTTGCCCCTTCGGCGGGCGGCGCATCCAGCTGACGACGCCCTCTCCGCCGGCCAGATCCAATGCCTCGCCCAGGGTCAGGGCTTCCATGACCCGCATGCCGGGCGGGCATTCGGCGGCGGTTCCCGACGGGACGATTGCGTGGTCGAACCCGGCCCGCGCCGCCGCCGCCAGGCGTTGCCCCATCCCGGGAACGGGGTGAATGTCGGCGGCCAGACCGAGCTCGCCGATGGCGACCAGACCGGCGGGCAGGGGGGTATCACGGGACGACGACCAGAGGGCGAGGGCGAGGGCCAGATCGGCCGCGGGTTCGATCATCTTCCACCCGCCGACGGTGGCCGCGAGCACCTCCTTGCCGGCGAGCCCCACTCCCGACCAACGCTGCAGGATCGCCACCACCATCGCTGCCCGGGCCGAGTCCAGCCCGGACACCGTGCGCCGGCCGGTCTCGCCACCGGCGGGGGTGATCAGCGTCTGGAGCTCGACCGGCAGCGCGCGCCGCCCCTGCAACGCCACCGTGGTGCAGGTACCCGGCACCGGGGCCGATCGACGGGTGCGGAACAACCCGGACGGGTCGGGCATCTCCGCAATGCCATCCGGCACCATCCGGAAGCAGCCGACCTCGTCCGCCGGTCCGTAGCGGTTCTTCACCCCACGGACCGTCCGCAGGATGGAGTGCCGGTCGCCCTCGAAGTGCAGCACGACGTCCACCAGGTGCTCCAGGACCCGCGGCCCGGCGATGGCGCCGTCCTTGGTGACGTGCCCGACCAGCACGCAGGCCATGTTGCGCTCCTTGGCCACCGCGGTCAGCGCCGCGGCGACCGCGCGAACCTGGCTGACCCCGCCGGCCGTGCCGTCGACGGCCGCGGAGGCGACGGTCTGTACCGAGTCCACGATCAGCAGGCGGGGCTTGACCAACTCGACCTGGCCGAGCACCGCATCGAGGTCGCCCTCGGCGGCCAGGAAAATGCCCTCGTGCAGGGCGTTCATCCGCTCGGCCCGGAGCCGGACCTGAGCCGCGGATTCCTCCCCGGTCACGACGAGGACCGGGCCGTGCCCCTGGCCCGCCCAGGCCCGCGCCGCGGCGAGCAACAGCGTCGACTTGCCCACTCCGGGCTCGCCGGCCAGCAGGATCACCGCGCCGGGGGTCAGCCCGCCACCCAGGACGCGATCGAACTCGGCCACTCCGCTGGCGGTGGGCCGAACGACGTCACTGGAGACCTCACCGATCCGGCGCGCCGGATGCGCCACCGGTCCGGAGGTCATCCGGCGCACCACGCCGGCCGGCGCGGGTCCCTCGTCCAGGGTGCCCCAGGCCCTGCACTCGGGGCACCGGCCGTGCCACTTCGTCGTCTCGTGCCCGCACCCGCTGCACCGGAACGCCGGTCGCGGGCCGCGTGGGGGAGTCTTCGACCTCATGACCGGCACGTTAGGTCACGGGTCCGACAGTCGGTCTCGTTCGGTGCGCGTGTCCGTCGTTGCAGGTCAACGGAAGCGGCGGGGGCCGCCGACGGGCTCAGTGGCCGCCCGGGCCGACATCGCCCTCGGCCAACTCGTCCTGTTCCCACAGTGGCGTCGGATGCGGCGGCAGGATGTTGACCGTCTCGCGGTTGGTCGAACGCTCCGGGGGCAACTGGATCGGCACGTTGAGGTCGATGCTGCCGGCATTGGCGAACGAGAAGGTCATCGGGATGGACACCCCGTAGTACTGATCCTGCAGGAATCCGGTGATGGTGACCTCGGTCCCGGTCTCGCTCGCGAAGTCGGCCAGCGTCTGCGGCGGCAGCGCGGCGTCGCCGGTGATCTTCACGGACTTCGCCGCGCTGGTCGACACGCCTTCCAGGGTGTCGGCGGTGGTCCCGTCGTTCGAGATGTACAGCAGGACCCGGGCGTTCGAGCCGGTCGGGTAGCTCTCGCGTGTGGTCGGGGCGAGTCGCGCATTGAGGACCGCGATGTCGCCCACCGTCCCGTTGGCGCCGTCGATGGCGGCGACCTGGTCCGCAGTCTGCGAGTACTGCCCGGCCGCGCATCCACTCACCGCCAGGGTCATCGCGGCGAACAGGGCCAAACCGGCGGGAGCGAGCACTCGGCGCGGCAACCGGGCGGTGCGGGTCACGGCGGTTCCCCTCTTCTGGTCCGTCCCCGGGGCGCGGAGGCGGCGATGGCAACTGGTGAAGAGCGACGTTCGGTAGAAGGTTAGTCGTCGGGGTATCTGCTCTGCTCGGTGGGGAGGCCGTGCGCGGTCGTGTCGCCTCCCCGCGCCGGCGTCGAAGGGGCCGGACGGGCCCCTCGTACGGGCCCGGGAAACCCGGACGGGGCAGCGACATGCACGCCGCGCAACGGTTTGTCAAGTGACTGGATAGCCCCTGACCTGCGACAACGGCTGGGGCCGCAGCCGAGACGTGGTAGGATGGTCGGAGCGAAAGGGGTCTTGAACTCTCATGGTTTTCAACGTTGGCGAAACCGTTGTCTACCCGCATCACGGTGCGGCCCTCATTCAGGCCACCGAGACCAGGACCGTCAAGGGCGTGGAGAAACTCTATCTCGTCCTCAAGGTTGCCCAGGGCGACCTGACGGTGAAGGTGCCGGCGGACAACGCAGAGATCGTCGGTGTTCGCGACGTGGTCGACCGCACCGGTCTGGACCACGTCTTCGAGGTCCTCCGGGCGCCGCACACCGAAGAGCCGACCAACTGGTCGCGGCGGTACAAGGCGAATCTGGAAAAGCTGGCCTCCGGTGATGTGAACAAGGTCGCCGAGGTCGTCCGTGACCTGTGGCGGCGGGACCGCGAGCGGGGCCTGTCGGCCGGCGAGAAGCGGATGTTGGCCAAGGCCCGACAGATTCTGGTCTCCGAGCTCGCGCTCGCGGAGGGCACCAACGAGGTCAAGGCCGAGGGAATCCTCGACGAGGTCCTGGCCTCCTGATCGCACGCTCGACGGTGGCGCAGATCCGTCTGGGCCGTCGGTGTCGATGATCGCGGCGGTGGTCCGTGCAGAAGGTCCCGGCGAGTCGGTCGACAGTGCGGCAGGCGCTTCCCGGGTCGGCCGCCGCGAGCTGCTGGACGTCTGTATCCGACGCCTCCACGATGCCGGCGTCGAGACAGTGCTGGTCGTAGCTCCGGCCGGTCATCCGGAACTCGTGCCACCCCTGGTCGGCGACCACACGGTCGTCTGCGCATCGGTCCTGGATGCCCTGGCCTCGATCCCGGCTCACGTCGACGTGGTGCTGGTCCATGAGGTCGATCGGGCCTTCGCCCCGGTATCGCTGATCGAACGGGTCGTGGCCCGGGTTCGGGCCGGAGCCGCGGCCGTGGTGCCGGTGTTGCCCGTCGTCGACACGATTCGCGGGATCGGCACCGGCCGCAGCCTCTCGGACACGGTGGACCGTGGCGGATTGCGCGTGATCCAGACCCCGCAGGGCTTTCGGGCGGATGTGCTGCGGCGCTCACTGCTGACGCCGGGGCCGGGTGAATCGACCGACGACCTGGCCGCCCTGGTCGCGGCGACCGGGATCGCGATCACCGCGGTGGACGGCGACCGGGCCGCGTTCCGGATCACCACGACGGACGACCTCGAGGCGGCCGAACGAATGACCGCAGCACCCGACGACGACGCCACCGGTGTCCCGGCCGCCTCCCCGACGATCGGGTCGGGGCTGCGGATCGGGACCGGCGTGGACGTGCACCCGATCGAGCCCGGCCGGGACTGCTGGGTCGCCGGAGTGCTGTTTCCCGGCGTGGACGGCTGCGCGGGACATTCCGACGGTGACGTCGCCGCCCACGCGCTGTGTGATGCCCTGCTCGCCGCCGCCGGATTGGGCGACCTGGGCGCGGTGTTCGGGACGTCGGATCCCCTGTGGGCCGGCGCATCCGGGGCGACCCTGCTCGCCGAGGTGGTGTCCCGGGTCGGGCGCACCGGTTACCGCGTGCTGAGCGCCTCCGTCCAGGTGATCGCCAACACGCCGAAACTCGCCCCGCAGCGGGCAAGGGCGCAGCAGGTTCTGTCGGAGGTGGTCGGGGCGCCGGTGTCGGTGGCCGGGACGACCACCGACGGCCTGGGCCTGACCGGCCGGGGTGAGGGCCGGGCGGCCATCGCCACCGCGCTGCTCGGGTCGGCCTGACCCGCACTGGGCCTGCCGAGAGCGCGGGGCGTCAGGAACCGGCGCCGTGCCCCGGGGGCAGTTCGTCCTCGACATAGCGTGGCCGGACCGCCAGCACGCCGGCCCCGAGCTGGACGAGCACGACCCCGGCCAGTGCGAACAGCGGCACGTCCCAGTCCCCGGTGAGGTCGAACAGCAACCCGAAGCCCAACGGTCCGACCGAGGCGATCAGGTAGCCGGCGCACTGGGTGAACGCCGACAGCGAGGTGGTGGCCAGGCCGGTTCGGGCCCGCAGCGCGATCAGGGTGAGGGCGAGCGGAAAGGCTCCGGTCCCGACCCCGATCAGCACCGACCACAGGACGACCGGACTGGTCGGGGAGAGGATCAGGCCGGCGAAGGCGGCAAGGTAGCTGCCGGCCAGCGCGATGACGACGAGGGCCGGGCGGCGCGAGCGGCCGATGAGCGGTGGCACCGCGGCGGCGAGCGGGATTCCGACCGCGATAGAGATGGAGACCTGGGCGGCGGCTGCGGTGTCCGACATGCCGCTCTCGACCAGGATCTGCGCCAGCCAGCCGAACACCACGTACGCGACCATCGCCTGGCAGCCGAAGTACAGCGCCAACGTCCAGGCGACCCGGGTGCGGGCCAGCGTGCGCAGCGGCAGTCGGGTGCCGGCCCGGCCGGCCGTTCCGCCGGACTCGCGGATCAGCAGCAGCCACGGGATCAGGGCGATGGCGGCGGTGGCCGACCAGATCCCGATGCCGAGCCGCCAGTCCCCGCCCAGGCCGCGCTGGACGGGCAGCGTCAACCCGGCCGCGGCTGCTCCGCCGATGGTCAGCAGCGTCGTGTAGGCGGCCGTGATCGTCGGGATCCGGTCCGGGAAGTGGAGCCGGACCAGGCCCGGCATCAGCACGTTGGCCACCGCGATCCCGGCGAGGGCCAGCAGGGAACCGGCGAACAGGGCCGGCACCCCGGGCAGCGCGGCGCGCACCAACTGACCGATGGTCAAGGCGATCAACGCGACCACCACCGTCCGGTGGGCCCCGACCCGAGCGGCCAGGGTCGGCGCGAGCAGGCCCATCACCGCGAACGCCACCGTCGGCAGCGACAGCAGCAGCCCGGTCGTCGCCGCCGTCAGCCCGGTCGTGTCCCGGAGTTCCGGCACGACCGCGCCGAGAGCGTTCACCACCGGACGCAGGTTGATCGCCAGCAGCAGCACCGCGATCGTCACCAGGGTTCGGCCGGGCTTGGTCACCCGCGGCACAGTAGTCCGCGACCGGCGAGACGGTGCCTCAGCGGTCCGGTTCGCCCGGGAATCCGGTGGCATACACCCGAGGCGGCGCGGCGTGCGGCACCGGAACCGGCACCGGCAGACCCGGGATCCGGAACAACTGCTCCACCGGGAGCGGGGTGACCCGGCCGCCGGTGCCGACGAGTTCGACCGCTTCGGCCGGCGGCACGACGGCCGCCGCACGCGGCTGTTCCGGGAGCCGTCCGCTCGCGTGTCCATACCCCGGACGACTGTCGTGCCGACGACCCCGCCCCGGGCGGGTGGCTCGGGGCGAGGTCGTGACTGAATGGTCGATCAGGCGCTGAAGGCGGCGCTCGCGGCCGGCGAGTCCTCGCCGATGCCGGCCAGGTCGTTGCCCTTCGTTTCCCGCAGGGCCAGGGTGCAGATGACACTGAGCACGCTGGTCCCGGCCAGTAGCAGGCCGATCGCAGAACCGCCGGAGGAGGTCAGCAGGGCCGCTGCGACGATCGGGGTGACGCCGCCGCCGAGCACCCCGGCCAGGTTGTACGCCATCCCGGCACCCGTGTAGCGGTAACGGGTCTCGAACAGCTCCGGAAGGTGCGAGCCGGCCGGGCCGTAGGCGACGGCCAGGATCAGCAGGGTGCCGGAGATGCCGATGCCGAAGGCCGGCGGTGTGCCGATGTGCAGCAGCGGGAACAGCGCCAGCGACCACGGAATGCCCGCGATGCACGCGCCCAGCACGACCCGGCGGCGACCCAGTGGTCGGACACCCAGCCGGAGGCCAGCGCACCGGCGGCGAAGAACACTGAGCCGACCAGGCCGAGCGCGAGCACGGTCGGCCGATCCAGCCCCAGGCCGCTGCGGCTGGTGCCGTAGCTGGTCAGGAACGCGGTGCCGATGTAGAAGAAGGCGAACAGCATCACCAGCGAACCGCCGGCCAGCAGCACCTCCTTCGGCTGCTTGATGAACACCTCCAGCACCGGCAGCTTGCGCGGGGCGGCCTGCGCCTTGAGTTCTTGTTTCTCGGCGGCGAACACCGGGGTCTCGGCGATCTTCACCCGGATGTACAGCCCGATCACCAACAGCACGCCGGACAGCAGGAACGGGATCCGCCACCCGTAGCTCATGAACGCCTCGGATTGGTCGCCCAGGGTCAGGTTGGTGACGAGGAAGGTGGCGCAGGACAGCGCAAACGCGAACGCCGGGCCCATCTGCGGGAACGCCGCGTACAGGCCGCGTTTGCGGGCCGGGGCGTACTCGGCGGCCAGCAACACCGCGCCGGCCCATTCACCCCCGACCGCGAGGCCCTGCCCGAATCGCAGCACGATCAGCAGGATCGGGGCCAGGACGCCGATCGTCGACGCCGACGGAAGCAGGCCGATCAGCACCGTGGAGACCCCCATGATGGTCAGCGTGCTGACGAGAGTCTTCTTGCGGCCCAGCCTGTCGCCGTAGTGGCCGAAGAGCACGGCGCCCAGCGGGCGGGCCAGGAACGCGACCGCGAAGGTGGCGAACGAGGCAATGGTGCCGGCCGCGGCGCCCAGGGCGGGGAAGAACACCGCCGGGAAGACCAGCGCGGCGGCGGTGCCGTAGATGAAGAAGTCGTAGTACTCGATGGTCGTCCCGGCCGCGCTGGCAACGGCGACCCTGGTCATCGACGGCTTGGTGGGTGGGGTGGATCTGGGCACGATCATCTCCCTTGATGGTCGGGGGGAAAACCGGTTGTCGGTGGGCGGTTTCCGTGATGAGAAGAAGGTGCCAGGCCGTGACCCGCGCCACTACCTCCCAAAGTAGGTGGAAATGAACAACGGTTCAACGTGCCGGCGCGGCCGATGGGGTCGTTGCCTCTCGGCCCTTTGATCAGCTCAATCCGATCTGGCGTCGGACCTGTCAAAGGAGTCCGATGGCGAGAAGCTGGCAGTTGTGCTCCTCACGCCCCGCGATGGACCAATACCTTGCTCCGTCGGCGGGGCGACCGGCTCAGGGGATGATGCCTTGCCGACGGGCGATGGCGATGGCCTCGACGCGGTTCCCGGCACCGAGCTTGGTCATGACGCTGCGCATGTAGCTCTTGACGGTGACCGTCTTCACGGCAAGGCGGTCGCCGGTCTCGGCGTAGGTGCAACCCAGAGCGACCTGCGCGAGCACGTCCAGCTCGCGGCGGGACAGCTTGGGACCCGACGCTGGTGCGTCCGTGACCACGGTGCCCGGCCGCAGGTGCTCGGCCACCGACAGCAGGCGGCGGACCAGGTCGGGGTCGGTGAGCGTGGTGGCGATGGCCCGGAGCTCGGCGTGCGCCTCGCGGACCTGTTCGGTCAGCTGCGGTTGCCTCGTGAGCTGGCTGGTCTGCAGCAGTTGGACGCGGCGGTCGACCTCGTCCCGCAGCCGGAACTCGTGCCCGACGGCCTGTCCGGCCCGGGTCAGCAGATCGGCGGCGCGCTCGCCGAGCAGCACCCGATCCCGGGTGGACGCGTAGAGGACCCCGCGGGGCCGGTCCTGCACCATGATCGGCACGGCGACCATCGACTGCAGGCCCTCGAGGCGGACGAGATGGTCGTGCTGATGCGAGATCGTATCGGCGGCAAGATAATCGGAAACGACGACGGCCCCGCCCTGCTGGATCGCCCGGCCGCCCATGCCCTCGCCGGCCCGCACCGCAAGCTGCTGCCAGTCGGAGTGCCGGGAGCCGAAGTAATCGGTGCCGACGAACTCGGTGATGGTCAGCCCGTCTCGCGCGACCAGTCCGGCGAACATGACGTCGACCCCGGACCGTCGGGTGATCTGCCGGATCGCCGACCGCAGCAGATCCCGATCGCTCGGCCGCAGGGGGTCAACCATGGCCGCGCGTGTCATCTACGCCGGCGCGGATGAACTCGTCGACTCGGTTCCCACCACGCACATTCGAGGTAAGTTGATCCGCGCTGGGGGCGACGGCCGTCCGGGCGGGGGTCCGGATCTCCAGACTCGGCAGATCGACGGTGCCGTGGTCGGCCGCACGCAGCCAGGCCGGCAGCGCAGTCGCCCGATGCCACGGCTCGGTGGCGATCCACACGTGCCGGCACTCGCCGCGGGCGAAGAGACCCTGTTCGTCGACGAAGTCGTGCCCGACGAGGAAGCTGGCGCCGCGGGCCTCGATGACCCGGCTGTGCAGCTCGAACCGGTCGTCCAGCGTCACCGGGCGCTTGTCGTTGCAGTGCGCGTCCACCACCGGGGTCGACCAGCCGGACCGCAACAACACTGACGACGGGTGCTCCAGGACGTCCAACAGCTCGGTGAAGCCGATGTCCATCCAGGTGAACATCCGGGCGAAGAACACCTGGACCAGGTCGACGTCGGCCATGCCGACGCGGTGCCGGGTGACCGCGACGGGACGCGCTGTCATGGTGGGTCCTTCCGAAGAGGTCGGCGGATGAAGGTGGGGCTGGACGTCGGGGCAGATCAGCGGAGGCGCAGGACGGCCTTCCCGACGACGGTGCGGGTTTCCAGATCGCTGAAAGCGCTGGCGCCGTTGGCGAAGTCGTACTCGACGACTTCCGGGGCCGGCATCCCGGCGACCAAGAGTTCGGCCAGAGCGGTTGCGGTGGAGCGGAACAGGCCAGGATGCGCGGTGATCAGCCCCAGCCAGTTGACGCCGCGCACGTCGGAGTTGCGCAGCAGCAACCGGTTCGCCGGTGCGGACGGGATCCGCCCGGACACGTACCCGAGAGTGAGCAGCCGGCCCTCTTGGGCCAGCGCCCGCAGGGAGGCGTCGAACACGTCGCCGCCGATCGGGTCGACGATGACGTCGACGCCGCCGGTCGCTCGCACCGGATCCAACCAGTCGTTCGGACCGTAGACCCGCTCGGCGCCCGCCGCGAGCGCCGCTGAACGGCGTTCGGCAGTGCTGGCCACCGCGGTCACCCGGGCGCCCAAGGCGGCACCGATCCGGACCGTCGCCGACCCGAGCCCGCCGGCCGCGCCGTGCACCAGGACCGATTCGCCGGGCCGAAGTCCGGCGCGACGTGCGAGCGCGACGTGCGCGGTGTGGTCGTTGACGACCAGCGCCGCGCCCTGCGCGAACGTCAGCGACGAGGGCAGCGGAGCGACCAGATGCTCCGCGGCCCAGACGGTTTCGGCGCACCCACCGACCGGCACGGACGCGTACACCCGGTCCCCGACGTTCAGTGCCCGGTGGGCCGGGGCGGATTCGACCACCCCGGCCACCTCCATGCCCGGTGTGAACGGTGGCTCCTGCCGAACCTGGTACCGCCCGCGGGTCACCAGGGTGTCGACGAAGCCGACGCCTGCCGCGTGGACCCCGATCCGGACCATCCCGTCGGCCGGCGCGCTCGGGTCGGCAACCTCGTCCACCGACAGCGCGGACGGTCCGGTCAGCGCGTGCGCCCGTAGTGCCCGCACGGCGGATCAGTCGAAGGCCGAGATACCGGTGATATCCCGCCCGATGATCAGCGACTGGATGCTGTCCGTGCCCTCGTAGGTGTGCACCACCTCCATGTCGGTCATGTGCCGGGCCACGTG
This sequence comes from Nakamurella sp., assembly GCA_044223435.1. Classification (GTDB taxonomy): domain Bacteria; phylum Actinomycetota; class Actinomycetes; order Mycobacteriales; family Nakamurellaceae; genus Nakamurella. The sequence goes on from JBGALY010000014.1 coordinate 96,177, forward strand.
GAAGTCCAGGAGCAACCCGTTGCCGCCCAGGATGTCCCGCGCCTCGGCGCAGATCGACCGCGCGGTCTTGGCCGTGTACATCTTGGCCAGCGACGCCATCGGACCGGTCAGCTTGCCCTGCTCCTGCAACTGCGCCATCCGGAAGCACATCAACTGGATGTTGGTGGTCTCGGCGAGCATGTTGGCGAGCTTGTTCTGCACGAGCTGATACGACGCGATCGGCTTGCCGAACTGCTGCCGGTTGGTGGCGTACGTCAGCGCGGCCTCGTAGGCGGCGACGGCGTGCCCGGCCGCCTCCCAGGACGCCCCGCCGCGGGTGGCGGTGAGCACCCGGCTGACGTCGCGGAAGCCGTTGGCGTTGGTCAGCCGGTTCGCCTCCGGCACGCGGACATTGTCCAGCACGATGTCCGGCTGCCAGATCGCCCGCTTGCCGATCTTGCCGGTGATCAGCTCGGCCCGGTAGCCCTCGGGATAGGACGAGTCGAGTCCTTCGCCCTCCCTTTCAATGACGAAGCCCTTGACTTTGCCGTCGGCCTCGTCCCGCGCCCACACGATGACGACGTGCCCGATGCTGCCGTTGCCGATCCACCGCTTGGTGCCGTTGAGCACCCAATGGTCGCCGTCCCGGCGGGCGGTGGTCTCGAGTGCGACCGAGTCCGAGCCGTGCTGCGGCTCGGTCAGCGCGAACGCGCCGATCAACTCGAGCTTCGCCATACCCGGCAGCCAGCGCTGCTTCTGCTCGTCGGAGCCGAGCATGTTGATCGAGCCCATGGCCAGGCCGTTCTGCACGCCGACGAACGTGTTGACGCTGCCGTCGCCGCGGGACAGTTCCAGGGTGACCATGCCCTGGGCAAGTCGAGACAGGCCGGGGCAGCCGTAGCCCTTGATCGCCCCGCCCACGATGCCGAGCTTGGCCAGCTTGGGCACCAACTCGAACGGGAACTGCGCGCGTTCCCAGTAGTCGTTGATGATGGGCAGGACCTCGGTGTCGACGAACGTCCGGACCCGGTCGCGGATCTCCCGCTCCCTCTCGTTCAGCAGATCCGACAGCAGGTAGTAGTCGGTGTCGCGGGCGACGGTGAGGTCCTTGGTGAACTCGGCGGCGAGGTTCAGCTTGCTGCTCATGTCGTTGCGCTCACTTCTGAGGTCGGACGGGGCGTCCGGGCCCCGGTCTCGTCGTAGGTGTACCAACCCCGTCCGGTCTTACGGCCCAGCTCGCCGCGCTCGACGAGGGCCGTGACGCTGGCGCTGGGTCGGTCCTTGGGGTCGCCGGTCTGCGCGAACCGGTCCTGCTTGGTCAGAAACCCGATGTCGATGCCGGTCAGGTCCATCAGCTCGAACGGTCCCATCGGATACCCCAACGCGGTGCGGCAGGCGGTATCGATGTCGGCGACGGAGGCGACCCCGTTCTCCAGCAGGTGGATCGCCTCGTCCCGGACCGCATTGAGGATCCGGTTCGCGATGAACCCGGGGATCTCCCGGTTCAACACCACCGGGGTCTTCCCCAGCCGCTCGGTGAGGTCGATCGACGTCGCGACGGTGTCGTCGGAGGTGTGCGGTCCACGGACCACCTCGACGCACTTCATGATCAACGCCGGGTTGAAGAAGTGCAGATTACACACCTTGTCGGGTCGGCCGGTGGCGTCGGCGATCCGGGAGGAGACGATGCTGGACGAGTTCGTCGCGAGAATCGCGTGCGGCGGGGCCGCCCGGTCCAGGTCGGCGAACAGGGCGCGTTTGATGTCCAGGCGTTCCACGGCCGCCTCGATGACGTAGTCGGCGGTGGACGCGGCGGTGGTCAGGTCGGTGGTGAAGGACAGCCGGCCGAACGCGGCTTCGACGTCGGACCGAACCCTTCGCCCCTTGTCCACGTCCCGGGAGAGGCGCGACCGAAGTTCGGCTTCCGCCTTCGCCAGGGCCGGTTCGGCGATGTCGGTGACGGTGACCGTCAGGCCGGCCAGGGCGCAGACCATGCCGATCTGCGACCCCATGGCCCCGGCGCCGACGACCACGACATGATTCACGGTGGTCATCGGGTCAGCGCCCCGTGAACTGTGGCGGGCGCTTGCTCAGGAACGCGTCCGTGCCCTCGTTCTTGTCGTCGGTCGTGTAGAGCAGTGCCTGTGCCAGTCGTTCGACGACCAGGCCGGTCCGCTGGTCGGCGTCCATTCCGGACCGGATGACCAGCTTGGCCAGCCGGATCGCCAGTGGACCCTTGGCGGTGATCTGCCTGGCGATCTCGCGGGCCGTGGCCAGCAGCTCGTCACCGGGGGCCACCGAGGTGACCAGCCCGATCCGTTCGGCCTCGTCGGCCCTGATCAGCCGGCCGGTCAGGATCAGCTCGATCGCCCGTCCGGTGCCGACCAGACGGGCCAACCGCTGGGTGCCGCCGGCGGCCGGCAGTACTGACAGGTTCGTCTCCGGAAGCCCGAAACGCGCGGTTTCGGCGGCGATCCGGATGTCGCACGCCATCGCCAGTTCGCACCCGCCGCCCAGGGCGAACCCGTTGACAGCGGCGATGGTCGGCTTCTCGAACGCCTCGACCTCGTCGTAGAGCCGCTGCATGGTCGAGGCCAGGGCGGTGTGCAGGGTGTACGTGCGGACCTGGGAGATGTCCGCGCCGGCCACGAAAGCCTTCTCGCCGGCGCCGGTGAAGATCACCACCTGCACGTCGTCGTCGGTGCGGAGGGCATCGAGGGCGGCCCGCATGTCCAGCTGCACCTGCCGGTTGACCGCGTTGCGGACCTCCGGCCGGTTGATGGTGAGAACGGCGATCCCGTCGGACACCTCGGTGTAGAGGGTCTCGTAGTCGACGCGGGTCGGGGCCGCTGTCGTGTCGATGGAGGTCGTCATGACGACCTACCGGTAGGCGGCCAGGCCGGTGATGGCCTGCCCCATGATCAGGGTGTGCACCTCGTCGGTGCCCTCGTAGGTCCGGACCGACTCGAGGTTGTTGGCGTGCCGCAGCGGCGAGTAGTCCAGGGTGATGCCGTTGCCGCCCAGCATGGCCCGGGCCTCCCGGCAGATCGCGATGGCCTCCCGCACATTGTTCAGCTTGCCGAACGAGATCTGCTGCGGGTGGAGGGTGCCCGCGTCCTTGAGCCGGCCGGTCTGCAGGGCGACCAGGATCCCCTTCTGGATCTCGAGCACCATGTCGGCGAGCTTGCGCTGGGTCAGCTGGAAGCCGGCCAGCGGGGTGTCGAACTGCTTGCGGTCCAGCGAGTACCGCAGGACGGCCTCGTAGGAGTCGCGGGCGGCGCCCATCGCCCCCCAGATGATGCCGTAGCGGGCCTCGTTCAAGCAGGCGAACGGGCCCTTGAGCCCGACCACGTTGGGCAGCACCGCGTCCGCCGGCAGCCGCACGTCCCGCAGGGTGATGTCGCACTGGATCGAGGCCCGCATGGACAGCTTCGGCTCGATCGGCGTCGCGGTGAACCCGGGTGTGTCCGTCGGCACGACGAACCCGCGGATACCCTCATCGGTCTTGGCCCAGATGATCGCGACCTGCGCGACCGACGCCAGGCCGATCCACCGCTTGGCCCCGTTGATCACCCAATCTGCGTCTCTTCCAGCGCCGTCGCGCACCGCGTGGGTCACCATGCCGGCCGGGTCGGAACCGGCGGTCGGCTCGGTCAGCCCGAAGCAGCCGATCAGCTCACCCTTGGCCATGCCCGGCAGCCACTGCTGTTTCTGCTCCTCCGAGCCGTGCTTGTGGATCGCGCTCATGGCCAGTGATCCCTGCACCGAGACGAAGGTGCGCAGGCCGGAGTCGCCGGCCTCCAGTTCCAGCGCCGTCAGGCCGTATTCGACCGAGCTGCGGCCGGGGCAGCCGTACCCCTTCAGATGCATGCCGAGCAGGCCGAGATCGCCGAACTCCCGGGCGATCTCCACCGGGAAGTGCGCGTCCTCGTACCACGTGGCGATGTTCGGGCGGATGCGGGCGTCGACGAACGTGCGAACCTTGTCCCGTTGCGCGAGTTCGTCGGCGGTGAACAGGGAGTCCAGGTTGAGGTAGTCGCGCGCCCGATCGGAGATGGGGGTGCGCGGCTCGGTGACGGCGCCCGCGTAGATCCCGACCGGTCGGGGGCGGGCAGTGCCGTTGTCCGAGCTGACGGCCTCGGTGGTGGTCATGTGGTCGGCTCCAAATGGTGTGGCGGTTCTCGGGTGGTGCGGGTCGGGTGCGGGTCGCGCGGCCAAGCCGCGCGGATCAATTCACACCGAATGTGATGGGTGGGACGGGAGTCAACGACTTCGGCCGCGCCGGCGTCGTTGATCCGCGCGGGAGGTGCGCTAGGCGGCCTCCAGCAGGACGGAGATGCCTTGGCCGACGCCGATGCACATGGTGGCCAGGGCGCGGCTGGCGCCGCGGTCGTTCAGTTCGATCGCGGCGGACAGTGCGATCCGGGCACCGCTGGCCCCCAGCGGGTGACCCAGCGCGATGGCCCCGCCGTTCGGGTTGACGTACTCGGCGTCCTCCGGAATGCCCAGCTCGCGCAGCACGCCGATGGCCTGCGCGGCGAACGCCTCGTTCAGCTCGACCAGATCGAGGTCGGCCACCGAGAGGCCGTTGCGGGACAGCAGCTTGCGCGTCGCCGGCACCGGGCCCAGGCCCATGATCCGCGGCGGCACCCCGGCCATCGCGGCCGAGGTGACCCGGGCGAGCGGGGTCAGATCGTACGCAGCCACTGCCCTTTCGGAGGCGATCAGCACGGCCGCCGCCCCGTCGTTGACGCCGGATGCGGTGCCGGCGGTGACGGTGCCACCCGGGTTGATCGGCGTGAGCGTGGCCAGCGCCGACAACGAGGTCGCCCGTGGATGCTCGTCGGTGTCGACCACCACCGGCTCGCCCTTGCGCTGCGGCACGGGCACCGGCAGGATCTCTTTCGCCAGCCGGCCCGAGCCGATCGCCTTGGCCGCCCGGTCCTGGGACCGCAGCGCGAACGCCTCCTGGTCCTCCCGGCCAATGCCGCGTTCGGTGGCGACGTTGTCCGCGGTCTCCGGCATCGAGTCGGTGCCGTACCTGCTCCGCATCACCGGGTTGACGAACCGCCAGCCGATGGTGGTGTCGTGGATCTCGGTCGACCGGGAGAACGCCGACGCCGCCTTGGGAATGACGAACGGCGCCCGGCTCATGCTCTCCACGCCGCCGGCCAGCACCAGGTCGGCGTCACCCGAGCGGACCGCCCGGGACGCGATGGCGATCGCGTCCAGGCTGGACCCGCACAGCCGGTTCACCGTCGAACCGGGAGTACTCACCGGCAGGTCGGCGAGCAGCGCCGCCATCCGGGCCACGTTCCGGTTGTCCTCGCCGGCCTGGTTGGCGCACCCCAGCACGACGTCGTCCAGGGCGTCCCAGTCCACGGACGGGAGCCGGCCGGCCAGACCGCGCAGCACGTGCGCAGCCAGGTCGTCGGGCCGCACGGCGGACAGGCCGCCGCCGTACCGGCCGAACGGGGTGCGAATCCCGTCGACCAGGTATGCCGTCGTCATGATGTCCCTTCCTCCGCCCGGGCCACCTGCTGTCGCAGCTTGTACTTCTGGATCTTGCCGCTCGCCGTTGCGGGCAGTTCCGCCAGCACCTCCAGACGCTCCGGCCAGTACTGCTTGGCCACGCCCTTCTCACCCAGGAATGTCTTCATCTCCTCGAAGGTGAACCCGTCGACGCCCGGCCGCAACACGACGCAGGCGCAGGCCCGCTCCTGCAGCCGCGGATCGGGGATGCCGATGACCGCGACGGACGCGATCTTCGGGTTCTCGTACAGGGCGTTCTCCACGTAGGCGACCGGGATGTTCTCGCCGCCGCGGATGATGACGTCCTTGGTCCGGCCGGCGAGCTTGAGGTAGCCCTTCTCGTCCAGATACGCCAGGTCGCCGGTGTCGAAGAAGCCGTCGAAGAACAGCTCGCGGGTCATCTCCAGCCGCCGGGCGTACCCGGCGAACAGGAACGGACCGCGGACCTGCAGCCGGCCGGCCTCGCCCGCGGGCAGCACCGTCCCATCCACATCGACGATCCGCAGTTCCATACCCGGCCACGGGAACCCGTCGCGCTCGGCGATGATCTCCGGCGGATCACCGGGGATGCCGAGGGTGACCAGGCCGTTCTCGGTCTGCCCCCAGCCGCCGAGCACGGTCAGGTCCGGGAACCGGGCCTGCGCGGCCCGGACGATCGCCGGCGGGATCGGCGCGCCCATGCAGCAGAAGCGCTGCAGGCTGGACAGGTCGTGGTCCGCCAGGTTGGGGGCGTTGAGGGTGTCGTGCAGGAACGGCGTGGCGGCCGAGGTGTAGCTGATCCGGTGTTTGCCGACCAGCTCCACGAAGTCCGCGTTGTTCCACACGTCCTGGTACACGCCGGTCGCGCCGCCGACCTGGGCGGGCAGGCGCACCCCGTAGAGCATGCCGGTCAGGTGGGCGAAGGTCGACGCCATATGGATGACACTGTCCTTGCCGACGCCGAGCCGGTCCGGCAGCGGCGCGTTGGCCGCGACCAGGGTGTTGTGCGTGTGCATGACGCCCTTGGGCTCACCGGTGGTGCCCGAGGTGAACATCAGCAGGGTGACCTCGTTCGGGTCCGGCCGCAACGCGGCCAGCGTGGCCGGGTCGCGCCGCTGCTCCCACGGGGTGGCCGCGAACGTCGCCCACGAGTTCGCCTCCTCCGCCTTCCCGCCGAGCACCAGAACATGCTGCAGCGCCGGCCATTCCGGCCGGAGCCGGTCGATCATCGCGGCGTGGTCGTAGCCGCGGAACTCGGCCGGGATCACGATCAGCTTCGACTCGGCGAGCTGGACCATGAAGCCGACCTCGCGATCCCGGTAGATCGGGATCAGCGGGTTGGACACGGCGCCGATCCGGGTGGCCGCGAAGTGCACGACCAGGAACTCGATCCAGTTGGGCAGCTGGAAGGAGATGACGTCACCGGGCTCGATGCCCAGCTCCAGGAAGCCCAGGGCGGCCCGGTCGACCTCCGCGGCCAGTTCGGCGTAGGTGACCTGCCGGCGCGGGTCGACCGCGGCGACCTTGTCCGGCGTGCGGGCGACGACCTCGTCGAGAAAGTCGGTGATGATCTTGTTCTGCCAGTAGCCCGCCTTGGTGTACTCGTCGATGATCTCGTCGGTGAGGATCGTCTCGAGAGTCATGGTCGTGGTGTCCCGTCTCAGCTCATCGTGAGGCCGCCGCTGACGCTGACGGTCTGGCCGGTGATGTAGGCGGCCTCGTCGGAGGCGAAGAACGCGACGGCGTTGGCCAGGTCGCTCGGGTCGGCCAGCCGGCGCAGCGGGATCGCCCTGGTCAGCGCGTCGCGCAGCTTGGGGTTGTCGCCGCCGATCGACGCGAACAGCGGGGTGTCGGTCGGTCCGGGGCAAATGACGTTGACGTTGATCTGGTTGCGGGCCATTTCGCGGGCGAGCGCCTTGGTGAAGGCGATGACGCCACCCTTGGCGGCCGAGTAGACGGCCTCGCCCGACGAGCCGACGCGTCCGGCGTCCGAGCCGAGGTTGACCACGTGGCCATGGCCCTGCTCCTGCATGATCGGCAGCACGGCCTTGCAGGTGTTGAACACGCCGTACAGGTTGATCGCGATGACCCGGTCCCAGTCGGCCTCGTCGCTGTCGACGAACGGGCCGACCTTGTCCCAGCCCGCGTTGTTGATCAGCACGTCGATGCGTCCGAACTGCTCGGTGACGGTGGCGACCATCGCCGCGACGGACGTCCGGTCGGTGACGTCGACGCGTAAGCCGAGATGACGACCCGCATCGCCACCGGCGAGTTCCTTCGCGGTGGTGATTGCGGACTGCTCGTCGACGTCGGTGACGACGACGATCGCGCCCTCGCCCGCCAGCTTCTCGGCGATGCCGCGGCCGATGCCCCGGCCCGCACCGGTGACGATCGAGACCTTCTGGTCCAGCTTGCCCATGGTAATGACTCCTTTGTCAGGATGGTGAGACGTGTGGGTCGGGATTGGCGGCCCGAGTGATCAACGCCGATGGGGGGGTGGATCAGGGCGCGAATTCCCGGCCGAGCTTCTGCCGGGCGATGATCAGCTTCATGATCTGGGCGGTGCCGTCACCGATCTGCAGGCCGAGCACGTCGCGCAGGCGCTGCTCGATCGGCTTCTCGGTGCGGTAGCCGTACTGACCGTGCAGCAGCAGGCACTGGTTGATGACGTCGTAGGCGGTCTTGGGCGCCCACCACTTGCACATGGCCGCCTCGGCGGTGTGCGGCAGGCCGGCGTCCTTGAGCCAGAGCGTCTGGTAGCAGAGCACTCTCGCCGCGGCCAGCAGCGTCTCGGACTCGGCCAGCGGGAACGAGACGCCCTGGAACGTGCTGATCGGGCGGTCGAACGCCTCGCGCCGGGCGACGTACTGCCAGGTCTCGTCGACGGTCTGCTGGGCGGTGCCCACACATTGCAGGCCGATCAGTGCCCGGCTGAAGTCGAACCCCTGCATGACCGAGGTGAAGCCCTTGCCGACCTCGCCGAGCACGTTGTGGGCCGGTACCCGGACGTTCTCGAAGTGGATCGCGCCGCGCCGGACCGGCTTGGTGCCCATGTCGGAGTACGGCTCGCGGGAGGTGCCCGGGCTGTCGACATCGACGATGAACGCGGTGATGCCCCGGCCCCGGCCCTCGTCGCCGGTGCGGGCGAAAACGACCGCACCGGTGCAGTACTCCATCAACGACATCGACTTGGCGCCGTTGAGGATCCAGTCGCCCCGGTCCTGATGGGCGCGCATGCCGGGGTTCCCGGCGTCGGATCCGCCGGTCGGCTCGGACAGCCCGATGCCGACCACGCCGGTGCCGCCGGTGATCTGCGGGACCCATTCCCGGGCGACCTCGGGAGCGGCGTTGCCGGCCAGGATCTGACCCACCAACGAGCCGACGACCTGGAGGTAGCCGACGTTGAAGTCGCCCTTGGAGATCTGCTCGAGGAGCAGGCCGGAGGTGAGGCGGGTCTGCCCGCGCCCGCCGAGGTCCGGTGAGATCTCGGCGCCGATGAAACCGCGGCGACCCATCTCCAGGAAGACGTCCTTCTCGATGACACCGGCCTTCTCCCGGTTCTGGTAGTTCGGCGCCAGTTCTGCGGCAAAGGCGGCGGCCGCGTCGACCTGATCCTGCTGGTCGGCGGTGAGCGAAAACTCCATCGTTTTCCTATCTCTCGTCCTGGTCGATGGATCTCGCGTCAGTGCCAGTTCACGTGCCGGACGAAGTCGGCCGGACGCTTCTGCGCGAACGCGGCGGCGCCCTCCAGTCCCTCCGGCGAGGCGGTGAACAGATCGAGGGCGGACATGGCCAGGTTGGACAGGCCGGCCTGGTGGTCGGTGTCGGCGTTGAACGACTGCTTGAGGAAGCGCAGCGCGGTCGGGCTCTTCTCGGCGATCTCGGCGGCCCATGCCTTCGCCTCGTCGAGCAGCCGGCTGGCCGGCACGACGGCATTGACCAGGCCCCAGCGCTCGGCGGTGGCCGCGTCGTACATCCGGCACAGGTACCAGATCTCCCGGGCCCGCTTCTCGCCGACGACCCGGGCCAGGTACGCGGAGCCGAAGCCGGCGTCGAAGGAGCCGACCTTCGGGCCGGCCTGCCCGAACCGGGCGGTCTCGGAGGCGATGGACAGGTCGCACAGCACGTGCAGCACGTGACCGCCGCCGACCGCGACGCCGTTGACCGCGGCGATGACCGGCTTGGGGATGTCGCGGATCAGCTTGTGCAGGTTGCCGATCTCGAACATGCCGGACTCGGTGGGGCCGTAGTCGCCGGTTTCCGCCCGCTGCTTGACGTCGCCGCCGGTGCAGAACGCCTTCTCGCCCTCGCCGGTGAGAATGACGGACTGCACGGCCTTGTCCGCCCAGGCGAGACGGAACGCCTTGATCAGCTCCTCCACGGTCTGGCCGCGGAAGGCGTTGTACCGGTGGGGTCGGTTGATCGTGATGATCGCGGTCGGGCCCTCGATCTCGTACCGGATGTCGCCGAACTCGGGGGTCGCACGGGCGGTGGGTGCGGGAACGGTCTGGGTCATCTGCTTCTCCTCTTCGAGTCGCATCGGTGCTGTTCGGAAGACATTCAGTGAATGATGGTTCATTCAACTGCGACCGACGGTAGACGCCGGAAGGTGCGTTGTCAACACCAAAATGAATCGCTGTTCAGTGGATCGGCGCAGGCCCTGATCCCCGCACCGCTGCTGGCCGCCGCCGACACCGTCTTCGACCGGGGGTGCGCATCCGAGTTGACCGCAGCGACCGGCCCGGAGCGTCGACCTGTGCCCAGCGCCGCGCTTGCGTCAGCACTGGTCAGCACCGGTCAGTGCCGGTCGGCGCCGTCCGGCGGGCGATCGAACGTGATCGTCAGCGTGCTTCGGTACGCGTTGCTCGACCCCTGGGGTGGGGTGTCCACCGGCTCGGCGCCCACCGGCCAGGTCCGCAGGGCCCGGTATCGGTAGCCGTCCTGGTCGACCACCGGCTCCCACTCGAGGTGCACCGGCCGGCCGGGCGGCAGCGACAGCTGCCCGGCCACCGCCACCACGCTGAAGTGGGTCCAGCAGCCGCCCGGGGTGTCGGCGGAGTCGACGACGCCCCAGCCTTCCGCGTCGTCCCAGGTTCGGACCGTTCCGATGCTGGCCATCCGTCCACGGTACGGCGCTGGGTGTGGGGATTCTCCGACCCTGCCGTACAGTTGAATCACCATTCAGTTCGGCGGGAAGAGGGAGCGCGATGACGCAGACCCTGGATGAGCGGACCGCCGCGCGAGCCGCCCGGGCCGACGCGAGGGTGCAGCGTCGACGCCGGCAGATCCTGGACGCGGCCACCGAAGTGATGTCCCAGACGGGCTTTCACGCCACCGCGATGCAGGCGGTGGCCGAGCGGGCCGGAATCAGCGTCGGACTCATCTACCAGTACTTCGGCAACAAAGACGACCTGCTCCTGGCCGTGATCGTGGACATCCTGGAGGACTTCCGCGACCAGGTGCCCGCCGCCATCGACGCCGCCGGGGACGATCCGCTGGCTCGATTCGAGGCCGGCTTCCGGATCTGCTGCCAGGTCGTCGACGCCAAGCGGGACGCGGTGAACCTGACCTACCGGGAGAGCCGGACGCTGTCGCCTCCGGGGCTCGAGCAGATCAAACAGCTGGAATTGCAGACGGCCGAGCCGATCCGGGCCGTGTTCCAGGACGGGGTGGCGGCCGGCGCCTTCCGCGACGTCGACGCCCGGCTGGTGGTGCAGAACGTGCTGCTCACCGCACACGCCTGGGCACTCAAGCACTGGAACCTGGCCCGTTTCGTCACCCTGGAGCACTACGTCGACCAGCAACTCGACCTGCTCCTCGCGTCGGTCCGTCAGCCCAGCCACTCGGGGTGAACCAGCATCAGGTCGCCGACCGGGTCAAGCACCGTCCGATCCGCATCCACGTGCGTCATCCAGTTCCGTTCGTCGGGCGGCAGCGGGGCCATCGGGTCACACTCGGCGGGACAACGCCCGCGGAGGAGCCCATGGTCGTCATGAACGTTGGCCGGCTCGGTGTGCTGCTGGCCGCGGTGCTGCTGGCCGGGTGCACCTCGGCGTCGGCCACTTCGACGACCACCCGGCCGGCGAGTTCCGCGCCGAGCTTGTCCGCGCGGCCGGCCGACCTGCCGGCCGCGATCGGTGACGTGATGGACAAACCGCTCTACGCCCAGGCCACCTGGAGCCTGCTGGTCACGGACGTCGACACGGGGGAGTCGTTCTACCCGCTCAATCCGGACGTCATGTCGTTCACCGGGTCCACCCGCAAGTTGTTCTCGGTGGGCGCCGCACTGGACCGGCTGGGGGCCGACGCCCGGCAGTCCACCCCGGTGTACCGGCAGGGCACGGTGGACAACAACGGCGTCCTGGCGGGCAATCTCGTGCTCGTCGGGGGCGGCGACCTGGCGTTCGGCGGGCGCCGGATCGACGCGAACACGGTGCAGTACACCGACTTCGACCACAACGACGCCAACGGGCTGGGCACCGCGATCCTCACGCCGCAGGATCCGCTGTTCGCGGTCGATGACCTTGCCCGGCAGGTCAGGGCGGCCGGGATCAGCTCCGTGACCGGCGATGTCGTCATCGACGATCGGCTCTTCCAGCCGTACCGGGTGCCCAACGGGAACCTGCTGGTCACCCCGGTGATGCTCAACGAGAACCAGGTCGACGTGACGGTGACCCCCGGCGAGGCCGGCGGTCCGGCGACGGTCGGCCACCGGCCGGAGACCGCGGCGCTGACCGTTGACGGTTCGGTGACCACCGGAGGCGTCGGGTCGGCGGCGACGGTGCAGCTGTCCGACGACGCCCGGCCGGACTGCCTCGGCACTCCCGGCTGCACCGCGACGGTGACCGGCAGCATCCCGGCCGGATACGCGGCGCCGCTCTCCGGCGAGCCGGCGTTCGTCGGTACCTTCCGGATCGAGCGGCCCAACGACTTCATGCGCACCGCGTTCATTCAGGCCCTCGGTCGAGCCGGTGTCGACGTCGCGGCGCCGTTCGTCGCGGCCAACCCGACGTCCCGGCTGTCGCCGACGGTCCGGCCGGGCCGTTACCCGGCCGACGACCGGGTCGCGGTGTTCGAATCGGCCCCATTCGCGCAGACCGCACGGCTGACGCTGAAGGTCAGCCTGAATCTGGGCGCCAACCTGTCCGTCAGCCTGCTCGGGCTGACCCGGAACCAGACCACCATCGAGGGTGCGCTGGCCGCGGAACGGCAGATCCTGACCCACGACTACGGCGTCGACGGCGCCCGGTTCGACTTCCCGACGAACGGCAGTGGCACGCCGGACAGCCGGGCCACGCCGCGTGCCCTGGTGCAGATGCTGACCGCGATGAGCAAGACCGATGTGGCCACCCAATACCGGCAGGCGCTGCCGGTTCTCGGTATCGACGGCTCGCTGGCCTCCGTCGGCCAAGGCCTCCCGGCGCGGGGCCAGGTGTTCGCCAAGCCGGGCACGACGATCCTGGCCGACAACGACGGGCTCAACCTCAAGGCGCAGAACCTGGCCGGCTACATCCACACCGCGAGCGGCCGGACCGTCGCGTATGCGCTGATGGTCAACGACGTCGGGACGATCCCGGCGGTATCCGCGGTCAGTGAGGTGTTCGCGGACGAGGCCGCCATCTCGAACGCGATCTACCAGACACTGTGACCGGGCGGGCGCCGGCGACCCCAGCCGGACCGGCGCCCTGGGCTGATCGGTCGAAACCACCGGCAACCCGTGTGCCCGAATGCGCAGTTGCTGCGCGCTCCCTCGAGTGCCGGGCTGTTCAACCCGGCACAACGCGCCCGAAATATCGTCCTTGCCGCTGAGTCGATCGGCCCGAGGCAGATTCGCCGGCACGGCCCCGGACCCCGGGTCCGGCATCATCGGGCGCCCGGGGGGTCAGCGCAGCAGCACCGTCAACTCGTCGAACGTCTCCAGCAGGCTGCGACGCAGTGCGATCTGGTACTGCCCGTGCTGGTGGACCGCGATGGCCACGTCGTGCAACGCGTCGATGGCCGGCTCGTCGACCAGACCGGGGTCGGCCAGGACGAACCGCAGCCGGGCCCAGCAGCGGGTCAGCGACTGCACGTTGCCGGGGCCGCCGACCGCGGCGAGGATCTGCCGGGCCGCCGTCATGCCGGGGCTCCTTCATTCGGCGTGCCGGCGCCGGCCGCGTCCACCAGCCGGCTGACGTGCAGAGCCAGATAGAGGATCTCGTCGGTGCTGACGGTCCATTCGTACTGCTCGGCGAGCAACGTGCCGATCCGACCGGCCGAGGTGTATTCCCGCGGCCGGGCCGATCGGAGGGCGGTGTGCAGTTCGGCCGGGGTCTCGGTCAGCCGGCGGCCCTGCTGCTCGCGCAGGAACAGGTAGCGCAGGTGGGTCACGAACCGCGCCACCTCCATCGATGTCTCGTCGATCCGGACACCGTATTCCTCGCGGATGATGTCCAGGATGCGGTGCAGATCGGCGGTCATCTGCGCGGTCGCGGTCATGTCCGCGTCGAACTGCGCGTTCACCAGATGCAGGGCCAGTGGCACGGTCTCCACCTCGGGCAGCCGGACGCCGCGATCGGCGGCCACCAGGTCGAGCATGTCCCGGGCCACCGCGACCTCGGCCGGATACAGGTACTGCACCTCCCAGCGCAGCGGGTATTCGAGCTCGGCGACGCCCTGCGCCGCCCGGCGCAGGGCGAAGCTCAGATGGTCGGCCAGCGGCAGCAGCACATGATCGCTGATCCGTTGGCCGAGCCGGGTCCGGGCGAGCTCGACCAGACGCTCGGCGAGTGCGATGTCGTCGGCGGGGATGTCGTCGACCATCGCGGCGATCCGGTCGGCGCTGGCCGACGCACCGGGGACGAACCGGCGTTCCACCCGGCGCGGGTCGACCATCGATCCCGGTGCCACCTTGAAGCCCAGTCCCCGGCCGAACAGCACCAGCTCGCGGTCCTGCTCGTCGACGGCCAGCACGACGTTGTTGTTGAACACCTTCAGCACCCGCACCGCAGGTATCTCCTCGTTGAGATCGTCGCCCGGAGGACCGGTGTCGGTCCGGATCAGTCGCGCCGCAGGCTCGCGCCGTCGGTCGCGATCACCTCGCGGTACCAGTCGAAGGACTTCTTGCGGTACCGGTCGAGGGTTCCGGTGCCGTCGTCGTTGCGGTCGACGTAGATGAAGCCGTACCGCTTGGACAGCTCGGCGGTGGACGCGCTGACCAGATCGATCGGTCCCCAGGTGGTGTAGCCGAGTACCTCGACCCCGTCGGCGATCGCCTCGGCGACCTGCACCAGGTGCGCGTTCAGGTAGTCGATCCGGTAGTCGTCGTTGACGGTGCGCCCACCGGCGGCATCATCGGAATCGATGAGCTCGTCCTTCGCGCCGAGCCCGTTCTCGACGATGAACAGCGGCTTGCCCCAGCGGTCCCAGAACTGGTTCAGGATCAGCCGCAGGCCGATCGGGTCGATCTGCCAACCCCATTCGGACGCCGGCAGGTGCGGGTTCGGCACCCCGCCGAGGATGTTGCCCTCACCGGTGACCTTCTTGGCCGGATCAGCGGTCTCGCAGACGCTCATGTAGTAGCTGAACGAGACGAAGTCGACGGTGTGCTCGGCCAGCAGTGTGCGGTCCGCATCGGTGATCTGCAGCTCGATGCCGTTCTCCCGGAAGTACCGCAGGGCGTACCCCGGATAGCGACCGCGGGTGTGCACGTCGGAGAACATCAGGTTGGCGTGGTCGCCGGTCATCGCGGCGAGCACATCGGCCGGGTCGGGCGACAGCGGGTAGATCGGCATGCCCAGCACCATGCAGCCGATCTTGATGTCCGGGTTGATCTCGTGGGCGATCTTCGTGGCCGCGGCGCTGGCCACCAGTTCGTGGTGGACGGCCTGGTAAAGGTCGGTCTTGCCCAGCCGATCCGGCGGCGTGTTGATGCCGCCGCTCATGAACGGCAGGTGCAGCACCGAGTTGATCTCGTTGAACGTGAGCCAGTACCTCACCCGGTGCCCGTACCGCTCGAACAGCACCCGGGCGTACCGCTCGAACAGGCCGATGACGTCGCGGGAGACCCAGCCGTCGTACTTCTCGGCGATCGCCAGCGGCGTCTCGTAGTGCGACATCGTGACGAGCGGTTCGATGCCGTGCCGTTCCAGCTCGTCCAGCACGCGGTCGTAGAACGCCAGGCCCTCCTCATTCGGCTCCGGGTCGTCGCCGTTGGGGAAGATCCGGCTCCAGGCGATGGAGAAGCGGTAGACCGAGAAGCCCATCTCGGCGAACAGCGCGATGTCGTCGGCGTACCGGTGGTAGAAGTCGATCGCCTCGAGCTTGAGATTGTCAGGCGTGGGTTCGGCCGTCCGCGGGGACGTCCCGCCGCGCGGCAGCACGTCCTGGATGGACAGGCCCTTTCCGCCGTCGAGATAGGCGCCCTCCACCTGGTTGGCGGCGGTCGCCCCACCCCACAGGAAGGTGGACGGCTTGGCCGGATCAGCGGTCTCGCAGACGCTCATGTAGTAGCTGAACGAGACGAAGTCGACGGTGTGCTCGGCCAGCAGCTTCCGGTCCGCATCGGTGATCTGCAGCTCGATGCCGTTCTCCCGGAAGTACCGCAGGGCATACCCGGGATAGCGACCGCGGGTGTGCACGTCGGAGAACATCAGGTTGGCGTGGTCGCCGGTCATCGCGGCGAGCACATCGGCCGGGTCGGGCGACAGTGGGTAGATCGGCATGCCCAGGACCATGCAGCCGATCTTGATGTCCGGGTTGATCTCGTGGGCGATCTTGGTGGCCGCGGCGCTGGCCACCAGTTCGTGGTGGACGGCCTGGTACAGGTCGGTCTTGCCCAGCCGATCCGGCGGCGTGTTGATGCCGCCGCTCATGAACGGCAGGTGCAGCACCGAGTTGATCTCGTTGAACGTGAGCCAGTACTTCACCCGGTGCCCGTACCGCTCGAACAGCACCCGGGCGTACCGCTCGAACAGGCCGATGACGTCGCGGGAGACCCAGCCGTCGTACTTCTCGGCGATGGCCAGCGGCGTCTCGTAGTGCGACATGGTGACGAGCGGCTCGATGCCGTGCCGTTCCAACTCGTCCAGCACCCGGTCGTAGAAGGCCAGGCCCTCCTCGTTCGGCTCCGGGTCGTCGCCGTTCGGGAAGATCCGGCTCCAGGCGATCGAGAAGCGGTAGACCGAGAAGCCCATCTCGGCGAACAGCGCGATGTCGTCGGCGTACCGGTGGTAGAAGTCGATCGCCTCGAGCTTGAGATTGTCGGGCGTGGGTTCGGCCGTCCGCGGGGACGTCCCGCCGCGCGGCAGCACGTCCTGGATGGACAGGCCCTTTCCGCCGTCGAGATAGGCGCCCTCCACCTGGTTGGCGGCGGTCGCCCCACCCCACAGGAAGGTGGACGGGAACGGGGCAGGGTCGGCCGTCAGGGCTGAGGTGCTCATTGCTGGATTCTCCGTATCGGTGGGGTCGGCGGCGACTGGGACGCCGCCGCCGACCGGTTTCAATGGATCAGCCGACCAGGTCGAGGGCCTGGTCCTTGATGGTGACGGTTCCGTCGGCGACCGGCACGACGGCCTGGTACGGACCTGGGTCGGTGACGATCATGATGGTGGTGGTCCGGAACCCGGCGGCCTCGATGGCCGCGATGTCGAACTCGCACAGCAGGTCGCCCGCCTCGACCCGCTGCCCCTGCGTCACCGCCGGGGTGAAATGCGCTCCGCCGAGTTCGACGGTGTCCAGCCCGATGTGCACCAGCAGTTCGGTGCCGTCGTCGGTCCGGATACCGAAGGCGTGCGGCATGACGGTGGCCAGGGTGCCGCCGACCGGGGCGTAGGCGCGGCCCTCGGTGGGCAGCACGGCCAGGCCCGGGCCCATCGCGCCGGAGGAGAACACCTTGTCCGGCACCTGGGAAAGCGGCACGATCTGCCCGGCGACCGCGGCGGTCACGACGAGCGCCTCGCTGGGTACGGCCCCTTCCTCGACGGCCTGGTCCGGGTTCGGCAGGTCCTTGAAGCCGAGCACCATCGTCAGGGTGAACGCGATGGCGATGGCCGCGGCGCAGCCGATCAGCTGGAGGGTGAAGTTGCCGATGTTCAGGGTGGAGGTCAGGGTGATGGCCCCGGGCAACACGAAGCCCTCGGCCGCCGACCCGCCGGAGGCGGCGATGGCGCCGCCCACCGCACCGCCGATCAGCGTGTAGATGAACGGCTTCTTCAGGCGCAGCACCACGCCGTAGATGGCGGGCTCCGTGATGCCGGCCAGGAACGCGGAGATGGTCGCCGGTCCGGCGATCTTCTTCAGGTCGTGGTTACGGGTCTTGATCCACACCGCGACGGTGGCGCCGGACACGGCCAGCACGGCCGGGAACAGCGCGCCGGTGAGCACCGAATAGCCCTGGGTGGCGATGTCCTGGATCATCACCGGCACGAATCCCCAGTGCAGGCCGAAGATGACCAGCAGCTGCCAGGTTCCGCCCAGGATCAACCCGCCCAGCGCCGGCGAGAGGTTCCACAGCCAGTTGACCCCACCGGACAGGCCCTCGCCCAGGTAGAACGAGGCGGGCCCGATGGCCAGGAAGGTGACCGGTACGACGACCGCGACGGCCAGCATCGGGACCGCGAAATTGCGGACCGTCTCCGGGATGACGCGGGTCAGGCCCCGCTCCACCAGGGACAGGATCCAAACGGCCAGGACGGTCGGGATCACCGCGGACAGGTAGCTCACCATGACGACCGGGATGCCCAGGAACGTCAGCTCCCCACCGCCGTCCGCGAACGCCTTGAGCGTCATGGTGGCCCCGTCGGGGCCGGGGATGACGGCGATCGTGGCCGAGTAGACCAGGGCACCGACCACGGCGAGCGCGGTGAACGGATTGGCCCCGAACTTCTTGGCCGCGGTCACGGCGAGCAGGAAGGGCAGGAATTGGAAGGCCGCGTCGCCGGCGGCGAACAGCAGCGCGTACGTCGACGTCGTGGCGAATTCGGGAGCTATCTTCACACCCACGGCGAGCAGGGCCTTGAGCAGGCCGGTCCCGGCCAACACCCACAGCAGGGGGGTGAAGATGCTGGTGATCAGGTCGATGAACCGGGCCAGCGGCCCGCCGGAGGCGGCGCCGGCGCTGGACACGTCGGACCGGGCGGTCATCGCCTCGTAGACGTTGTTGACGGTGTTGCCGATGACGACCTGGAACTGGCCGCCGGCCTCGACGACGGTGATCACTCCGGGAACTGCTTCTACCGCGGCCTTGTCGGCCTTGGCCTGGTCGTTGAGCTGGAACCGCAGACGGGTGGCACAGTGCGTGACCGTCTTGACGTTCGACTCGCCGCCGACCCCGGTCAGGATCGCGTCGGCGAGGGTGTCGTACTTGCTGGCGGTAGCCATGATTCCTCCTTCGGAAATTCATGTCGGTCCGCAGCAAGGGGCATGCCCGCGACAACAAAAAACCCGGGCCGGTCCGGCGACCGCACTCAGCCGAGTGCACGCGGAACGAGCCCGGGTTTTGCCTGCTGTGCAGTAACAATCCCAAGTCTTTGGGGAAATCGCTGATTTCCAGTTGCGACGATAAGCCGTCGGCGGTGGTGTTGTCCAGCGTGCGCGCCGTCACACCGTGAAGGACACCGAGGCGGCCGGGTGGCCCTCGGCAGTGACCGTCGGATCCTCGTACGTCAATGTCCACGCGCCGGTCGCCGGTGCGTCGACGACGAAGACCAGGTTGCTGTGGTCGCCCTGGACGACCGTGCCGGGATAGATGGCCTCGCAGCAGTACCAGGTGCGCTGCGAGTCGGGGGCGATCGTGACGCCCGCGGCGTCGGTCAACGTGAAGTACCCGACGCTGGAGTAGTACCCGGAGGCTCGGCAGTCGGCCGCGCACGTCACCTTGATCAGCAGGTCGATCGTGACCTTGCCGTCCTCGCCCGACAGGTAGGCCGGGGCCACGTCGCCGCCGAGCAGTTCGACCGTCACCGAGCTCTGCGCCAGGACGCCACCGGCGGCCAGCGAGCGGGGTTCGATGCTGTCCACCGGTGTCCCCTGGGCCAGCGGGATGACCGTCCGGTTGTCGCCCTTCTCGCCGTAGACCAGCACCACCGAGTCGATCGCCTCCTGCAGGTCGACGGCCTCGTCGTTCGGTGCTGGGACGGCGACGAACAACGTGCCCTCGGCGGTCGCGCCGCTGGGGATGTCGTCCTGCGGCAGGTCACCGGAGGTGGTGACCACCGACCCGTTCACCTCGGCCGACATCGCATACGGGATTCGCGCGGTCTCCCGGCCGATGTTGGTGAAGCGCAGCGCCAACTCGACCTCGGCGCCCGTGAACGATTGGCTGGCCGTTGCCTGCTCGACCGAGATCGCGAATCCGGCGTACCAGCCGGTCTTGTCGACGGTGACGGTCAGGGGTGGCTGCTCGGGAGCAGTGGTCGCGGTGGCGGTGGTCGGGGAGGTGGCGGTCGTCGCACGGTCGGCGGTGGGGGCGGCCTTCGCCGCGTCGCTGACGAGCGACTCGATCGACCGGGCCATGTCGGCGCCGGTGGCGCTGCCGCCCACCGTGCCGCCGCAGGCGGCAAGGATGCCGGCCAGCACGGCCACGCCGAGCGCGGTGGACAGCCGTCGGGCAGCGCTGATGTTCGGCACATTCGTTCCTTTCACCGGGGTCGTCTGATCCGGACCCGGATCGACGGCCGGTTGATACGGCCGGAGCGTCACCTGTCGAGACGACGGCCCAGACCGGTCGAACGGACGGGTAGGGTGCTGTGGTCCGGCTGCCGATCACGGGAGTGACCGCCATGACCGAAGTCCCTCGCCCCGGACCGCCGCCCAGAGTCGTGTTCCGCGGACCGTCCCCGGCCGTGCGCCGCTTCCTGGCGACCGAATCGGCCGGGTCGGTGTTCCTGCTCATCGGCACGGTGCTGGCCCTCGCCTGGGCGAACTCGCCCTGGTCGGCGGCGTACGCCGAATTCTGGCACGTGCCGGTCGGTTTCGGCGTCGGCCCGATCACGTTCGAGATGTCCCTGCAGCATTGGGTGAACGATGCCGCGATGGCCGTGTTCTTCTGCGTCATCGGGCTGGAGATCACCCGGGAGATCGCGCAGGGCGACCTGCGGGACCGGCGCACCGTGATCGTGCCGACCCTGGGTGCCGTCGGCGGCCTGCTGGTGCCCATCGCGATCTACCTGCTGATGAACCCGTCGGGCGAGGCGGCGCGCGGCTGGGGCGTCGTCATGTCCACCGACACCGCCTTCGTGCTCGGCATTCTCGCGCTTTTCGGGCCGCGGTGCCCGGATCGCATCCGGGTGTTCCTGCTCACCCTGGCCATCGCCGACGACATCGGTGCGATCACCCTGATGGCGATCTTCTACTCGGACGACCCGTCCCTGGCCGCCCTCGGCGTGTCCGCGGTGCTGGTACTGGTGCTGCTGGCCCTGCGCTGGATCGGGGTCTGGCGGCTGTACCCGTACGTGCTGGTCGGCATCGCGCTATGGTTCGCCGTCTACCAGTCGGGGGTGCACGCCACCCTGGCCGGCGTCGCGGTCGGCCTGATCATCCCGGCCATGCCGCCGGCGCAGTCGGTGGTCGACCGCAGCGCCGCCTACAACCGCGCCCTGCGCGAGTCACCGACGGCCGAACGGGCCCGGCTCGCCGTCCTCGCCGCCGAGTCCACCATCCCGGCGAACGATCGGCTGGAGCGGTCGCTGCACCCGTGGACGGCCTACGTGATCGTCCCGCTCTTCGCCTTCGCGAACGCCGGGGTGGCGCTCGATCCGGCCGCGCTCGGCACTGCGGTCGCCTCGTCGGTGACCTGGGGCGTGGCCGTCGCGCTGGTGGTGGGGAACACGGTGGGCATCACCGGAGCATCACTGCTGGTGCTGCGGCTGGGCTGGGGCGTGCTGCCCGGCGGGGTCCGTTACTCGCACCTGCTGGCCGCGGCGATGCTGGCCGGGATCGGCTTCACCATCTCGCTGTTCATCGCCGAGCTGGCGTTCACCGATGCGGCGATCATGGAGCAGGCCAAGATCGGCATCCTGGCGGGTTCGCTGATCGCCGCGGTGCTGGGTTCGACGACGCTGCGGGTGCTCGGCAACCGGTTCCCCATGTGTTCACCCGGTGCGGGGGAGTCCACGCTGTCACTGCCGCCGCGGCCGTGGCGGGCACCGCAGCCCATGGTGGCGCCAGGCGGCTGATCGCCCGGCGCCGATCCGGATCGGCCGGGCCGCCGCTGGTCACCCGCTGATCGGTGCGTCGAAAGGCGCCTGAATCATCCGGGTCAGTAAGGTCAAGATCAGCGCAACGGCAGCGAGGGGCGCCACCGGATAATGACGGCATGACGGACCCGGTGATCGAAGCAGCGAACGCCCCGGCGGCCGAGGGCGGCGACGTCCCCCGCGAAGACGGTCTGGTCGACCACGTGCGCGGGGCCCTGGACGCGCCGGTGACCCTGATCGAATACGGCGACTTCGAGTGCCCCTACTGTGCGGCGGCCAAGCCGGTGCTGGACGAGGTCGTGGCCGGTTCCGACGGCCGGGTCCGGTTGATCTTCCGCAATTTCCCGCTGTTCGAGCTCCACCCGTACGCCCTGACGGCGGCGCTGGCCGCCGAGGCGGCCGCCGCGCAGGGCGCCTTCTGGCGCATGCACGACATCCTGTTCGCGCACCAGAACCGCCTATCGGATTGGGATCTGGCCAAGTACGCGACCAAGCTCGGACTGGACGGGGCGACGGTGATCGGCGACGCGGCCCAGCCCTACGGCGACAAGGTCGAGGCCGACTTCGCGCTCGCCGTGGCCGCCGGGGTGCAGGGCACGCCGACCGTCTTCATCAACGGCCGGCTGTACGAGGGCCGGTTCGACGTCGCCGGCTTGCGCCGTGCGGTGGCGCAGGCGCGCGGCTGATCGGGCCCGGCCCCGGGCGCACGCACCTGCTGGGCGGACCGAACTCCCGATCGAGCGAAGTCGGGTTCACGCCACGGGAGTGCCCGCAGTGATGTCCGGTCGGGATCGGTCTCGATCGCTCAGGTCTCGCAGGCGACGCCGTCGTCGTCCCGGTCGAGGGCCGATCGGTAGCCCGGCTCACCCCGGTACAGCGGTGCGGCCCCGGCGGCCTTCGCCTCCGAACAGTTCTTGTAGTAGCTGCTGGCCGGCGGCGAGGCCACCAGCGGCTGCGGTGCCGGTGCCGGATCCGCCTGCGGATTCTGCACGTCGACATCCGCCCCGGTGCCGACTCCAGCTCCGGCGCCCGCTCCGACATCGGCCGGAATTGCCGTGCTGGTGACGGTGCTGGTGACCGGGGCGGCGGTCACCGTGCTGGTGACGGTCAGCGCCGGCGGCGTCGCGGTGGTCGTCGCGGTGAGGACCGCGGTCCGGGTGGTGGTGACGGTCACGGTGGCCGGCGGACGATCGGCCGCGCCGGCCGTCCCGCCGCAACCGGCGAGCAGCAGGCCGGCCAGCGCGGCGGCCGGGACGAGAAACGGCGCCATGGTGCGACGGTGCACGAAAATACTTCCCCCTGTGATCGAGTCCCCCGACTCCCTATGGTGTCGCGCCGAACTGTAACCCATTCGGCCCGTCGAACGGAGGGTTCGGTAACAGATTGTTATCCAGCTGCGGCATTCGAGCGCGGCGTGATCATCCGCCGAGCCCGCGGTAAGCCCGCACGGCCAGCGGCGCGAACACCGCGGTGATCAGCACCGGCCAGCCGACGGCCAGCGGCAGCGCGTGTTCGTTCACCCAGGTCGCCGCGGTCCAGGTGGGGTTGCCGAACAGCTCCCGGGTGGCGGTGGCGGTGGCGGACAGCGGGTTCCAGGACGCCAGGGCGCCGAGCCAGCCGGGCATCGTTGCCGGGTCGACGAAGATGTTCGACAGCATGCTCACCGGCCAGACCAGGATCTGCACCGCGGCGACGGTTTCCGCGCCCGGCGCGGTCAGGCCGACGAAGATGCCGACCCAGAGCAGGGCGAAACGCAATGCCAGCAGCAGGACCAGTGCGGCCAGCGCGCCGGCGATCCCGTTCTCCCAGCGCCACCCCAGCGCGAGGCCGGCTGCCATCAGCACGGTCAGGCTGAGCACCGTGTAGATCATGTCGGCCAGGCACCGGCCGAGCACCACGGCGGCCGGATGGATCGGCAGCGAGCGGAACCGGTCGGTCACGCCGCGACTTGCGTCGGTGTTGACGCCGGTCATCGTCGTCTCCAGGCCGAACAGCATGGCCATGACGAAGATGCCCGGCATCAGGAACGAGTAGTAGTCGCCGTCCGGTCCCGCAATGGCGCCGCCGAACAGCGCGCCGAACATCAGGGTGACCAGGACGGGGAACAGCAACCCGACGGCGAATGCGCCGGGCTGCGCGCGCCAATGCCAGAACTGGCGGCGGGCGACGGTCCACGCGTCACCGGGCAGCGACTCCGGTGGGCGGACCCGAGTGCGGTCGGGGGTGCGGGTCGTCATCGGGTGCCCTCCGGGACTCCGGTCGAGGCGGCGGAGTCGGTGGTCGCGCCGGTGAGCTGCAGGAACACCTCGTCGAGGGTGGGCCGGCGGACGGTCAGGTCGAGCGGATCGAGGCCGGCGTCGGCCAGGGCGGCGGACACGGCGACGAGGGCCCGAGTCCGATCGGTGACCGGGACGGCGAGCAGGCCGCCCCGATCCACCGGTTCGCCGATCCGGGCGGCGACGTCCCACAGGCGGGGCAGGTCGGCCGGGTCGGCCGGGGTGATCTCCAGCCAGTCACCGCCCACCAGGGCCTTCAGCCCGTCCGGCGTGCCCGCGGCGGCGACCCGGCCGCCGGTCAGCATGGTGATCCGGTCGGCCAGCGCGTCGGCCTCCTCCAGGTACTGGGTGGTCAGCAGGACCGTGGTGCCGGCGTCGACCAGACCCTGCACCGCCGACCAGACGTCCCGACGCGCCTGGGGGTCGAGCCCGGTGGTCGGCTCGTCGACGAACAGCACGGCCGGGTCCACGACCAGGGCCGCGGCCAGATCGAGCCGGCGACGCATGCCCCCCGAGTAGGTCGACACCTTCCGGTCCGCGGCCTCGGCGAGCCCGAACCGTTCGAGCAGCGCGGCAGCCCGGCCGGCCGGCCGGGGCAGGTGGTTGAGCCGGCCGACCATCAGCAGGTTCTGCCGGCCGGTCAGTACCTCGTCGACCGCCGCGGCCTGACCGACCAGACCGATGTGCCGGCGAACCGCCCGGCCCTCGGTGCGGACGTCGTAGCCGGCCACCCGCGCGCTGCCGGAGTCCGGGCGCAGCAGCGTGGTCAGGATGCGGATCGCAGTGGTCTTGCCAGCCCCGTTGGGGCCGAGCAGGGCGTGCACGGTGCCCCGATCGACCCGCAGGTCGATGCCGTTCAGACCGACCCCGTCGGGGGTCCTGGGGTAGTGCTTGCGCAGGTGCTGCACATCGATGGCGGGTTCGGGCACGGCGCCTCCACTGGTCACACGACTTGTACAGTGTACGAATCGTACACTGTACAAGTCCGCGGGTTCGGGTGCAAGGTGCCGAATGCCGGGCCGGCGGCGCCGGTCGGCTCGCCGGGGCGCGGCGACGGGGTGGGTCATCCCGCCGGAGCATGGTGGGCGGACCGCAACCGTCGCCGCGGGACAATGGACGAATGCCCGAGACGACCGAGCAGCCCGACAGGACCGACAAGAAGGCGGTGGCCGACCCGGTCCGCACGCTGGAACTGTTGTGGGGCTCGCAGGACCGGCCCAGTCGTTCCGGTCTGACCGCACGGGCGATCGCGGCGGCGGCCATCGAACTGGCCGGGACCGGCGGGATCGATGCGGTCTCGATGCGGTCGGTGGCCGACCGGCTCGACGCCGCGACCATGTCGCTCTACACCCACGTCCCCGGCAAGCCGGCCCTGGTCGAGCTGATGATCGACACGGTCAACGGCGAGGTGTACGCCGACCCCGACGAGCCGGCGCGGCAATCCCATTGGCGCTCCGCCCTGCGGTTCATCGCCCGTCGCAACTGGGAGCTGTACGCGCGGCACCCGTGGCTGCTGCAGATTCCCCAGGGCCGGCCGGTGCTGGGGCCGAACATCAATCGCAAGTACGAGGCGGAGCTCCGGCCGTTGGACGGGATCGGTCTGACCGACGCGGAGATGGACGGCGTGCTGACGACCGTGCTGGTGCACGTCCAGGGCATGGCGCGCTGGCAGGCCGCGCTGACCGCCGACCGGTCCGGCAGCGGTGAGGACGACGAGCAGTGGTGGCGGGCGATCGAACCGGCACTGGCGGCGGTGATGGATCCCGCGGCCTTCCCGGTCTCCGGCCGGGTGGGTCGGGCGGTGGGGGAGCAGCTCAACAGCGTCGGGGATCCGGCCGGCTCACTCGACTTCGGCCTCGACCGGATCCTCGACGGGGTCGAACGGCTCCTTGACCGGTGACCGTCCGATCGCTGGCCACCCCGTCGGCGTGGCACCCTGTTCGCCATGACGACGATCGCCATCCTCGGCGCGGGCAAGATCGGTGAGGCCATGCTGGCCGGGCTCATTGCGGCCGGCCGCAGCCCCGACTCGCTGATGTTCACCGAGCGCTACCCGGACCGGGTCACGGAGCTGACGCAGCGCTACGGCGTGCGGGGTGTGGAGACCGAGGACGCGGCCAAGCTGGCCGACGTGCTGATCGTGGCGGTCAAACCGCAGGACATCGATCCGCTGCTGCAGACGCTGGCCGGCGCCATCACTCCGGACACCCTTGTCGTCTCGCTCTGCGCGGGGCTCCCGACGTCCCTCTACGAGCGGCACCTGCCCGCCGGGACGCCGGTGGTGCGGGTCATGCCGAACACGCCGATGCTGGTCGGCGAGGCGATGAGCGCCATCTCCGCGGGCTCGCACGCCGAACCGGAGCACCTGCAATTGGTCGAGGATCTGCTGTCCACGGTCGGCAAGGTGGTCCGGGTGCCCGAGGCGCAGCAGGACGCGGTCACCGCCCTGTCCGGTTCCGGCCCGGCCTACTTCTTCTTCCTGGTCGAGGCCATGATCGACGCCGGCATCCTGCTCGGCCTGCCCCGCGCGGTCTCCACCGAGTTGATCATCCAATCCGCGGTCGGCGCGGCCATCATGTTGCGGGATTCAGGGGAACATCCGGTGGCCCTCCGGGAGGCCGTCACGTCGCCGG
This sequence comes from Nakamurella sp., assembly GCA_044223435.1. GTDB lineage: Bacteria > Actinomycetota > Actinomycetes > Mycobacteriales > Nakamurellaceae > Nakamurella. The sequence goes on from JBGALY010000014.1 coordinate 122,751, forward strand.
GCGGCACCACCATCGCCGCGATCCGCGAGCTGGAGAATCATCGGGTGCGGGCCGCGCTGCTGACCGCGATCGAAGCGGCGGCCATCCGCTCGGCTGAGCTGGGTCGGGCACACGAGTCGAGCTGACCGGTGTGGGCCGCGCGGTCCGCGCCCGACGGTCGGTCGGGTGTCGCCCGGACTGATCGGTCCACATCATCCGCTCCGCTGCGGAATGTCGCCACCATCGTTGTGACCTGCATCTTTTACCTACCTCACCGCACCATTTCCCAGCGGTGAGGTAATTGTCCGGTCGGCCTTGGATCGCGATATGCGAGGAATGGGCGTAGCTTCACCGGGCAAGGGACTTTCGGCACTGTGGGGCGAGTCGGCTCCGATGATGAGGTTCGGTCGAACCCGCGACTGCCGGGGCCCACTGCCGCCGAGGAGTGACCGATGACCCAGTTTCGCCGGACCGCCGAGACCCCGGGGTCGGTGCTCGGGTGAACACCGTCCGGCCGTCCCAGTCGCCGCCTGCGGCGGTTGCCCAAATGAACGGGCAAGGAAGGAATCTCGCCCTCGCCACCTGGACATTCGCGATCAACTTCTGGGCCTGGAACCTGATCGGGCCGCTGTCCACCCCGTACGCCGCGGCCATGCACCTGACCAGCACGCAGACCGCACTCCTGGTGGCCACGCCCATTCTGGTCGGCTCGGTCGGCCGTATTCCGGTCGGCGCTTTGACCGACCGGTACGGTGGCCGGGCGATGTTCATGGTGGTGTCCGTCGCATCCATCGCACCGGTCCTGTTGGTCGCATTCGCCGGCGCGATTGATTCGTACGTGCTGCTTTTGATTTTCGGATTTTTCCTGGGCATCGCCGGCACGGCCTTCGCGGTCGGGATTCCATTCGTCAATGCCTGGTATCTGCCGGCCCGGCGCGGCTTTGCCACCGGCGTCTTCGGGGCCGGGATGGGTGGCACCGCGCTGTCGGCCTTCTTCACCCCGCGGTTCGTGATCTGGTTCGGCTCGGTCGCCACCCACGTGATCATCGCGGCGGCGCTGGCCGGCACCGCGTTGCTGGTGATGGTGGCGATGAAGGACGCACCGAGTTGGCGCCCCAACACCGCCCCGGTCCTGCCCAAACTCAAGGCCGCCGCGAAACTGCCGATCACCTGGCAGATGGCGCTGCTGTACGCGGTGTGCTTCGGCGGATTCGTCGCGTTCAGCACCTACCTGCCGACCTACCTGAAGACGATCTACGACTTCTCGATCACCGATGCGGGGGCCCGCACCGCGGGGTTCGCGCTGGCCGCCGTGGTCGCCCGGCCGATCGGCGGGATCGTGTCCGATCGGGTCGGTCCGAAGGTCGTCGTGCTGATCTCGCTGATCGGCACCGGGGCGTTGGCCGCGGTGGAGATCGGGCAGCCGCCGGCCGAACTGCCGGCCGGGGCCTCGTTCGTCGCGCTGGCGTTCTTCCTGGGCTTCGGTACCGGTGGGGTTTTCGCCTGGGTGGCCCGCTCCGCACCGGCCGAACGGGTCGGCACGGTGACCGGGATCGTGGGTGCCGCAGGCGGTCTGGGTGGCTACTTCCCACCGTTGGTGATGGGGGCGACATTCGACGCGACCGCGAACACCTACACGGTCGGCCTAGCCCTGCTGGTGCTGACCTGTGCACTCACCGCGCTCTACACCGCCTGGCGGTTGCACGTGCCGGCCACGACCACGGAAAGGGGATAGATGTCCGCCGGAATCGACGGTCCCGTCGCCGATCTGCTGTTGCGCAGCGGTCGTTTCTTCAGCCGGGGCGAGGTCTCGCCGGACCTGCGCACCGTCAGCAGGACCGGGGGGCGCGAAGGTGACGTCTTCTACCGCGACCGGTGGAGTCACGACAAGGTGGTGCGGTCCACCCACGGAGTGAACTGCACCGGGTCCTGCTCGTGGAAGGTGTACGTCAAGGACGGCATCATCACCTGGGAGACCCAGGAAACCGACTACCCCAGTGTCGGTCCCGACCGTCCCGAGTACGAGCCGCGGGGTTGCCCGCGCGGGGCCGCGTTCTCCTGGTACACCTACTCGCCGACCCGCGTCCGCTATCCGTACGCCCGCGGCGTCCTGGTGCAGATGTACCGGGAGGCCCGCACCCGCCTGGGTGATCCGGTGCTGGCCTGGGCCGACATCCAGGACGACCCGGACCGCCGCCGCCGCTACCAACGGGCGCGGGGCAAAGGTGGCCTGATCCGGGTCGGCTGGGACGAGGCGACCGAGATGGTGGCCGCCGCCCATGTGCATACCATCATGCGCTACGGCCCGGACCGCATCGCCGGCTTCTCACCGATCCCGGCGATGTCGATGGTCTCGCACGCGGCCGGCTCCCGCTTCGTCGAGTTGCTGGGCGGGGCGATGACCTCGTTCTACGACTGGTACGCCGACCTGCCGGTGGCCTCGCCGCAGGTTTTCGGCGACCAGACCGACGTACCCGAGTCCGGGGACTGGTGGGACGCCTCGTATCTCATGCTCTGGGGCTCTAACGTCCCGGTCACCCGGACGCCCGATGCGCACTGGATGGCCGAGGTCCGCTATCGCGGCACCAAGGTGGTCACGGTCAGCCCCGATTACGCCGACAACACCAAGTTCGCCGACGAGTGGATGCCGTGCGCGGCCGGCACCGACGGCGCGCTGGGCATGGCGATGGGCCACGTCATCCTGCGGGAGTTCCTGGTCGAGCAGCGCACCCCGTTCTTTGTCGACTACGTCCAGCGGTACACCGATCTGCCGTTCCTGATCACGCTGGAGGAGCGGGACGGCGCGTACGTGCCGGGTAAGAACCTCACCGCCGCCGACCTCGGCGGCGACGCCACCGGTTCCGATGAGGGCGCGGCGTTCAAGCCGGTGCTGGTCGACGGCCGGACCGGCGAGATCGTCGCGCCCAACGGTTCGCTCGGGTTCCGGTACACCGACTCCGGAGTGGGCAAGTGGAATCTCGACCTGGGTGAGGTCGTGCCGCAGTTGACCGTTCTCGGCGGTGACTCCGTCGAGGTGTTGCTCACCCGGTTCGACACCCCGGACGGGCACGCCGACGTGCTCACCCGGGGCGTTCCGGTGCGCCGGGTGGGGGACCGGTTGGTCTGCACCGTCTTCGACCTGATGCTGGCCCAGTACGGCGTGCACCGAACCGGTCTGCCGGGCACCTGGCCCGCCGGCTACGAGGACGGTGCCGAGCCGTACACCCCGGCCTGGCAGGAACCGATCACGGGGGTCTCGGCGGCCCAGGCCATCCGGGTGGCCCGCGAGTTCGCCCGCAACGCCGAGGAATCCGGTGGCCGGTCCATGATCATCATGGGCGCCGGGATCTGCCAGTGGTTCCACGGCGACGCCACCTACCGCGCCATCCTGGCCCTGCTCATCCTGACCGGGTCGATGGGCCGCAACGGCGGCGGGTGGGCGCACTACGTCGGGCAGGAGAAGTGCCGGCCGATCACCGGCTGGGCGACGATGGCCATGGCCTCGGACTGGGTGCGCCCGCCGCGGCAGATGATCGGCACGGGGTACTGGTACGCGCACACCGAGCAGTGGCGATACGACGGCTACCGGGCCGATGCGTTGGCCTCCCCGCTGGGCCGGGGCCGGTTCGCCGGGATGCACACGATGGACGTGCTGGCCGCGTCCACCGCGATGGGTTGGATGCCGTTCTTCCCGCAGTTCGACCGCAGCAGCCTGGAGCTGGCCGACGAGGCCGACGAGGCTGGCATCCCGGTGCCGGAGTACGTGGCGCGGCAGCTGGCGTCCGGCGCGCTGAAGCTGGCCGTCACCGACCCGGACGACCCGGTGAACTGGCCGCGGGTGCTGACGGTCTGGCGGGCCAACCTGCTCGGATCCTCCAGCAAGGGCAACGAGTACTTCCTCAAGCATCTGCTGGGCACGTCGTCCAACGTCCGCGCCGACCCGACCCCGGCGCAGCTGCGGCCGCGGGACGTGACCTGGGTCGACGAGACGCCCGAAGGCAAGGTCGATCTGGTGCTGTCGTTGGACTTCCGGATGACCTCGACCACGCTGCTGTCGGACGTGGTGCTGCCGGCCGCCACCTGGTACGAGAAGGCCGACCTGTCGTCCACCGACATGCACCCGTACGTCCACGCGTTCAGCCCGGCGATCGACCCGCCGTGGGAGACCCGGTCGGACTTCGACGCGTTCCACACCATCGCCCGGGCGTTCAGCCGGCTCGCGGCCACCCACCTGGGAGTCAGGCGCGACGTGGTGCTGACCCCGCTGCAGCACGACACCCCCGGCGAGACCGCGTACCCGCACGGCACGCAGCGGGACTGGCGGGAGACCGGCGAGGTCCCGGTGCCCGGGAAGACCATGGGTCAGGTCGCCGTCGTCACCCGCAACTACCCGGCGCTCGCCGAGCAGTGGGAGACGCTGGGGCCGCTGGTCGAGCGGTTGGGCGTGACGACCAAGGCGGTCACGGTGATCCCGGACCAGGAGGTCGCGGACCTGGCCGCGCGGCACGGGGTGATGGGCCACGGGGCGGCCGCCGGGCGTCCGGCGATCGACACCGCAGTCAAGATGGCGAACACGATCCTGGCGCTGGCCGGCACGTCGAACGGACGGCTGGCGGTCGAGGGCTTCAAGCAATTGGAGCGGCGCACCGGCCGGCGACTTGTCCACCTCGCAGCGGGCAGCGAGGAGCGGCGGATCACCTACGCCGACACCGCGGCCCGGCCGGTTCCGGTGATCACCAGCCCGGAGTGGTCCGGCAGCGAGACCGGCGGCCGGCGGTACGCCCCGTTCACCGTCAACGTCGAGGAGCTCAAACCCTGGCACACGCTGACCGGCCGGATGCACTTCTACGTCGACCACGACTGGATGGAGGAACTGGGCGAGCAGTTACCGGTCTTCCGGCCGCCGCTGGATGTTGCCGGCCTGTTCGGCGAGCCTCGGATCGGCACCGTCGACGAGGGTCTCGGACTGTGCGTGCGATACCTGACGCCGCACTCCAAGTGGTCGATCCACTCCGAGTACCAGGACAACCTGTTCATGCTGTCGCTGTCCCGGGGCGGGCCCACCATGTGGATCAGCCGGGCCGATGCGGCCACGATCGGCGTGGCCGACAACGACTGGGTCGAGGCGGTCAACCGAAACGGGGTGATGGTGCTGCGGGCCATCGTGTCCCACCGGATGCCCGAAGGTGTGGTGTACGTGCACCACGCGCAGGAGCGGACGATCGACATGCCGCTCGCCGAAACCACCGGCACCCGCGGCGGCATCCACAACTCGCTGACCCGGTTGCTGGTCAAACCATCCCATCTGGCCGGTGGCTACGCCCAGATGTCTTTCGCGTTCAACTATCTCGGGCCGACCGGGAACCAGCGTGACGAGGTCACGATGGTCCGCCGGCGCTCGCAGGAGGTGCAGTACTGATGCGGGTGATGGCGCAGCTGGCCATGGTGATGAACCTGGACAAGTGCATCGGGTGCCACACCTGCTCGGTGACCTGCAAGCAGGCCTGGACGAACCGGTCCGGCGTCGAGTACGTGTGGTTCAACAACGTGGAAACCCGGCCCGGGCAGGGGTATCCGCGCACCTACGAGGATCAGGAGCGGTGGGCGGGCGGCTGGGTGCGCGACGGGCGCGGCCGGCTGCGGCTGCGGGCCGGCGGCCGGTTCCGCAAGCTGCTCACCATCTTCTCCAACCCCAAGATGCCCAGCATCCAGGACTACTACGAGCCCTGGACCTACGACTACGAGAACCTGACGACCGCGCCGCTGGGCGAGCACATGCCGGTGGCTCCGCCGCGCAGCCTGCTCTCCGGCGAACCGATGAAGGTGACCTGGTCGGCCAACTGGGACGACGACCTGGGCGGCTCGCCGGAGATCCTCGCCGGAGACCCGGTCCTCGCCCAGATCAACGAGACGATCAGGCTGGAGCTGGAGCAGGCGTTCATGTTCTACCTGCCCCGGATCTGCGAGCACTGCCTCAACCCGTCGTGCGTCGCGTCGTGCCCCTCCGGGGCGATGTACAAGCGGGCCGAGGACGGCATCGTGCTGGTCGACCAGGACAAGTGCCGGGGTTGGCGGATGTGCGTGTCCGGCTGCCCCTACAAGAAGGTCTACTTCAACCACCGCACCGGCAAGGCCGAGAAGTGCACGTTCTGCTACCCGCGGATCGAGGTGGGTCTGCCGACCGTGTGTTCGGAGACCTGCGTCGGCCGGTTGCGGTATCTCGGGTTGCTGCTCTATGACGCGGATGCCGTCCTGGCCGCCGCGTCCGCCGAGCGGGAGCAGGACCTGTACCAGGCCCAGCTGGACCTGCTGCTCGACCCGTTCGACCCCGCTGTGGCCGCGGCGGCGAAGGAGAACGGCATCACCGACGAGTGGCTGGAGGCCGCTCGGCAGTCTCCGGTGTATGCGCTGATCAAGCAGTACCGGGTGGCCCTGCCGTTGCATCCGGAATATCGCACCATGCCGATGGTCTGGTACGTGCCGCCGCTCTCGCCGGTGGTCGACGCGATCAGCCGGGAGGCCCACGACGGTGAGGACGTGGGCAACCTGTTCGGGGCCATCTCGGCGTTGCGCATCCCGATCGAGTACCTGGCCGGCCTGTTCACCGCCGGAGACACTGCGCCGGTCGACCGGGTGCTGCGCACGCTGGCCGCCATGCGCGCCTACATGCGCGACCACAACCTGGGCCGGGACGCCGATCCGTCGATCCCGGCCGCGGTCGGGATGAGCGAGGAGTCGATGTACGAGATGTACCGGTTGCTCGCCATCGCCAAGTACGAGCAGCGGTACGTCATCCCGACCGCTTACGCGGCGCAGGGGCACCGGCTGGAGGAATCGGTGACCGAGTGCTCGCTCGACTTCGACGGCGGCCCGGGCATGTACGAATCCGGCCCGTTCGGCGAGGCCAGCGGCGCTCCGGTGCCGGTCGCGGTGGAGACGTTCCAGGCGTTGCGCGAACGGCAGACCACCGAGGACCTGGGCGTCCGCGGCGGCCACCGGTCCCGGGTCAATCTGCTCAACTGGGACGGCAAGGGTACCCCGGAGGCCATGTTCACCCCGCGCCCCGGTTCACCGCGGGCGACCGGGAAGCCGGGCGAGGCATGAGGTTCCGCCCCCGGGCGGTCGCCGTCACCGGGGAATCGGCTGCCGACCGACGGGTGGTCTGGCAGGCCGCCTCGCTGCTGCTGGCCTACCCCGACGACGCCTTCGCGCAGCGGTTGGCCACGGTGGCGGCGGCCGTCGCCGGCCTGCCCGGCCGGGCCGCGGAGTTGCTGCGCGACAGCGCCGCCCGGCTGGCCGCGGTCGACCCGCTCACCGCGGCGGTCGACTACGTCGACACGTTCGACTGGCGCCGCCGCCGCACCCTGTTCCTCACCTACTACACCGCCGGCGACACCCGCAACCGAGGCGTCGCGCTGCTGGATTTCGCCACCGCCTACCGGGCGGCGGGCGCGACCCCGCCGGCCGGCGAACTGCCCGACCATCTGGCCGTGGTGCTGGAGTTCGCCGCCACCGTCGACGAGGCGGCGGGGTTCGCGCTGCTCGCCGCCCACCGCGCACCGATCGACCTGCTGATCCAGGGTCTGCGGGCGGCGGACTCGCCGTATGCGGCGGTGGTCGAGGCCGTCGCCGCGACCCTGCCGGCCCCCACGGCGGACGACCTGCTGGCCGCTCGCCGGCTCGCCACGCAGGGGCCGCCGGCCGAGACGGTCGGCCTGGACCCGTTCCCGCCGCCGGGCGCCCGCGGTGGCCCGGTCGACCTCACGCTGACCGAGAGAATCCCGGCCGGGAAAGGACTGTCATGAGCCTGTTCTGGTCGATCGTGCCCTACGTGACGATCGCGGTCCTGCTGGTCGGGTTGTGGTGGCGGTACCGCTACGACAAGTTCGGCTGGACCACCCGCTCGTCCCAGCTGTACGAGAGCCGGCTGCTGCGGATCGGCAGCCCGCTGTTCCACTTCGGCATCCTGGTGGTCATCGTCGGTCACGTCATCGGCCTGGTGATTCCCGAGAGCTGGACGCACGCCGTCGGTCTGAGTGAGACGGCCTACCACGTGCAGGCGGTGCTGCTGGGCACGATCGCCGGGGTGTGCACGCTGGCCGGGGTGACCATCCTGATCTACCGGCGTCGCACCCGGGGCCCGGTGTTCATGGCCACCACCCGCAACGACAAGCTGATGTACCTGGTGCTGGTCCTGGCCATCGTCGCCGGCCTGGCCACCACCATGGTCGGCTCCGGAATCGTGGGCGAGCCGTACAACTACCGCGAGACGGTGGCGGTCTGGTTCCGGTCGATCTTCGTCTTCCAACCCGACGGCGCGGCGATGGCCGGGGCGCCGCTGAGCTACCAGGTGCACGCGATGATCGGCCTGGCGCTGTTCGCCGTGTGGCCGTTCACCCGGCTGGTGCATGCCTTCAGCGCCCCGGTCGGCTACCTGTTCCGTCCGTACATCGTCTACCGCTCCCGGGACGCCGGCCGTCCCGGTGATCCGGTGGGATTGCGACCCAAGCGCCGGGGTTGGTGACTCGGTCGCTCCCCACGCCAACCCGGGCCTGCCCCCATCCGCCCCGACGCGAGCCCCGGCCGCGCCGACGCAAGCCCCATCTGCGTCGACTCGCCAGACCTGCAGGTTCTGAATCGATTCCGAACACGCAGGTCTGGCGAGTCGGCGCTGGAGGGGGCCGTTTGGCGGCGAGGGCGGGTGCGGCGGGGCCGGGTGCGGCGGGAGTGGGTCAGCCGGTGGGCGCCGCCGCGAGCGCGTCCGCGGCCGGGCCCAGCGCGTCCGGGTCGAGCCGGGCGTCGACCAGACCGGCCAGGGTGCCGTCCTGCACCAGCGCGCGGACGGCCTCCAGATCCGGGCCGATCGGGTCGTCGGCCACCCGGGTCGGCACCAGCCGGCGGATGGCCGCATGGGCGGCGCCGGTGCCGATCCCGGGTTGCAGCGGAGCGTGGAAGTCCAGCGCCTGAGCCGCGCACAGCAGCTCGACGGCCAGGATGTGACCGGCATTCCAGGCCGCCCGGCGGGCCTTGATCGCCGCGGTGGTGCCCATGCTGACGTGGTCCTCCTGACCGGCGCAGGTGGAGACGGTGTGCACGGTCGCCGGGGCCGCGTGCGCCCGGTTCTCCGCCGCCAACGCGGCGGCCACGTAGGGCGGGATCATGAAGCCGGACCCCGCGCCGGATCCGGCGACCAGGAACGGCGGCAGCTCCGAGAGGTGGCTGTTGGTCAGCCGATCCGACCGGGCCTGGGACATCGTGCTCAGCTCCGCGATGGCGATGGCCAGGCAGTCCAGCGCCGTGGCCACCGGGGCGCCGTGCCCGTTGCCGCCCGACAGGGCCTGCAATTCCGGACCGTCCGGACCGTCGATCGTCACGAAGACGGGATTGTCGGTGACCGAGTTGATCTCGCACTCGACGACCCCGGCGACGTAGCCCAGGCAGTCCCGGACGGCGCCGTGCACCTGCGGGATGCAGCGCAGGCTCAGCGGGTCCTGCAGGCGATGCTGCCGGTAGGTCTCGACGATCTCGCTGCCGGCCAGCAGGGCGCGCAGCCGGCGCGCGGTCAGGACCTGACCGGGGTGCGGCCGCAGGGCCTGCAGCCGGGCGTCGAACCCGCGCGTGTTGCCGCGCAGCGCCTCGACGCTCATGGCCCCGGCGACGTCGGCGACGTCGATCAGGGTCTGCACCTTGCTGACGGCCAGCGCGCCGATGCCGCTGATCTCGAACGTGCCGCTGATCAGGGCCAGGCCTTCGCGCAGACCCGGCTGCTGCGCGGCGATCCCGGCCCGGCGCAGCGCCTCGGCGCCGGGCAGCAGCTCCCCGCGATGCCAGGACTGGCCCTCGCCGAACACCGCCAGCCCGATGTGCGCGGTCGCGGTCAGGTACCCCACCGATCCCTGGGACGGGGCGTAGGGCACGACCCCGCGATTGAGCATGTCGACGAGGGTTTGCACCAGCCGGACGCTGACGCCGCTGTACCCGCGGGCCAGGGAGCGGATGGTGCAGGCCATGATCGCCCGGACCGCGGCCTCGTCGTGCGGATCGCCCACCCCGCTGGCGTGGCTGCGCAGCATCTGCAACTGCACCGCGGCCGGGTCCCGGGTGTCCGGCACGATCGTGTAGAGGTCGCCGACGCCGGTGTTGAGTCCGTAGACCGGTGACCCGGACCGCAGCACCGTCGGCAGCAGGCGGTGGGTGCGATCGACCGCCCGCACGGCTCGCTCGTCCAGCACGACCGTCGCCCCGTGCGCGATCGCCACGATGTCGGCGATCGTCGTCGGATCGGAACCCAGCACGATCGGCCCGGGGCGCGCAACGGAGTCCATACCCAAGAGCCTGCCACCCCACACCGGGTCGGCGTCGGGGTCAGGGCCGGGGTCCGGGTCGGGGACGGGGAGAAGCGGCGGGGAGCACCGGCGCTCCGTCAGTGCGGGGCCGTGACCGTCAGGTTGTCGACCGTCACGGTGACCGGGGCGTTGGTCGACGAGCTGGACAGGTAGGGCACCAGGCCCACCCCGCCGGCCGTCTGCAGGGCCGTGGTGCTGTCGGTGCCGGTCACCTGCCAGGCCGCCGGTTCGGCGGCGCCGACCTTCCAGACCTTGCCGCTCAGTGTGGCGGTGCCGGTGCCGGACACCTGGAACCGCAGCCGAAGGGTGTCGCCGGCGCCGATGGTCATCCCGGCGATGGTCACCGCGTTGCCGACCGCGGTCTCGCTGCCATCGACCACCTTGGTCAGCTGTGCGGATACCGCGCCACCGGCGATCGCGCGGACCTTGAGCCGGTAGTCGTTGGTGCCGTTCCGGCGCTCCGCGAGCGAGAAGTAGGTCCCGCCACCGGTGGCCGCTTTGTCCAGCTTGACGTCGACGGTGGTGTCGACGTCGGCCCGCGCGACTGCGTTCAGCCAGGCGGACGGGCCCGCGCCGGCGGCGCCGAGCCTGATGGTGCCGGTCCCGCCGCCGACCGCGAAGTTGCCGGTCGTGCCGGCGACCGTCCAGGCGCCGCCCTGGTCGGCGGTGCCCCACCCGGCGGCCAGGGTGCGGCCGAACTCGTCGGACGCGTAGACCGGGGCCGGGGCCGGGGCCAC